>JBBRZN010000015.1:0-51049 GCA_038236705.1 Gaiellales bacterium
ATCTGAACTCGGAGGAGATGATCTATTACGTCTCCGGGAACTTCGGCTCGCGCCGGGGCATCGAGGTCGGCTCGGTCACGCTGCACCCGTCGGGAATCCCGCACGGGCCGCATCCGGGGCTGGCCGAGAAGTCGATCGGCCAGACCGAGACGCACGAGCTCGCGGTGATGTGCGACACCTTCCACCCGCTGCGGTTGACGAAGCTGGCGAAGAAGCTCGACGACGGCAAGTACGCGTACTCGTGGCTGGAGGAGCGCGCGCCCGCCGCGGGGAACGCCGACGAGGATCCCGCGGGGGTCACGTCGCACTTCTAGCCGTGGCTGTTTCAGCCATGGCCGTCGGGCCGGGCCGGTAGCCCGAACCTCCTCCCCGAGGCGATCGTAATCAGGAAGAGCGCACGCATGGGTGACGGGACCGTGGCGGAAGTGCGCCGGTGAGCCCGCCCTTCCGCGTCGTGGTCGACTGGGACGGCACGGTCACCGAGCGGGACACGCTCGACCAGGTGCTGGAGCGCTTCGGCGACCCCGAGATCTACGCGCGGGTCGAGGCCCAGCTCGGGCGTACGCTGACCCTGAACCAGGTGATCGAGCAGGAGTTCCAGACCGTGACCGCGCCCCTCGAGGAGGTGGTGCCGTGGCTGCTCGACCACGCGCGCATCCGGCCCGGCTTCGCCGAGCTCGCGCGGGCTCACCGGCCGCTCGTCGTCTCGAGCGGCTTCCACGAGCTGATCGAGCCCGTGCTCGAGCGCGAAGGCCTGGTCGACGCGGTCGAGCTTCGCGCGAACAGCGTCGAGCCCCGGCCCGACGGCTGGCGCGCGCACTTCCGCGTCGCCGGGCGTTGCGAGGCCTGCGGCGAGCCGTGCAAGAGGCGGGACGTAGAGGAGCTCAAATGGGTCGACCGGTCATCTCAGACGGACGCATGGGCGGAGCCCACGCGTCCTGGCGCCGGCACCGCAAGCGGTGCCTCAGGCGGCGACCTGCCGAGCGGCGTCGAGGTCGTCTACGCGGGCGACAGCCACTCCGACCTGTGCGCCTCGCTCGCTGCGGACCGGGTCTTCGCGACCGGCAACCTCGCTCGCTGGCTCGACGAGCGGGGCGTCCCGTACCGGCCGCTGACCGACTTTCATGCGCTCGCGGCCGAGCTCTAGTGCCGCTCCTGCGGCTGCTCGAGCCCTTCGACTTCGAGCTCTCGACCGAGCGCTTCCGCGCCTTCGGGCCGGATCTCGCGAACCTCTGGAGCGACGGCGCGCTGCACCGGGTCGTCGGGGCGCGTGAGGTGCGGATCGAGGCCGCGCGCGGCGGCGTGCGGGTCGAGCCGCTCGATGCCGAGACCCGTCCGGTGGTGCGCAAGCTGCTCGGCGCCGAGTTCGAGCTCGAGCCCTTCTACGCCTGGGCCCGCAAGGATCCGGTCCTGCGGCGACTGATCCGCGTGCTCGCCGGCTTCCGGCCCCCGCTTGCGCCCGACCCCTTCGAAACCCTAGTCACCTCGATCACCGCCCAGCAGGTCTCGCTCCACGCGGCCTTTGCGATCCGCAACCGATTGATCGAGCGCTACGGGCGCCGCGTCGGCCAGGCGTACTCGTTTCCGACCGCGAAAGCGGCTCCGGCGTGCGAGCGAGGAGGACCTCGTCGCGCTCGGCTTCTCGCGGCGCAAGGCCGAGTACGTGCTCGGCCTGGCCGCCGGGCCCGTCGACCTCGACGCGCTCGCCGGTCTTCCGGACGACGAGGTGAAGGCCCGGCTCGTGGCCGTGCGGGGTCTGGGCGAATGGACTGCCGACTGGTTCCTCGCGCGCCATCTCGCGCGGCCACGCGCCTGGCCGGCCGGCGACCTCGCGCTCGCCAAGGCCGTGGTCGCCTTCTATCCCCCGGCAGGCGACATCCGCGACTTCGGCAAGCGGTTCGACCCCTTCCAGAACCTGACTGCGCACTACCTGCTCACAGGGCTTAGGGTGGCGCCGCCGTGATCGTGCGCGAAGCCACCGCCGCCGACGAACCCACTCTCGTCGAGCTCCTCGAGGCGATCTTCGAGGAGAACTGGGACCGGCCGTGGCCTCCGCCGGAGGTCGGGCCGGCGTTCTTCGAGGACAAGCTCGTGTTGCTCGGCGAGGAGGACGGGGAGGCGCTTGGCTTCGCGTTCGGCGAGATCCAGCCGAACAAGCTCGCGCACGTGAACATCGTTTACGTGCGACCCGAACGGCGGCGGCAAGGGATCACCAAGGCCCTCCTCGCGGAGTTCGCCGCGCGCGGCCGCGAGGGTGGGGCCGAGCACATGAGCCTGGACGCGGCGACGGGAAACGAGGTCGGCCAGACGGTCTGGCAGCGGCTTGGCTTCACCGAATGGGCCCGGCGGCTGTCCGTTCCGATCGAAACGCTCGAGAGCCGCGTGGCCGGCGGCGAGCAGGGCGAGTGGTACGCATCGGTGCACGTCCAGACCGACGACTTCGAGGCTGTCCAGGCCGGCGTCGCCAAGTACCTGCCGCGCTTCGGCGTTTCCGGCGAGGCCCGCGTCGCACAACCGCGAAACGGCTGGGTCGCCGTCTACCACGAGTTGCTCGACAACGACCGCAAGGTTCGCGAGCGCCTCGCCTCCGAGCTCTCCAACGCGACCGGGGCGGTGGTCTGCGCGATCGCCCTCGAGGACGGCGCGGTCGTGCGCTACGCGCTCTTCGACCGCGGCAGCATCGTGGACGAGTACGAGTCGGTGCCGGAGTACCACGGGCCGCTGCCGCCGGGCGACGTCGTCGCGCTCGGCGCCAACCCGACGGTGGTCGCCCGCCTCACGGGAGCGGAGCCGGCCGCCGTCCGCGCCGTCGCCCGCACCGCCGCGTCGCCGGCGGAGCTGTCCCCTGCGCCAGAGCTGTTCGCGCAACTCGCGGAAGTGCTCGGCCTCGAGGGCGCGGGGCGCGGATAGTCTGAACCGCGTGCCGACTCTCTACACCGCCGAGCGCTGCCCCTACGCGGCTCGCGCGCGCATCGTCCTCGCCGAGAAGGGCCTCGACTACGACGCCGTCGAGATCGACCTCGACGACCGCCCCGCCTGGATCTACGAGAAGAACCCCCTGGGCCGGGTTCCGGTCTACGAGGAGGACGGCGGGCTCGTCCTGCCGGAGTCGCGCGTGATCATGGAGTACCTCGAGGAGCGCTACCCGGAGCCGCCGCTCTGGCCCGCCGATCCGGCCGAGCGCGCACTGGGGCGCCTCTGGCTCGAGCGCTTCGACGACCGGCTGGGTGAGGCCTACTACGCGGCGCGGCGAGGAGACGGGGGCGAGGAGCTCGACGCGAGACTGGCCGAGCTCGAGCGGGTGCTCGAGGCGCAGCCGTACCTGAGCGGCCGCGAGTACGGCCTCGCCGACATCGCTTACGTGCCCTGGATCCTGCGCGGTCTCGAGCGCTTCGGCATCGAGCTGGGCCCGTCGCTCGACGGCTGGCTCTCGCGGGTCGCCGCCCGCCCAGCGGTCGCCGCCGAGCGCGAGCTCGTCGCAGCGCAATGACCCAGCTGCCGCCGCTCGTGGACGCCGCCTGGGTGCAGGAGCACCTGGGCGAGCCCGACCTCGTGCTCGGCGACGTGCGCGGCCCGAACGCGCACGGCCGCGTCCACCTGCCGCGCTCGATCCCGCTCGTGCTCGGCTCACCGCCGCCGCTGGCCGACCGCGAGCTCGTGTGGGAGTTCGCGGTCGAGGTGCAGCGGCGCCTGGGCCGCCACGGCGTCACCGGGGCGGAACGGCTCGTTCTCTACGACCGGGGCGACTGCGTCGGCGCGGCATCCTCGGCCCAGGCGGCGCTGGTGGCGGGCCATCCCCACGTTTCCGTGCTCGCGGGCGGTGTCGCCGGCTGGCCCGGCGAGTTGGAGACCGGCGCCGTCGAGCTCGAGAAGACCAAGACGAGCCTCGAGCCGCGCCTCGAGGCGGTGCCGACCTGGGAGGAGCTGCGCGACCGGCTCGAGGACTCCGCTCTGACGATTCTTGACGTCCGCAGCGCCGACGAGTACTCCGGCCGGGGCGGCTACCCCTGCGACCCGCGCCAGGCGCACATCCCCGGCGCGAGCCGGCTCGAGGCCGAGCGCCTGTTCGCCGCACCCGGCCGCCCGCATGAGGCCTGGGCGGTGCGGGAGCTGGTGGGCCTGCCCGAAGGCGCCGAGATCGTCGCCTACTGCCACTCGGGCTCGCGCTCGGCGCTGGCCGCGCTGGCCCTGCGCGCCGCCGGCTACGACGCGCGCAACTACCCGGGCTCGTGGCACGAGTGGTCCCGCCACGACGAGCTGCCGGCGGAGAGCTAGCGCCGCCTCTTCGGCTTCGTGGCCTTGACCTGGTTGCTGGTCACGGCGGCGAGATCCTCGCCAATACACTTCACCGGTGGGAGCCCCGGCAACGTCGTATTGCATTCGGTGATGTAGTGCTCGAAGCGCGTCTGGAAGAACGTCGTGAACTTCACCGGCGCACGCAGGATCGAGTACTTGCCGGTCGTCGGCAGCCTCCCGGAGCGTCCGGAGCGCTTGCCCGTTCCGGCGGAGACGGCGTTCGGGGCCGGCCGAGCCTTCTTCCCGGCGTAGACCCAGAGCCGGATGCCCTTCGGGTTGAGGCCCTGCATCGTCAGCTTGCCGACGAGCTTGAACCCCCTCTTCGCCTTCGCCTTCGCGAGGGTCAGCGAGGACGGAAGCCCGACGAAGGTTCGCCACTCGACGGTGCCCGCGGGATTCGGGTTACCGGTGCCGGGGGTGTACGGCGTGAAGATTCCGGCCCACTCGTAGCCGCCCTTGGCCGCGGCATTCGTGAACACTCCTTTGACCGTGAAGTCCGCAGAGACGAGCTGGGCGCCGAAGGTCGCGCCACCCGAGGCCGGCGGAATGTCCGGCGAGGGCAGGCAGACCTGCTGGGTTACCAGCGGCCCGGCCTTGTTGACGAAGACCGGGATCGCCACGGTCTGGCCCTGCAGCTGCGTGTTCAGGACCCAGTTGGCCTGGTTCGTGGTGGTACCCGTGCACCTGAGCGCGGCCGCCTGAATCGCCGGGTCGGCCGGATTGGCGACGAGCACGTCACCGGAGAGCGGCAGGAGCGCGCCGCCGAGCGCCTTCGCCTTCACGATTGCGAAGACCGAGCCGATCTTCGTCCCCGGTGCCTGCGTCAGCACGGCGTTGTAGCCGGCCGGCGAGAAGATGGTCAGCTTCGCGGTCGGATCGTCGTTCTGCGGCGCGACGATGAAGACGTCGGCGATCGTCGCACCCCCGACCTTGTAGCTCGACTGCTCGATCGTCAACGACGGGTTGTAGGCGGCGGGCGCCGGTGCGGCGAGCGCGAGCCCGATGAAGCTGGTGCACGCCAGCAATGCCAAGCGCAATGAACTCTTCATTATCCCCTTCCTTCTCGGAGAATCCCCTGGATACCGAAGATCAGAGACGAGCTTTTCACCGGAATAGTTAACACCGAAACTCGGGCAAATGGCTACCGCGCCTTCACGAGCGGGCCGAACAGCACCCAGCGCGTGGCGCGGTACCGGACCATCTTCGCCTTCCCGATCGGGAAGTAATTGGACGGGCTCGTCTTGACCGCGACTCCGGGGAGCAGGAACGGATTCTTCCGCTCGTCCATGTGCGTCGCCGCCCGCAGGAGGCTCTCGCGCGTGAGGTTGCGCCCGGCTCGCTTGAGCGCGTCGACCATCGAGAACGCGACCGCCATGCCGTAGAAGTTGTAGACGTCGGTGAACTTCCCGCCCGGGTAGTAGCGCTTCAAGATCGAGCGGTACAGGGCCGTGGCGGGGTTCTTCGCCCAGGCCGGCGAGGTCGGATCCTTGAGGAAGGAGACGCTGAGCGAGCCGTTCGTCTCCTTCCCGTTCGTGCCGAGGCGGGCGATCCCCATCACGGTCGGCTCGATCGAGACCGCGCTGACGTAGATCCTCGGATGCCAGCCGAGCTTGTAGGCGTAGACGAAGGACTGGATCGCCTGCTGCGGCAGGGCGAAGAGCATGAAGGTGTCCGCTTTGGAGCGGCGCAGCTTGGCGATCTGCGAGTTGACGTCGGTGTCCGTCACCTCGTACGAGGCCTTCACGACGATTTGCGACGCGTGCTTGCCGAGCCCCCGCTTGAGGCCGTTCAGCAGGTCCTTGCCGTAGTCACTGTCCTCGTAGAGCACGGCGATCCGCGCTCGCGGCTTGTGCGCCACCACGTAGCGCCCGTAGATCGCGCCCTCGCCCTCGAAGCTGGGCAGGTAGCCGATCGTCCAGGGAAAGGCCTTGTGCCCGCGCCCGATCGCGCTGGCTCCTGTTCCGACGAAGAGCTGCGGCACCTTGACCGCGTTCAGGTAGCCGCGGATCGCCAGGTTGTGCTCGGTGCCGACGCTGTTGAAGATCGCGAAGACCTTGTCCTGCTGGACGAGCTCGCGTGTCCGGTCGATCGTCTTCGACGGGTCGTAGCCGTCGTCGCGGTAGAGGTACTTGATCTTGCGCCCGTTGACCCCGCCGTGGGCGTTCACGTACTTGAAGTAGGCGTTGGCGCCCGGGCCGACGACCCCGAACGGCGAGGCGGGGCCGCTGAGCGGCACCGTGCCGCCGAGCAGGATCTCCGTGGAGGTGACCCCCGGTGTGCCGGCCGAGACGCCGCCGGCCGGAAGCGCCAGCGCCAGGCAGGCGATGAGCGCTGCGGCGACCCGCGTCATCGCGAGACGGGGCTGCGCAGGATGGGGATGACCACGCGCGCGGGGCCGAGCTTGACCCGGGCCGAGCGCGGCATCGGCAGGTTCAGGTAGAGGAGGTTGCCGGGGTTCTGCGCGAGCGAGCTCGAGGCGAGGTAGAGCCGGAAGCGCGAGCCGCGCGGGATCAGCGTCGCCACGTCGATCAGGCCGATCGTCAGCCGCCGCTTCCCGGAGAGGCCCGTCGTGTTGACGCCGCCCTCGCTGATCACGATCTCCGCGCCGCGGCGCGGCTGCGCGGTCAGCACCGCCACGAGCCGCGACCAGCCGCCGGAGAGCCGCGCGGCCACCTGCACCTGCGGCGAGCCGAAGGTCTCGACACGCGCGGTCAGCGGCCCGCTCGTCCGCTGCGCGCGGCCTGCGCCGGCGAGTGAGTCGGTTCCGCCGAGCCGAAGGGCGAGCCGTCGCGTTGGGGGCAGCGTCGCGTAGGTGCGGAGCTTCCCGCGCCACGGGCTCGGCGCGAGCGAAACGGGCGCGAAGCTGGCCGGCGTGCCGATCAGGTAGCGGGTGAACCACTTCAGGCCGAGCGAGACGACCTGCGCGATGTCGGGCCCCGGGAAGGTCGAGGGGTCGTGGCCGAAGTCACCCACGTACAGCCGCTTGGGGCCTTTGAGCAGCCGGTAGCCGGCCCGCGCCTGGGCGATGTCGAAGGCGAAGTCGCGGCGACCCTGGAACATGAACACCGGCGTCTTCACCTTCCCCAGCTGCGACCGGCTCGAGCGGGCGTCGGCCCAGGCGCGGATCGCGCCGAGGTTCGTGCTGGCGAGCGCGTCCTCGCGGATCGCCAGCACCGACGGGTCGAAGCGGTTCTGCGGCACCGAGTCGAGGAACTTGAACACGGCGCCCGACTTGCTCAGCCGCTGCGGGGCGAGTGCGCTGTAGAGGTCGGTCCAGGTCTGGACGGTCTCGGCCGCCGCCCACGGCACGCCCTCGACGAGCGAGCGCAGGACGGCGCCCCCGCCGAGCGAGATGCCCCAGGCGCCGATTCGGTTCCGGTTGATCTCGGGCCTGGCGGCGAGCCAGTTGAAGACCGCTCTCACGTCGGCGATCTCGCGCGGGCCGTCGATCGAGACGAGGCCGCCCGATGCGCCGTGGCCGCGGGCGTCGAGCGTGAGCACCGCGAAGGAGCCGGCGAATGCCTTGGCCAGGAAATCCAGATCCTGGCGCTTGCCGGCTAGACCGTGAAAGACGACGATCGCCGGGTGGCCGGCAGGCGGCGGCGCGGTGCTCGGCTCGTAGAGCGTGGCCGCGAGGTCGACGCCGTCGTCCATGTGCAGCGAGAGCTCCTGCTGGGTGTAGGCGGAGGCGCGACCGGCCGCGAACAGCGCCAGCACACAGGCGAAAAGAACCGAATAGACCCCGCGGTGCAAGGACGGAAGCGTAGAGCAACCCCGCGGCTTTCTACAATCGGCCCGTGGATTCCAGGCCGGTGGGTGTCTTCGACTCGGGCGTGGGCGGTCTGACCGTCCTGCACGAGTGCCTCGTGACGATGCCGCACGAGGACTTCCTCTACCTCGGCGACCACGCGCGCCTGCCCTACGGGCCGCGCCCGCTGGAGGAGGTGAGCCGCTTCGCGCGGGAGATCGCCGCCTACCTCGCGGGTCAGGGCGTGAAGCTGCTGCTCGTCGCCTGCAACACGGCGACCTCCGCGGCGCTGCCGCAGCTTCAGGCGGAGCTGGCCGTGCCTGTCGTGGGCGTGATCACCCCCGAGGCCCACGCCGCGGTGCAGGCGACGCGCAACCGGCGGATCGGCCTGATGGCGACCGAGGCGACCGTCCAGGCGGGCCGGTACGCGCAACTCGTGCGGGCTCTCGACGCGGGTGCCGAGCTCGTCCCCGTGGCGTGTCCGCGGCTCGTCCCGCTGATCGAGAGCGACGAGCCCTTCGGCGCCGAGACGACGGAGGCGGTGCGCGAGTACGCGGCGCCGCTGAAGGCCGCCGAGGTGGACACGGTCATCCTCGGCTGCACGCACTACCCGCTGATCCGGCCGGTCTTCCAGCGCGTCTTCGGCCGCGGCGTCACGCTCGTCTTCTCCGCGGAGGAGACCGCGCGCGAGGTGGCCGAGACGCTCGCGCGCAAGGGGATCGAGAACGGCGAGGGCCGCGAGGGCTCGTACCGGTTCCTGACCACGGGCGAGCCGGCACTCTTCCGCGCCCTCGGCGAGCGCTTCCTGCAGCTGCCGCTGGGCGAGGTCGAGCACGTCGCGGTCGCCGACCTCGAGGCGGCTCCGGCATGAGCCGGCACGACGGGCGGCGGCCCGACCAGCTGCGCCCGCTGGAGCTCGTCGTCGACTACCTCGAGCAGCCGCTCGGCTCGGTGCTCTACTCGCAGGGGAAGACCCGCGTGTTGTGCACGGCGTCGCTCGACGAGCAGATCCCGCGCTGGCTGCGAGGCGCGGGCCGCGGCTGGCTGACCGCGGAGTACTCGCTCCTGCCGGCCTCGACCGGCGAGCGCACGCAGCGCGAGGCGAGCGCGGGCAAGCAGAAGGGCCGAACCGTCGAGATCCAGCGCCTGATCGGCCGGGCGCTCCGCGCCGTCACCGACCTGGAGGCGCTCGGCGAGCGGACGCTCTGGGTGGACTGCGACGTGCTCCAGGCCGACGGCGGCACACGCTGCGCCGCGATCTCCGGGGCCTACGTCGCGGCCGCCCGCGCGCTCGGGAAGGCCGGGCTCTCGCGCGCGCTGCGCGATTCCGTCGCGGCGGTATCGGTCGGCATCGTGGGCGGCGAGCGCCTGCTCGACCTCGACTACGAGGAGGACTCGGGCGCGGAGGTCGACGTCAACGTCGTCAGGACCGGCGCCGGTCTGCTCGTGGAGGTGCAGGCGACCGCGGAGCGCGCGCCGTTCGGCCGCGACGACCTCGACGCCATGCTCGACCTCGCCGATTCCGGGATCGCCACGATTCGCGAGGCGCAGGAGGCCGCGCTCGATGCTGCTCCTTAGCGTCCCGTCGCTCAGCTGGGAGGAGACCCTGCTGCGACTGGTGATCGCCGCGGTGCTGGGCGGAGCGGTCGGGCTCGAACGGGAGCTGCGCGAGCGGGAGGCCGGCTTCCGCACGCACATGCTCGTCTCGGTCGGCTCGGCGCTGTTCACGATTGCCTCGGCCTACGGCTTCCGCGAGTTCCTCACCTCGGGCGACAACGTCATCCGGGCCGACCCGACGAGGATCGCCGCCCAGATCGTGACCGGGATCGGATTCCTGGGCGCCGGCGCGATCATCCGGCAGGGCCTGTCGGTGCGCGGGCTGACGACGGCCGCGACGCTCTGGCTGGTGGCGGCGATCGGCCTGACGAGCGGCGCGGGTTACTACTCGGCCGCGGTGATCACGACGCTGGTCGCGCTCATCTCGCTCTGGCCGCTGCGGATCGCGACGCACCTCGTGATCACCCGGTTCCGGCCTGAATCGGGGCGGCTACTGGTGCAGTTGCCGATCGGAGAGAGCCCGGGGCCGCTCGTCACGGCCGTCGAGGCGGTTGGCGCCAAGCTGCTCACGCTCGAGATCAACCAGGAAGGCGACCGGCGCAACGTGCTACTGGACGTCGAGCTTCCGAAGGGGGCTGAGGCGACCGAGATGGTCGCGAAGCTCGCGGAGGTGGAGCACGTGGTGGGGGCCCGCTGGACCGACTGACCGTACGGCTCTGCTCGCAGAACCCGGACAAGCTGCGCGAGCTGGCCGCTCTTCTGCCGGACTGGGAGCTCGAGCTGCTGGGCGCCGAGGGGTACCCGGAGGAGGGAAGCGACAGTTATTACGAGAACGCGCGCGGCAAGGCGCTCTTCGGCCGGGAGGTCGGGCCTGCGGAGGCCTGGATGCTCGGTGAGGACTCGGGGCTCGAGGTCGAGGCGCTCGGCGGCGCTCCGGGGATCCGCTCGGCCCGCTACGCCCCGGAGGGCAGCGAGGCGAACGCGAAGCTGCTGGGCGAGCTGCGCGGGGTCGAGGGCGAGGCGCGCCGGGCGCGCTACGTCTGCGAGCTCGTGCTGATCGGGCCGGCGGGCCAGGAGCTCCGCGGCACAGGGATCTTCCAGGGGCGGATCGCCGAGGAGCCGCGCGGGGTGGAGGGTTTCGGCTACGACCCGGTATTCATCCCGGAGGGCGAAGAGCAAACCGTCGCCGAGCTCGGCGACGACTGGAAGTCCCGCAACTCGCATCGGGCCAGAGCCGCGCGAGCCCTTGTGAGTTAACACACGAGGGACACACCCTGGGTGTGTCCCTGGTTTTAGGCGAGGCCGGCGGCTTCGTCGAGCTCCGTGGTGCGCCGGCGCTCCATCAGCCACCAGTTCACCTCGGCGCCGAAGACGATCGCGTTCGCCATCACGTAGAGCCAGACGAGCAGCAACGCCGGCCCGCCGAACGCCTTCAGCGCGACCACGTTGCTCGAGAAGCGCACGTAGAGCGGGAGCACCTGGAAGCTCGCCTCCAACAGCACCGCGGCCACCACGGCCCCCGGCAGCACGTCGCGGAACGAGTGCGCGACGTTCGTCAGCAGGTAGTAGACCGAGACGAGGAAGACGAAGACCGCCAGCAGCGAGACTCCGATCGAGAGCCCGTACGCCACGTAGACGTTCTTCGCGAAGCCGTCCGCGTAGCGCTTGAGCAGGTCGTAGCCGAATGACCCGATCAGCAGCCCGACGAATAGCGTCACGAGCGAGAGGAGCATCAGCCCCACCGCGAGCAGCTTCCCGCGCAGGAAGGAGCGGTTCGGCTTCCCGTAGACGATGTTGAACGCGGACTCGAGCACACTGAAGAGCGAGAGGGACGTCCAGAGCAGCGCAGCTCCGCCGATGATTCCGAGCGCCGTCGCGTGCTTCTGGATCTCGCGAATTGTGTGGACGATGCTGGAGATCGAGCTCCCCGGGAACGCGCGCTTCAACTCGGTGACGAGGTAGCTCGATTCGTCGGGCCGTCCGGCGAGAGACAGCAGCGAGATCGTGAGAAAGAGGAGCGGCACGAACGACAGCAGCGCGAAGTAGGCGATCATCGCCGCGAGGTGCGGGCCGCGGTCCGCGTAGAACTTCCCGATCGCTTTGGGCAGGCGTGGCATGAGCCGGAGTATGGGCTGTGTTAGCGTCAGAACGTGGCTACAACACAGGCACTCGCCGACCTGACCGAGATCTCGAGCCAGATCGAGAGCGCCGTCGCTTTCGACCGCGAGGGAACCGTCGTCGCCTCGACCGTGGACGACGAGCGCGCCGGCCGCCTCGCCTCGACCGCGCTCGAATTGCTCAACGCGGCCGAGGAGCACGGTATCGACGGCAAGGAGCTCGCGCAGCTCGACGTCGCCCTCCAGGACGGCAGCGTCTTCGTCGTCCGCGACGGCGACCGCCTGATCGTCGCGACGACGACGCCCGAGCCGACCGCCGGCCTCGTCTTCTACGACCTCAAGAGCTGCCTCCGCGGCCTGGGCACGGAGCCGCCGGCGAAGGCGAAGCGCGCGACCGCCAAGCGCGCCGCTCCGAGAAAGAAGAAGGATGCGGGGTCGTAACTTCCTCACCGGGTTCCTGCTCGCCGCCGGCTCGGCAGTGGGCACCGTCCTCTACCGCCGCCGGGCCGCGCGCCGGCGGGAGCGCGTCCAGCTCTACTTCGGCGACGGCTCGATGGTCTCGCTGACCGAGGGCTCGCCGGAGGCGGAGCGCCTGCTCGCCCGCGCCCGCGACCTGCTCGCGGCCGCTCGCGCCTAGTGGAGCGCGAGGAGCTCGGCGCCGCCCTGCGCGAGCACGCCTACCTCGAGGGCGATTTCGTCCTGCGCTCCGGTCGGCGGTCGCGCTACTACCTCGACAAGTACCGCTTCGAGACGCGGCCCGACCTGCTACGCCCGCTCGGCGGGCTGATCGCCGCGGCCGTGCGTGAGTTCGAGCCCGAGGCCGCGCGCCTCGCCGGGCCGGAGCTCGGAGCGGTCGCGCTCGCCGCGGCGGCCTCGCTCTCGTCCGGCCTGCCCTTCCTGATCGTGCGCAAGGAGGCCAAGGAATACGGCACGGCGAACCGACTCGAGGGTGTGTCCGAGGAAGGCGAGCTTGTCTGCCTCGTCGAGGACGTCGTCACCTCCGGCGGCGCCGCGGCCGAGGCGATCGAGGCGCTACGGGAGGCGGGGCTGCGGGTCGGGACGGCCGTCTGCGTGGTCGACAGGGAAGAGGGTGGAGCCGACGAACTAGCCCGTGTCGGAGTGCGCTTGCGGCCCCTATTCCGGGCGTCCGAGTTGCTCTCCGAGGCAAAAAGTGCCGCAAAACCGCATGGTTGAGCGGAAATGGTATCCCTGTTAGGGTTTTTAGCCCGGGTTACAACCCACAGCAACCGGGAGGAGAGGAGCGATTGTGACGAAGCAAGAGTTCGTTGATCGCGTAGCTCAGAGGTCGAACATGTCGAGGCGTGAGGCCTCCGATGCGGTCGACGCGGTGCTCGATTCGATCACCGAGACGTTGCGCCAGCACAGCGAAGTGAACTTCACCGGCTTCGGGAAGTTCTCGACGCAGCACCGCAAGGAGCGGCAGGGCGTCAACCCGCGCAATCCGAGCCAGAAGGTGACGATCCCGGCTGCGACCGTGCCGAAGTTCTCGGCCGGCAGCACGCTGAAGCAGGCCGTGAAAGGCGGCGGCGGCGGTGGCGGCGGCGGCGGCGGGAACGACGGCGGCGGCAACGGCGGTAGCGGCGGAGGCTTCTAGCCGCAGGCCCCTTCAAGGTTTGAGCCAGAGGGCCGCGCGAGCGGCCCTCTGGCGTTGTTGCGGGCCGGGTTCGCCGCTAGGAGCGCGGGTGAACCCCTGGTTCCCCCGCGAGCCCCCTCCTTTACATCGGCCTCTCGATTCGCACGTTGCACGGAGCCGGCCATTGAAAATGAGGTCACCTCCTGACCGAACGGGGCGGTAGCCTCTCTCGCGTGAGCGCTGAGCCGGCCGTCGCCTCGACCGCGCTGTTTCCCGACCGGCTGGCGGAAGCGGTCGAGCGCAAGCGTTCCCAGCTGCTCGTCGGCCTCGACCCGCGGCCGGATTTGCTGCCGGTCGAGCTGGCGGGAGACGCGCACCTGTCGAGATCCGCCGCCGCCGAAGCGTGCGAGCGCTTCTGCTGCGGGATCGTGGACGCCGTCGCGCCGCACGTCGTCGGCGTCAAGCCGCAGCTCGCGTTCTTCGAGGCGCTCGGCGCCGACGGGATTCGCGCTCTCGAGGACGTCTGCGCCTATGCGCGCTCGGCAGGGCTGATCGTGCTCGCCGACGGCAAGCGGGCCGACATCGGCTCGACCTCCCGCGCGTATGCCTCCGCCTATCTCGAGCCCCACGGCGAGCGCCCCGCGCTCGCGGACGCGCTGACCGTGAACCCATATCTGGGGCGGGACTCGCTCGAGCCGTTCCTCGCCGCGTGCAGGCGCGACGGCGCGGGGATCTTCTGCATCGTCAAGACTTCGAACGAGGGCGGCGCCGACGTTCAGGACCTCGTCCTCTCAGACGGCCGGCCGCTCTGGCAGCACGTGGCGCGCCTCGTGCACGAGCTCGGCGAGGAGCTCATCGGCGAGCGCGGCCTCTCCAGCGTCGGCGCGGTCGTGGGCGCGACCCATCCGCGGGCCGTCGGCGAGGCCCGGCGGCTGCTGCCGAAGTCGATCCTGCTCCTGCCCGGAGTCGGCGCGCAGGGAGCGACTCCGGCCGACATCGCCAGAGCGTTCACGAGCGGGCCGGCCAGCGCGCTGGTCAACGCCTCCCGCAGCGTCATCTACGCCTTCCGCAACGGCCAGGAGGACTGGCGAACGGCGGCGGCCCTGGAGGCGGCGAGGCTCCGCCGCGAGGTCTGGGCCGTGTCGGGCTGGTAAGCCTTGGCGCGGGGCTGGCGGGGGGAGGCCAAGCGCTACGGCGCGCCCGCGGCGTTTCTCGCCGCGGCGACGATCGCGGTGCTCCTCGTGCGTTCCGGGCTGCAGACCAAGGCCTTGCCGGGCACGACCTCCGTCGCGACCACCCAGTCCACCCCTACCGCGACCGGGACGACCGGGACAACCACCGCCAAGCGCAGGCAGTTCTACCGCCTGCGCAGCGGCGAGACGCTCAGCGACGTCGCGATCCGCTTCGACACCACGGTCGAGGACCTGCTCGCCCTCAATCCCGGGATCGAGCCGACGAACCTGAACGTGGGCCAGCGGATCCGCGTCCGCTGACTCACCGATAAGTAGACTCGCCGTCCCGTGAAGCGCCGACTGCTCGTCGCCGCCGCGGCTCTCGCGCTCGCGGCCCCCGTCCTGGGGGCTCCGCCGCAAGTAACCGGGCGCTCGTACGTCGTGGAAAACGGCGTCACCGGCGAGATCCTGCTCGCCCGTAACGCGCGCGAGCGCGTTCCGATCGCGAGCATCACCAAGCTGATGACGGTGCTGCTGACGTTGGAGCACGCCCGGCCCGGCAACACCGTTCTTGTCAGCCCGTTGGCCGCGGAGGTTGGCGAGTCGAGCGCCAACCTCCGGCCGGGCGAGCGGCTGACCGTGCGCGAGCTGCTCGAGGCGGCGCTGATCCAGAGCGCGAACGACGCCGCCGATGCGCTCGCGATCTACATCGGTCACGGGAGCGAATCGCGCTTCGTGGCGATGATGAACACGCGGGCACGCAAGCTCGGGCTCCGGGACACGCACTTCGTCCGCCCCGACGGCCTCGATGCGACCGGCCACCTCTCGAGTGCGCGTGACGTGACGCTGCTCGCGCGCCTGCTGATGCACCGCCCGGTCGTGCGTCAGATCGTGCGCCAGCGCGGAGCCACCATCTCGGGCGGCCGCAGCCTGCGCACCTGGAACGACCTGCTCTATAGCTACCCAGGGATCTTCGGCGTCAAGACGGGTCACACTTCCGCGGCCGGCTGGTCGCAGGTCGCCGCGGCGCGCCGGCGGGGTGTGACGGTCTACGCGACGCTGCTCGGAAGCCCGGACCGCGACACGCGCAACGCCGACCTCGCGGAACTGCTCGACTGGGGCTTCTCGCGCTACCGGCCGGCCGCGGTGGTCGTGCGGGGCCGCGCCTACGCCGAGGCCGAGCTCGCGTACGGCCGCAAGCCGCTGGCGCTCGTCGCGGCCCGCTCTCTGGTCCCGACCGTCCGCGTCGATCACCCGCTCGTGCGGCGCGTCGTCGCCGCCACCGCGGTCGAGTTGCCCGTGCGGCGAGGCCAGTCGCTCGGAGAGGTTCGCGTCTACCAGCGCGGACGCCTGGTCGGTGTCACCAAGCTCGTCGCCGAGCGCTCGGTCACGCGCCTCGGCCTCACCGGCCGCGCGGGCTGGTACGCGGGGCGTACCCTGCACCACATGTGGGGCTGGGTCTCGTGATCGTCACAGTCACCATGAACGCGGCGATCGACCGCACCCTGACCGTGCCGAATTTCCAGCGCGGCCAGCGCCACCGCGCGAGCCAGGGGCTCACGCTCGCGGGCGGCAAGGGGATCAACATCGCACGGGCCCTGAAGAGCCTCGGCGTGCCCGTCGTCGCCACCGGCTTGGCCGGCGGGCGCACCGGCACCCGCGTCGTCGAGGAGCTGACGAGCGAGGCGATCCTGAACGACTTCGTCCGGATCGACGACGAGTCGCGCACCTCGACGGCGATCGTCGACCCGACCGGCGCGAGCTACACCGAGGTGAACGAGTGGGGGCCGCAGGTGCAGCCGGAGGAGCTCGAGATCCTGCTCGAGAAGCTCGCCTACCTCTCCCGCGGAGCCAGCTACGTCGTTTTCGCCGGCTCTCTGCCGCGCGGGATCGACAACGACTTCTACGCCGAGGCCGTGCGCGAGCTCAACCGGCGCGGTGCGCAGACGGTGCTCGACTGCGAGGGGGAGCCGCTGCGCCTCGCCGTCCAGGCCGAGCCCTTCCTGGTCTCTCCGAACGAGCGCGAGGCCGAGCTCCTCGCCGGCCAGGAGTTCCACGACGACGACGACTTCCTGGCCGGCCTCGAGACGATCGCGGAGCTGGGCGCGCGCAACGTGCTGATCACGCGCGAGTCGGGCTGCTGGGCGCAGTTGCGCTCCGACCGGCAGACGATCCGCTTCCGCGCGCTCGCGCCGCGGATCGATGCCGTCTCGGCGGTCGGCTCGGGCGACGTGCTGCTCGCCGGCTTCATCGCGGCACGGCTCGACGGCCGCACCGACGAGGAGGCGCTCCGCAGCGCGGTCGCGGCAGGCGCCGCTTCCACGCTGGAGCTCGGCGCCGGCCGCTTCGAGCCCCGCGAGGCCGGGCGGCTCGTCGCAGGAGTCGAAGTGGCTCAGCTGGAGCCCGTCGCGGGCGACTAGCAGAGCGCTTGGCCGTCCAGGGGCGGTGCTACCATCGCCCTCCACTTGAGAGACGGCGGCGAGAACAGTTTTTCGGCCCAGGCGATCGCGATCGCGCCTGGGCTTTTCGCTTTGAAAGGGGCTGCGTAGCGTGGAAATCGAGATCGGCCGCGGGAAGAAGGCGCGGCAGGCGTACGGGTTCGACGACATCGCGATCGTGCCGTCGCGGCGCACGCGCGACCCGCAGGACGTGGACATCGGCTGGAAGCTCGGCCCGCACCTGCTCGAGCTGCCGCTGATCGGCTCGGCGATGGACGGCGTCGTCTCTCCGAAGACCGCGATCGAGCTCGGCAAGCTCGGCGGCCTCGGCGTTCTCAACCTCGAGGGCATCTTCACGCGCTACGCCAACGCCGAGCCCGAGCTGGCGAAGATCGCGAAGCTGACGAAGGAACGGGCAACGGGCGGGATGCAGAAGATCTACGAGAAGCCGGTCAAGCCCGAGCTGATCGCCAAGCGGATCGCCGAGATCAAGCAATCCGGCGTGCTCGTCGCGGGCTCGCTGACTCCCCAGAAGGTGCGCGACCACTACGAGGCCGCGCTCGAGGCCGGGCTCGACATCCTGGTCATCCAGGGCACGGTCGTCTCCGCCGAGCACGTCTCCTCGAACGGGCACGCGCTCAACCTGAAGGAGTTCATCGCGAGCCTGCCCATCCCGGTCATCGTCGGCGGTTGCGCGTCGTACCAGACGGCGCTGCATCTGATGCGAACCGGGGCGGAGGGCGTCCTCGTCGGCGTCGGGCCCGGACAGGCCTGCACCACCCGGGGAGTCCTGGGGGTGGGTGTGCCGCAGGCCACGGCGATCGCCGACGCCACGGCTGCGCGGATCCAATACCTGCTCGAGACCGGCAAGTACGTCAACGTGATCGCGGACGGCGGCATGCGCACCGGCGGCGACATCGCCAAGGCGGTCGCTTGCGGGGCGGACGCGGTGATGGTCGGCTCGCCGCTCGCGCGGGCCAAGGAGGCGCCGGGCCGCGGCTTCCACTGGGGCATGGCGACCTTCCACCCGACGCTGCCGCGCGGCGCGCGGGTCGCGGTCGACCAGAACGCGACGCTCGAGGAGATCGTGATCGGCCCAGCACGCGAGAACGACGACACGCTCAACCTGATGGGCGCGCTGCGCACCTCGATGGCAACCTGCGGCTACGAGTCGATCCACGATTTCCAGAAGGCCGAGGTGATGCTCGCGCCGTCGATCAAGACCGAGGGCAAGTCGCTCCAGCGGGCGCAGCACATCGGAATGGGCTAGTGCCCCATCCAGCAATACATGCCGGCCTCTGGCCCGCGATCACGCGGCGCCAGAACCCACCCTCCCTCTTGCCAAGGCTGCCAGCCTTGGCGGCGAGTGAGTGCCGCCCCTGGCTTGGTGCTCGCGACCCAGAGACTCGGCAGCATCACTGGACGGGGCACTAGTGGGCCAGGTCGTCCCGCTTCCCGTCGCGGAAGACAGGGCGGAGCCAGAGGAGCGGCCGGTGCTCGTGCTCGACTGCGGCGGTCAGTACGCGCAGCTGATCGCCAGGCGGGTGCGAGAGTGCCGCGTCTACTCGGAGCTCGTCTCGCATTCGATCACGGCGGCGCAGGCGCGGGCGCGCAACCCGCGGGCGCTCGTGCTCTCCGGCGGGCCGGCGTCGGTCTACGCGGAAGGGGCGCCCCAGGTCGATCCGGCGCTCTTC
The DNA here is from genome assembly GCA_038236705.1 of Gaiellales bacterium. GTDB lineage: Bacteria > Actinomycetota > Thermoleophilia > Gaiellales > Gaiellaceae > AC-32. Next base: position 18,617 of record JBBRZN010000015.1, read on the forward strand.
GAGCTCGGCGTTCCGACGCTCGGCATCTGCTACGGGATGCAGCTGATGGCGCAGGACCTCGGCGGGCGGGTCGAGCGGACCGGCGTCTCGCAGTTCGGCAAGACGGAGATCAGGGCGGATGCCAATGCGGAGAGCGAGCTCTTCAAGGGCCTGCCGCCGGAGCAGACAGGCTGGATGAGCCACCGAGACTCGGTGGCGGCCGCGCCAACCGGCGCACGCGTCACAGCCGAATCGCCCGCGGCGCCGATCGCCGCCTTCGAGGATCCCGAGCGGCTGCTCTACGGCGTGCAGTTCCACCCCGAGGTCGTCCACACGCCCCACGGAACCGAGGTGCTGAAGAACTTCCTCTACTCCGTCGCGGACGCGCCGCCCACGTGGACCGCGGCGGCGGTGATCGAGGAGCAGGTCGAGCGGATCCGAGCACAGGTCGGGAACGAGCGCGTGCTCTGCGCGCTCTCAGGCGGTGTGGACTCCGCGGTCGCGGCGCTGCTCGTGCACAAGGCCGTAGGCGACCAGCTCGTCTGCGTCTTCGTCGACCACGGGCTCCTGCGCAAGGACGAGGCCGCGCAGGTCGTCGAGACCTTCGAGGGCCACTTCCACGTGCCGCTCATCCACGTCGAGGCGCAGGACCGGTTCCTTGCGCGGCTGGACGGCGTCGACGATCCGGAGGACAAGCGCAAGGCGATCGGTAAAGAGTTCATCCGCGTCTTCGAGGAAGAGTCGAACCGGCTCGGGAAGATCCGCCACCTCGTCCAGGGCACGCTCTATTCGGATGTGATCGAGTCGGGCGGCGACGACTCGGTCGCGGCGACCATCAAGTCCCACCACAACGTCGGCGGGCTGCCCGAGGACATGGAGATGGAGCTCGTCGAGCCGCTGCGCATGCTCTTCAAGGACGAGGTGCGGCGCGTGGGCGAGGAGCTCGGCCTGCCGGAGCAAATGGTCTGGCGCCAGCCGTTCCCGGGCCCCGGCCTGGCGATCCGGATCATCGGCGAGGTCACGCGCGAGCGGCTGGAGATCCTGCGGGAGGCCGACTCGATCCTGCAAGAGGAGATTCGCCGCGCGGGCCTCTACCGCGAGCTGTGGCAGTCGTTCGCGGTTCTGCCGGCGATCCGCTCGGTCGGCGTCCAGGGCGACGAGCGCACGTACGGCTACCCGGTGGTGATCCGCGCCGTGACGAGCGACGACGCGATGACCGCGGACTGGGCGCGGCTGCCCTACGACCTGCTGGAGACGATCTCGAGCCGCATCGTGAACGAGGTGCCCGCGGTGAACCGGGTGGTGCTCGACATCACCTCGAAGCCGCCGTCGACGATCGAGTGGGAGTGACGCCTCACTCGACCGACTCGGCGAGCGCGGGGTACAGGTGACGCACCTCGTCCACGTAGGCGCTCAGGCGCTCCGCTAGCTCGGCGTCCTGGATCTCGAGCACGTTCTCGGCGTTCTGCTCGCCCGAGTGCGAGAGGTTGAACGAGCCCGTGAACACGATGTCGTCCGCGACCACGACCTTCGCGTGCATGAAGTTGTGCAGGCTTCCGAGCTCCCAGGGCTCCGAGAGCTTCCCCGAGAACGGGCCCTTGATGATCCGCTGGAGCAACGGCAGCTTCCAGGCCACATTGCCGTTCGCGTGCCACTGGCGGATCACATCGCCGACCTGGGTCGCATCCACGCAGCCGGCGACGTCGGCGCTGCCGTCGGCGAGCACCTGTGCGAGCGTCGCCAGCACCGGCGCGGCCGTGATCACCGGCGAGCAGATCCTCACCCGCTTCGACTGGCCGATCTTCTTCGCGATCCGGTGCGAGAGCGCCTCGCCGTGGCCCGGCGTGAACCACGGCTTGACCCGCGTGCCGTCCACCTCCACCGGCCTCGGCTCGACGAAGCCGCTCTGCTCGACCACACCCGTCTTCCAGAGCTCCTCGAAGTCGAGCGTGAACGCGTGTGCAAGCGTCGGCGAGTCGACTGTGACGATCAGGTTCTCCTGGTGCGCCCACGAGTCGTCGGTCCAGTTGGTGGAGCCGGTCCAGAGGGACTCGCCGTCCCGGATCACGTACTTGTGATGCATCAGGTCGGGCACGCCCGCGATCGGCCGTGAGGGCAGCCCGAGCGAGGCGATCAGCTCGACGTCGGGCTCCGGCGGAGGCGGCACCGGGATCGGGTTGGCGCTGTCGACGTCGTAGATGATCCGCACAGCTACCCCGCGCCCGGCGGCCTCCTTGAGCGCCCCACCGACGATGCCTGCGGTCTCGGGCCCCAAGTGGAAGTCGTACTGCGCCAGGTCGAGCGAGCGCTGCGCCGGCGCGATGTACTCCGCGAGCTCGCGCGCAATGTCGAGCGGCTGCTGGCCTCCGTCGGTCAGAGTTCGGATTCGGATGGATGAGTTCATCGAGCAGCTAAGGCGTGCCCGCATAGGCGCGACCTTCAACTTCTATTGTGACGGCGCCGCCGCGGATTTGCGGCGCGAGCGCCTGCTCGCGTATCTCCGCCGCGCACGATCAGGCAGGGCGGGGGCGGAGCAGGAGGTGCCCCTCGACATCTTCCTCGACGGCGAGCTTCAGGAGGTCCCGCACGAGCCCCTGCCCGACGGTCGGGTCACGGAGCTCGAGTTCGCGGTTGATCCCGTATCGGTTCTGTCGGCCCTTCCTGGTCCGGCGCACGTAACCCGCCTGCTGGAGATCGGCGAGTATGCGGTACGTCGACCGCTCGGTAATCTCAGCCGCCTCGGCAATTTCCGTGACACTGGCGTCTGGGTTATGGGCAACCGCCAGCAGCACTTGTGCATGGCTGGTGATGAACGTCCACGACCGCAGCGTGGACAGGTCGGTTGGAACACCTCGGGCTTCCGCTTGCCGCAGACCTCTGAATCCGTTTGATGCCGTCTCCATGCCAAGGTGCCGCGTTAGAGCGCTGTTGTCAAGCATGGGGACACCTCCCTCGGCACCGGTGGCCTGGTCTAACCCTCGGGGTGGGACCCGGGACCCGCTACAATCCCGCGGCGGCGGACGCGTATCCGCCGCTTTTCACGATGATGCAGAAGACCTGGAACGCAAAGCCGGGCGAGGTCGAGCGCCGCTGGTACCTCGTCGACGCGGAAGGCAAGACGCTGGGGCGTTTGGCTACGCAGATCGCGGACACGCTCCGTGGCAAGGGCAAGCCCGAGTACACGCCGCACGTGGACACGGGCGACTTCGTCGTCGTCGTGAACGCGGAGAAGATCGCGGTCACCGGCAAGAAGCTCGACGACAAGATCTACTACCGCCACTCTGGCTACCCGGGCGGGCTCAAGGAGCGGCCGCTGCGCGATGAGCTCGCGCGTCGGCCCACCGAAGTGCTGCGCAAGGCGGTCAAGGGAATGCTCCCGCGCAATCGCCTCGCGCGCGCCCAGATCACGAAGCTGAAGATCTACGCCGGCCCCGAGCACCCGCACGAGGCCCAGGCTCCCAGGCAGCTCGAGGTGAAGAGCTGATGGCCGAGCGCGCGCAGTACCAGGGCACCGGCAAGCGCAAGACCTCCGTCGCGCGGGTGATCCTGCGTCCCGGCGACGGGACGACCTGGTTCAACGGCCGGACGATCGAGGCGTACTTCCCGCGGGCCACGCACCGCGAGCTCGCGCTCGCGCCGCTGAAGGTCGCGGGTGTCGAGGGGACCTTCGACGTCCGGGTCCGGGTACACGGCGGGGGGCCGAGCGGCCAGGCGGGCGCCGTCCGCCACGGCGTCGCCCGGGCGCTCGTCGAGGCCGATCCGGAGCTGCGCTTGCCGCTCAAGCGCGCCGGTTTTCTCACGCGCGACGCGCGCATCGTCGAGCGCAAGAAGGCCGGCCTGCACAAGGCGCGCAAGGCGCCGCAGTTCTCCAAGCGCTAGTTGCGCCGCTACTTCGGCACTGACGGCGTCCGTGGCGTCGTCGGGCAAGATCTGACGCCCGAGCTCGTCGAGCAGCTGGGCCACGCGGCGACGCTCTGGTCGCAGCGAGGACGCGTCTTCGTGGGCCGGGACACCCGCGCGTCGGGCGCGGAGCTGGAGGAAGCTTTCGCCCGCGGCGTCGTCTCCGCAGGCGGGAACGCCGTGCTCGCCGGGGTCCTGCCGACGCCGGCGGTTGCGCTGCTCGCGCTCGATCTCGGCGCCGTCATCTCGGCCTCGCACAATCCGCCCGAGTACAACGGCGTCAAGCTCTTCGACCGCGAGGGCCAGAAGCTGACGGATGCGGCCGAAGAGGAGATCGAGGCGCTCTTCGACACGTCGTTCGACGGCCCGCCCGGGGCGATCGACAACGTCGGCGTCGCGACCGACAGCTACCTCGACCATATCGTCGAGCGCTTCGGCTCGGATCTCTCCGGCCTGCGCATCGTCGTGGACTGCGCCAACGGGGCGTACTCCGGGATCGCGCCGACCGCCTTCGAGCGCCTCGGGGCTCAGGTGACGGCGATCGGCTCGGACCCGGACGGCACGAACATCAACGTCGGCTGCGGCGCCACCGACCTCAGGGCCCTGCAGCAGGCCGTCACCGGCTCGGGCGCGGACCTCGGTGTCGCCTTCGACGGCGACGGCGACCGCATGCTGGCCGTGGACGCGCGCGGCAACACCGTGGATGGAGACCAGGTCCTGGCGATCCTCATGCTGGACCTGGAGGTCGAGCTGATCGCCGTCACGGTGATGGCGAACCTCGGGCTCCACCGGCTCGCCGAGGAGCACGGGATCCGCGTGGTCACGACCGACGTCGGCGACCGCTACGTGCTCGAGGCGCTCCGCCGCGAGGGGGGTCTCCTGGGCGGTGAGCAGTCCGGACACATCATCTACCTGCGCGATCACGTCACCGGCGACGGGCTGGCCGCGGCGCTGCTCCTCTGCAGCGCGCTCCGGGGGCGGACACTCGAGGAGGCCGCCGCGGTCATGTCGCGCTACCCGCAGGCCAGAGCCAACATCCGCGTTTCGCGCCAGGAGGTTCCCCCGGCTATCGCTGCAGAGGTAGATCGACTGAATCAGTGGCTCGAGGGCCGCGGCCGTGTGCTGGTGCGGGCTTCCGGAACGGAGCCGGTGATCCGAGTGCTCGCGGAGGCGGAAACGGCTGCTCAGGCCGAAGAAACGTGTGGTACCATCAGCGCTCTCGTCACTCGAGAGCTCGGCTGATCCGACCCGACGCAGGGCCGGGAGAGCGGCCGGGCCTTTCGCGTTCTTAAGGGGGTTTCGGCGTGTGCGGGATCATCGGATACGTCGGACAAAGAGCCTGTAAGGACCTGTTGCTCCAGGGCCTCGAGCGCCTCGAGTACCGCGGTTACGACTCGGCGGGTCTCGCGCTGCGTGAGAACAGCGAGATCGACTACGTGCGCGCCGTCGGCAACCTCCAGGTGCTGAAAGCAGAGGCCGGCTCGAATGGCTCCCAGGCGACGACGGGGCTCGGCCACACGCGCTGGGCCACCCATGGCGCCGTGAACATGCAGAACGCGCACCCGCTCACCGGCTGCGACGAGAGCAAGCTCGCGATCGTGCTGAACGGAATCGTGGAGAACTACCGCGAGCTGAAGCGGTCGCTCGAGTCCGAGGGCCACTCCTTCCACACCGAGACCGACGCCGAAGTGGTCGTGCACCTGATCGAGCGCCACTACCAGGGCGACCTGCTCGAGGCGACGCGTGAGGCATACCGCGAGCTCGAGGGTCACTTCGCCTTCGTCGTCGTCCACCACGATCACCCCGAGGAGCTCGTGGGCGCGCGGCTCCAGTGCCCGCTGCTCGTGGGCGTCGGCGAGGGCGAGATGTTCTTCGCCTCGATGGCCGCCGCGTTCATCGACGAGACCCGTTCGATCCAGCTGATCGAGGACGGCGAGGTCGTCTCGATCACGCCGGGCGGCGCCCGCTTCGTCTGCGTGGAGGAGGGTGAGGTCGAGCGCGAGGTGATCGAAGTCGACTGGGACATGGAGGCCGCCGAGAAGAGCGGCTACGAGACCTTCATGCTCAAGGAGATCTACGAGCAGCCGGAGGCCGTCGCGGAGACCCTGGGCGACCGCGTGCGCCACGGGACGCTCGTGCTCGAGAGCCTCGGTATGACCGAGGAGCAGCTGCGTAACCTGCGCCGCATCGTGATCGTGGCCGCCGGCACCTCGTACCACGCGGGCGTCGTCGGCCGCTACATGATCGAGGAATGGGCGCGGCTGCCGGTGGAGCCCGACATCGCGAGCGAATGGATCTACCGCAACCCGGTGCTCTCGAAGGACACGCTCGTGATCGGGATCTCCCAGTCGGGCGAGTCGCGGGACACGGTGAACGCGATCAAGCTCGCCCGCGAGCTTGGCGCGCGGACGCTCGCGATCACGAACCTGATGGGCTCGCAGATCACGCGCGAGGCCGAGTCGGTGCTCTACACGCGCTGCGGCCTCGAGATCGGCGTCGCGGCCTCGAAGACGTTCACTGCGCAGGTCGCGCTGCTCGCTCTGATCGGCCTCAAGCTCGCTCAGGTGCGCAAGACGCTGCCGCCCGAGGAGGTCACGATCATCCTCGACCAGCTGTACGAGTTGCCCGAGAAGATCAGGCAGTTCCTGGACGGCGACCACCCGATCGACGAAATCGCCGAGCGGTTGCACGAAAAGCAGTTCTTCCTCTACCTGGGCCGCCACATCGGGCTGCCGGTCGCGCTCGAGGGCGCGCTCAAGCTGAAGGAGATCTCCTACATCCCGACGGACGCCTACTCGGCCGGCGAGATGAAGCACGGGCCGATCGCGCTGCTCGAGGAGGGCACGCCGGTGGTCTGCGTGGCGACCGACCAGAAGGTGATCTACGACAAGGTCGTTTCGAACATCCAGGAAACCCGCGCGCGCGGCGCGCACGTGATCGCGATCGCGACCGACGGCAACGAGGACATCCAACACCACGCGGACGACGTCATCTACGTGCCGCGCTCACCTGCATTCCTGCAGTCCGTTCTCGCGGTGGTGCCGCTGCAGCTCCTGGCCTACCGGATCGCGCGCCTGCGTGGCCTGAACGTCGACCAGCCGCGCAACCTGGCGAAGACCGTCACCGTCGAGTAGTGGGCGCGCCCAGGGAGCGGCGTTTCTCGCGTTTCGCTCCTGGTCATCGTCACTCCAGGTCAGGGCGGCGCTGGCGATTCGGAACATGGCGTCCGAGGCTACGCGGCTAAGGAAGCTTCGGCAGGTCTGGAGCCGGGGGAACACTAGGCAGATCGGGAAGCGTCACCGGCGGTACCTGCACCGGCAGCGGCGGAACCTCGACCTTCACGGGCAGCGGTGGCGGCGGAGGAACGGTCACGGGGACAGCCGCAGGGACAGGCGCAGGGACACCCCCGGGGACAGGCGCGGGGACAGGCCCCGGGTGTGTCCCCGAAGGTTGCGGCACGGCCGCTGGGGCGGGCGCCGGCATTGCCCTACGGCCACCCGTTCTGGCGGTTCCATCCTCGGCGCGGGCGGACGAGGGGCTGGAGCGGCTGCGGGCCGGCAGGGCTCCGCCGGCCGGAGTCTGCAACGACGCAGGCACGGGGGCGAGGGCCGCCGCTGGCGTCGGCGATCCAGCGCCGCCAACGTGTTCGCGCAGCGACGGCGTCCCGAGGGCCAGGCCCTGTAGCGACGACCACCGTCGCCGCTGCCACCTTGACCGCCGCGCCGCCCAGGAGCGACTTGCCGGATGCGACCGAGCCCACGTTGAGACCGCCCCAGACTCGACCGCGGGAACGTTCGAGCTTGCTTGCGAGCGAGCGCCGGGCGCGGAAGAGCAGCGTCTCGACCGCCGCCTGGGTGGTCTCGAGCTCCGCGGCGACCTCGCGGTACGAGAGCCCCTGCCACTCGCGCAAGAGGATTGCGCGCCGCTGGTTCGGCGTCAGTTCGGCCAGCGCGTCCACGAGGCCGGCCAGCTCGTCGTGCTCGGGCACGGGCGCCGCCACGGCGTCGCGCATCTCACCGTCGTCCGAGACGATCTCGACGCGGCTTCGCCGCCAGGCCGAGCGCCTGCGCTCGTGGCAGACGTTCTCTGCGATCTTGTAGAGCCACGCCGCCTCGGCGTGCGGCACGACCCCGGTGCGCAGGCTGCGGTACGCGTTCAGAAAGGTGTGCTGAACCGCGTCCTCGGCCTCCTCGTAGGAGGGCAGGCGGCGCCGGCAGTAGCCGAGGATCATGCTCGAGTAGCGTTCGTAGAGCAGGCCCGCCTGCGCGGCCTCGACAGTCGCGACGGACTCGGGAATTGAGGGTGCGGCACTCATGGCTGGCGACAGCGACCTGGTGCGTGGAAAACGGCCTCACACTCAGTGTGTGGACAATGCGCGAGATTGCAAGAGGGGCCGCGAGCGCCCCTCCGCCAGACGCGCTCGCGATCCGCGCCTGTCGGCCCTTTTCGAGCAGTGGCGATCACGTCGCGCATGAAGCAGCCCTTCGTCAGGTAGCGACTGCGCCTGCCCGGAGATCGCAAACCTGCGCCTGCCGTGGCAAGATCACTCTTCCAGGTGACAGCGCCACGTGGAAGGAAGCCGGATGCGCGTCTGTGCCGATTGCAAAGGGGAGTTGGAGGCGGCCTATCGCTTCTGCCCCTGGTGCGCGGCCCCGCAGCGGCGCAAGCTGGTCGAGTTCTTCCGCGCCCACCCGCGTGACGAGGGCCGGGCGCTGCGGGTTTCCCGCTACCTGACCGAAGATCCGCACGTCCGCTTCAGCGTCTGGAGCGCGGACGGCGTGGCGGAAGCCGCGGTCTCGCTGGAGGAGGACGAGGCGGCGCGGCTGGCCGCGTTCATCGCGGCTCCCGGCCCGCGCCCGCGGGCGCTCGACCGGCTGCTCGCGCTCCTGCCCCGAGGCTAGCTTCTAGCGGCGGCCACGGACCTTGCGCTGAGCCTTCGCGGCCCGGTCCAGCGTCTCCAGCTCGTCCAGGCTTCGGCCGGCGCCCTCGGCCACGCAGGTCAGCGGCGACTCGGCCAGTTGCACCGGTAGGCCGACCTCGCTGCGCAGCCGCTCATCGACCCCGCGCAGGAGCGAGCCGCCGCCCGCCATCACGATCCCGCGCACGCCCAGGTCGGCGGCCAGCTCCGGCGGGGTTCGCTCCAACGTGTCCTTGACCGCGCTGATGATCCGCGCGACCGGCGCTTCGAGCGCGCGCCGCACGTCGCCGCCCGTAAGGGTTATCCGCCGTAGGAGCCCCGTCACGAGGTCGCGCCCGGCTACGGTCGTCTCCGTCGAATCGTCGGCCGCCCAGGCAGAGCCGACCTCGATCTTCGCGACCTCGGCGGTCTCCTGGCCGATCAGCAGCTTGTGGGCGCTCTTGACATAGTCGACGATCGCGTCGTCCATCTCGTAGCCGCCGACACGGATCGACTCCCAGACCACCATCCCGCCGAGCGAGATCACCGCGACCTCGGTCGTGCCGCCGCCGATGTCGATCACCATGCTCGCGACCGCGTCGCCCACGGGCAGGTTCGCCCCGATCGCGGCAGCCATCGGCTCCTCGATCAGGTAGACGGAGCGCGCTCCCGCGGCGCGCGTCGCCTCGTCCACCGCGCGGCGCTCGACATCGGTGATCCCGCTTGGCACGCAGAGCACGACCCGCGAATAGGCGAACCGGCTGCCACCGGCCTTCGAGATGAAGTGGCGCAGCATCTCCTCGGTGATCTCGAAGTCGGCGATCACGCCGTGCCGCAGCGGCCGGATCGCGCGGATCGAGGCGGGCGTCCGGCCGATCATCCGCTTGGCCTCGGCGCCGACCGCGTGCACGCGGCCCGTCTCCTCCGAGATCGCGACCACGGACGGCTCGAACAGCACGATTCCGCGCCCGCGAATGAATACGAGCGTGTTCGCCGTGCCGAGATCGACCGCCATGTCGCGGCCGCTGCCGATTGACCCCCAGAGCCTCATGCCCTGCTGGACCCTAGCTCCGCGGACCTCCGCCCGTGGCTAACCCGTACCAAGGGCGGTGAACCGCAATCTCTGGCTCTGCCTTGTTATCGCGGCGATGCTCGTGCCCGCTGCCGTATCGGCGGAGCCGCGGCTCTCGGTCGGCGCGGGTCTCAGCGTCGTCGTCCCGCACGGCTGGCACCTCTCTCGCTCGCCGGTGACGGTCTGTGACAGCCCAAGGCAGGTGCTCGTCGCAGCAACCGGCCCGGTGAGGCTGCACACCTCCCTTCGCATTCCGCGGCGCTCGGCACTCGTGCTCCTGATGGAGGCCGGCGCCGGCCGATTTCCGACGCGGCCCGCGAAGTTCACGCTTCCGCCCCTCGGCAACCTCGGCGGTTGCTGCGAGATGCCGACCGGGCCGGGTGCAGAGCTCCTGTTCCGCGACCACGGGCGCAGGTTCTACGCCTTCGTCTACGTGGGGGAGCGGGCACCGCCCGGCGCTCCCCGAGACCTCCTTCGACTGCTGAACAGCTTGCGCGTGACGGCGCGTCCATAGCCGCGGATCGGTATAACGCGGCCGTGAGGGCGACCGAAGGCCGGATTCCCTTCCACGGCGCCGAGACGTGGTATCGCTCGGTCGAGCCGGATCGCGGTGCCGACGCGATCCCGCTGCTCTGCCTGCACGGCGGCCCGGGCGCGAACTGGCTCCACCTCAAGCCCTACGAGGAGCTGGCCGACGAGCGCCGCGTCGTCTTCTACGACCAGCTCGGCTCGGGCAACTCGGCGCTGTCGGGCCCGCACGACTCGGAGATGTGGGCGCCGGAGCTCTTCGTCGAAGAGGTGGACGCTGTGCGGGAGGCGCTCGGCCTCGACCGCGTTCACATCCTCGGCCACTCCTGGGGCGGGATGCTCGGCATGCAGTACGCGACCGGCAGGCCCGACGGCCTCGTCTCGCTGATCGTCGAGAGCTCGCCCGCCAGCGTCCCTGCCTGGATGCCGGAGCTGCGGCGGCTGCGGTCGGAGCTGCCACCCGAGGTCGAGGCGACGCTCCGCGAGCACGAGGAGGCCGGCGCCACCGACGACCCGGCGTACGAGGAGGCGGTGATGGTCTTCTACCAGCGCCATCTCTGCCGCGTCGATCCGTGGCCCGACTGGCTCGTCGAGTGCTTCACGATCCTCGAGGCGAATCCGGAGGTCTACCGCTCGATGAACGGCCCGAGCGAGTTCCATGTGATCGGCACGATCAAAGACTGGGACATCACCGACCGCCTCGGGCAGATCGACGTGCCGACGCTCGTCTTCTCCGGCCGCTACGACGAGGTGACGCCGGCGATGACGGAGGCGGTTCACCGCGGCATCCCGGGCTCGGAGTACGTCGTGCTCGAGGAGAGCTCGCACATGGCGCAGGCCGAGGAGCTCGAGGCGACGCTCGAGGTGGTGCGTGACTTCCTCGTGCGCGGCGAGCGTCGACAAAGCTAGTTCGATACACGAGGCACCCCGCCAGAGATACTCCACACCGGGCGTTTTTCACCAGAAACGTTGAAAGAGGCGCCTGTACTTCCGGTCTCGGAGTGCGAGCCAGCACCTAGCAGACGTCCACGAGAGAACGGATGGGCGGCCGCGATGCACGGCCGCCCATCCCTCCTAGCCTCTGAACCCCGGTGTCAGACACCTACAAGAAAGGGTGTCACGCTGTCCACAAACCCGGCTTTGATCAGGGCGGATTGGGTCACATCGGTGTCAGACACCGTGACGAGACGCACCGTGACGACCATAGCGCGCTGGACGTTCTTACTTGAGACCGCGCCGCAGTCGCTTCACGTCGCTGCGGCGACGTTTGCCCTCGAGGCGCCGCTCGACCGATCCCTTGCTCGGCTTCGTGGGCTTGCGCTTGCGCGGGACCCGGAGCGCTTCTCGGAGCGCATCCACGAGCCGTTCGGTCGCCAGCTCGCGGTTGCGCCACTGGCTGCGCTCGTCCTGGGCGACCGCGCGCAGCACGAGGCCCGCCTTCGCGATCACCCTGCGCTTCTGCGCCTCCGAGAGGGCGGCCGAGGCCCCGACGTCGAACGTCGCCTCGACGCGCGTGTCGCTCTTCTGCGCGTGCTGCCCGCCTGGCCCGCTCGAGCGCGAGAAGCGCAGCTCGATCTCCGAGCGCGGGATGGTGACCGACCGGGTTACCTGAATAGACTCGCGCTCCATGGCCGCCATTCTCCTTGACGTCGACGGGGTCTTTCACGTCTCCGGCCGGCCCATCGACGGTGGCGGTCACGCGGTCACCCGTCTGCGCGAGGCCGGGCACCGGCTCCGGTTCGTCACGAACAACACCACGCACTCCCGCCGACAGCTCGCCGAGCAGATCCGGGGGCTCGGGGTGGAGCTCGAGGACGAGGAACTCCAGACGACGCCGCTGGCGGCCGCACACGCCCTCAAGGGAAAGCGGGTTCTCGCGCTGACGATGCCGAACATCGTGGAGGATCTCGAGGGGATCGAGCTCGTGGGCGAGGGCGCGGACGCCGTGCTTCTCGGCGGGGCCGAGGAGAGCCCGGACGTGAACAACCAGGTCTTCAGCTACACGAACCTCGCCCGCGCGTTCGCGGAGCTCAACGAAGGCGCCGAGCTGTACTGCCTGCACAAGAACCGCTGGTGGCAGACGGTACGCGGCCCGCTGCTCGACGCGGGAGCTTTCGTCGCAGGGCTCGAATACGCTGCCGACCTTCAGGCGACGGTGCTGGGAAAACCGAGCGCCGCCTACTTCAATGCGGCCCTCGACGCGCTCGACACGGACGCGAAGTTGACCTGGATGGTGGGCGACGACGTGGAGGCCGACGTCGGCGGCGCGGCTGCGTGCGGGCTGCGCACCGTACTCGTCCGTACGGGCAAGTTCCGACCGGACGCGGTCGAGGCCGCGAGGGTCAAGCCGGAAGGGATCATCAGCTCGATCGCGGCGCTGCCGGATTGGATCGAGTCGGCCCCGTAGTCTTTCCGCCGTGCGTGTCGGCGTCGACCTGATCGAGATCCCGCGGATCGCCCGCGCCCTGAAGCGCTATCCGGGCTTCCGCGAGCGCTGTTTCACCGAGGCCGAACGGGCCTACTGCGACTCCAAGCCAAACCCGCCGCAGCACTACGCGGCGCGCTTCGCCGGCAAGGAGGCAGTCGGCAAGGCGCTCGGCTCCGGCGTGCGCTTCACCTGGCGGGAGATCGAGATCGCCGGCCGGCCGAAGCCCGGGGTGACCCTCACGGGGAAGACCAAGGCGTGGGCCGAGCGCGTCGGGGCGGGGGAGATCGAGCTCTCGATGACGCACTCGCGCGACCTCGCCCAGGCGGTGTGCGTCGTCTCCGATGCTTGAGCCCCTCTACAGCGCTGAAGAAATGAAGGCCGCCGAAGCGGGCCACGACGTCGAGGAGCTGATGGCGCGCGCCGGCGGCGCGGTCGCCGAGGAGGCGATGCGGCGCTTCCCGGAGGCGCGGCGCTTCGTCGCGGTCTGCGGCAAGGGCGCCAACGGGGGCGACGGGCGGATCGCGCTCGAGGTTCTGGAGGCGGCGGGCAAGGCGTCAAGGCAGGCGGAGGAAACGCCGCTCGAGGAGGCGGACGTGATCATCGACGCGCTCTTCGGCACCGGCTTCCACGGCGAGCCGCGGGAGGACGCTGCGCGCACGATCGAGGCGATCAACGCGGCGGGGGCGCCCGTTGTCTCGGTCGACCTGCCCTCGGGTGTGGACGCCTCGACCGGCGAGGTGGCGGGCGCCTGCGTCGAGGCCGCTGTGACGGTGACTTTTCACGGGCCGAAGGTGGGGCTCGAGATCGCGCCGGGCCGCTTCCGCGCGGGCGACGTGGTCGTCGCCGACATCGGCCTCGAGCCGCGCGACACCGAACACAAGCTCGTGACGCCGGCGATCCTGGGAGCCATCCCGCGCCGGCAGGCCGACCAGAACAAGTACACATCCGGGACGGTGCTCGTCGTGGGCGGTTCGCGGGGGCTGACGGGCGCTCCTTCTCTCGCGGCCGAGGCGGCGTTCCGCGCCGACGCGGGCTATGTCGCGGTCGCGGTGCCGGACTCCACACTCGCCGTCTTCGAGCAGCGGCTGCTCGAGGCGGTGAAGCTGCCTTGCCCCGAGAAGGACGGATACATTTCGCCGCAGGCGGTCGAGCCGATCGTGGAGTTCGCGGCCAAGGCCGGGTCGCTCGCGCTGGGCCCGGGGCTCGGCCGCGGCCGGGGACCGAGCGAGGTCGTGCGGCTGCTGCTGGAGCAGCTCGACCGGCCGATCGTCGTGGACGCGGACGGACTCTACGAGCTGGAGCCGGTCGAGCGCTCGGCGCCGACAGTGCTGACCCCGCACGAGGGCGAGCTGGCGAGGCTGCTCGGCGAGGAGTCCGACTGGGTCGCCGCGCACCGGCTCGAGGCCGTGCGCCGTGGAGCGGAGCGATTCGGCTGCGTCTGCCTCCTCAAGGGCGCCGACACGCTGATCGCCGCGCCCGGGCAGGGCGTGCTCGTCTCGTCGCTCGGCACCCCGGCGCTCGCGACGGCCGGAACCGGCGACGTCCTGACCGGGATCGTCGCCGCGTTCCTCGCCAAGGGCGTGGAGCCGCGCCTGGCCGCCGCGGCCGCGGCGGCCGCGCAGCAGCTCGCCTCGACGCTGATCCCGCAGTCGGGCGCGATCGCGAGCGACATCGTCGGCGCGCTGCCGCTGGTGCTCGATGCACCGGTCTGAGCTGACGATCGACCTCGGCGCGGTGCGGCGCAACGCGCGCACGCTGCTGCGGGCGCTCGAGGGCGCGCAGCTCTGGGCGGTCGTGAAAGCGAACGCCTACGGCCACGGAGCGGTGGACGTTGCGGGCGCCGTGCTCGACGAGGGTGCTGGCGCGCTCTGCGTCGCGACGGTGCCGGAGGCGCTCGAGCTGCGCGCGGAGTTTCCGCTCGCGCGGATCCTCGTGATGGGCGCGACCTCGTCGAGCCGCGAGGTCGCGGAGGCGCGCGCGGCCAAGCTCGAGCTTGCGATCTGGGACGACGAGATCCCGGAGGGCCTGCGCTTGCATCTGAAGCTCGATACCGGCATGGGGCGCTGGGGGCTCGGCGAGCTGCCGAAGCCGCCGGCCGAGGTCGTCGGGCTGATGTCGCATCTGGCCACCGCCGACACCGACCCGGCCTTCGCGGAACAGCAGGTCGAGCGCTTCCGAGAGGCGACCGAGCCTTATGCCGACCTGATGCGGCACGTCGCCAACAGCGCGGCTGCCCTTCGACTCCCCTTCGCGCGCTTCGACGCCGCTCGTTGCGGCGTCGCGCTGTACGGCCTCTCGCCCTTCGGCGAGGACCCGAGCTCCGACAGGCTCGAGCCCGCGCTCTCGTGGCGCAGCTACCTTGCGCAGGTCAAGCGGCTCGAGCCCGGCCAGAGCACCGGCTACGGGCGGCGGTTCGTGGCGAAGGAGCCGACCTGGATCGGGATCGTGCCGGTCGGCTACGGCGACGGCTTCCGGCGTGACCTCAGCGGGACCGAGGTGCGGGTCGGCGGCGAGCTGCGGCGCGTGATCGGCACGGTCTCGATGGACGCCTTCGCTGTCGAGCTCGACGGCGAGGAGCCCGTCGGCGCGCCCGTGACGATCCTCGGCCACGGCGTGCTGGCGGAGGATCACGCCCGCGTCGCCGGGACGATCAACTACGAGCTGGTCTGCGGGACGAACTCCGATCCGCGGCGCGGGCTGCGGACGGTGATCGATGCTTGACGCGGCGCGGGAGGTGCTCGCCGGAGAAGAGGCCTGGGTCGTCGGCGGCGCCGTGCGCGACGAGTTGCTGGGGCGTGAGCTGCTCGATCTCGACATCGCCTGCCGCGAGCCCGAGCGCGCAGCCCGTGCGTACGCCAGGGGCTCCGGCGGCGCGCCGTTCCCGCTCTCCGAGCGGCACGGTGCGTGGCGGGTCGCGCTCGCGGACGGGCGCACGGTCGACTTCACACCGCTGCCGGGCTCGATCGAGGACGACCTCGCGACCCGCGACTTCACGATCAACGCGATCGCGCGGCCGCTGGCGCACGGCGACCCTGTCGACCCCTTCGGCGGGCAAGCCGACCTCGAAAAACGGCGGCTGCGCGCGGTGGGCGCGAGCGTCTTTGCCGACGACCCGCTGCGGCTCCTGCGCGCAGTGCGACTCGAGGACGAGCTCGACCTGCGCCTCGACGAGGAGACCGAGCGGCTCGTGCGCGAGCACGCCGCGCTCGTCGGCGCGCCGGCCGGCGAGCGGATCCTGGCCGAGCTGCGGCGCCTCTCGCCCTCGGGCTACCGCCGGCTCGACGGGCTCGGGCTGCTCGAGCCCTTGGGGGGCCGGATCGAGGACCGCCTCGACCGCTGGGACGCACCCGACTACCGGCTGGTCGCGGTCTTCGGCGAGGAGTTGCGGCGTTACCCGATCTCCAACGAGCTCCGGCGCCACACGAGGGCCCTGGTGCGGGCCGAGCGGCCGGAGGACGATCATCGCTCGATCCACCGCTTCCGCCGCGCGATCGAGCCGTGGGCGCTGGAGGCGCTCGCGTTCCTCGGCGCCGCCGAGCTGGCGCCCGCGATCGAGCAGGCCCGGAGCAGCGAGCCGGCCGAGCCGCTGCTGCGCGGAGACGAGCTCGAGCTGCCGCCGGGGCCGGAGATCGGGCGGCTGCTGGCGGAGATCGAGGAGGAGCGGGCCGCCGGTACGATCACCACGAAGGAGGAGGCGCTCGACTATGCAAGACGCCACTCGAGAGCGGTTCGGGAAGACGGCTGACCGCATCGCGGCCCTCCAGGACGCGCGGGCGGGGGAGCTCGAGGCGACGGTCGTGCGGTTCGTCGCGCCCGGCGGGGAGGAGCGGGCGCTCGACTCCGGCAGCGGCGCCGGCGCGCTCGCCTTCGCCCTGGCGCCGCACGTGCGCGAGGTGGTCGCGGTCGATCTCGTCCCGGAGCTGCTCGAGCAGGGCCGCAAGCGTGGTGAGCGGTTCCCGAACGTGAGCTTCGTCGAGGGCGATGCGACGAAGCTGCCGCTGGAGAGCGGCTCATTCGACCTCGCCGGCTCGTTGCGCACGCTGCACCACATCGCGCGCCCGGAGCTCGCGGTCGCGGAGTTGGCGCGCGTAACGCGCCGGGGCGGGCGAGTGCTGGTTGTCGATCAGATCGCCTCGGTCGATCCGGTCGCCGCTGCAGAACTAAATGCTTTCGAGCGGGCGCGAGACCCCTCGCACGCTCGGGCGCTTGCCGATATCGACCTGCGCCATCTCTTCGAGTCGAACGGGCTCGTGCTCCTGCGGAACGAGTACGAGCTCGAGCCGCGCGACCTCGGTCCCTATCTCGACCTGGCCGGCTGCGAGGGCGAGGCTCGCGGACGGGCGGAGTCGCTCGCTCCACCGAACTACACCGCCGAGCTCGCCTGGTACCTGCTCGAGAAGCGCTAGCGCCCGGCCTTCGGTGCCAGACACCTGCTCAAAAGCGTCACGGATCGTCCCCAGTCCTTTTGGTGGCGCGGGTTCAGGCGGTGTCAGACACCGTCACGCTGGATACCGAACAGGAGCCGGAGGACCTCGGCCCGTATCTCGACCTTGCCGGCTGCGAAGGCGGGGCCCGCGAGCGCGCGGTGTCGTTTGCCCCGCCCAACTTCACCGCCGAGCTCGGCTGGTACCTGCTCGAGAGGCGCTAGCCGTCCAGCTCTCCTCGCTAGCATCGACTCGATGCGCGTCGAGATCTTCTATTGCCCAACCTGAAGCGGGTACGACACACGGGCGGCGAGTCTCGCGGCCGAGCTAACGGAGCAGGGCTTCGAGGCCGAGGCGACACCCCGCGGCAAGGGCCAGTTCGACGTCCAGGCCGACGGGCGGCTGATCTTCTCGAAACACGACGCGGGGCGGTTCCCCGACGATGGAGAGGTCCTGGTTCTGCTCTCAGGTACATGAGCGACTTACACCGGCTCTGCAACGGGCCGCACGTTGGTTCCCTTCGCAGGCAGCGCCGAGAAGCACGCGACCGCGGCCAGCGCGACCAGCGGCGCGGCGCCCAGCAGCCAGCCGAAGTCGCCGCGACCGACGAGGAAGAGCCCGAGCGCGACCGCCGGCATCGACGCCGCCCCGTAGCCGCAGTCGAGCACGGCCTGGTAGGAGCCGCGCAGGTGCTCGGGCGCTAGCTCCCCGGCGAGCGCGCTCGAAACAGGCGCCTCCAGGATCTCGCCCGCAGTCAGCAGCACGATCGAGACCACGACGATCGCGATCCCGGCGAACGGCAGGAGCAGGAAGACCGCGAGCCCGCTCAGCAGGGCTCCGAGCGAGAGCACCACGCGTGGAGAGCGGCCGCTCGCCCAGCGCGCGACCGGGTACTGCGTCAGCACTACGAGCACGGGGTTGATCGTGAACAGGAGCCCCCAGGTCGAGATCGCGAGGCCCCGCTCCTGGTGCAGGAAGACTCCGAAGACCTCGTCGTAGACGGCGAATAGGAACCAGGCGAGCGCCGTCCCGAGCGCCAGAACCAACAGCCGCCGGTCGTGGAGCGCTTCGGTGAGGCGGGGCGGCTCTTCCGTGGTCGCCGTCGCAGGCCGGCTCTCCGGCAGCCAGCGCAGCGCGATCACGAGGAAGCAGAGCTCCGTCACCCCCGTCACCAGGAACGTATCCCTCAGCGACCCGAGGGTGATCACGAGCGCGCCGATCGGCGGACCGAGCGCGAAGGACGCGTTCGCGACGAGCCGGTCGATCCCGAAGGCCTCGACGCGCAGCTCTGGATCGACGACGTCCACGACGTACGCCCGCATCGCCGGGCGCATCATCGAGAAGCAGAGGCCCCAGAGCGGCACGAGCGCCAGGAGCACCCAGACGCTGGACGCGAGGAAGAACGCGAACGCGCAGAAGGCCGAGCCCGCAAGCCCGCCGAGGATCAGCGGCCGCCGGCCGAGGCGGTCCGAGAGCAGCCCGCCGAAGGGCGCCGTCAGCAGTCCAACGAGCCCCCACGCGGCG
This sequence comes from Gaiellales bacterium, assembly GCA_038236705.1. Taxonomy (GTDB): domain Bacteria; phylum Actinomycetota; class Thermoleophilia; order Gaiellales; family Gaiellaceae; genus AC-32. Next base: position 37,369 of record JBBRZN010000015.1, read on the forward strand.
AGCACGAGCCCCGTCGCCGCATTGGAGGCGCCGATCGGCCCGGTCAGGTAGAGCGCCACGTACGGAGCGAAGACCCCGTAGCCGAGATGGGCCACGCCGTCGCCTCCGAGCAGCACCCAGAACTCGCGCGGAAACCGCCTGAAGACGCGCATTCAGTCGTCGGAGGGGCGGAGCCCGCGCGAGCCGAGTCGCGCCACGATGCCCGGGACGAGCGCCTGCGCGAGCGGCGCGACGCGATACCAGCGCGGCACGAAGAGCTCCTGCCGGTTGCGCTCAACCGCTCGCAGGACCCGTTCGGCCACGAGCTCGGGCTCTGCGATCACCGCCCGCATGAAGCGGTTCGGGAAGTAGCTCCGCTGCGGAAAGCCCTCGGTCTCGACGAGGCCGGGCAGCACCGTGTGCACCCGGATCCCCCACGGGCGAAGCTCGCCTCGGATCGAGCGCGAAAACGCGAGCTGGGCGTGCTTCGAAGCTGCGTAGGGCCCGCTGGAGCCGGCCGCGACGGTGCCTGCGACCGAAACCACATTCACGACGTCGGAGGGTGCCGCCGCTTCCAGCGCCGGCAGGAACGCCCGCAGGCACCAGACGTTGCCCAGGTAGTTCGTCCGGGTGATCGCCTCGATTCGCTCGGGCGGCAGGCCGAGGAAGCCCGCGCGGCCCGGGATGCCCGCGTTGTTCACGAGCAGCGCGATCTCGGGGTGGCGCTCGAGGATCGTCCCCGCTATGCGGTTCACGGCCTCGCGGTCGCCGACGTCGCAGGTCTCCCATTCGGCGCCGAGCTCCTCGGCCAGCGGCCGCAGCCGCTCCTCGCCGCGCGCGATCAGGACGCACTGCCAGCCGCGCCCGGCGAGCGAGCGTGCCACCGCGGCCCCGATCCCGCTGGAGCCGCCGGTGACGACGGCTACCGGCGGCACACGCGCACGACCCGCTTCGCCGATGCGGTCGCGCCGCGCCGGTCGGTCACGACGGCGCGCAGGACGTGCTTGCCGCGAGCGGCCTTGGCGGTCCGCCACGGCGTCAGGTAGAGCCCCTCGATCCCCTGCTTCTTCGTTGCGATCCGGTGCCGTCCGTCGAAGAAGGTGACCGAGCGCACGCCACGGGACGATCCGGCGGTGACGAACAGGCTCGCCGCCTTGCCCGCACAGGACCGGGCCTTCGGTAGCAGCCACGTAACCGTCGGCCCGGCGACGGCGCGCAGGCGCATGAAGCGAAAAGCCGTGTTCGGAAGCACGTTCGCGCCGGCCTGGTCGATGTTCTTCGACTCCTGGTAGTCGGAGGCGATCGCGATCAGCGGCCTCCGGCCGACGCCGATCTTCGGCGCGCCGCTGAGCGGCCACAGGACGAGCCCGGAGACCGGGTCGTAGAGCGCCGCCAGGAGCAGATACTGCTTGTAGCCGATCACGAGCGAGAGCGGGTCGACGCCGGCGCCGCGGTCGGTCGCGATCGCCGCGAGCATCGGCCGCCCCGCGCTCACCACCTTCGTCAGGAAGCGGAAGCGAGGCGGGGTGACGTCGTCCTGCCAGTAGTGCAGGAGATACGGCCCGCGCAACGGCTGGTCGGTGTACGGGTCGGCTCGCGAGTCGACCGAGACGAAGTAGCGCCCCTCGCGCGGGAAGTCCACCGCGGCGACGCCGTTGTCGAACTGGTACTCGAACGTCAGCCCGTTCACGTTGACCGGCGTGCCCGCGTAGCCCTGGACGTCGTCCTCGTTCAGCGAGCCGAGGAACCACGGCTCGACGAGCGCGTTCTGGCCCGCGGCGACCACGGCCACCCCGGCGTTGGCGACATGTGAGTTGACGCGAACCGTGTAGACGTGCTCGGCGCCGCCCTCGTCGAACGTCTTCCCGGTATAGCCGGGAGGCGGACCGAACGGCTCGGTCGGGAAGCGGTAGTTGCTCACGAACGAGCTGCCCTTGCTCGTGTCGCCGAACTGGTCGCGCTTGATCGTCACGCGCGGCGCGCGGGCTATCTGCGGGTGTTGAGCGGAGAAGTAGTACGGGATGCGCACCTGATCGGCTCCGCGTTTGAGCACGACGAAGCCGTAGTCGTCGCCCGTTGGCGCGCCGAAGCTCGCCGAGGCGACGATGGGCACGTCCACGGTTCCGCCCGGCGGGATCGTCACGGCGGAGGTCGCGGGCGACATCGCCGTCCCCGGGGTCGCCGCCTGCGGCTGGATCTCGATCGTCCAGGCTCCGCCGCCGGTGCCTGCGTCGTTCAACGAGAGCAGCAGGGCCTTGCGCGCCGCGGACTTCGTCGTCTCGAGGTAGCCGTAGGAGAGCGAGGAGGGCTCGGCGAAGAGCTTCGGGTCGTTGGCCGCCGCCACGTTCACCAGGCCGCCGCCCTCGAGCAGCACCGAGGCCTCGCTCGTGCGGGCCGTGTCGCCCCAGGCCGGGCCGGCCGAGGACATCAGCGCCGATTTCACCTGCCCCGGAGTCCAGCCAGGATGCTGCTGGAGAAGCAGTGCCGCCGCGCCGGCGACATGCGGCGCCGCCATGCTGGTGCCGTCGAAGACCGCGAACGGGGCGCCGGCGAACTCCTGCAGCGTCGAGGAGAGGATCTGCCCGCCCGGAGCCGCAACGTCCGGCTTGAGCCGGTGGTCGAAGTTCGTCGGCCCAGCCGACGAGAAGCTCGTGATCACGCCGCTGCGACCGGTCTGGATCTCGCGCGGGTCGAGCTCGCCGGAGACGCGGAAGGTTGTGCGCCCGCCGTGGGCGTCCATGAAGGCGCGCAGGTTCGCGCCGTCGAGGTCGGAGATCATCCCCGCGGTCAGGCCGAGGCGGATCGGGATGAAGTTCGGCTCGCCGAAGCGGTTGTCCACGAGGATGATCCCGTCGCCGCCGGCCGCGCGCACGCGCTCGACCTTCGAGTCGAAGGTGCAGCTTCCGCGCGAGACGAGCGCGATCGAGCCGCTCAACGAACGGGCCGGCAGCGTCGAAAAGCGCGGGTCGTTCGGATCGAACCCCGTGGGCGCGCAGAGGTGGCCCTCGACTGGCTTGCCGTCTGTGCCCATGATCGTGCCGATGTCGACGAGCGCCTGATCGGTGTCCTCCCAGGGCGTCGGGACGTGGAAGTTGAAGGCGAAGGGAACGTGCTTGAGGCCTGCCGGCGCATCCGCCGCGGTCGCGGTCAGCTCGGGGCCGAAGACGTGGACGTTCGAGGCCGCCGCGACCGAGATCGCCGAGGGCGCGTTGCTGGGCGAGCCAACCGAGCCGTAGCCGAAGTCGTCGCGGTCGTTGCCGGCGGAGATGACGGGAACGACGCCGGCCGCGACCACGTTCTCGAGCGCCTGGATCAGCGCGTCGCTCGCGGGATCGGCCTCGGGCCCGCCGCCGGAGAAGTTGATCACGTCCATCCCGTCGTTCACGGCCGCCTCGAAGGCGAGCACGATCTCCGGCGTGAACGCATCGAGGCCGCCCGTCAGGACCGGCACGTTGAAGACGCGGTAGTTCCCGATCCACGCGCGCGGCGCGATCCCGGAGAGCCCGGTGACCGCCGGGTGGTCGGGCCCGGCCGCCACGACGGTGCCCGCGACCCCGGCCGCGATCCCCGCGACGTGCGTCCCGTGGAAGGAGCCCGGCCGCCAGAGCGCCAGCCGGCCCTGCCTGCCAGAACCCGGCCCCGGGAACGCGCGGGCGACGATCACCTTGCGCGTCGTCCAGATGCGCCCGCCCTTCGGGAAGCCTGGGGGATACGAGAAGCCGGCCGGGCTGAAGTACGGGTTCGACATGTCGACGCCGTCGTCGACGACGCCGATCTTGATCCCCTGGCCGAAGCCGCCGGTGGTCGCCCAGAACGTGTCGGCGTGGATCACCGACGGGCTCTTGTTCGTGTCCAGGTGGTAGCGCAGGCTCGGATAGACCTTGCGCACCCCGGCGACCTCGAAAAGCTTCGGCAGGTCGCCGTAGGGCAGGCGCACCGCGAAGCCGTCGAGGATCACCTTGTAGCGGTGGAAGATCCGCGCCTTCGGGATCGCGCGGTGGATCTGCCCGGCCGTGGCCGCCTGTGCCCGCTCCAGCCGCGCGAGGTACGCCTGCGAGGTCGAGCTCGTCGTGTCGAGCTTCCGGCGAGGTCCGAACGCCTGCAGGCCAGGCCCGTAGCGCGCTGCGAGCGGAGGCAGGCGCAGCCCGACCAGCACGGTCACACGTCCGGCGGTGTGGCCGGCCGGGATCCGGATCACTCCGTGGCGGAGCCTCGGAAGCGTCGTCTCCCCGCGCTGAGGCAGCCGAATCGGGCGGAGTGCGGCGGCAGCGGCGGCGGAGGTGGCGAGAACGAGCAGCGCCGCAAGAAGCAACAAAACGAGTGGGCGGCGCAAGAGTTCGCAGAGTAGCGCAGAATCGCCGTCGTGGACGGTCAATTCTCCGGCAAGCGCGGCCTCGTTCTCGGCGTCGCCAACCGCCGCTCGATCGCCTGGGCGATCGCCCGGCGCCTCGCCGAGGACGGCGCAAGCCTTGCCTTCACCTACCAGGGCGAGCGGATCGAGAAGAGCGTGCGCGAGCTGGCCGAGACGGTCGCCTCGCCGCTCGTCACCTCCTGCGACGTGCGGGCCGACGGCGACCTCGAGCGCGTCTTCGGGGAGGTCGGCGACATCTTCGGCGGCAAGCTCGACCTGCTCGTCCACTCGGTCGCCTACGCGGCGGCGGAGGATCTCGAGGGCCGCTTCACCGACACCCCGCGCGACCGCTTCTGGATGGCCGTGGACGTCTCGGCCTACTCGCTCGTCGCCTGCTCGCGCCTGGCGGAGCCGCTGATGGACGCCGCGGGCGGCGGCTCGATCCTGACGATGACCTACCTCGGCGGTGAGCGCGCCGTGCCGCACTACAACGTGATGGGCGTGGCCAAGGCAACCCTCGACGCCTCCGTGCGCTACCTCGCCTGGGACCTCGGCAAGAAGAACATCCGCGTGAACGCGGTCTCGGCAGGACCGGTGCGGACCCTGGCCGCCCGCTCGATCGCCGGCTTCCCGACGATGGAGGCGATCGTAAACGAGCGCTCGCCGCTGCATCGCCCGATCGATGCCGACGACGTGGGCGCGGCCGCCGCGTACCTGCTCTCGGACGACGCCCACAACGTGACCGCAACAACGCTCTACGTCGACGCCGGTTACCACTCGATGGGCATGTAGAGGTGCCCTGAGACAGGCCGGTTTTTGGCTGAGCCAGCGGATTACCAGGCCGTGGAGCACCGCTAGATACCGTCGTTGTGTGGACGCGGTGATGCCACGAATCGTCGTCTATGAGGACAACGGGGCTTACGTAGTCTCGTGTCACATTACCCGGCGCGAAGCAGGTTTCGTACTCCAGGCGTCGCCCGGCGGACTCAGGATCGAAATCGTTCGCAGGGCTGCTACGCGGCCGGCGGCATCTTGGCCCCGGCGCCGAGATGTCATATCGTTGCGCAGCGTGGAGACCCGAGGGTTGCGCCGGAAGCAGCGCACCTTGCTAGAGGAGACGCGTGACTTCCGGCGCGGTTGGAGAATTCCTGGAGAACGCCGTCGTAGGGTGACGGTATGGCGGCGAGCGACGTGCAGGACGGCCGAGCGGGAAGCGTAGACGGCGCTGACCTCCGCGAGCGCCGTCTGCAGCTGCGCGTGCTCGGGCCGATTGAGGCGCTTTCGGAAGGCGTCGCGCTCACGCTCGGCGGCCGCAAGGAACGGACGGCGCTGGCGCTGCTCGCCGCGGACGCCGGCAAGGTGGTTGCGACCGACGACCTGATCGACGGCGTCTGGGGCGACGAGCCGACCGCTGCGGCGCGCTCCACGCTCCACACCTATATCTCGAACCTGCGCAGCCGGGTCGGCGACGTCATCGTCCGCGACGGCGGCGGCTACCGCCTCGAGATCGAACGGGAGCAGGTCGACGCGTTCGTCTTCGAGCACGCCGTCTCGAATGCCCGCGAGCTTGCGGAGACGGACCAGGCACAGGCGGCGCAGACGCTGAGGCAGGCGCTCGCGCTCTGGCGCGGCCATCCGTACGCCGACGTTGTCGGCTCGCCGCCGCTCGATGTCGAGGCGAGGCGGCTGGAAGAGCTCCGGCTCGAAGCGGTCGAGGCGCGGATCGACGCGGAGCTCGCGCTCGGGCGTCACGCGGAGCTCGCGGGCGAGCTCGAGGTGTTGTGCGAGGAGAACCCGGTGCGCGAGCGCTTCCGCGCGCAGCACATGCTCGCGCTCTACCGCTCCGGCCGGCAGGCCGAGGCGCTGCGCGCCTACCAGAAGACGCGGACCTACATGGTGGAGGAGCTCGGCCTCGAGCCGTCGCCGGAGCTCCAGGAGCTGGAGCGCCTCATCCTTAACCAGGACCGCTCGCTCCTGCCCGACGCGGAGCCGCTGGTCCAGACGCGGGCGTTCCTGCTGACGGACGTCGAGGACTCGACCGTGCTCTGGGAGCTGCACACGGAGGCGATGCGGGCAGCGATGGCCGAGCACGACCGGATCGTGCTGGGTGCCGTGAAGGCAGCCGGCGGGGAGGTCGTCAAGCGGGTCGGCGACGGCGTCGACATCGCCTTCGCCGACGCCGGCGTCGCCGTCTCGGCCGCCCAGGCGATGCAGATCGAGCTCTCGGAGGTCGACTGGCGCGAGACCGGCCCGCTGCGCGTGCGGATGGCAATCGACGCGGGCGAGGTCGAGGCGCGGGGCGGCGACTACTTCGGCCCCGTGCTCAACCGGGCAGGCCGTCTGCTCGCTGCGGCCCACGGCGGCCAGGTGCTGCTCTCCGGAGACGCGCACGGCCTCTCGTCGGCCCGCTCGGGCTGGCAGGCAAAGGCGCTGGGCGAATACCGCTTCAAGGGAATCGGCTCGCCGGTCACCGTGTTCCAGCTCGTTGTCGAGGGGCTACCGGCGGACTTCCCGCCGCTGCGGATCGATCGTCCGCTGCCGGCGCGCACGGGGTTCGGCCGCTCGGTTCGGGGCTACGAGCTGCGGGAGAAGGTCGGCGCCGGCCACTTGGGGGTCGTCTACCGCGCCTATCAACCCTCCGTTGGCCGCGAGGTGGCGATCAAGGTGATCCGGCCCGAGCTGATCAACCAGGCCGCTTTCATCCGTCGCTTCGAGGCCGACGCCCAGCTCGTCGCCCAGCTCGAGCATCCGCACGTCGTCTCGCTCTATGACTTCTGGCGCGACCCCGAGGGCGCCTATCTGGTGACGCGGTGGTTGCGCGGCGGCTCGCTGGAACACGCCCTCGAGCGCGGGCCCTGGAAGCTCGAGGCTGCCTCGCGTCTTCTCGCCCAGATCGGCAGCGCGCTGGCCTACGCGCACCGGCAGGGCGTCGTCCACCGCGATCTCAGGCCCGCGAACGTGCTGCTGGACGAGGACGGGTATGCCTACCTGTCCGACTTCGGCATCGCCGCACGACTCAGCGACCTGGACGACCCGCGCCACCTCGCCGGCGGTTCGCGCGCGTACCTGCCGCCCGAGGAGATCACGGGGGAGGCGCACACGCCGCGCTCGGACTTGTACGGGCTCGGTCTCCTCACGTTCGAGCTGCTCACCGGCGAGCGGCCGCCCATGGACGCGCCCCTGCCGCCGCTCACATCGGTGCGTCCCGAGCTGCCGAACCTGCTCGGCGCCGTGATCGCGCGCGCAACCGCGCTCGACCCGGGCGAGCGGTACGCGTCCGTGGACGAGTTCCTAACGGCTTTCGCGAGGACGGCGGGAACGGACACGCCGGCTCTGGCCGAGACCTACACGCCCGCGGAGAACCCGTACAAGGGCCTGAGGGCCTTCGGCGAGAGCGACGCGGAGCACTTCTTCGGCCGCGACGCCCTCGTCGACCAGCTCCTGAGCGCCGTCGCCGAGCAGCGGCTGGTCGCGGTCGTCGGCCCGTCGGGCATCGGCAAGTCGTCGGTCGTGACGGCGGGGCTCGTCCCGGCACTGCGGAAGGGCGCGCTTCCCGGCTCGGACCGCTGGCTCGTCGCCGATCTCTTCCCGGGCGCCCACCCGTTCGAGGAGCTTGCCGGCGCGCTCCTGCGAGTCGCGGTCGAGCGGCCGGACGACCTGGTCGAGGAGCTTGGCCGCGACGAGCTCGGCATCCGGCGAGCGGTCAAGCGCATCCTCCCGGCCGGCAGCGAGCTGCTGCTCGTCGTCGACCAGTTCGAGGAGCTCTTCACACTCACGACCGACGAGGAGGTACGCCGCCGCTTCCTCGACGGGCTGACGGCGCTCGCGGCCGACCCGCGCGCGCCCGTGCGTCTCGTCGTCACGCTGCGCGCCGACTTCCTCGACCACCCGCTTCGCTACCCCGAGTTCGGCGAGCTGCTCGGAGCGGGCCTCGTGACCGTGCCCGCGCCCTCGGAGGACGAGCTGGCGGAGGCGGTCGAGCGCCCGGCCGCGACGGTAGGCGTGCGCTTCGAGCCGGGCCTCGTCTCGCAGATCGCTGCGGACGTGCACGACCAGCCCGGCGCGCTGCCGCTGCTCCAGTACGCGCTCACCGAGCTCTTCGCCGCGCGCACGAGCGACCTGCTCACGCTCGAGGGCTATCGCGCCACCGGCGGGGTTGTAGGGGCGCTCGGCCGGCGCGCCGAGGAACTGTACGCACGGCTAGACACCCCCGCGCAGCGTGCCTGCCGCCAGGTGTTCCTCCGGCTGGTGAGCGTCGACCCGACGGGCCAGGACACGCGCCGCCGCGTGCGCAGGCGCGAGCTGCGGGGGCTCGAGCTCGAGCCCGACGCGCTCGAGAGGATCCTCGGCCGCTACGGCGAGCACCGGCTGCTCTCGTTCGACCGGGAGCCGCTGACGCGGACGCCGACGGTCGAGGTCGCTCACGAGGCGATTCTCTCCCAGTGGGAACGGCTGCGCGGCTGGATCGACGAGCGTCGCGAGGACCTCCTCCTCCACCGGCGGCTGGTCGAGGGGGTGCAGGAGTGGGAAGACGCCGAGCGCGACGCCGAGTACCTGCCGCGCGAGGGCCGCCTCGCGCAGTTCGAGAGCTGGGCAGCCGGCACGGATCTCGCGCTGACCGCCGCGGAGCGCGAGTTCCTCGCCGAGGCGCGCGCCGCCGCCGACGCGGCCGCCCGCCGGCAGACGCGCAGGCGGCGCGCCATCTTGGCCGGCTTCGCCTGTCTCGCCGCGGCGGCGTCCGTGCTGGCGGCGTTCGCCCTCGTCCTCCGCGGCCGGGCCAGCGACGACGCGCGACTCTCGAAGGCCAGGCAGCTCGCCGCTTCGGCGGAGGCGAACCTCGACGTCGACCCCGAGTTGAGCATCCTGCTGGCGATCGAGTCGGCTAAGACGACGCGCACGCACGACGGGACCGTGCTGCGCGAGACCGAGCAGGCCCTTCACGACGCCCTCGCCGCCTCGCGCGTGCTGACGACAGTTCCGGGGATCGGCCGGACGAAGGGGCTCGCGCACGTCGCCGAGCTCGCGCCCGACGGCGCGACGTTCGTCGCGGCCGATGTCCAAGGTCAGACGGCGAGTCTCCACGATGTCCGCACCGGAAGGCGGCTCGCGACGCTGCGGGGTCACACGGGTGACGTCCTCGCCGTCGGCTACAGCCCGAAGGGCGACGTCGTCGCCACCGGAGCCGCTGACGGCACAGCACGCCTGTGGAGCGCGAAGACCGGCGAGCTCCTGCACACGCTGCGGGCACACCGCGGAGCCGTGCTGACGACGAAGTTCGATGCCGCCGGCCGCCGCCTCGCCACGCTCGGCACCGATCAGGCCGTGCGCGTCTGGGACGTGGAAAGCGGGCGCAAGCTGCAGGCGTTTCTCGGCGTGCACCGCCGAACGGAACCCGAGTCGGCATGGGGGGAGGGAGTCGCGTTCGTCGGCCGCGACAGAGTCGCGATCTCCCCGTGGGCTTACGGCAGCCCGTTGTCGCCCGTGGTCGCGCGGATCTTCAATCTGTCCTCCGGAGCCGAGGTCGGCACCGTCGAGCGCCCGGGCGGGAACGCCGGAGCGAGCGCGGCAGAGATCGCCGTCAGCCCCGACGGGACGCTGCTCGCAGCCAATCACGGCCAAGTTGAGTTCGACCTCTACCGCCTGCCGAGCGGCAAGCTGCTCGACGTCGTCGAGGCGCACAGCACAGTACTGGACATCGAGTTCAGCCGCGACGGCAGCGTCCTCGCAACGTCAGGCGTCGACGGCGTGGCGAGGGTCTGGCAGATCCGGGACGGCAAGCTGCGCGAGCTCCTTGCTCTGCGCGGCAACCCGAACCCGGTGATGAGCGTGTCCTTCTCCGGGGACGCGACGAGGCTCGTGACGGTCGGCCAGATCTCGCAGGAGGCGCGGGTTTGGGACGTCTCAGCGGCGGGGCGCGGAGAGGTCTTGACGCTGCCCGGGCCCGAGTCCGGACCCGTCTTTCCGGCGATCGCGTTCACGCCCGACGGCCGCCGGCTCGTCGCGAGCTCGGGCCCGGCGGGAACTGTCCGGGTTTGGAACGCAAGAACCGGCGCTCAGCTCGTCGTCATCGACGGACACGCCCGCGCGCGCGCGCCTACGCACGGCGTCATCGGCATCGACGTGACCCGCGACGGCTCGCGCATCGCCACGGCGGGCGCCGACGGGAGTGCGCGTGTGTACGACGCGGACAGCGGCGAGGAGCTACTCGTCGTGCGCGGACGACACTGCGGCGGCGAGGGCGGCTGCGCGGTCAATCGGGCCGTCTTCAGTCCAGACGGAACGAAGATCGCCACCACGGGATCCGACGCGACCGTACGGATCATGGCGGCCGACAGCGGTCGCCAGCTCAGGGTGTTCCGCGCCCCGGGCCCTGTCGGCTCGGGCACGTACTCGGTCGAGTGGGGCGCCGACGGCAAACGGGTGCTCGCGTTTGGCAAGAGTGGAGCGCGCGTCTGGGACGTCGACACCGGGCGAGCGCTCGTACGCACTCCGGGCTCGCCGGGGCCGGGTGTCTCCGCCGCGTGGAGCCCCGACAGGAAGCAGATCCTGACGGAGGGAGGCGACGGACCGCTGGTGTGGGACGCCGTCACCGGGAGGATGGTGCGGACGGTCGAGGCCGGCGCGCCCATCGCGGACATTTCGTTCAGCCGGGACGGGACCCGCCTGGCGCTCACGACCGCCGACCCGAGCTTGAGCACGAGGATCTGGGACTGGCCCGGCGACGCCGAGCTGCTGAAGCTCACCGACGGCGCGATACGCGCGGTCTTCAGTCCCGACGGCAAGCTGCTCGCGGGCGTGCTCAGCGAGCCGACGCCGTACGTGCACGTGTGGGCCCTCGACGTCGACCGCCTGCTCGAGATCGCTCGCGGGCGCGTCACGCGCTCGCTCACCGACGCGGAATGCCGCCGGTACCTCCAGAGCCCTTGCCCGTAAGGCGGACACGGCGGCGTTCGAGGCGGTCGACACCTCGCGGGATGCGACGCTGACGCACTCCGGTCCGGCGTGTTCGACCACGTCGGTGGGCGGTGCGTCTTCCCATGGCTCGGAGCGTCGGCACGATCGTCCAGGGGGACCGGTGTTGACCTCGCGGTTCGCTCCTCCAAGCGAGGGCATCTTGGTGGGCTTTGTGCCGGCGCCGACCCAGGGAGGGGGCGGCAGTGCGAGTCGGCAAGGGAGGCCTTCGTTGCTCTCGACTGGCCTTTCCCCTTGTGGCACAGAGTGGAGATACGTGATGCCGGAAGTCCTGACTACCTCGCGCCGGCCAAGCCGCCGACTCGCAAGTACGCGCATGGCGGCTCGCCGGCTCTCCCGTGCTCGCGTTTGCCGCTCCTGGTGAGGACCCGGTGATGACACATATCGGGCTGGAACTGGAGGTGGGCTCGATGTTCCGGGTGATTACTCATGGGGCAAACGTGATTCCCCGCCTGCGGACTGAGGCCTGTCGCGATGGTTACTCACGCGATGGGCATGTAGCGGCTCTTGACATATCGACGAACTTCGTTACGATGGTTGTCGATATGACTCGTACGCTCGACTTGATCGCCTGCTGCCGGCCGCTCGACGCCGAGGCGCTTGCGGACGACGAGGCCGAGGCGACGGCGCGGCTGTTCAAGGCGCTGAGCGACCCGGCTCGGGTGAAGATCGTGAACCTGCTCGCCCGCACCGCGAGCCCTGTGTGCGGCTGCGAACTCGTGCCGGAGCTGGGGCTCGCCCAGGCGACGGTCAGCCACCACCTGAAGAAACTTGCCGAGGCCGGGCTGCTCGAGCGCGAGCAGCGTGGCAAGTGGGCCTACTTCTCCCTCAACCCGGAGGCGAGCTCGCGACTCGAGCGCCTCGTTCACATCCCGGAGGTCATGAGATGAGCACGGAACTGCGCGAACAGGTCAGGCAGCGCTACGCGGAGGCGGCCAAGTCGGGCAACGGCTGCTGCAACGAGTCCTGCTGCAGCGAGGACTTCGGCGAGGCGCTCTACAGCGCGGAGCAGCGCGGCGAGCTGCCGGATGCGGCGGCCCTTGCCTCGCTCGGCTGCGGCAACCCAACGGCGGTGGCCGAATTGCGGGAGGGTGAGACGGTGCTCGACCTCGGCTCTGGCGGTGGCATCGACGTGATCCTCTCCGCCAGGCGCGTCGGGCCGACCGGATTCGCCTACGGGCTCGACATGACCGACGAGATGCTGGCCCTGGCGCGCGTGAACGCGGCCGAGGCGGGGGTCACCAACGTCGAGTTCCTGAAGGGCGTGATCGAGGAGATCCCGTTGCCGGACGGCTCCGTCGATGTCGTGATCTCCAACTGCGTGATCAACCTCTCGGTCGACAAGCCCGCGGTGCTGACAGAGATGGCACGCGTGCTCGAGCCTGGCGGGAGGATCGGGGTCAGCGACGTTGTCGCCGAGGATCATCTCGATCCCGAGCAGCGCGCTGCTCGAGGCAGCTACGTCGGCTGCATCGCGGGCGCGCTCTCCCGTTCGGAGTACGTCGCGGGTCTCGAGGCCGCCGGCTTCGAGGACGTCTCGGTCGAGTTCACGCACGCGGTCGCGGACGGCATGCACGGCGCGATCGTGCAGGCTCGCAAGATCTAGCCGTCGATCACCGCTGCGGTCAGGCGGTCCCCGCCGAGCACGGCGATGAGGAGCGTCGTCAGGTGTCTAAGTCGAAACACTCCTGACGGAGTCTAGGCGAAGGCCGCGGTCGGTCCTGGTGACGTCCACCCCGACGAGATGCCAGCCGCCCGAGCCGAGGGGCACGGTGACCACGGCCGGCGCCGTCACCCGTACGGAGGTCACCCGGTGCTCGCCCAGCGAGAAGGTGACCCGGTCGGGATCTCGCGTCGTCAGAGCCACCCGCAGGCGGAAGCCACGCGCCCAGAAGGCCGTGTGCCGGTGCGTGGGCGAGCGCCCGTTCCAGCCCCCGCAGAAGACGATTGGTCGCTGCGGCTCCGCCACCTTCGGCTGCCCGCGCGGTTGGCCCGGGCCGAAGAGCGTGATCGCGCCGTCGCGCGCGAGGTCTCCGTAGCCGTGCTCGACCAGCCCTTGCCAGGCGAACCACGCCCGGCCGGTGCCGGCGTAGAGTCCGGCGTGGAAGGCGACGTAACGGATGCCGAGTTGCCGGAGCAGCGCCTCGGTCCCCGGCCGCCAGTCCCCGCAGTTCAACGGCTCCAGCCGGAGGGCGACCAGCGCGGCCTCCCGGGGCGCGATCGTCGAGTAGCCGCCGGGCCGCTCCCGCTGCGCCTGTTGGTCGTAGTAGGGGTAGACGCTCCCGAGCTGCACCGATGGGTGGAAGACGGGCAGCTCGAGCAGCCGCCCCGGCGGCTGGGAGCGAAGCGCCTCGTAGGCGCGGTTGCCCACGTCGGCCG
>JBBRZN010000016.1:0-48950 GCA_038236705.1 Gaiellales bacterium
AACCACTTGCTGTCGACAGAGAGATCGTGTGCCTCGATGGCTAGAGGGCGCGCGGGCGGTCGTATGCGGCGGGTGGACGAGGCTGTCAAGCAGGTGCTCTCCGAGGTGATTCCGACACTGAAGGACCCGCGCATCGGCTTCGTCACGGTGACGGGCGTCAGGACCTCGCGCGACCTGCGGCAGGCGCGCGTCTACGTGAGCGTGCTCGGCCCGGAACGCAAGCGCGACGAGACTCTCGCCGGCCTCGCCGCCGCGCACGGGGTCCTGCAGGCGCGGCTTGCGCGGGAGCTGCGAATGAAGCGAACCCCCCAGCTGGCCTTCGAATACGATCCGACAGTCGAGCGTGGGGTCCGCATGACACAACTCATCGATGAGCTCGCCCCAGAAGACGACGAATGACCTGGGAGCGGTAGCGGACGCTCTCCGTTCGCACGACCGCTTCCTGCTCGTCACCCACGAGAACCCGGACGGCGACGCCCTCGGCTCGCTGCTCGCGATTAAGCTCGCGCTCGACGCTCTCGGCAAGGACAGCGAGATGTACCTCTACGGTGACGCGCCTCTCCCGAACGAGTACTCGTTCATGCCGCTCGAGAGCCTCAGGCGCGAGCCGCCAGAGGACGCGGTGGAGCGCGTGCTGGTCGCGCTCGACTGCGCCAACGAGCAGCGCATGGCCCCGGACACGAAGCTGCTCGAGCAGGCGCCGCTGACGATCGACATCGACCACCACCATGACAACTCGCGCTTCGGTGACCTCAACCTCGTCGTGGGCGACGCGTCCTCCACGAGCGAAATCCTGCGCGACCTCTTCGCGGAGCTCGGCGTCGAATTGACCCCGGAGATCGCGGAGGCGCTCTACATCGCGCTCGTGACCGACACCGGGCGCTTCCAGTACACGAACACGACCCCGAAGGCCCTCAGGCTCGCGGCGGAGCTGGTCGAGGCGGGTGCCGACGTCCATCGCGTCTTTCAGGGCATCTACGAGTCGGTCGAGTTCGCCAAGCTGAAGCTGCTCGCGCGCGCCCTTGAGCGCGCCCAGGTCTACGAGGGCGGCCGACTCGTCATCTCGTACCTGCTCCGGAGCGACTTCACGGAGCTGAGCGCGGCCGAGGCGTACTCCGAAGGGCTCATCGACCACCTGCGCGCGGTCGAGGGCGCCGAGATGGCGGCGATGATCCGGGAGCCGCCGCGCAGGGAGGGGCCGGCGCGGCGGATCAGCTTGCGCGCCTCGAACGACGAGCTCGACGTCTCCGCGATCGCCCGCAAGGCGGACGGCGGCGGCCACCGGCAGGCAGCCGGGTTCTCGAGCGACGACTCCGTCGAGGAGATCACGCAGTTCATCCACGACGAGTTCGTCCGTGCCACCTCGCGCGCTTAGTCCGACCGGGCTCGTGCTCGTGGACAAGCCGGAGGGGCCATCGTCCTTCGCGCTGGTCCGGAAGCTGCGCGACCGCACCGGTGCCCGCGCCGGCCACGCGGGCACCCTGGACCCGTTCGCGACCGGCCTGCTGCTCGTCCTCCTCGGCTCCTCGACGCGACTGGCGCAGTACCTGGTCGGATTGGACAAGCGCTACGTGACGGAGATCGACCTGCGCTCGCGCACCTCGACCGGCGACCGCGAGGGCGAGGAGCTCGAGCGACTCGAGCCGCCGCTGCGGCCTGAGCTCGAGGAGGCTGTGGCCGCGCTGGTCGGCGAGGTCGAGCTGCCGATTCCGGCGGCTTCGGCCGTGAAGATCGACGGCGAGCGGGCCTACAAGCTCCACCGCCGCGGGGTTGCGGTCGAGATGCCGCTGCGGCGTTCGACGGTGCATTCCGCGGAGCTGCTCGGCTACGAGGGCGGCATCGCGGCGCTCGACCTGCGGGTCGGCTCGGGCACCTACGTGCGCGCGATCGCCGCCGCCCTCGGCGGGCATTGCAGGGCGCTGCGCAGGATCGAGGTCGGGCCCTTTCGCATCGAGGACGCCGGCGAGGAGCGGGTCCTGTCGCCGGTCGAGGCGCTCCCGTTCCTGCCGCTCCTGGAAGTGGACGCCGAGGCGGCGTGGGCGATCAAGGCCGGCCGCAGCCGCCACGACGAGCCGGTGCGGGTCGTCCACGACGGCGAGCTCGTCGCGGTGAACGGGACCGTGATGCCGTCGTGAAGGTGGTGCGGAGGCCGGCCGAGCTCGAGCAGAGGCCGCGCGCGGTCGCGATCGGCACCTTCGACGGCGTCCATCTCGGCCACCGGCGCGTGCTCGATGCCGTCAAGGCGGCGGGGCTGACCTCGACGGTGGTCACCTTCGATCCACACCCGCGCGTCGCCCTGGGCTACGAGGTCGAGCTGCTCGCCACCCTCGGGCGCCGGCTCGAGCTGCTTGCCGAGGCGGGGATCGAGGAGGTGCTCGTGGTGGAGTTCGACCTCGAGCTGGCGCGGCTCCCGCCGGAGGAGTTCGTCGAGGCTGTGCTGCGGCCGATCGGCGCCGAGGTCGCCGTCGCGGGCGTCAACTTCCGCTTCGGCCGGGCCCGGGCCGGCGATCTCGGCCTGCTCGAGCGGCTCGGGTTCGACGTGCGCAGGGTGCCGCTCGCCGAGGGAGTCTCGTCGAGCCGCATCCGCGAGCTGCTGCGCGCCGGCGAGGTCGAGCGCGCCGCGGGCCTGCTCGGGCGCCCCGCGGAGCTGGAGGGCATCGTCGTCGCCGGCGATGCGCGGGGCGGGACGCTCGGCTTTCCCACCGCCAACCTCCGACTCGACCCGTTGCTGCTCGTGCCCAAGTACGGAATCTACGCGGGCGCCGCCGAAGGCCACCGCGCGGCGATCTCGATCGGCACCAATCCCCACTACGGCGGCGGCGAGCGGCGGGTCGAGGCGTACCTCCTCGACTTCGAAGGCGACCTCTACGGCAAGCAGCTAGTGCTCCAGCTCTGGCGCCGCCTGCGTGACGAGCGCGCCTTCGAGAGCGAGCAGGAGCTCGTCGCGCAGATCGCCCGCGACGTCGAGGAGACGCAGCAAGCCGAGCCGCCGATGTGACCCGCAGGTTCGCCGTGCAGGGCGCATCTGTCTCCACATGGAGCGAACGCGCTCATCCGAGCAGACAGACCTCGTCCGGTGCCTGGACTGCAAGACGATCTACAGCCGGCCGGTGGCCGATGACGAGGCCGGCCCGTGCCCGACCTGCGGCTACGTGGGCTGGATCGCGCTGAAACCTGGCCGGGAGCCGAGCAAACGCGCCAGCTAGACGCAAGTTTGCGCGGGGTTGCGGCGTCTGCTTAAGCGTGAGTCCGAAACCGACGGCAGCAGAGCATGGCCTCAAGGTGCTGGAATCGGTGTGCTGCCTCGAGTGCGGGTACCCCTACGCGAAGCCTGTAGGCGTTGGAACGGTCGAGGCGAATCCCGGCTGTCCCGACTGCGGCTACCTCGGTTGGGTGCCGTTCAGCGGGGAGCCAGAGTCGCCGCAGCTCCGCTCCGCCGGGGATCCCCCGCGGCGCCGTTACGCGTGACGACGCTGACGCCGCCGAAATAGTGGTGCCGCGCCGGCCAGGCGCGCACCTCCAGCCCGGCGGCCGCCAGTGCATCGGGCACCTCGTCGGGAAAGCCCGGCTCCAGGTGGACGAGTGACGCGGCGGGATGGAGCCGTGGCTGCGAGACGGCCTCCTGGGGATCGAGACCCTCGTCGAGGATCCCGGCGGTGACCTGGACGAGCGCGCTGCGCAGCCGGGTGCCGCCCGCGGCTCCGCCCGCGAAAACCAGGCCCTCCGTGTCGAAGGCGAGGCTCGGGGCCATCATGCTGCCCATCCGGTCGCCCGGCTCGAGCGCTCCGTGGATCAGCTCGGCCTCGCCGAGCATGCTGTTCAGGTGCAGGTCGAGGCCGGGGAGGAAGTCGCCCGAGCCGAGACCGAGGCTCGTCGTGAGGACGCAGGCGTTGCCGTCGGAGTCGGTCGTCACGAGATTCGTCGTGTCGCTTTCCGGTCCGGCACCGTCGAGTGCCCGCGCCAGCGTGAGCGCGCGCTCGGCGGGGGAGAGGCCCAGCAGGCCCGGCAGGCGTGAGAGCGCCTCCGGCAACGCGGACAGCCCGGCCCGGGTGAGGAACCGGGTGCCGGCGTACCCGGTCTCGACCGGCTCCGTCCAGCCGGCTTCGTAGACGTCGAGGTCGGCGCGTGTGACGAGACCGCCGCGCTCGTCCATCAGCCCGAGCAGCGCATCCGCGAGCGAGCCCTCGTAGACGCTGCGCGGGCCCTCCACGGCCATGAGCTCGAGAGCCCGCACGAGCCCCGGCTGCTCGAGCCGGCCGCCGGCGGGGAGGAGCTCGCCGCCGGGCGAGTAGATCCGCGCGCCCTCGTTCATCGTCATCACGGGCGCGAGCATTGCCAGGCAGGCGGCATGGGCCTCCGGAAAGTCGACGCCTTCGCGGGCCAGGCGCAGGGCCGGCTCGACGAGGCGCGGCCAGGGCAGGCGCCCATGTTCACGGTGCAGCGTCTCCAGGCCGGCGGGGATGCCGGGCACGCCGCAGGAGGCGATCCCGACGGCGTAGTGGACGAGCTCGGCGCCGAAGGGCACCTCGAGCTGCAGCAGCTCGACTTCGCGGTGCTCGGCGCCGAGCCCCGGCACGGCGACGAAGCAGTCGAGGTTGTGCGCCTGGCCGGAGGCGGCGTCGAAGACGATCGCGTGACCACCGCCGAGCAGGCCGGTCATCACGGTCTCGGCCACGCAGGAGGCGAGACAGGCCGCAACAGCGGCGTCGGCGGCCGAGCCTCCCTCGCCGAGGATCTCGAGCCCTGCCTCGAGCGTTGCGAGGTGCCCAGCAGCGATTGCGGCGCGCATTGACTGCATCCTGACCGCTGTTAACGTCGCTTCACAGATGAAGCGTCGAACCCTGGCGGTTGTGAGTCTGCTCGTGGTGGCGTGCCTCGCCGCGACGGGTGAGAGAGCCACGGGGAAGCGTCAATTGAGGGTCCGGTTCGTCACGACAAGACCGGCGGAACAGAGCTCCCGGGGGGTCGGCTCCTGACCCCACACGGTCAAAGCGGTCGTTTCGGAAGGAGGGGGCACATGGGGGAACCAGGGGTTCACCCATGATCTTGCTACCCTTCCGCCGAGACCGCAGTCTCGGCCGTTCGCGTGTGCTTCCTCGCGGCGGGCTTGGATTGCGGAGTCGTTGTAGAAGGAGGAACACGTGACTCTCACCAAGGAAGCGAAGCTGGAGATCGTCGGTAAGCACGGTCGTGCCGAGGGCGACACCGGCTCGGCTGAAGTGCAGATCGCGCTGTTGACGGCTCGCGTCAACGAGTTGACCGAGCACCTGCGGACGCACCCGAAGGACCACTACTCGCGCCGCGGCCTGCTCAAGCTCGTCGGCCGTCGCCGGCGGCTGCTGCAGTACCTCCAGAAGCGCAACGTCGAGGGCTACCGCGCCCTCATCCAGGAGCTCGGCCTGAGGAGGTAGGCCGAACCAAGAACCCAACCCAAGCCGGAGGGTGGAAGTTTGAGCGAGCGATCCGAAGCGGAACGCTGACTCAAACCTCCACTCTCCACGGAACGTGGAGGAACCCATGGCAACAACTACAGAGCCCCGGGTCGCAACGGTGTCCGTCACCGTCGGCGACCAGGAGCTGACTTTCGAGGCGGGCAAAATCGCCAAGCAGGCCGACGGCGCCGTCGTCGTCCGTGCGGGCGACACGATGGTGCTCGCGGCCGCGACGGGGAGGATGGAGGCCCGCGAGGGCGCAGACTTCTTCCCGCTCACTGTGGACGTCGAAGAGCGAATGTACGCGGCCGGGAAGATTCCCGGCGGCTTCTTCAAGCGCGAGGGCAGGGCGAGCGAGCGGGCCACCCTGACCGCACGGATGATCGACCGCCCGATCCGGCCGCTCTGGCCGAAGGGCTACAAGAACGAGGTGCACGTGGTTTGCACGACCCTGTCCGCGGACCTGATCACCGCCCACGACATCCTCTGCATCAACGGCGCCTCCGCGGCGTTGATGATCTCGCCGCTGCCCTTCATGGGCCCGGTCGGCGCGGTGCGGATCGGCCAGGTCGACGGCGAGTTCGTGATCAACCCGCCGCTGCCCACCGTGGAGAGCGACGAGTGCACGCTCGACCTGATCGTCGTCGGCAGCAAGGACGCGCTCACGATGATCGAGGCCGGCGCCGACGAGGTGCCCGAGGCGACGATGCTCGAGGCCTTCGAGCTCGCGCACCGCGAGATCGTGAAGATCTGCGAGGCCCAGGAAGACCTGCGCCGCCAGACCGGCAAGGAGAAGTGGCTCGACCCGGAGCTGACGGCCGAGATCGAGGAGCAGCACGGCAAGACGATCCAGGACCGGATCGCCGCCGACGGCCTCCGCGAGGGAGCAGCCGTGGTGGAAGAGCTCGAGGCCGAGCTCTGCACGCCGCTGACGATGGACTCCGGCGAGGAGGACATCAGGCGGCACATCCAGGTTCGCTCGAGCCTCGCGATGATCGTCGACCGCCTGCGGCTCGAAGCAGTGATCGAGCCGGTCAGGGAGCAGTTCGAGGAGGACCTGCGCGGGCTCACCGAGGCCGAGCAGGACTCCAAGGAGCTCAAGTCCGCCAAGCGCAGCTTGCTCTTCGAGCGGATCCAGGAGGAGCTGAAGCTCTCGTTCCCAGTCGGAGCGCCTGCGAGCGACGAGGACACCCCCGTCCAGAAGGACTCGGTCACGCGCCAGTACATCAAGAAGGCAGCCGAGGCCATCTACAAGGAGCTCGTCCGCCGCAAGATCGCGGTCGACAAGCGCCGCCCCGACGGGCGTGACCCCGAGGAGATCCGGCCGATCACGTGCGAGGTCGGCGTCTCGCCGCGAACCCACGGCTCGGGCCTCTTCACCCGCGGCCAGACGCAGATCATGTCGCTGCTGACCCTCGGCACCGCCAAGGAGGGCCAGCGGATCGACGACCTCTCGCTGGAGAAGGACCGCCGGTTCATGCACCACTACAACTTCCCGCCCTACTCGGTCGGGGAGACGGGCTTCATGCGAGGCCCGAAGCGGCGTGACATCGGCCACGGTGCGCTCGCACAGCGGGCCCTCGAGCCGATGATCCCGCCGGCGGAGGAGTTCCCCTACACGATCCGGATCGTCTCCGAGACGCTCGAGTCGAACGGCTCGTCGTCGATGGGCTCGGTCTGCGGCTCGACCCTCGCTCTCCAGGACGCGGGTGTGCCGATCAAGGCGCCCGTCGGCGGAATCGCGATGGGCCTCGTCAAGGAGGGCGACGACTACGTGATCCTGACCGACATCCAGGGCGCCGAGGACCACCTCGGTGACATGGACTTCAAGGTCGCCGGGTCGCGGGACGGCATCACCGCCCTCCAGATGGACATCAAGATCACCGGCGTCACCCAGGAGATCATGAGCAACGCCCTGGAGCAGGCGAAGCAGGCCCGCACCTTCATCCTCGACAAGATGGCCGAGGTGTTGTCGGAGAGCCGCGACCAGCTCGCCTCGCACGCGCCGCGAATCTCGTCGGTGAAGATCGACCCGGAGAAGATCGGGATGGTGATCGGCAAAGGCGGCGAGACGATCCGCTCGCTCGAGGCGGACTACGAGGTCCAGATCGACATCGAGGAGGACGGCAATATCCTCATCTACGCGACCGAGGGTGAGAAAGCCGACGCCGCGATCGCGGCGATCCAGTCGATCACCAAGGAGCCCGAGGTCGGCGACACCTACACTGGCAAAGTCGTCAAGACCACCGAGTTCGGCGCCTTCGTCGAGCTGAAGAAGGGCACCGACGGCCTGCTCCACGTTTCCAACGTCGGCCCCGGACGGGTCGCCCACATCGAGGACGTGATCGGGCGCGGAGACGTGCTCGACGTGATCGTCCAGGAGGTGGACAAGGATCGTGGCCGGATCGGCCTCAAGCTGGTGGCCAAGCACGAGAACGGCAACCTCGTCCAGCCCGAGGAGCTGATCGAGCGGGCCAAGGACGCCCCGCCGCGGCCCAAGGAGGATCGTCCGCCGAGGCGCGACGGCGGCGGTGGCCGCGGAGGCGGCAGCCGTGGGCGTGGCGGCGGTCGCGATCGCTAGCCGCAAGGCTTGAAGCACGACGTAATCGTCACCCTTGCAGCGCTGGGGGTCGCGGGCCAGGTGCTCGCGGCCCTCTTGCTGCTTCTGGGGCTTGCGTGGCTCGCGGGTGAGCGACGGCCGGGGGAGAGTCTGCGACTGGCGCTCGAGGGCTACGAGCTCTGACTCGTCTTCCTCGTCTCCTCGATCGCTACCGGCGGCAGCCTCTTCTTCTCGGAGGTCGCGGGCTTCGTCCCGTGCGAGCTCTGCTGGTTCCAGCGGATCTGCATGTACCCGCTCTCGATCGTCTCGCTCTTCGCTGCGCTGGCCAACCGATCGCCGGGTCGCGCGCTACCTGCTGCCGCTGCCCTCGCGGGCGCGGGCGCGGGCGTCTCGGTCTACCACCTGCTGGTCGAGAAGGCGTCGTCGAACAGGCGCGGGCCTGCCTGCTCTCAGCTCCCGGCGGTTGCGCCACCAAGTGGATCGAGGAGTTCGGCTACGTGACGATCGCGACCTTGGCCTTGACCGGCTTCGCGCTCTGCGTCGCCTTTCTCCTGCTCGCTACCGTGGGTGAGCGATGACTAGCGGCAAGCAAGCGCGGAAACGGCGGCAGGTCGAGAGGCCTCCGGTGAGCAGCAAGGGCGGCCCGCAGGCCTTCGCCGAAGGTGCTGCTCGGGGCGGCCGCCGGGATCGCGGGGATTGTCGCGGCCGTCGCGCTCGCCTTCGCCTTCAGCGGCGGATCCTCGTCGCCTTCCGCGACCACCGTGAGCGCGCTTCGGGACGCGGGCTCGGTCGCGCAAGTCTTTCAGGGCATCCCGCAGCAGGGCAACGTCCTCGCGGGACGTGGCCGCCCGCCCGCTTCTCGATGGACAAAGAGAGTCATCGTCGGCGCTGATGAGCCCGATGACCCCCAAATGGGGGATCGACCTGTTGGACGGTCGAAACCGCTCCGGACCGTGCTTTTACCCCCTGTCGCGGCCTGGCCTCCACGAAGCGCGGGAGGTTAACAGGCCCACTGGCTAGGGCGCGAGCGGGCCTGCTCGTTTTCCGCTAGTAGCGGTCGATTTCCCGCAAACGCTGGTCACTGATGCCGAAATGGTGCGCGATCTCGTGCAGGACCACCTGCCTGATCTGGCTCTCGAGAACGGCGGGATCGTGACCGTAGAGCCGCTCGAGCGGGCCGCGGTAGATGGAGATCTTGTCGGGCGGCACGTTGCCGTACCCACTCGTCCGGCGGGTCAAAGGGACGCCCTGGTAGAGCCCCAGCAGCGGTTGCCCGGCCGGCGGCTCGTCCTCGATCACGATCTCCACGTTCGACATCGCCTCTCGAAGGTCGCCCGGAAGCCCGTCCACCGCGTCCTGCACGGATTGCTCGAACTCGAGCCCCGATCCCGCCTCATCCATGGGATCAACCTAGTGCAGAAGCTCGGCGAGCAACGCCAGGCCGGCCAGCGCGCCGACGGCGTACAGGCCGAACCGCGCCGCGTCAAAGAGTCGGTGGGCGGCGTAGCCGACGACGGCCCCGGGCAGCGCCAGCTCGGGCTCTTCCTCGTCGGCCGGCGCGACGGGGATGAGCGGGCACGGCTCTCGAGGCCGGTCAAGAAACGCGTACGGATCGCGCTCGGGCAGCAGCTCACGGGCGCGCAGGCAGACCTCGGAAGAGACGAGGACGAGCTCCGAGTGCAGCTCCCAGGGCTCGATGTCGTCGGTGGGCTCGACCGCTTCTTCGAGGACGGTGGGAAGACCACGTCGGAGCTCGACCGGGAGTTCGAGGGCCACACTCATCGGGTCCAAGCAGCCATCGGTCTAGGGCTTCCCTTCCTTGAGGGTTCGCCTGCCGGCCAGAAGGTACACATCCCATCGGTTCCCGCTTTCGACGCAGACCCCTGCGGAAGACGGTTTGCTGCCGCCAGACGCGCAAGTACGATCAACACGTGCAACAGAAGTACGTACTCACGGAGCTCGACACGGGCGAGCGCGTCATCTCGGAACGCCTGGCGCACGTGCGCTCGGTCGCGATCGGCTTCTGGATCGGGGCCGGCTCCCGCGACGAGACCGACGCCAAGGCCGGCATCTCGCATTTCATCGAGCACCTGCTCTTCAAGGGCAGCGCCTCGTACAGCGCGCAGGAGATCGCGGAGATCTTCGACACCCTTGGCGGCGAGCTGAACGCCGCCACCTCGCGCGAGCACACCGTCGTCTACGCCCGCGTGCCCGACGAGCGGCTCGAGACCGCGCTCGACGTGATGGGGGAGATGGTCTTCGCGCCCGCCTTCGCCGACCTCGACTCCGAGCGGGAGGTCGTGCTCGAGGAGATCGCGATGTACGAGGACCAGCCGCAGGAGCTCGTGCACGACCTGATCTCGGAAGCGACCTTCGGCTCGCATCCGCTCGGCCGGCCCGTGATCGGGCGGGCGGAGGTGATCTCGAGCGTCACGCGGCGCGCGATCTCCGGCTACCACCGCTCGATGTACGTCCCGGGCAACGTGGTCGTGGCCGCCGCGGGGAACCTCAAGCACGAGGAGTTCGAGCGCCTGCTGCTGCGGGCGCAGCGGAAGGCGGCAGCGGCCGTGCGCAAGGGCCCGCGCGTGCGCCCGGCGCTCGTGAAGCCGCCGGCGCCCAGCATGCGCTTCCAGCGCAAGGACACCGAGCAGTACCACGTCTGCATCGCCGCGCCCGGGATCGCCCGCTCCGACAAGCGCCGCTTCGCCGGCTCCCTGCTGGACGGCATCCTCGGCGGCTCGGCCTCCTCGCGCCTCTTCCAGGAGATCCGCGAGAAGCGCGGCATGGCCTACGCGGTCTACAGCTTTGCCTCCCAATACAGCGACACCGGCCAGGTCGGGATCTACATCGGCACGCGCGAGGACAACCTCGACGCGTGTCTCGAGATCGCCAGCGAGCAGATCGCCGACATCGCGGCCGGCAACGTCCAACCGGACGAGCTCGAGCGGGCCAAGCAGAACATGAAGGGCCGGATCATGCTCTCGATGGAATCCACCTCGACGCGCATGAGCCGGCTCGGCAAATCGCTGATCACCGACACCGAGCTGCTCTCGATCGAGCGGATCATGGCCGAGATCGACGCGGTCGAGCCGGAGGCGCTCGCCGAGCTCGCCGGAGTGTTGCTCGCGCCGGAGAAGCTCTCCGCAGCGGGCATCGGGCCGAGCGAGAAGCGCTTCCTCTCTGCGGTCGAGCGGGTCAACCCGGGCCTCGCCAAAGCGGCGTGAGAGTCGCGCTCTTCGGAGCGGGTGGCAAGGTCGGCTCGGTACTCGGGCCGGCGCTGGAAGCAGCCAGGCACGAGCTGGTCGAGCTCGGCGAGGCCGAAGCGATGGCCGACTTCACCGCTCCGGATGTCGTCGAGGCGAACGTCCTTGCCGCCCTCGAGCAGGGCGTGCCCTGCGTGGTGGGAACGACAGGCTGGGATCCTGCGCGGGCCGGCTCCGTGGCAGCCGAGCGAGGCCTGCAGCTCTTCGTCGCGCCCAACTTCGCGATCGGCGCCGTGCTGATGATGCGGCTGGCGGCCGAGGCGGCAAGGTTCTTCCCGGACGCCGAGATCGTCGAACTCCACGGGGAGGGCAAGAAGGACGCGCCGTCGGGCACGGCGCGGGCCACCGCCGAGCTCCTGCCCGGCGCGCCGGCGATCCACTCGGTGCGGCTGCCGGGGCTCGTCGCCCACCAGGAAGTCCTGCTCGGCGGGGAGGCCCAGCTGCTGACGATCCGCCACGACGCCTACTCCCGCGAGGCCTACGTGCCGGGCGTTCTGCTCGCGCTCGAGCGCCTGCGCTCGCTTCCGCCCGGACTGACGCACGGGCTGGCTACGCTTTTGGAAGCGTGACCACTGCGCGTGCGGCCCTCGTTTTTGTCTTCGTCTTCCTAGCCGTCCTGGCGGCGGGCTGCTCCGGCTCGTCCGGGCCGAAGAAGGCCAACCCGGTCTACGCGGGGATGCCGCTCAGCGCCGCGCGACAGGCCGCCCTCGTCGAATCCGGCTCGGAGACGACGGACGGCTCGAACGAGATCTACGGCCACCACCTGCGCCTGGTCTCGATCACGAAGAGCCGCGATCCGACCGGCGAGCGCGCGTGGAGGGCGACTTTCAAAGATCTGACACAAGACGGCCAGCTGCTCTGCATCTGGATGGCGAACCAGCAATACAGCGGAGGCCTGACGCTGCGGCCTTGCCCGAAGGCCCGACCGGCCCCGTAGAATCGGATCGTGCTCGGCGAGGTCCTGACCGCGATCGTCACGCCGTTCGACGCCAATGGCGCGGTCGACCACGAGCGGTTCCGGGCGCTGGCCGTCCATCTCGTCGAGAACGGCTCGGATGGGCTCGTCGTCGCCGGCACGACCGGCGAGTCGCCGACCCTTACGGACGAGGAGCGGCTCGAGCTGATCGCCGCGGCAGTGGACGCCGTGGGCGACCGCGCGACCATCGTCGCGGGCACCGGCACGTACTCGACGGCCCACTCGGTGCACCTGACCGAGCGCGCGCACCAGCTCGGCGTGGACGCCTTCCTCGTCGTGACGCCGTACTACAACAAGCCGCCGCCGCGGGGAATCGTCGAGCACTTCAAGGCGATCGCGGCCGTGAGCGACAAGCCGATCGTGGTCTACAACATCCCGGCGCGAGTCGTGCTCAACCTGGAGACCGAGACGATTGCGGAGCTGGCCGAGATCCCGACGGTGCGTGCGGTCAAGCAGGCCAACGACGACCTCGAGCAGGCACGCGCGATCGTCGGGCTCGGCTTGGCGCTCTACGCGGGTGACGACCCGCTGATCCTGCCGTTCCTCGAGCTGGGCGGCGTGGGCGGCGTCTGCGTGCACACGCATGTGGTCGGCCCGCAGGTCAAGGAGCTGATCACGCGTTTCCGCGAGGGAGACGCCGGAGGAGCGCGCCGGCTGGAGCGGGAAACCGCTCCGGCCCTGGAGATCCTCAAGGTGCAGACGAACCCGATCGCGATCAAGGCTGCGCTGAACCTGCTCGGCCACGAGGTCGGCGGATTGCGTTTACCCCTCGTCGAGGCGACCGAAGACGAGGTTGCGCAGGTCCGGGAATGCCTCGAGCGGCTGAAGCTGCTCGAGCGTTCGCCCGTCTAGGACCGAGGCGCTAGAAAGGCGAGCCGGTAGTACCAGGTCATCCGCAGCATCTTCCCTCCCTTGGCTGAGACCGCGTTCGTAGCTTGCTCGACCGGCGCCGTTCGAGCATCCCCTGCGCGGGGGATCCGGCTGGGACACCTTGTGTGTATCGGAACGGCGCGGCCTCGGGCTAAGCGGTGCTTGCCGTCTAGACTGCGCCGATGCCCGGAAGCACCCGGATCATCCCGCTCGGCGGGCTCGGCGAGGTCGGCAAGAACACGACCGTCTTCGAAGCCGACGGGGAGGCGATCGTCGTCGACGCCGGCTTGGCGTTCCCGCGTGACGAGCACCTCGGCGTCGATCTGATTCTGCCCGACTTCACGTATCTGACCGACCTGGACAAGCCGATCCGGGCCGTGCTGCTGACGCACGGCCACGAGGATCACGTCGGCTCGCTCCCCTACCTCCTCCGCCAGGCGCGCGTGCAGGAGGTCTGGGCGACGCGGCTCACGCTCGGGCTGATCAAGTCGAAGCTCGACGAGCACGGCCTGCTGCGCTCCACGGAGCTCAAGGAAGCCGATCCCGACGGCGCGCCGATCCAGCTCGGGCCGTTCCGCGCGGAGTTCATCCGCGTCGCGCACTCGATTCCCGACTCGGTCGCGATCGTGCTCGAGACCCCGGGCGGGCGCATCGTGCACACCGGCGACTACAAGATGGATCACACGCCCGTGGACGGGCTGCGCACCGACGTCGGCCGCCTCGCCGAGGTAGGCAACCGCGGCGTCGACCTCCTGCTCGGTGACTCGACGAACGCCGAGCGGCCGGGGGTGACCGGCTCGGAGCGGCTCGTCGGCGAGGCTTTCCGGCAGTTGATCCCGCCGCGTGAGGGCCGCATCCTCGTCGCCTCCTTCGCCTCCAACGTGCACCGCATGCAGCAGGCGATCGACGTCGCCGTGGACGTGGGCCGCAAGGTCTGCGTTGTCGGGCGCTCGATGCGCAAGAACATCAACATCGCGCGCAGCCTCGGCTACATCGACGTGCCCGACGAAGTGCTGATTCGGCCGAACGAGCTCGACGACTACGAGCGCGGAGACGTGCTCATCCTCTGCACCGGCAGCCAGGGCGAGCCGCTCTCGGCGCTGGTGCGGATCGCCTACAACGACCATCCGGCGATCAAGGTCGAAGCGGGCGACACGGTGATCATCTCCGCCAAGCCCGTGCCGGGGAACGAGCTCAAGGTGCACGACGCGATCAACGAGCTCGCGCGCTCCGGCGCCGAGGTTCTGCACCAGGAAGTTGCGCCCGTGCACGTGTCGGGCCACGGCAACGCCGAGGAGCTCCGCCTGATGCTCGGCCTCGTGCGGCCCAAGTCGGTCATGCCGGTGCACGGCGAGTTCCGGATGCTGGCGGCCCACGCGCGCCTGGCCGTCGAGAGCGGCGTGCCCGAGAATCGGATCGTGCTCGCCGAAAACGGCTCGGTGGTGGAGCTCGACGAGTCCGGGGCCTACCTAACCGGCAAGGTCGACTCCGGAGTGACCTTCGTGGACGGCCTCGGCGTCGGCGACGTGCAGGACGTCGCGCTGCGCGACCGGCGCCACCTCTCGGAGGACGGAGTGCTGATCATCGTGGCCACGCTGACCGGGCAGAACGGCTCCGTGGCCGGGCAGCCCGAGCTGATCGCGCGCGGGTTCGCGGAACCCGGCGAGCCGTTGCTCGAGGAGATGCGCGAGGAGGCCCAGCGCGTCCTCGACGGCCTGATCAAGGACAACGTGACCGAGATCAAGCTGCTCCAGGAGCACCTGCACGACGGGCTCGGACAGCTGATCTACGACCGCACGGGTCGACGCCCGATGATTCTTCCGGTAGTAGTCGAGGTATGAGCCTCGCACTCCTCACCGGCTCCGGCTCCGGCTCCGCCGCCGCCTGCCGCCACTGTCGACACGGCGCTCTCCGGGGCCGTGCCAGTAGCACTGTCCCCTCCGGCACCGCGCCGCCAGCGACGACTGAGGAGCGCGAGTGAGCTGAGCACGACGCGCGCAGAACCCGGCTGGGCGGACGTCCTCGTGGACTACGCCGCCGACATCGCCACCGCGGAGCGCCTGATCCGGCAGCTGATAGCGGCCCAAGTGTCTTCCCTCGCGTTCTGCCGGCTGCTCGAGCGCTGGAACCGCGGCGACGCGGCGCCCTCGACCGCGGGCGGCCGTCAGGCGGCGCTGCGCCGCGCGGCCGATCGCGCCGAGACTGCGCTCGTCGGGCTGGAGGACCCGCTCGGCCGCTACCTGCTCGAGCTCGAGCCGGAACGGGCAGAGGGTCGCTCCTGGTACGGCGCTCCCGGGGCAGCCGAGCTGCTCGAATGGGCGCCGGTCCTGTACCGGGCGGGCGTGAGCTCTTCGCCGGTACGGGTCGCCCAGGCCTACCTCGAGCTTGCCGTCTTCCTGCGGGCTCTGGCGGGGCTCGCCGACGCGGCTCGAATTCGCTCCGCGCCCGACCGCTCGTCCCTGTGGGCCGGCCTCTTCGACCTGCGCGAGAACCTGCTCGGGCGCGCGGTCGAGGACCTGCGCGCCATTGCGGCCTAGCCTCACCGTCGTCGGATCCATCAACCTCGACCTCGTCGCGCGCGCCGAGCGGCTGCCGCGGCCCGGCGAGACGCTCACCGATGCCACCTTCGACCGCTTTCCCGGCGGGAAGGGCGCAAACCAGGCCGTGGCGGCGGCCCGGCTGGGTGCAGAGGTGACGTTCATCGGCAGCGTCGGCGCCGACGATTTCGCCGACGAGGCCACGCAGGGCCTGCGCGAGGCGCGCGTGCGGACGGTGCTCCGCGAGGGCGGCCTGACGGGCGTGGCGTTGATCATGGTGGATGCCCGTGGCGAGAACCAGATCGTCGTCGCGCCGGGCGCCAACTCGGAGCTGCGCGATCCGCAGGTGGGCGGGGCGGTGCTGGCGCAGCTCGAGATTCCCCTGGATGCCGTCGAGGCCGCCGCGAGCGGGGCGGAGCGCTTCTTCCTCAATGCCGCGCCCGCGCGGCCGCTGCCGGCGGAGCTGGTGCGGGCAGCCGAGCTCGTGGTGGTCAACCGCTACGAGCTCGAGGCGCTGCCGGAGACCCCGAAGCTGACCGCGCTGACCCTCGGCGAGGAGGGCGCGGTCCTGCTCGAGGGCGACAGGGAGGTCGCGCGGGCCGAGGCGCCCCGCGTGCAGGCCGTGGACGGAACCGCTGCCGGCGATGCCTTCACCGCCTGCCTCGTCGTCTCGAGGCTCGAGGGCAGGGGATGGGAGGAGGCCCTGCGGCGGGCCTGCGCCGCCGGAGCGCTCGCGGCCTCGCGTCCCGGCGCGCAGCCGTCGCTGCCGACGGCGCTCGAGGTCGATGAGATGCTGAACACATGAGCGTGCAGGTCCTGCTCGACTGCGACCCCGGCCACGACGACGCGATCGCGCTACTGCTCGCGCTCGCGAGCCCGGAGGTCGAGCTGCTCGGCGTGACCACGGTCGCCGGCAACCAGACGCTGGACAAGACGACCGCGAATGCAATCCGCGTGCTGGAGCTCGCGGGCAGGGGAGAGGTGCCGGTCGCACGCGGCGCCGACCGTCCGCTCGTGCGCGAGCGCTCCGTCGCGGCCAACGTGCACGGCGAGACGGGGCTCGACGGCCCGGACCTCCTGACGCCGCAGGCAGCACCGCTGAACGACCACGCGGTCGACTTCCTCGCCGAGCGCCTTGCCGGAACGACGCTCGTCGCCACCGGCCCGCTCACGAACGTCGCGCTGCTGCTCGCGCGTCATCCCGGGGCGGAGCCGGAGCGGCTCGTGCTGATGGGCGGCGCGATTGCCGAGGGCAATGTCACTCCCGCAGCCGAGTTCAACATCTGGGCCGACCCCGAAGCGGCTGCGCGGGTCTTCTCCAGCGGCCTGGATGTGACGATGGTCGGCCTCGACGTGACCCACCAGGCGCTGCTGAGCCGAGCACATGCGGAGCAGCTGCGCAGCGCCGGCCGGGTCGGTCGTTTCGTCGCCGAGCTGCTCGACTTCTACGGCGTCTTCCACCGGGAGATCTACGGCTTCGACGGCTCGCCGGTGCACGATGCGGTCGCGGTCGCCCAGGTGATCCGCCCCGAGCTGCTCGAGCTGGAGCGCCGCAACGTCCAGGTGGACTGCGAGTCGTCGCTCTGCCGCGGGCGCACCGTCGTGGACGTCTGGCGCCGCACCGGTCTGGAGCCGAACGCGAGCGTCGCCGTCGGGATCGACTCCGCTGCGTTCCTCGACCTCTTGCTCGAGCGGCTCGCGAAGCTAGGCTGAGGCGCCGACTGGGCGGCGCCGACCATGGAGGCCGCGCGGGCTTTGCCCGGGCGGCCGTCCGACGCAGCGTCTTGGAAGCAGAGACATCTGGCTCTTCGAGTGAGTAGCCTAAAGGCGTGATGGCTGCGATCTGGACCTACCTGATCCCCGTTTACATCCTCGGGGGCCTGCTCTTCCTGCTGATCGTCCTGAACCTCCTCGCGCGAGTGCAGGGCGGGCGCTACGTCAGGCCGATCGGCCAGGCGATGATGAAGGTGCCGATCCTCAAGCGCTACCTACAGAAGGCGTCGAAAGCGTCGCTCGAGAAGCAGAACCCGGAGCTCGCGAGCGCGATCTCCAAGCTGGAGCGCAGCGGCGTCCAGCACGACCCGCAGCGCGCCCGGGCCGCCCTCTCGCGGCTCAGCGCCGCCGAGCGCCAGGCCTGGCTCGACGCCGCCGGCCAGCAGGGCGCGATCCCCGAGCCGATGAACCGCCAGCAGCGCCGCCAGCAGGCGAAGCTCAAGAAGAACCGCTAATCCGCGCTGCAATTTCTCGATCAAGCTCCGCCGCGTTGACGGCGTCATAGCTCCCGACACTCGTCAACGTGCGGGCCGCCTCGCGGTCCTGAAAGGAGCTCCATGGACGGCAGGTCACATTCGCCGAGGCGAATCCTCTTCTCGGCGATCCTGGTGGTCGCCGGCACGCTGCTGTTGCTGGCCGCCGCGCTGGCCAGGCCGGCGCACAGCGCGCCCGCCGCGAAGGCCGGCGGCACGCTGAGGGTCAATCTCTCGACCACGGACGTGCAGTACACGGATCCATCGCTCGAGTACGAGGGGACGGGCTGGCAGATCGAGTACGCCACCGCGTCAAGCTGCTGAACTGGAAAGAGACGAAGGCGCAGCTGTTCCCCGAGGCCGCGACGTCGTTTCCGCTGGTTTCGGCGGGCGGGAAGCGCTACACCTTCCACATCCGGCCGGGGCAGAGGCTGAGCAACGGCGAGCGGGTGACGGCGAGGAACTTCCAGTTCGCCTTCCAGCGAGCCGCCAATCCGAGGATGAACTCGCCGGCCGCGGCGTTCCTCTCCGACCTCGCGTCGGTTCGCACGGTCGGCAAGCTGACGCTCGTGATCTCGCTGAAGCGGGCGCGGCCCGACTTCGCGTCGATCGTCTCGATGCCCTTCTTCCAGGCGATCTCGATGAGGACGCCGGTCGATCCGACCGGCGTGAAGACCCCAGCTTCGGGCGGCCCGTACTACATCTCCGCCCGTGACGTGGGGCGCAGCATCGTGCTCTGCCGCGACCTGATCCACACCTAGGGCCCGGCAAAGGGAAAGCCCCACCGGGCGTCGAAGCAGCGCACGATGGCGCGCCGTCGGAAGAGACGCACCCTGAAGCCGCGCGTGCCCGCGCGCGTGAAGCGCAAGAAGCGCGAGCGCAAAGGGCACGGGCACCAGCACCCTGAGCTGATCGGGCTCGGCCTCGTTGCCCTGGGGATCTTTCTCGGCTCGGTGATCTGGGCGGGCTGGAACGGGGGCTACGTCGGCCTTTGGATCGCCGACGGGCTCGGCGCGGTCATCGGCGGCGCCGCCTGGGGCCTGCCCGCCGCGCTCGCGATCGTCGGCGCTCTGATGGTCACCCGCAGCGACCTGGTGGACGTCCGGCCCTTCCGCACCGGCCTGGCCGTGCTCGCCTTCGGCCTGATGCTCACACTCGGCCAGGACGATGGCGGCTACATCGGCAGCTTGCTCGGCGGCGGGCTGGCGCTCGCGCTCGGAGGAACCGGCGTCGCGATCGTCGGCGTCCTGACACTGCTCGCCGGCGGGCTGCTCGTGACAGGCGCCTCGGCGGGGGCGATGCTCCGCGATTCCGGGCGCGCCGTGCACCGCGCCGCGCGCCGCTCCATCGAGCGTTGGCCCGAGGCAGCCGCGCCTCCCCTGCGCGTGATCGAGGGCGACGCCCCGATGCTGAAGCCGCAGGCGCCGCCGGTCGACGTCGTGCACGAGTTTCCCGAGCTCGTCTCCGAGGGCGAGCATGCGCCGCTCCTCGTCGAGGAGCAGTTCGAGCAGGAGCAGGCCACGCTGTTCGAGAACGGCGCAGCTCCCGCCGCGGACTACCGGCTGCCCGACCGCGAGCTCCTGCGCCGCTCCAAGCCCGGCGCGGGCCCCGACGCAGACCACAGCGCCCGCGTCGCCGAGGCGCTCGTGCAGACGCTGGCCAACTTCGGGGTGGATGCGACTGTGATCGGCCAGATCTCCGGCCCGCGCGTGACCCGCTACGAGCTCCAGCTCGCGCCGGGCACGAAGGTCTCCAAGGTCGCGGGGCTCAAGGACGACCTCTCCTACGCGCTCGCGACGACGGAGATCCGGATCCTCGCGCCGATCCCCGGGAAGCAGGCCGTGGGCGTCGAGCTGCCGAACACGAGCCCGAACCTCGTCACACTCGGCGACATCTACGAGGACCTGCCGCCGACCTCGAGCCCGCTCTCGGTCTGGCTCGGCAAGGACATCTCGGGCCAGGCTGTCTGGGCCGACCTCGCGCGCATGCCGCACATCCTGATCGCGGGCACGACCGGCTCGGGCAAGTCGGGCTGCATCAACACGATCATCACCTCGACACTCCTGCGCGCCACCCCGGACGACGTGCGGATGATCCTGATCGACCCCAAGCGGATCGAGCTCGGCTACTACGAGTCGATCCCGCACCTGCTCACACCGGTCGTCTCGAGCCCGAAGGAGGCGGCGGCCGTGCTGCGCAACGTGGTCGCGGAGATGGAGCGCCGCTACGAGCGCCTCTCCGCCGTCCGCGCCCGCAGCCTGCCCGAGGCCAACCGAGCCTTCCGCTCCCGCGGCGAGCCCTCGCTGCCGTACCTGCTCGTCGTGATCGACGAGCTCGCCGACCTGATGATGATCTCGCCGCAGGAGGTGGAGGACGCGGTCATCCGGCTCGCGCAGAAGTCGCGCGCCGTGGGGATCCACCTCGTGCTCGCCACCCAGCGGCCTTCGGTGGACGTGATCACCGGGATGATCAAGGCGAACGTGCCCAGCCGGATCGCCTTCGCCGTCTCGAGCCAGACCGACTCGCGCGTGATCCTCGACCAGGCCGGCGCCGAGAGCCTGCTCGGGCAGGGCGACATGCTCTTCAAGCCGCTCGGCACCTCGCGCCTGCAGCGGCTCCAGGGCGCCTATGTGAGCGAGGAGGAGATCGCGCTCGTGGTCGAGCAGTGCAAGGGCCAGCGCGAGCAGGAGCTCGACGAAAGTCTCCTCGAGGCGCCTGATGGTGCGACAGGTGAAGACGGGGCGGAGCCGGAAGAGTTCGATCCCGACGAGGACCCGCTGCTGGACAAGGCGATCGAGATCGTCGTTCAGACCCAGACCGCCTCCGTTTCCCTCATCCAGCGCCGGTTGCGGGTCGGCTACACCCGGGCGGGTCGCCTGATCGACATGCTGGAGCGCCGCGGGATCATCTCCGGCTACGAGGGCTCGAAGCCTCGTCGTGTGCTGGTCGGAGAGGCAGAGCTCGACCGCGCCTCAGGCTAACCAACGACCCGAACGTGCGTCTTAGCCCTTGCCGCACACAGGGGTCGCGGCTTAGCATCAACTTTGGATTCCAACCGGGGAGGCATGAAGTGAAGAGAAACACGTGGATGACGCTTGCGCTGGCAGCGCTTGTAAGCGTCTTGGCCGTAGCGATCGCAGCCGTTGCCGGCATCGGCCGGGCAGCGCCCGCGAAACCGCAGGCCACCGTCAAAGTCGCCGTCGTGACAGACATCGGCGGTCTCAACGACAAAGGCTTCAACCATCTCGCGTACCTCGGGCTTCAGCGCGCCAAGGCGAAGCTGGGCGTCGACACACGCGTCTTCATCACTAATAGCGCCAGTGACCGGAAGCCGAACCTGACTGCCGCGGCTCAGACGGGCTACGGTCTCGTCTTCGGCACCGGATTCCTCATGTTCGACTCGATCGGCCCGGTCGCGAAGGCGTTCCCGTCGCGCAAGTTCGTGGGTATCGACGTTCCGGTCGAGGCTGTGCCCGAGAACAGCGGGGCGAACATTCCCAACCTGCGCGGAGTGGTCTTCAAGGAGCAGGAGGCCGGCTACCTGGTCGGCTACATCGCGGGCCTGCAGATCAAGCGCCATCCGTACAAGGGCAAGCAGCGTGTTGCCGCGATCGGGGCGAACAAGGTCCCGGCAATTGTCCACTTCCTGGCCGGGTTCCGGGCCGGCGCGAAGAAGGCCAACAAGAACGTCAAGGTGGACCTCGTCTACGCGAACGATCCGACCTTCTCCGACCAGGCGAAGTGCAAGGAGACGACTCTCAACGAGATCGCGAAGGGTGCCGGCGTGGTCTTCGAGGCAGCGGGTCAGTGCGGCCTCGGCGGGCTCAGCGCCGCCAAGCAGAAGAAGGTCTGGGGCATCGGCGTCGACGCCGACCAGTCCTTCCTCGGTCCGCACATCCTGACCAGCGCTACCAAGAAGGTCGACGTCGCGGTCTACAAGACGATCCAGGCCTACAAGGCCAATCCGAGAGGCTTCAAGGGCGGCAAGGACGTCACGTTCGGCGTCAAGAACGGTGGCGTCGGCTACGGGAAGCTCAGCACGAAGCTCTCCAAGGCAGACCGGCTCTTCCTCACCGCCAAGGTGAACGCGATCCAGAAGCTGATCGCTCAGGGCAAGATCGTTCCGCCCTCCAGTTAGCGAGCTCGAACGGTTCTAGGGGGCGGACCTCGGTTCGCCCCCTAGGATTACCCGCGCATGGTCGACGACCGTTCGGTTCTCGAGCTCCGCGGCATCACCAAGCGTTTCCCAGGGGTCGTCGCCAACGACCACGTGGACTTCGACCTGCGCCGCGGCGAGGTGCATGCGCTGCTCGGTGAGAACGGCGCCGGCAAGTCGACCTTGATGAACATCCTCTACGGGCTCTACCACCCGGACGAGGGGCAGATCCTGATCAACGGCGAGCCGGTCCGGATGAGCTCGCCGAAGGACGCGATTGAGCGCGGCATTGGGATGGTGCACCAGCACTTCATGCTCATCCCGGTGATGACGGTCGCCGAGAACATCGTGCTCGCCAACGAGCCGGCCCGCGCGGGCTTGCTGCTCAACTACGCCGAGGCCCGGAAGCGGGTGGCCGAGCTCTCGCAGCAGTTCAACTTCGCG
This sequence comes from Gaiellales bacterium, assembly GCA_038236705.1. GTDB lineage: Bacteria > Actinomycetota > Thermoleophilia > Gaiellales > Gaiellaceae > AC-32. The sequence continues at coordinate 22,485 of JBBRZN010000016.1, forward strand.
ATCGATCCGGATGCACGCGTCGAGGACATCGGCGTTGGCCAGCAGCAGCGAGTGGAGATCCTCAAGGCCCTTTACCGGGACGCGGAGATCCTCATCCTGGACGAGCCGACCGCGGTCCTCACACCACAGGAGGCGCATGAGCTGTTCGAGATCCTGAAGCGGCTCACCGACGACGGCCTCTCGATCGTCTTCATCAGCCACAAGCTGCACGAGGTGCTCGAGATCGCTGACCGGATCACCGTCCTACGGCGCGGCAAGATGATCGACACCGTTCCGCGTGAAGGGTCGACCGAGGAAAGCCTTGCGCGGATGATGGTCGGCCGCGAGGTGCTGCTCCGGGTCGAAAAGACTTCTGCCGATCCCGCTGAGCCCCGCTTGCGCGTCGAGGCTCTGCGCGTGCTGGACGACCGAGGGCTCGAGGCCGTCCGCGGTGTCTCCTTCGAAGTGCGGAGCGGCGAGGTCGTCGGACTAGCGGGTGTGGACGGAAACGGACAATCGGAGCTGATAGATGCGATCAGCGGCCTGCGCAATCCGGTGGGCGGCCGGGTGCTTCTCGGCGAACGGAATGTGAGCGGCGCGAAACCGAGGACGATCCTCGACGAGGGGCTCGGCCACATCCCGGAAGACCGCCAGCGGCGCGGTCTCGTGCTCGAGTTCACGCTCGCGGAGAACCTGATCCTGCACGATTACGACAAGGAGCCGAACTCGCGCTTCGGCTGGTATTTCCCGCGCCGCGTGGCTGAGTGGGCCGCGACTCTCGTGCGGCAGTTCGACGTGCGCGGCGGCGGTCCCCAGGCGCGGGTGGCCGGGCTATCGGGCGGCAACCAGCAAAAGGTCGTGCTCGCCCGTGAGATCGCTCGAAACCCACGCGTCCTGCTCGCTGCCCAACCGACCCGCGGGCTCGACGTCGGCGCGATCGAGTTCGTCCACCGTCGCCTGATCGAAGCCCGCGACGGGGGAGAGGCGGTGCTTCTGATCTCGCTCGAGCTGGAAGAGGTGGTCTCGCTCGCGGATCGGATCCTCGTGATCTACGAAGGCCAGATCGTCGCCGAGTACGGTCCCGACGTCACGGAGGAAGAGCTCGGGATCGCCATGACCGGCGGACGCGGGGGCGGGGAGGAGGCAGCGTGAGCGAGAAGGCGACCCCTCCGCCGCCGGCTTCGAGTCCGGAAACGATCCCGAGCGTCGCCGCGCGCCTCGCCTTCTACCAGCGGGCGGGCGGCATCATCACCCCGCTGCTGACCGCGGTGGTCGCCTTCTTCATCGGCGGGCTCGTGATCCTCGTCACCACGCACAAGAATCCCCTCTCGACCTACCGCGCGATCTTCGACGGCACCGGGCTCAACTGGTTCTTCCACGTCGGCTCGGACTCGATCGGCATTCCGTTCACCGACTCGCGGCTCTGGTTCCCCTGGGACACGGGCTCGGTCGCGGCCAACAACCTGCAGCAGACGCTAATCATCGTCACGCCGTTGATCCTGACCGGGCTCGCGGTTGCGTTCGCGTTCAGGTGCGGGCTCTTCAACATCGGCGGCAACGGCCAGTTCACCGTTGGGGCCGTGGTCGGCGTTCAGTTCGGGATCTGGTTCGCCGGGATGCCCCGCCCCCTGCACATCGTCCTCGTCATGGCCGCCGCCACCGTCGCAGGCGCGCTCTGGGCGGGCATCGCGGGGCTCCTGAAGGCGACCGTGGGCGCCCACGAGGTGATCACGACCATCATGCTCAACTGGATCGCGCTCTGGATCGGGAGCTACCTGGTCGGCTTCGGGGGTCCCATGCAGGATCCGCGGCAGATCTCGGCGCCGGTCACGCGCCCGATCGCGGAGAGCTCGCACCTCCCGATCTTCTGGGGCAACCCGCTCCTGCAGGGGTTGCACATCGGCATCCTCATCGCGTTCGGAGCGCTGGTCGTCTACTGGATCGTGCTGAACCGAACAACCCTCGGCTACCAGGTTCGCGCGGTGGGCTTCAACGCCGAGGCCGCCCGGTACGGCGGCATCAGCGTTCCCCGGAACTACTTCCTGGCCATGGCGATCTCCGGCGCGTTCGCCGGGCTCGCCGGCTCGATCGACATCCTCGGCTGGGAGTACAACCTCGACCTGACCGAGGTTCAGAGCGTCCAGATCGGCTTCATCGGGATCGCCGTCGCCTTGCTCGGACGCAACAGCGCGATCGGGATCTTCTTCTCGTCGCTTCTCTTCGGCGCGTTGCTGACCGGCACATCGACCCGAAACCTCGACCCGTCGATCTTCCAGCCCGAGCTGGCCAGCAACCTGACCCGGATCATCCAGGGGCTCGTCGTGCTCTTCGTCGGCGCCGACCTGCTCATCCTCTACCTCTGGCAGGTTCGCGGGAAGCTGCCGTTCAGGCGTCGAGGGGAGAGATGACGGCGGGGGCGGAAGCGGTGCAGAGAGTGGCGGAGCGGGTCTCGTCCGCCCGGGCCGTGGGCATTCTGGGAATCGGCCTGGGCGCGCTCGCCTTCTGGCTCGCCCTGCCTCCCGAGACGGTGCGCACGACGCCTGTGCCGGTTGCGATCGGGATCCTGGCCATCGGAGCAGGCATTTGGTCGTTCTCCCGCGGCGAGCGCAAGGTGGGCGGGGGCGCTGTCGTCAGCGGGCTGATCGGGATCGGCGGCGCCTTTTTGGTCATGCGAGCCACGCCGTCGAACCTCGGCGATGTCTTCGTCTGGTCGACACTGGCCGCCGCGACCCTTCGCTTCGCGACCCCGCTCACGTTCGCCGCGATCGGCGGGATGTTCTCAGAGCGCAGCGGCGTCGTGAACATCGGGCTCGAGGGGATGATGCTGATGGGCGCGTTCTTCGGCGTCTACGGAGCGGATAAGGCCGGATCGTGGGTCGCCGGGGTGGCGATCGGGATGGCCGCGGGAGGCCTGCTCGCCCTCGTGCACGCGTTCTTCGCGATCCACCTACGGGCCGATCAGATCGTGAGCGGGACCGCGGTGAACTTCCTCGCTCTGGGCATCACGGGCTACGTCTACAACGACGTCTATGGGAACGAAGGGACGCCGAACGACCTCCCGGCAGTCCCGGACGTCAACATCGGCTGGCTCGACAAGATCCCCCCGCACGGTCTGGGGCAGTTCCTCGCGGAGGCTTTCGGGTCGCTGAACCTGATGGTCTGGCTCGCTCTCCTCTTGCTGCCGGTCGCCTACGTCGTGATGTTCAAGACGACGGTCGGCCTCCGGATTCGCTCGGTGGGCGAGCACCCCCGGGCTGCCGAGACGGTGGGCATCTCGGTCTACAGGATCAGATACGCGTCAGTGACGCTGTCGGGAGTCCTCGCCGCGATGGGTGGCGTCTTCCTCTCGCTCGGGTTCGTGAACTCTTTCACGGAAAACATGACCGCCGGGCGAGGGTTCATCGCTCTCGCGGCCCTGATCTTCGGGAGCTGGCGCCCGTTCGGCGCGTTCGCGGCGTGCGTGCTGTTCGGCTTCTCGAGCGCGCTCGCGCAGCGGCTGCCGGACCTCTCGACCTCGCAGTCGGCGGCCTGGCCCGTGCTCTTTCAAACGTTGCCGTACATCCTCACCTTGATCGCGGTCGCGGGCGTGATCGGCCGCTCGATTCCGCCCGCCGCTGTTGGACGGCCTTACAAGAAGCAGTAGCTCCCGCGGGCGCAACGACGCAGCGAGGGGATCGGTCCTGCTCGCGCTCGTTGGGCTCGCGATCCCGCCGCTCGGCTTCCTGGCGGCGCGCAAGCTCGGCCAGGTAACGCTGATCCAGGCGACCGCGGCGACCTGCGGCTCGGCGCTCGTCGGCGCGACCGCGGTCGCGCTCGCTCGCCGAGCTCGCCGCAACGTCGAGCGCTCGATCGGGCGCGTGGGCGGCGAGGCAACCGCCCGCGTGGGGCGCCTACTCGGCGCAATCTCGCTCTTCGTGGGCCTCACCGCGGCCCTGGCGCTCGGTTTCTACGGCTTGCTCAACCTCTTCGGTTAAATCCGAATCGGCACTACAATCGTCACGTGTTCGAGATCGGCAACAGCCTGCGCGAGGCCCGTTTCCGCCAGCAGCTCGAGTTCGGTGAGCTCGAGCAGGCGACGAAGATCAGGGCCCGCTACCTGCGAGCCCTCGAGGAGGAGAGCTTCGACACGCTCCCTGCTCAGACCTACGTCAAGGGCTTCCTGCGCACCTACGCGGACTACCTCGGGCTCGACGGGCAGCTCTACGTGGACGAGTACAACTCGCGCTTCAGCGCGGGGGAGGAGGAGCATCGAGAGCCGGTCGTGTCGCGCCGTACCTCGAACGTGCGCCGCCAGCAGCACCGCAGACTCGAGAACCGCGGCGTGCTGTTCGCGCTCGCCGGGATCGGCGCGCTCTTCGCGCTCGTGATCGCGGCCTGGAAGTTCAGCGACACGGGCACGCAGCCGATCCCGAACCTGCCGGGCACGACCTCGACCTCGAACCCGGCCGATCACCCAGCGCAGAAGAAAGCCACTAAGCCTGCGAAGGTCGCGACGCTCCGGCTCTACCTGCACGCGACGCACGGCAACTCGTGGATGGACGTGCGCCGCTCGCAGAACGCACCGAAGTCGCTCTTCACCGGCACGCTCGAGCTCGGTCAGGCTCAGCGCTGGTTGGTGCCACACCTCTGGATCAATCTCGGCAACCCAGGCAACCTCAGCATCGCGCTGAACGGCAGGGCGATCAGCATCACCCGCGGCGGCACCTACGTCTTCACGCCGCGAGGCTTCACCCGGGCCGCTTGAGGCGCCTCCGCGGGTTCGTCGTCGTCACCGGCAGCGAGCTCGTCCGCGGCGACCGGACCGATCTGAACGGGCCGTTCCTGGCGCAGGAGCTGCTGCGGTTCGGCGTCGAGCCGGTGCGAATCGCGATCGTCGGCGACGATCCGGCCGAGCTCGAGGCGGCACTCCGCGAGGGGCTCGAAGCGGATCTCTGCCTCGTCACGGGCGGGCTGGGCCCGACCCACGACGACCGCACCGTCGAGGTGGTCGCCAGAGCCGCGGGCCGCGAGCTTGTCGTGGAGCCCGGGCTCGAGTCGGAGATCGAGGACGTCTCGCGCCGGATCGCGGAGCGTCTCCGGCGGCCGTATGCGGACTTCGCGGCCGGGGTGCGCAAGCAGGCGACGGTGCCCGAGGGCGCGCTCGTGCTCGGCCTGGCAGGCACCGCGCCGGGGCTCGTGGTCGAGGGTGGGAACGGCCCGGTCGTGGTGCTGCCGGGGCCGCCGTCCGAGCTCAAGCGCCTCTGGCCTCGGGCGCTGGATTCCGACCCGGTGCGGCGTGTGCTCGAACGGGCGCAACCGCCGCAGCGGCGCGTGCTGCGCTTCTACGGCTCCAGCGAGTCCGAGATCGCACGGGCGTTGCAGGAGGCGGGGGGAGAGGGCGACGGCGTCTCGGCGACGATCTGCGCCCGGGAGTTCGAGATCCACGTGGATCTGATCGTCCAGGCAGGAGCCGAGGAGCGGGCGGAGGAGCTGGCGGCGAGCCTGAGGGAGCGCGCGGGCAAGCACCTCTTCACCGAGGACGGACGGCCGGTGGAGGCGCTCGTGCTCGAGGCCTGCCGCGCTGGGGGCTTGACCCTCGCGACCGCGGAATCGTGCACTGGCGGGCTCGTGGCGGCGCGGCTGACCTCCGTGCCGGGCTCGAGTGACGTCTTCCTCGGCGCCGTGGTCGCGTACGCCGACGCGGTCAAGGCCGCGGAGCTCGGGGTGCCCGAGAGGCTGTTGGAGCGCTACGGGGCGGTGTCCGCGGAAGTCGCGGCGGCGATGGCGGTAGGGGCCCGAGAGCGGCTCCACGCCGACGTAGCCGTCGCGGTGACCGGCGTCGCCGGCCCGGGGGGCGGCACCGCGGAGAAGCCGGTCGGGCTGGTCTACCTGTACGCCGGGGGCCCGGACGGAAGCCTCGCGCGGGAGCTCAACCTCCCGGGGGAGCGTGAGGCGATCCGGCAAAGGGCGGCGGTCGCCGCGCTCCACCTCGTGCGCACGCTTCTGGCACGAAGTCGTCACGAAGACACGTGAGCCTTCCTGCTAGCGTCGAGGGCAGTGAGCGACTTCGGCTCTTCTGCGCCCTGCGCCTGCCGCACGAGACGGCTGAGCACGTCACCGCGTGGCAGCGCGAGGCCTTGGCCGGCATGCCCGAGGTTAGGCCGCTTCCGTCCGAGCACCTGCACCTCACGCTTGCGTTCCTCGGCCACCGGCCGGTGGAGGAGCTCGACGCCATCCTCGGCACCCTGCGCGAGGCGGCCGCACGCGCGGAGCCGCCGCTTCTCTCCTTGCGCGGGTACCGCGAGACCCGGAGCGTTGGCATGCTCACCTTCAACGACGCGGACGGCCGCGCGGCGGCGCTCGCAACCGATCTCCAGGGGCGGCTTGCCGCCCTCGGCGTCTACGAGCCCGAGCGGCGGAAATGGCTCCCGCACGTGACGGTGCTGCGCTTCCGGAAGCGTCCGGGGCTGCGGCCGGTTCTGCCGGACCTGGAACCGTTCATGCCGTCCGACGCGGCTGCTTTCCTGTCTCGACTACGCCCCAGCGGGGCGCAATACGAAGTCCTCGAATCCATGGGAGTGGGAGGTAGATGACGGTGGACCGCGAGCAGGCTCTCGACACCGCGCTCGGCCAGATCGAGCGCCAGTTCGGCAAGGGCTCGGTGATGCGCATGAACGACCAGGCCCAGGTCGCGATCGGCGCCATTTCGACCGGCTCGCTCGCGCTCGACCTCGCACTGGGGATCGGCGGGCTGCCGCGTGGGCGCATCATCGAGGTCTTCGGCCCGGAGTCCTCCGGGAAGACGACGCTCGTCTACCACGTGATCGCGGAGGCCCAGCGGCGCGGCGGCATCTGCGCGTTCATCGACGCCGAGCACGCGATGGACCCCGCGTACGCGAAGCGGATCGGCGTCAACATCGATGACCTCCTGGTCTCGCAGCCCGACACCGGCGAGCAGGCGCTCGAGATCGCGGAGCTGCTGATCCGCTCCGGCGCCCTCGACGTGGTCGCGGTCGACTCGGTCGCGGCGCTGACGCCGAAGGCCGAGATCGAAGGGGAGATGGGCGACTCGCACGTCGGCCTCCAGGCGCGGTTGATGAGCCAGGCGCTGCGGAAGCTCGCCGGCACGCTCAACCGAACGGACACGATCTGCCTGTTCACGAACCAGCTGCGCGAGAAGATCGGCGTCATGTTCGGCAGCCCGGAGACGACTCCGGGCGGGCGCGCGCTCAAGTTCTACGCCTCGATCAGGCTCGACATCCGGCGGATCGAGACGCTCAAGGACGGCGTCGAGGCGTTTGGCAATCGTGTGCGCGTGAAGGTGGTCAAGAACAAGGTCGCGCCGCCGTTCAAGCAGGCCGAGTTCGACATCATCTACGGCACCGGGATCTCCTGGGAGGGATCGGTCCTCGACACTGCGATCGAGAAGAAGGTGGTGCAGAAGTCCGGTTCCCACCTCAGCTTCGAGGACGAGCGGCTGGGCCAGGGCCGCCAGAACGCGACGGCGTTCCTGCGTGAGCACCCGGACGTCTCGCACCAGATCCTCGAGCGGCTCCAGGCGCTCGCGGGGCCCGACCAGGTCATCTCTGCGAGGTTGCTGGCGGCGACCGCGGCCGAGCAGGCCGATGGCAGGCCGCCTCTCGAGGCCGTGCCCGAGCCGGAGGCAGAGGCCGAGATCGAGACCGAGCCGGCCGAGGCGCCGAAAGAGGTCGCCTCGAAGGCCTAGGTGGCTAGGGAGCCGGAGAGCGCCCTCGCTGTTGCAACCCGGGCGCTCGCCAGGCGCGACTTCTCGGAGCGCGGTCTGCGCGAGCGGTTGCGGCGCGCGGGTGTCGATCCCGTCGAGGCCGAGGACGCTCTTGGAGCCCTGTTGCGGGCGGGGCTCGTGAATGACGGCCGGTTCGCGGTCTCCCGCGCCGGATCGCTCGCCGAGCGGGGAAAAGGCGACGCCGCGATCCGCTACGACCTCGAGCAGCAGGGGCTCGCAGCGGATGAGATCGAGGCCGCGCTAACCTCGCTCGACCCCGAGCGCGAGCGGGCCGAGCGGCTCATTGCGCGGCGCGGCGGCGGTCATGCGACGGCCCAACTGCTGGCTCGACGGGGCTTCGCCGAGGACGCAATCGAGGCGGCCGTTGCGCGCGAGGTCTGAGCACCGCTAGGATACGCAGGCTTCATCTGACATTTTGCCTGCATCTAACGAGTTTCCGAATCGGATCGAGACCTTGATACCAACCACGACGAGCGCGAGGGAGGCCAAACGGCAGCGGCGGTGAGCTGATCCGCCACGGCAAGGCACGCGCGCCTTGCCGACCCCCGATTCGAGCATGTCCCGATGCAGCGGTGCTGGATGAGCACCGCGTTTCGGCGCGGACAACCGGTTCCCGGCCGGCCAACAGCCCGGCCCGAGATAGGGAGCGCGCATGGTCGTCGTTATCGGGATAGTGGTGGGGCTCGCAGCCGGAGCCGGCCTTGCCTTCCTTTCCCTCTACGCGTTCGCAGGATCTCGCCTCGCGGCCGCGCGCCGCACCCGTCAGCTGCTCGTCACCGAGGCGAAGCGGGAAGCCGATGCGCTTCGACGCGAAGCCCAGATCGAAGCGCGTGAAGAGTCGATCCGGCTTCGGGCCGAGATCGAGCAAGAAGTCGCAGGGCGCCGCACGGAGATGCTCGCCCTCGAGGAGCGCGTCGTCGCCAAGGAGGAGGACATCGACCGGAAGCTCACCGAGCTGACGCGGCGGGAGCAAGGCGTCACCGACCGCGAGGTGCACACGAAGCAGCTCCAGGACGAGCTGAAGGAGGCGCGCGACTCGGAGCTGACCGAGCTCGAGCGGATCTCCGGAATGACCGTCAACGAGGCCAAGACGCACTTACTCGCGCGCTCCGAGGAATTGATCCGGCACGAGCTCGCGCGACGGGTGCGCCAGGCCGAGGAGGAGGCGCGCGCCGAGGCAAAGCGCCGGGCGCGAAACCTCGTCGCGGACGCACTCCAGCGCGTGGCTGCGAACCACGCCTCGGAGACGACCGTGTCGTTGATCGAGCTCCCGTCCGACGAGATGAAGGGCCGGATCATCGGCCGTGAGGGCCGCAACATCCGCGCCCTCGAGCACCTGACCGGCGTGGACGTGATCATCGACGACACGCCGCAGGCAGTCGTGCTCTCCTCCTTCGACGGGATCCGGCGCGAGGTCGCGAAGCTGACCCTGGCGAAGTTGATCGAGGACGGTCGCATCCATCCGGCGCGCATCGAGGAGATGTACTACCAGTCGAAGTCCGAGATCGAGGAGCACATCCGCCAGGCCGGCGAGCAGGCGGTCTTCGAGGCGAACTGCGGCGACTTCCACGAGGAGCTGGTGAAGATCCTGGGCCGCCTGCGCTTCCGCACGAGCTACGGCCAGAACGTGCTCAAGCACACGCTCGAGGTCGTCCACCTCGCCGGGATCATGGCCGCCGAGCTCGAAGCGAGCGTCAAGACGGCGCGGCGCGCAGCCCTGTTGCACGATCTCGGCAAGGCGCTGACGCACGAGGTCGAGGGCTCGCACGCGACCCTCTCAGCCCAGTACGCCCGCAGGTACGGCGAGTCCCCTGCGGTCGTCCATGCGATCCAGGCCCACCACTACGAGATCGAGCCGCAGACCGTCGAGGCCGTCCTCCTGATCGCCGCCGACGCGATCTCGGCGTCACGGCCCGGCGCGCGCGGCGAGAGCCTCGAGCACTACATCAAGCGGCTCGAAGCCCTCGAGGAGGTCGCGTCACGCCACGTGGGCGTCGAGAAGGTCTATGCGCTCCAGGCCGGCCGCGAGATCCGCGTGATCGTCCGGCCGAAGGAAATCGACGATGACGGCGCCGTCCTCCTGTCGCATGAGATCGCGCGCGAGATCGAGGACCAGCTCGAGTACCCGGGTCAGATCAAGGTGACCGTGATCCGGGAGTCTCGAGCGATCGAGATCGCGAAATGAAGCACGCAAACCAGCCCCTCGCCCTAGACTGAACCCGTGCGGCGCTACCACGTCACGACCTTCGGATGCCAGATGAACGCCCACGACTCGGAGCGGATCAAGGGCATGCTCGAGGAGCTCGGGCTCGGCGAGGCGCCGGCGCGGGAGGAGGCGGACGTGCTCGTCTTCAACACCTGCACGATCCGCGAGAAGCCCGACCAGCGCTTCGCGGCTCACCTGGCCCAGGCGCGGGCGCTGAAGCAGCGTGACCCGGACAAGGTGATCGCCGTCGGCGGCTGCTACGCGGAGGCGCAGCGGGACCGGCTCTTCACTCTTTATCCCTACGTGGACGTGGCCTTTGGGCCCGGCTCGATTCCGCATCTCGGAGAATGGCTCGGCGCCGGCGGGAGCGGGGTGGCCCCGGGCGCGTTCGGGCTGGACGAGCGGAGCTTCGCCGGGCGGCTCCCCAGGAGGCGGGAGCGCGACTTCCAGGCCTGGGTGCAGATCTCGATGGGCTGCAACTCCAAGTGCTCCTACTGCATCGTCCCGGCCGTGCGCGGCCGCGAGCAGAGCCGGCGCCCGGGCGAGATCGTCGCCGAGGTGACGGGCCTCGCCCGCGAAGGCGTGCGCGAGGTGACGCTGCTCGGCCAGAACGTCAACTCCTACGGGCGCGACGTGGGGAGCGACTTCGCGGAGCTCCTGCGCGCCTGCGACGCGGTCGAGGGCGTCCGCCGCATCCGCTTCACGAGCCCGCACCCGAAGGACTTCCGCGCGCCGGTGATCGCGGCGATGGCCGAGTGCGAGTCGGTTTGCGAGCACGCGCACCTGCCGCTCCAGTCCGGCTCGACGCGGATCCTGAAGGCGATGCGGCGCACGTACTCGCGGGAGCGCTACCTCCACCTTGCGGACGAGCTGCGTGCCGCGATTCCGGACCTCGCGCTCACCACCGACCTGATCGTCGGCTTCCCCGGCGAGACCGAGCAGGACTTCGAGGAGACGCTGACGGCGGTCGAGGAGGTCGGCTACGACGGTGCCTTCACGTTCGTCTACTCGCCGCGGCAGGGCACGGAGGCCGCGACGATGCCCGATCAGGTGCCGGAGGAGGTCAAGCGGGAGCGGATCGAGCGCCTGGTCGAATCGGTCCAGCGCGTTGCCGCCGCCCGCAACCGCGAGCGTGTGGGCCGCGTCGAGGAGGTGCTCGTCGAGGGGCCGAGCCGCACCGACGCCGCGATCCTGCGAGGACGGACGCGGCGCAACACGACGGTCAACTTCACGGGCAGCGCAGCCCCGGGAGAGCTCGTCGGCGTCCGCATCGAGGACGCGAGCTCGACGACGCTTCGCGGTGCGCAGCTCGAGGCCGCTGCCGCCTGAAGTCCTAGCGATCTTCGGGCCGACCGCGTCGGGCAAGAGCGCCGTCGCGGAGGAGCTGGCGCGCAGGATCCCGGCAGAGCTGGTCTCCGCGGATGCGATGCAGGTCTACCGCGGGCTGCCGCTGCTGACGAACCAGTCCGGGTTTCCGACCCGGCTCGTGGGGGTGCTCGAGCTCGGCGACGAGGGCTCGGTGGCGGGGTATCAACGTCTTGCGCACGCCGCGATCGACGAGATCCTCGCGAGCGGACGCACACCGATCGTCGTCGGCGGCACCGGTCTCTACCTGCGTGCAGCTCTGGGCCAGCTCGAGCTTCCGCCACCGCCGGCCCCGGGCGTGCGTGAACGGCTGGAGCGTTTCTACGACCGGGTCGGCGGGGAGCGGGCCCACGCGCTCCTGGCCGCGCGCGACCCCGCGGCCGTCGTGGTCGTGCACGCGAACGACCGCCGCCGCGTGGTGCGCGCGCTCGAGCTGGCCGAGGCGGGGTCGAGCCTGCGCCCCGGTGAAGACCGACTCTGGGGCGAGCACACGCGGCACCCGACGCTGATCGTCGGCCTCGAGCTTCCGCGTGACGAGCTGCTGCGCAGGATCGAGGCGCGCACGCGCCGGATGTTCGAACGCGGGGTCGAGGAGGAGGTGCGGCGGGCGCTCGCGGGGCCGGTCTCGGCCACGGCGCGCAGCGTCTTCGGCCTGCGCGAGGTCGCAGAGCTTCCGCGGGAAGAGGCGATCGAGGCGCTGATCGTGCGCACGCGCCGCTATGCGGCCTACCAGCGCAAGTGGATGCGGCGGATCCCCAGGCTCGTGCCGGTGCGCGCCGACCGGCCGACAGCGGAGGTTGCCACCGAGATACTTGGTAGCCTCGCCGGCGCCGGATGAAGCTCTCGAAGTGGCACGGGCTCGGGAACGACTACCTGCTCGTGGAGCGGGACGAGCTCGCGGCCCCGCTCACCGCCGAGCAGGTCAAGCGCATCTGCGACTACCACTTCGGCGTCGGCTCGGACGGGATTCTCGAGGTGGTCTCGGCCGCCGGCGACCGGGCCGAGGTCGTGATCTGGAACCCGGACGGCTCGACCGCCGAGCTCTCCGGAAACGGCACGCGCATCGCCGCGCGCTGGCTCGCCAGGCGCAACGGCGCGCGGGAGGTGCGAATCACGGTCGGTCCCCGTGAAGTGACGGCCCGGATGGGCGCGGGCGCCGAGGTCGAGCTGGACGTGGGCGCCGTCGAGGTGGGGGAGACGGAGACGATCCCGGTTGGCGGCGAGCAGGTCGAGCTGACGCGCGTCTCGGTCGGCAATCCGCATGCCGTCATCCGCCGCGAGCCGGAGCGCGCCGAGCTGCTGCGCCTCGGGCCGCTCATCGAGACCCACGAGCGCTTTCCGGAGCGGACGAACGTCCAGCTCGTCCGCGTGGACAATCCGAGCGAGCTCACCGTCGGCGTCTGGGAGCGGGGCGCGGGGGAGACGCTCTCCTCCGGCACCAGCGCCGTCGCCGCCAGCGCGGCCGCAGTGGCCAACGGCTGGTGCGAGAGCCCGGTGACCGTGCACCTCGCAGGAGGTGACCTGCTGGTCGAGCTCGCCGGCGGCGAGGCGCGCCTGACAGGCCCGGCCGAGGAGATCTGCCTCGTCGAGCTAGCCGAGGAGTTCGCGTTGTGAGATTCGCGAAACGGCTCGACGCGGTGCCCCCGTACCTCTTTGCTGAGCTGGAACGCAAGCTCGCGGAGAAGCGGCGTGAAGGCGTCGACGTGATCAGCCTCGGGATCGGCGACCCCGACCTGCCGACGCCGCAGTCGGTCGTGGATGCGCTGATCGCGGGAGCGCGTGACGCGGCGACCCACCAATACCCCACCAACCACGGCTCGGAGGAGCTCCGCGAGGCAGCCGCCGGCTTCTACCGCGACCGCTTCGGCGTCGAGCTCGACCCCGGCTCAGAGCTCGTCCCTGCCCTCGGCGGCAAAGAGGCGGTCGGGCACATCGCGCTGACGCTGCTCGACCCGGGTGACGTTTCGCTCTCGCCGGATCCCGGCTACCCGCCGTACACCTCCGGGCCGTTGTTCGCGGGCGCCGAGCTCCATTACCTCCCGCTCGAGGAGGCGAACGGCTTCCTGCCCGATCTCGAGGCGATTCCGGACGAGATCGCCGCCCGCGCCAACCTGCTCTACCTCAACTACCCGAACAACCCCACCGGCGCGATCGTGCGGCCGGGGTACTTCGAGCGTGCCGTCGAGTTCGCCCGAGCCAACGAGCTCGTCGTCGTCCACGACAACGCCTACTCGGAGATCTGCTTCGACGGCTACCGCGCGCCGAGCTTCCTCGAGACCCCGGGGGCAAAGGAGGTCGGCGTCGAGATTTTCTCGATCTCGAAGGGCTGGAACATGACCGGCTGGCGCTCCGGCCTCGTCGCGGGGAATGCGGAGGTGGTCGAGCGCTACCGGCAGCTCAAGACGAACCTCGACTCGGGGATGTTCGGGGCGGTGCAGCGCGCGACGATCGCCGCGCTGACCGATGCACATGACTTCCCGCGCGAGATGTCGGAGGTCTACCGCCGCCGGCGTGACCTGGTCGCCGAGGGCCTCGCGGCGATTGGGCTCGAGGTCACGTCGCCCAAGGCCACGCCCTATTTCTGGGTGCGCGTGCCGGAAGGCCACACCTCCGAGTCCTTCACGGAGCTCGTGCTCGAGCAGGCCGGGGTGCTCGTCTCGCCGGGCCCCGCGTACGGCCCGAGCGGCGAGGGCTTCTTCCGGATCTCCGTCACCGTGCCCGACGACCGCCTCGAAGAGGCCGTGCGCCGAATCGAGTCCTCGCTGCGGAGCGGCATAATCACAGCGTGACGAACCGCCAGCCCGACCCGGCTCCGGGCGCAGAGCCCGAGCGCGGGTTCGTCCTCGCCGCACCGCCGAAGGGATCCGACGTCGGCGCCGAGCTGGCCGAGCTGCGGGAGCTCGCTCGCACGGCCGGGGTCGAGCCGGTGGCCGAACTGGTGCAGCAGCGTGGGCGGCCCGATCCGCGCACCTACATCGGCAAGGGGAAGCTGACAGAGCTGAAGGAGGCGTTCCCGCAGTCCGGCGCGGAGTCCCTGATCGTGGACGACGAGCTCTCGCCGACCCAGCAGCGCCAGCTAGAGGACGCGTTGCAGGCGCGGGTGGTCGACCGCACGCAGCTGATCCTCGACATCTTCGCCCAGCATGCCGTCAGCGCCGAAGGCAAGCTCCAGGTCGAGCTCGCGCAGCTGGAGTACAACCTCCCGCGCATGCGCGGCCTCTGGCAGCACCTCGAGCGGCTGGGCGGCGGCCTCGGCACGCGCGGCCCCGGCGAGAGCCAGCTCGAGACCGACCGCCGCCTCGCCCGCCGCCGGGTGACGCTCCTGCGTCAGCGGCTGCGCACGCTTGCCAAGCAGCGCTCGACCCGGCGCAAGTCCCGGCGCCGCTCGGAGACGCCGACGATCGCGCTCGCCGGCTACACCAACGTCGGCAAGTCGACGCTCCTAAATGCGCTCACGGACGCGGGTGCCTCCGTGAACGACCGGCTGTTCGAGACGCTCGACCCGACCACACGTGGTTTCGAGGAGGAGGGGCGGCGCTACCTCGTGACCGACACCGTCGGGTTCATCCGCCGGCTGCCGCACCAACTGGTCGAGGGCTTCGCAGCCACGCTCGAGGAGACGCTCGTGGCCGACCTCATCCTGCACGTCGCGGACGCCTCGGTCTCGGACTCCGAGCTCGACGAAATGCTGGGCGCTGTGGACGCTGTGCTCGGCGAGATCGGGGCGAACGAGCTGCCGATCGAGCTCGTACTGAACAAGATCGACGAAGCCGACCCGCTGCAGCGCAAGCGCCTGGGCAACCGCTTTCCCGACGCCGTCCAGGTCTCCGCGCGCACCGGCGAGGGCCTGGACGACCTGCGGCACCGGATCGCCGAGCGGTTCGGCGAGCGCTTCGAGCCCGTGCGGCTGCTGATCCCGTACGACGAAGGCGGAAAGCTGGCCGAGCTGTACGCGCTCGGCGCGCCGGTGGACGAGCGTGCCGACCGGGCTGACGGGGTCTTCGTGCGCGCCCGCCTCCCGCGCCGCGAGGTGCGGCGGTTCGCCCCGTACCTCATCGTCGAGGAGCGCGAGAGCGGGAACGAGACCCCGGCACGGTCGAGCGCGTGATCGAGCTACCGATTCGCCGCCTGCGCGAGGACGCGGTCCTGCCCGAACGTGCGTACGCGGGCGATGCGGGCCTCGACCTCTCGGCCTGCGAGCGACACGAGCTCGGACCGGGGGAGCGCGCGGTCGTCGGCACGGGACTGGCCGTGGCCGTCCCGGAGGGCTATGCGGGATTCGTGCAGCCGCGCTCCGGGCTGGCGGCCCGGCACGGGATCACAGTCGTCAACGCACCCGGGCTCGTCGATTCCGGCTACCGCGGGGAGCTCCGGGTCGTCCTGCTCAACACGGATCCGCGCGAGCCGTTCGTGGTCGAGCCCGGGATGCGGATCGCCCAGCTCGTCGTGCTACTGGTGCCCGAGGTCGAGCTCGCCCAGGTGGAGGAGCTCCCCGAGAGCGAGCGCGGCGTGCGCGGCTTCGGCTCCTCGAGAACATGATGGAGCCCCGCATCCGTGTCTCCGCGATCTTGCGCTGGCAGGCCAGCCTGCTCCTCTGCCGGCACGAGAAGGGCGGGCGTGAGTACTGGCTCCTCCCGGGCGGAGGCGTCGACTCGGGCGAGAGCCTCGTGGACGCGCTCCATCGCGAGCTGCTCGAGGAGCTCGGCATCGAAGACGAGATTCCGGTCGAGGGCCCGGTGGCGATCGCCGATTCGATCGCGCCCGTGCGCAGCTTCGCCGCGAAGCACGTCGTCCACATCATCTTCGCCGGCGACCTGACCGGCCGGTCGCTCGAGACGGTCACCTCGCAGGATGCCGCCGTGCGCGGGCACCGGCTGTTCGGCCCCGAGGAGCTCGACGAGGTCGTGCTGCACCCGCCGATCCAGCGGTTCCTCCAACGCTGGACGCCGGGCGACCCAGCGGTCTACCTTGGCGCCCTCTGGGTCCCGTAACCAAGTAACAGTCTGTTACTTGGAACAGCCCTTGCCGCCCGCAAAACGGCTTGAACACCCGCGGGGGAGAAGGCCCACCGCTTCAACCCCTCAAGTAACAGTCTGTTACTTGTCTCAGAAACGGCCACCGCGCGATCTCGCTCTTGCTGCGGAGACTGCGTGGGCTTCGGCCTCCAGTTCGTCTTCGAGGGGTTGGAGCCGCGCCGGTTCGCCGGCGCGGTGAGAAAGCGCCTGCGCGAGGAGCCAGTCGGCCAGCCAGGGGTTGCGGGGCAGAAGCGGGCCGTGGAGGTACGTGCCGATCACCCGCCCGGCCCGGCAGCCCTCGTGGCCGCTGGCGCCGTCGTTCCCGAACCCGGCCAGCACGCGGCCGAGCGGCACGGCCCCCTTGTCGAGGTACGTGCGGCCCGCATGGTTCTCGAAGCCCGCCAGCGAGCGCGGTTGGCCTGGCTCGAGCTCGCACTCCAGCAGCACGTCTCCGATCATGCGGCGCTCCCCCGCAACGGTGTGGAGAGGCAGGAGGCCGGCGCCGGGCAGCTCGTCGCCGCTCTGGTCGCGGTAGAAGCGCCCGAAGAGCTGATAGCCGCCGCAGACGGCCAGAGCCGCGGCTCCGCCCGCGACCGCCGCCTTGAGCGCGGCGCCCATCGCTGCAAGGGCAGGCGCGACCAGCTCCTGCTCCCGGTCCTGGCCGCCGCCGACGTAGTAGAGGTCGTGCGCGCCCGCCTGCAGCTCGTCGCCGGGCTCGAGCGCCCGCACCTCGAGCTCGTGCCCGCGCCAGGCCGCGCGGCGCTCCAGCACCGCGATGTTGCCGCGGTCGGCGTAGATGTTGAGGTAGTCCGGGAAGAGGTGGCCGACGACGATCTTCATGCCGCTGCCTCCCAGTAGGGCTTGACGAAGCCGCGTCGCGCTACGAGGTCGCGCAGGCCCAGCATCGCGGTGTAGGTCGGAAGAGCAACGAGCTCCTCGCCCGGCGGCGTCAGCTCGAGGCCCCGGTCGAGCGCCTTCTCGAGCGACGGCATGACCTCGATCGCCCCCGCCGGAAGGCCGGCGTACTTGAAGCGCAGCGCCAGCTCCGCCGCCCGCTCGCCGCTTGCGATCAGGCGCTCCAGGCCGCCGAGGAGGGGCTCGAAGTCCACGTCCCAGATCCACGAGACGTCGCGCCCGTCGGCGATCTCGTCGTTCAGGGCCACGAGCAACAGCCGAGGCGGCGTCCCGGTCAGCAGCGTCCGCACGACCTCGTTTGCGCCCGCCGGGTTCTTGATCAGCAGGACGAGCAGCGAGCGCTCGCCGATCGCGATGCGCTCGAAGCGGCCGAACGCCGCAGAAAAGCCCTGCAAACCGGCGTGAACCTCTTCCAGAGAGGCGCCGAGCGCACGGCCCAGCGCAGCCGCCGCGAGCGCGTTGTAGACGTTGTAGAGGCCGGGCACGGCCAGCTCGACGCGGCGTGTGCCCTCCGGCGTCACCAGGTCGAACGAGACGCTGTCGAGGCCGTGCAACTCGATCTCGCGCCCGCGCACGTGAAGAAGAGGGCGCGAGTGGCCACAAGCCGGACAGCGGTAGTCCCCGAGGTGGCCGATGTAGGCCGCCGCGTACACGTACGGCGTGCCGCAGCGGACACACCACTTCGAGTCCGCAGCGTGCTGGAGCTCCGACGAGGCGTGCCTTGGGTCGTCGAGGCCGAAAACCGTGGAACCGGGCCGCTCCGATGCGAGGTCACCGACCTGCGGGTCGTCCCCGTTGACGACCAGCGCGGCCTCGGCCGGTAGCTCCCGCACCGTGGCCCGCCAGCGCTCCACCAGGAGCTCGAGCTCGCCGTAGCGGTCGAGCTGGTCGCGGAACAGGTTGCCGAGTGAGACCGCGTGAGGCTTCAGCCGCCGGGCGACCTCGGGCAGCGCCGCCTCGTCCACCTCGAAGAGCCCGAGCTCCGCCTCCCGCGCGGCCAGCAGGGCAGAGGCGACTCCCGAAACCAGATTGGCACCGGAGCGGTTGTGCGCCAATCGCACGGACGGCGCCAGGATGCGTGCAACCATCGCGGCCGTCGTGGTCTTGCCGTTCGTCGCCGAGATGAGCGCCGATCCACGCGGGAGGCGCGCTACGAGCAAGTCTACAGCGCCCGGATCGAGCTTCCAGAGCAGCTTTCCGGGCACCGTCGTGCCGCCGCCGGCCCCGACCACACGGGAAAGCCCGGCCGCCGCGCGTGCGAGCAGGATCTCGAGGGAGAGCGGCAGGAGCGGACTCACGCGGAGCACGCTACCTCGGAGAGTCGGTCCGCTCACCCGTTAGAGAGAACTTTCCCGCCACTCCCGGCCTCGCGTATTCCTCGCTTCGTAGCACGCCTCGACTAGCAAAGGCCCGCAAACGCTAGCCCGGAACTTGCATCTCGGCGAAGTTGCTCTATTCTATTTTCAGATCACCTTGCCTCGCCGGCCCCAGTACCGAGCGCTCGCGGGCATCGACCGGAAGGCGCTCGAGGCCTTCCAGGCCGGCATCCGCAAGCGCTACTCGGACGAGCAGATCCTCGCCGAGCTGACCGCCTCAGCAGAACGGCTGAGGCGCTCACCGACCATGCGCGAGTTCGCGGCCGATCCGGAGACGAGCGTGCACCCGCAGACGGTGATCGAGCACTTCGGGAGCTGGAACGAGGCGAAGCGGAAGGCTGGGCTCGTTCCGCGCCGCTTCGCCACGCGCGAGGAACTGCTCGAGCTGCTGCGTGAGCTCGGCGGGGAGCTCGGGCGGATCCCCACCGCACGCGACATCGAGGAGCACCGGGGCCGCATGCCCTCGAAGTCGCTCTACTGGCACACCTTCGGCTCGCTGGCGAGTGCGCTCCGCGAGGCCGGCTTCGACGTGCCGGTGGGGGAGGAGAAGCTCGAACGGGCGCTGGAGCAAGGCGGCGAGCTGGCCCGCACGCTGGGACGCCTGCCGAAGTTCGCGGACTGGGCGGATGCGCGGCGCGAGAACGAGGCGATGCTCACCGAGTGGCAGATCTACCGCATGTTCGACGGCCGCAAGGGCGCCTGGTCGACCTTCCAGTTCCTGATCCGAGAGCGCCTGGCAGTATCCGGCACGGACGTAGGCGCCGACGGCAGCATCGGCTAGACGCGCTAGACCGAGAGCGCTGCGAGAGCAGCGAGCCGCTGGAGGCAGAACACGCCCTCCTGCGGGGCTCGCACCGCGGGGAGCGAGCGCTCCTCGAAGTCGCGGTCGGGCTTGAAGCGCTTGCGCTCGAGCACGGCGCCCTCCGCGGCCACGACGAGGGTTCCCTCGGCGAGTTCCCGCTTGCGCAGCTTGAGCTGCAGGAAGCGCTCGACCACCTCGAGAGCTGTCTTGGTCGAGGCGAAGAAGGTTTCCTCGCGGCCCGTGCCGACCCAGAGGGGACGGCCGACGCCGCGGGCGAGGAAGATCGTCTCGGGGCGGCGCTCGTCCAGCCAGGCCGTCGCCATCGAGCCTCGCAGCGCTTCCAGAGCCTCGGGCGCGCCGCCGGACGACTCCGCCAGAGCGAAGATCGCCTCGGAATCGACGGTCATCTGCAGCTCGGCCCGCTCGAAGCCGTGTGAGGCCATCAGCTCGTCGTCGTTGAAGATGATCCCGTTGTGGACGCCAACGACGGCACCATGCCGGATCGGATGGTTGTTGGCCTCGATCCGCGGATGGCCCTTCGTGTAGTCGCGGACGTGCACGAGCACTTCGTTGACGTTCTCCGGCAGCACAACCTGCTCGAGCAGGGCGCTGGCGCCGGAGCGCTGCTTGTGAATCGCGATCCCACCGCCGGGCGCCACATACGCGTACCCGACCGCGTCGGCGCCGCGTTCGGCGATTCCAGCGAGCAGCGCCTGCGCCGCCAGCGTTCGCTCGACGTCACTGGACGCGCTCACGCTGTATCCCGCGATTCCACACATCTCAGAAAGCCCCTTGGATGAAGTAGGCGACCACGCTTTCGGCCGCCACTGAGTCTGACGACGTGCTCGGCTGAGAGTTAGGCATCTTCCCAGCGTCTCGGTTCGCCGCCGGGAGGCGAGATCCCTCGTGCGGGTACAAACGTCCCTCAAGAGGGGGAGGCGGCTAACCGATAGA
Organism: Gaiellales bacterium; assembly: GCA_038236705.1. Lineage (GTDB taxonomy): Bacteria > Actinomycetota > Thermoleophilia > Gaiellales > Gaiellaceae > AC-32. The sequence goes on from JBBRZN010000016.1 coordinate 42,841, forward strand.
GCCTGCGTGATGGAGCAGCGGCCGCTCCCAGAGGCCCTCCACGAGACCGAAGCCATTGAGCCTCGGCTCGAGGTAGTTCCTGCTGAGCCTCTCGACGCGGTCGAGGAGGTCGAAGAGGTCGAGGTCACCGAGCCGCAGACCGCCGACCCGCTCAAGCTCTACGTCCGCCAGATCGGCGACGGCCCTCTCTTGACCCACGCCCAAGAGCGCGAGCTCGCCCGCCTCAAGGACGAGGGCGACGAGAACGCCAAGTGCAAGCTGATCGAGTCGAACCTCAGGCTCGTGATGTCGATCACGCGCAACTACACGAAGGCCGGCGTTCCGCTGCTCGACCTGATCCAGGAGGGCAACCTCGGGCTGATGCGGGCGGTGGAGAAGTTCGACTACACGCTCGGCTTCAAGCTTTCGACCTATGCGACCTGGTGGATCCGCCAGGCGATCACGCGCGCTCTGGCCGACCAGGGCCGGACGATCCGCCTACCCGTCCATGTGGCGGAGCAGGTGCGGCGCGTCATGCGCTCGCGACGCATCCTCGCCCAGAAGTTGAACCGTGAGCCGCTGCTGCCGGAGATCGCCAAGGAGAGCGGCTTCCCGATCGAGCGCGTCAAGACGCTGCTCGAGCTGGTGGAGGACCCGGTCAGCCTCGAGACTCCGGTCGGCGACGGCGAGAGCCTCTACGGCGACCTGATCGAGGACACCAAGACCGATCGCCCGGACACCGTCACCGCTAACCGTCTTCGCTCCGTCGAACTGGGCCATGCGCTTCAGCGGCTCGCGCCGCGCATGCGTCACGTCCTCACGCGCCGCTTCGGCCTCGACGGGGAGCCCTCGCAGACGCTCGAAGAGGTCGGCTCCGACCTCGGCGTCACCCGCGAGCGCGTGCGGCAGCTCGAATCGCGCGCCCTGCGGGAGCTCCGCTCGGTCGCTCCCGCGCTCCAGCTCTACCTGCGCGGAGAGTAGTTAGCCTGGGGGCGTGACTCAGCCCCGTTTCGTCGACTGCCATTCGCATGTCGTGCCTTCCGGTGACGACGGCGCCGGTTCGATCGAAGAGGGACTGGAGCTCTGCGACCTGGCTGCCGAAGCGGGGACGGCGATTCTCTTCGGGACGCCGCACGTCTGGCCGCATTTCCCGATGAGCGCCCAGCGTGAGCTGGAGATTCGCCGCGCCTTCGAGCGTCTTCGTGAGCGAGCACCGCTCGAGCTGCGACTCGGCTTCGAGCTGACCCCGGCGCCGCCGCTCCTGCGCGAGGATCCGGCCCGCTACGTGCTCGAGGGGACGAGGCACGTCCTGATGGAGGTGCCGTTCGTCGGGCCCGCCGACGAGCTGCTCGCGCTCGCCCAGCACGTTGAGGACGCAGGTCGTGTGCCGCTGATCGCCCATCCGGAGCGCACCGAATCCGTTCGTGAGCGGCCTGAGCTCGCGCACGAGTTGGGTGAGCGCTGGCCGCTGCAGCTGAACGCAACGAGCATCGTCGGGCGGCACGGCCCGGAGGCGGAGAAGCTTGCCTGGGCGTTGATCGAGGCCGGCAACGCAGCCGTGGTCGCATCGGACGGGCACCGGCTCGCGCGCCCGGCGCGAATCGACGATGCCTACGAGCTCGTCAGGGCCAGAGTGGGGGAGGAAGCGGCGCTGCCGCTCTTCGACGGCTCAGAGCTCGGTCTTTCCGGTCGAAATGCGCAAGCGCCGTCGGTCAGCGGCGCAGACGGACGCGTGGGCCATGCGTCCTGAGGCGGCACCGCAAGCGGCGCCTCAGGATCAGTGCGCGACGGATTCCATCTCGCGCAGTCGCGCGAGACGCTTGAGCGCCTCGGTCTCGATCTGACGCACGCGCTCGCGGGTCAGCCCGAGGCGGCGCCCGATGTCCTCCAGCGTCTTGGGATCCGCGTCGTCCAGGCCGTAGCGCAGGATCAAGACCTGCCGCTCGCGGTCTGCCAGGGCCGCCAGCGCCTCCGCGAGGGCCTGGCAACGGAGCGAGACTTCGACCTCCTCGTCCGGAAGCGGGCCGTCGCCGGCGACGAAATCGCCGAAGACCGCGTCCTCGGTGTCGCCCACAGGTTGATCGAGGCTGGTTGACGCGCGGGCTGCGGCCTTGACCTCGTGCGCCTGGGCGATCGGGAGGTTCGCCTCCTCGGCGATCTCCTCGAGCGAGGGCTCGCGGCCGAGCTGCGTCCAGAGCGTGCGCTCGGCGCGGTTCAGCTTCTGCATGCGCTCGACGATGTGGACCGGCATCCGGATCGTGCGCGCCTTGTCGGCGAGCGCGCGGGCTACGGCCTGGCGGATCCACCACGTGGCGTAGGTCGAGAACTTGTAGCCGCGGCGCCAGTCGAACTTCTCGACGGCGCGGATCAGGCCAAGCGTTCCTTCCTGGATCAGGTCGAGGAAGGGGAGCCCCTGGTTACGGTAGTTCTTGGCGATCGAGACGACCAGACGCAGGTTGGACTGGATCATCGTCTGCTTCGCCTGGCCTTCGCCGCGCTCGATGCGCTTGGCGAGCTCGACCTCCTGTGCGGCGGTCAGCAGCGGGTGCCGGCCTGCGTCGCGGAGGAAGAGCTGCAGCGCGTCGGTCGTCGTCTCCTGGGCGATCGGTTGAGGCGTGGGCGGCGGAGGCAGTGGCTGCTGCTCGTGCTCCAGAACCTCGATGCCGCGCTGTTCGAGCTCGCGGTAGACGGCGTCCGTCTCGAGGGGGTCGAGCCGCAGGGGCTCGAGCACCTCTACGAGGTCTGCGTACCGCAGCGACCCCGTCTGTTCAGCCGATTCGAACAGCTCGTGCAACTCGGGGGTCACCAGGACGTTCTCAATCTCTACAGCCGTCATCCTGACTCAGACAGTCCTGCCACGAACAGGCGCCTTCGAAACCCCCTCCTGGACGAGAAGTGATGCCGCAACCACCTTAGCCTCACGCCGGCCGGTGTGCCAGAGGATGCGTCGAAAGTCGAATGCACGATAACGGGTGTTATGTCAAGTTGCAGTTCGAGTCCGCCAAGGACGCCCTCACCCCCGGCGCCCTGTACGGGACCAAAAAAATTCGCCGAGCCGGTTTCCGTTTCGTCCACCGTTTTCGATGACCTTTCCCTTGCGGGTAGTGCCTTCGAACTCGGCTTCGACCTACTCCGGTTCCGTGCTCGGCGCAAGAGGAAATCTAGGGGCTGGACACGGCCGGTTCAAGGTCCTCGGTGGACGTCGAGGCCGCAATTTGCGGAAATTCAATTATCCACATTTCCACAGCAGGCAGTGCAGCTTGTGGATAACCCCTCCCCGCCTCGAACGCGGTACAGTCCGGCCGTGCCGCACCTCCGACTGCCGGCGATCTCACACGGGGTCGCGTCCTTCATCTGGGGTCTCGCGTTCGGGCTCTACATCTGGCTCGGCGGGCTCGCGGTGGGCGTGAGCGGCGCAACGGCGTTCGTCTTCGGAGCCGTCGCGGGCTTCCTGATCTTCCTCTACGTAATGGTGTACGGGACCGATGTGCCGCGGCGTCAGCCGAGGCGGCGCGCCGAGCGCGAGCGCTGATTCCCGGAGAGGGCGAAGAGCAAGAGCCGGGTCAGCGGGGCTCCGAGCTTGTCGCGCAGCCGCTCGAGCACCGGCTTTCGTGCTTCGGCCTTCGGAAGCTCGGCGCAGTGCGCGAGCAAGAGGTCGATGCGTTTCGGGTCGTGGCTGTGGAGGGCGGCGCTCACTCCCCCTGTATCGGTTCAGGACCAGCCCGCTTCATCCCTCCCCGGAGGGAAGGAATGCTGCGGGCGCGCGGTTTTACGCCTTAGTCGCGCCGGTCGTCGGGAGCGTCGGCCGGGACGGGCTCGCGGTCATCGTCGACCTCGCCGTCGGCGCTCGCCCGCGGCGGAGGAGCTGCGCCTCCGGCCGGGATCGTGGCGGCTCGCCGCCGCCGTCCGAACGGGCCGTAGGCCGTGGGACCGGACGTGTCGAAGGTGAAACCGAAGACGAGCCCGATCCCGAAGCCGAGCGCGCCCGCGTATTCGGTCAGGTCGCGCAGGAGGCCGCCGATCGAGAGGTCGTCGGACCAGTTTCGAACGTGGTCGCGGAACCAGTTGCCGTGGGGCTGCGCGCCGACGAGCACCCAGCCCGCGGCGATCAGGACGGGGACGAACGCGAGCAGGAAGACGTTCAGCGAGAGCCGCGGCCAGCCCCACTTCGTCCAGCCGCCGAGGATCTGCGAGAACGCCATCGTCAGCCCAGCTGCAGCCAGCAGGCCGTAGACGCTCCAATAGCCGCCGTTCGTCCCTTCGTCCACCTGGGTCGCGAGCCAGATCAACAGGCCGGCGACTCCCGCGCCCAGAAGCGTGATCGTTCCACGTGTCAAGCCGTACATATCACCACCTCCGCGGGTCCCCTACCCCGTCCCCCGGAAGTAGAACCTGCCTAGTGCAGGTCGAGGCGGCGGGAGTCGAAGCGCGCGGAGTAGAGCTCAGAGGCGAACTCCTCGACCGCACGCTCGGCATCCGGGCCGAAGAGGTGCTCGACGACCCCGATGTCGCGGTCGTTGTGAAACGGCAGGTCCAGGTGCTGCGAGGAAACGAGGTTGATCGAGACGCTTGCGCAGACCGGGCAGCGGACGGCGACCCCGACCTCGGTGCTGCCCTCAGCGGGTGCGATCAGGAAGAACGATGAGGGAAAGATCGGCCGCGGGCGCTCCTCCGGGTAGCAGAAGAAGCTCCAGGGCCACTCTCCCGCCTGGATCCGCCGGACGGCGAGGTCCGCGAGTTCGTCCTCGATCGGGTCGAGCCGCGAGGTCATCAGATTGTGGAAGAGGCCCTCTCCGAGCCCGAGCGACGCCCAGTCGAGCTCGTCGTGCGAGACGAGACCCGGGTGCTCGTCGCCGCAGCCGCAATCGAAGGAGACGCCGAAGACCGCCGGGTGCAAGGGGCCGGGGAGCCGCTCGACCCGCCGGAACGACGACAGTGCAACTCTCGAGTGCCCCCGTTCCGGGCACGAGAACGTGTACGTCGTCGTGAGGGCGTCGTAGATCACCCACTTGTAATCGGCAGCTCGGACAGAACGCTCTAGGTGAGGTTCGAACGGCCGCCGGAGCCGGGCTTTGCCCGGCGGGAGGCTCACTACGCAGAAAACGTTTGTATTGCACTTAGAAAGGCCGGCGCCAACAGCAATTTGACTCACCTCACCGCTGCGAAGGAGGGGGCTCGCGGGGGTTCCCCCGCGCACTAATACGTGATGAGGGAATGCACGTCGAAGCCCTCGAGGTGCTTGCGCCCGTCCAGAAACGCCAGCTCGATGAGGAATTCGACTCCGACGATCTCCCCGCCGAGCTGCGTCACGAGGTCGCAGATCGCGCGCGCCGTGCCGCCTGTCGCGAGCACGTCGTCGTGGACGAGCACGCGGGCGCCGTCTGCGATCGCGTCGGCGTGCAGCTCCAGCGAGTTCTCACCGTACTCGAGCGCATAGGTGGAGCTGACCGTCTTCCACGGCAGCTTGCCCGGCCGCCGCGCCGCGACGAAGCCGCAGCCGAGCTTGTAGGCGAGCACGGCCCCGAGGATGAAGCCGCGGGCCTCCGCACCGAGGATCAGGTCCGGCCTGCGCGGCTCGGCCCACTCCGCGAGGAGGTCGGTGGCCCCCTGGAACGAGGGCGGATCGGCGAGCAGCGGCATGATGTCCTTGAAGACGATCCCCGGCTGGGGAAAGTCGGGCACGTCGCGGATCTTGGCCTTCAAGTCCTCGACTCCCACTTAGTTCCCCGCGAGATGCCTGAGGTCGCGCCAGAAGAGCAGCTGCGAGAGCTCCTGGGCCAGCTCGGCCAGCGTCTGGAGCTGCTGCACCGCCGCCTCCCGCCGTTCCGGGTTGCGCGAGCGAAGCGACGGTGCGATCACCTGCTGGAGCAGGCCGGCTTCCCGGTCGGCCGCCGTCCGGAACGTGCGCAGGTGGCGCGCAGAGATGCCGAAGCGCGAGAGCTTGGCGCAGGCGACAGCGACGTCCACGTCGCCGGCAGGGTAAAGCTTGTCGCTGCCGGCACGCCGCGGCTGCAGCAGCCCGTACTCCTCGAGCTCCCGCGCCAGGTCAGACGTGATCGCGGCCCGCTCGCAGAGCTCTCCGAGGTCGAACTCGTCGTCGGGATCGGCCAGGCCCACGGCCCGGCGCCGAC
>JBBRZN010000017.1:0-44801 GCA_038236705.1 Gaiellales bacterium
CATCGAGGGCGGGGGCCTGATCGCGGCAGGAGGCGACGTGGCCGGACGCGGAGGCGCGACGGTCGAGCTGCCTCGCGGCGGCTCGCTGAGCCTGCTCGCCGGCGGGCTGGCGACCAGCGGAACGACTCGGCGGCACTGGCGCCGCCAGGGACTTGCTCAGCACCACCTGCTCGACCCGAGCACCGGCCGGCCGGCCGAGTCGCGGTGGCAGGAAGTGACGGTCGCCGCAGGGTCGTGCCTGGGGGCAGACGTGGCCGCGAAGGCTGCGTTCCTGCTCTCCGAGGACGGCCCCGACTGGCTCGACGAGCGCGGGCTGGCCGGCCGCTTCCTCGACGCGCGCGGCGAAGTCGTGAACCGAGCCTGGCGGGAGAGCCTGCCGGTCGCCGCATGATCCTCGCGGCCGCCAACTACACGTGGTACGCGGCGCGCGCGGGCGGGATGCTCGCGTTCGTCCTGCTCACGGCCTCCGTCGTCGCCGGTCTGATGCTCTCGTCCCGTGACCGCCTCCAGTACTGGCCGCGTTTTGCGCTCGAGGACGTGCATCGCTTCCTCGGCCTCCTCGCGGGCAGCTTCATCGTCCTGCACGGCGGCGCGCTCCTGCTCGACAGCTACCTGCCGTTCACGCTTGGGAGCCTGCTGATCCCCGGGACGGCGCCGTACCGGCCGCTTTCCGTTGCGCTCGGGATCGTGGGCGCCGAGCTGCTGGTTGCCCTGGGGATCGCAAACCGCTACCGGAAGCAGCTCGGGCACATGTTCTGGAAGCGCACCCACTACCTGAACTTCGCGGTCTGGGCCCTCGCGCTCGTCCACGGCCTGGCCGCCGGAACGGACACCGCCACGCCCTGGGCCGTGGCGGTCTACGTGGTCTCGGCGTCGCTCGTGGTCGGCCTGACCGTCCGCCGCGTGCTTCGCGCCGCCTCGGTGGAGCGCTGGGCCATCCGCTTCTGGCCCGGAACCGCGGCAGTCGTCGCGGCCGAGCTGATCATCATCCTCGCGTTCGGCCCGCTGCGGCACCACGGCGCCTGAGCGATACCCTGAGCGCGTGCGAGACCTTGCGGAAAGCATCGAGCGCTGGCGGGCGAGGGGCGACCGGATCGCGCTCGCGACCGTGGTCGCGACGCGCCGCTCCGCGCCCCGCCCGGTCGGCGCGAAGCTCGTGGTCTCCGAGCGCGGTGAGCTCTTCGGGTCGGTCTCCGGCGGTTGTGTCGAAAGCGACGTCGCCGTGCAGGCGGCCGAGGTGATCGAGGACGGCAAGCCGCGCCTGCTCACTTACGGGATCAGCGACGACCAGGCCTGGGAGGTCGGGCTGCCCTGCGGCGGGGAGATCGACGTCTTCGTCGAGCGCTTCGAGGGCGAGCTGCCCGAGTCGAGCGAGCCCGCCGTCGCTTTGACCATTCTCGAAGGCGCGCGGGCCGGCGAGAAGAGCCTGGTTGGTCCGGACGCGGTCGAACCGGGGCCCAGCCGCGTGGTGGAGCTCGGCGGCGAAACTGTCTTCGCGGAGGTGCTCGGCCCGCCACCGCGCCTGCTGGTCGTCGGCGCGATCGACACGGCCGAGGAGCTCTGTCGCGCCGCGAAGAGCCTCGGTTGGCGTACAGCCGTCGCCGACCCCCGGCCTGCGCTCGCCACCCGCGAGAGGCTGCCGAGCCCCGACGAGCTCGTGGTCGCCTGGCCGGCCGAGGCGCTCGAGCAGCTGGCTCCGGACCGCGACACCGCCGTTGTCGTGCTCACGCACGAGGAACGGCTCGACGTGCCTGCGCTGACTGCGGCGCTGCCAAGCGAGGCCTTCTACGTCGGCGCGATCGGCTCCCGGCGCACGCAGGAGAAGCGGCGCGAACGGCTGCTCGAGGCAGGAGTCGGCGAAGAAGAGCTCGATCGGCTCGCAGGCCCGGCCGGGCTCGACCTCGGCGCGCACACTCCCGCCGAGACCGCGGTCTCGATCCTGGCCGAGGTGCTGGCCGTCCGCTCAGGTCGCTCCGGCGGGCGGCTCGCCGAGCGCAGCGGGCCCATCCACAGCACGGCCTGAGTGCTCGCCGTCCTGCTGGCCTGCGCCTCGGCGGCGCTGTTCGGCGCGATGGCGGTCGCGGTTCGGTTCGCGCTGCGGCGCATCGACGACCCGGTGCTCTGGGCGTTTGCCACGGCGACGGTCGCGCTCGCGGTCACGGCCGTGATCGGCGCCGCCGCCACCGCCGGCGACAGCCTGCACGTCTTGGATCTGTGGCCGTTCGTCCTCGCAGGCGCGATCGCGCCGGGGCTCTCGCAGGTTCTCTTCACGCTCGCCATCAGCGAGGCGGGCGCCGCGCGAACCGCGGTGCTGATGGGGACGGCCCCGCTCGCCTCGGTCGCGATCGCGCTCGTCGCCTTGCACGAGCCCCTGCGCGCGCCGCTCCTCGCCGGAGCCGGCCTGATCGTGGCGGGCGGGGTCGCGCTCGCGGGCGAGCGGGTGCGGCCGGCGGACTTCCGGAGGCTCGGAATCGTCTTCGCCGTCCTCGCCACGGTGATGTTCGCATCCCGGGACAACCTGCTCCGCTGGCTCGCCGGCCATACCGAGGCGCACGCGCTCGTCACGGCGCCGGTGACGCTGCTGGCCGGCGCCGTGACGGTCGCCGTGTATCTCGTCGTCACGCGGGGCGGCTCCTGGGCCCGGGGGTACGGCAGCGCGGTTCGTGTCTTCCTCCCCGCCGGGTTGCTCTTCGGTCTCTCCTATGCGGCGCTGTTCGAGGCCTACTACCGGGGTCGCGTGACCGTGGTCTCGCCGCTCGTGGCGACCGAGTCGCTCTGGGGCGTGCTCTTCTCCGCGCTGCTCCTGCGGAGAAGCGAGCTCGTGGGGCGGAGGCTCGTGTTCGGAGCCGCGCTGATCGTCGCCGGCGGCGCGCTCATCGGCGCGTGGCGATAATTCCCCCGTGGGCTGGCTGAGCGAGCTCGTCGAGAACCGGGGCGCCGAGGCGCTCGACCTCCACGCGCAGACGATCAACCCGCAGTTCGTGCGGCTCTTGCGGACGATCGGCTTCGACCGGCACTGGGCCAGGGCCGAGGGCGCGTACCTCTGGGACTCCGACGGCAACCGTTATCTGGACGTGCTCGGCGGCTTCGGCATGTTCAACGTCGGGCGCAACAACCCCCGCATCCGCGAGGCGCTCGTCGAGGCGCTGGAGCTGGAGCGGCCGGGCTCTGTGCAGCTTGGCGTGGACGCGCTGCCTGCGCTGCTCGCAGAGGAGCTGCTCCGCCGCGCGCCGGCGAGCCTCGAGCGCGCGCTCTTCACGAGCTCCGGAGCGTAGGCGGTCGAGGCTGCGCTGAAGCTCGGGCGCGCCGCGACCGGCCGCCCACGCGTGCTCTCGGCCGAGCACGGCTTCCATGGCCTCACGCTCGGCGCGCTCTCGGCGACCGTGAGCCCGGAGTTCGCATCGCGCTTCGGGCCGCTGCTGCCGGGCTTCGAGCGCGTCCCCTGGAACGACCTCGAGGCGCTGGAGCGCGAGCTCGCGCGCGAGGACGTCGCCATCTTCCTGGTCGAGCCGGTGCAGGGCAAAGGCGTCAACCTGCCGGGCGCGGGCTACCTCGAGGGCGCGCAGCAGCTCTGCCGCCGCTACGGCACGCTCTTCTGCGTGGACGAGGTGCAGACGGGCCTCGGGCGCACCGGCCGGATGCTGGCGCTCGAGCACTGGGGCCTCGAGCCCGACCTCGTCACCGTCGCCAAGTCGCTTTCGGGCGGCTACGTCCCGGTCGGGGCGCTGCTGATGAGCGCGCACGTGCACGGCGCGGTCTTCGACTCGCTTCCGAACGCGGTCAGCCACGGCTCGACCTTCGCGCCGAACGACCTGGCGATGGTGGCCGGGCTCGCCACGCTGCGCGAACTCGACGAGCAGGGCCTCGTGGAGCGCTCCGCCCGCCTGGGCGAGCGGCTGCTCGAGCGAACACGGCCGCTGGTCGAGGGCTCAGAGGTGGTGTGCGACGTGCGTGGCCTGGGTCTCATGTGGGCGATCGAGTTCGAGGAGCCGCCGGGCGGCTCACGCACCTGGAAGCTGCTCGAACGGATCCAGCCGGGCCTCTTCTCGCAGCTCGTCGTGGTGCCGCTCTTCCGCGACCACCGGATCCTGAGCCAGGTCGCAGGGCACGGCATGAATGTGGTCAAGGCGCTGCCGCCGCTGGTGGTGACCGAAGAGGATCTCGACTCGTTCGCCTCGGCCCTCGAGGAGACCGTCGGCCGTGCGGAGCGGATGCCGCGCGCGCTGGTGCGCTTCGCGCTCGGAGCAGCCCGAGCCGGCGGCAAGCCGCGCCGGCGTTTGATCCGCGCCTAGAGGTCGGAGACTTCGGCGTGGCGCTCGGCGATGCACGCGCGCGCCCAGGCCTCGGAGGCTTCGACCAGGCGGCCGCACATCTCGTCGAGCTCGTGCTCGTCGTCGGGCAGCTGGTCCGGTGCGACCTCGATGCGCACCTGGCTCAGCGACGCCTCGCTCTCCTCGCCGATCTCGTGGCGTTCCTCGGCCACGATTGCCACTTCGCCCACCTTGGGCAGGAGTGATTTGGCGAGCTCGTCGATCTCGGCGGGAGTGGCTCCGCGCCCTGCGAAGACGCCGAAGTTCACACGAACTTCGACTCCCGGCGGCTCGACCTCTCGCACGCAGAACGCAATCTGCGGCTCGACCCTCATTGCAAAATCGTACTACCCGCTCGCCCCGAACCTAACCTTCGTGCGGCTCCCAGCGGAACGATCGGAGCGCGACGATCACTCCAGCGAGGCCCCAAGCCGCGACGACGGCGACGTTCGTCCCCTGCGTCCAGATCTCGTGCCCATGCAGCATCACGTTGCGCACGAGTCGGAGAAAGTACGTCAGGGGCAGCACGTCGGCGATCGCCCGCAGCACCGACGGAAAGTGACGCGGCGAGAAGAACGAGCCGGAGATGAACGACATCGGCAGGTAGATCGCGTTCACCACCGCCGAGGCTCCCTCGGCGCTGCGCATCAGCGAGGTGACCCCGATCCCGAGGCCGCAGAAGGAGACCGCGCCGAGCAGCAAGGCGAGCACGAGCGAGCCGATACGGTCCGGTAGGGCGACTCCGAAGAGCACCCGGCCGATCACCACGAGCCCGATCACCTCGACCGCGAAGGCGAGCAGGAACGCGCCCAGCACCGAGGAGATGTAGATCCACGCTGGAAGCGGAGTCGCTCGCAACCGCTTGAGGATCCCGTTCTCGCGCCGGATCACGAGCACGATCGCGAGCCCGGCGAAGGCGATCGAGATCGCGCCGTAGCCGATCATCCCTGCCTCGAGGAACCTCGTTCCCTTCACGCCGTCGACCGTGTCCTTGCCGTACGTCGACCCGAGCAGGACGTAGAAGATCATCGGCAGCAGGAAGGTGAAGAAGGCGAGCTCTCGACTGCGCGTGTAGAGCAGCAGCTCGGTCTTGAGCTCGTGCCAGAGAAGTCTCATCGCGCCTCGGCCTCCTCGGTCAGCGAGAGGTAAACGTCTTCGAGGCTCGGCCTGCGCACCACCAGGCCGTCGAGCTCGCGGCCTTCGGAAAGTGCCTTGTCGGTCAACTCGTGCAGCACTCGTGTGGGCTGGTCGGTGTGCAGTACGACCTCACGGCCGTTCTCGCGGTAGCGGATCTCCGTCTGCTGAACGGCGCCGGTCAGCTCCGCGGGTGGGCCGGAGGCGACGATCTCGCCGTGGCGCAGGACCGCCACGCGGTCGGCCAGCTGCTCGGCCTCGTCGAGGTAGTGCGTCGTGAGCAGGATCGTCTTCCCGAGGCTGCGGAGGCCGCGGATCGTCTCCCAGGCGCGGCGCCTCGCCCCGGGATCGAAGCCAGTGGTCGGCTCGTCCAGGAAGATCAGCTCCGGATCGCCGACGAGCGCGAGGCCGAGGTCGAGCCGGCGACGCTGGCCGCCCGAGAGCAGGCGCACCCGGTTGTCCCGCTTCTCGTCGAGGCCGACCAGCTCGACCACCTCGTCGACGGGCCGCGGCTTGCGGTAGTAGCCGGCGAAGACCTTCAGCATCTCGGCGACCGTCAGCGTCTCGTACATCGCCGACGACTGGAGCACGACGCCGATCCGCTCGCGCCAGTCGCCGGCCGCCGCAGCCGGGTCAGTGCCCAGCACCTCCACCTCGCCCGCGTCGCGCCTGCGGTAGCCCTCGAGGATCTCGACCGTGGTCGTCTTACCGGCGCCGTTAGGGCCGAGCAGGCCGAACACCTCGCCTTCCTGGACCTCGAAGCTGATACCGCTCACCGCCTCGAGCTCGCCGTAGGACTTGCGCAGGTCGCGGACGGCGATCGCTGTCATTCCGGAAGGTCGATCGCGACCATGCCGGCGGGCGGGAACGCCGGCTCCGGCCCGCCCGTGAGCGCCGCGGCGATCTGGGAGCAATCGGGCTGGTGGCCGACGACGACCACGGTCTCGCCCCGCTCCTCGGCGGCGGCGCGGACGGCCCCGGCGGTCGCACCGGGAGCGAGCCGCTCGTCGGGCTCGGCCTCCAGGCCCGCGGGCCGCGCCAGCTCCTGGGCGGTTTCGCGCGCGCGGAGGAGCGGGCTGGTGAGCACCGCATCGGGCCGGATACCGCCGTCGGCGAGTCGCCTGCCGAGAGCGCGCGCGGCCTCGCGACCCTCCGGGGTCAGCGGCCGCAACTCGTCGGGCTCACCGTCGGCAGCGTCCGCGTGACGTACGAGGTAGAGCTGCACCGGCGGGAGCATAGAGCCGCTACGCCGGGAAGGCGCGGCGCGGCTCGCCGATGTACTCGGCGGACGGGCGGATGATCTTGTTGTCGGCCTGCTGTTCGAGCACGTGGGCCGACCAGCCCGCGACACGGCTCGCTGCGAAGAGCGGCGTGAACAGGTCGGTCGGGACCCCGAGGTAGCGATACACCGAGCCGGAATAGAGATCGACGTTCGGGTAGAGACCCTTCTCCTCGACCACGGTACGCTCGGTCGCCTCGGTGATCGCGTACCAGTTGGGCTCGCCGGCGTTTTCGGAGAGCTGCTGCGAAAGGCGCTTCAGGATCACAGCGCGCGGATCGTAGGCGCGGTAGAGCGGGTGGCCGAAGCCGAAGAGCTTCTCCTTGCGCTCGAGGGCGGCTCGCACCTCGTCCGGGGTGCGGTCGGTCGAGCCGATCCGCTCGAAGAGCGCCATCGCGGCCTCGTTGGCGCCGCCGTGGAGCAGGCCGCTGAGGGCGCCAATGGCGGCGACCACGGCGGAGGTCAGGTCGGCGCCGGTGCCGGCGACCACGCGCGCCGTGAACGTCGAGGCGTTCATCTCGTGCTCGGCGTGCAGGATCATCGCGACATCGAAGGAGCGGCCGTCGCGCTCGCTCGGGCGCTCGCCGTGCAGCATCGCGAGGAAGTTCTCGGAGTAGGCCAGCGACGGATCGGGCGCTAGGGGCTCGAGGCCCTCGCGCCGGCGGTAGTAACGCGCGACCATCGTCGGGAGCTGTGCGATCAGCTGCGCGGGCGTCGCCGCCGAGAGCGTCGAGACTGCGGTGCGGAGTACCTCCATCGGCGCGGCGGTCGAGGCCTGGCGGTCGATCGCCTCTGCGGTCTCGGCTGTCAGCTCACGCTGCTCGGCCAGCTCGGCGCGAAAGGCGTCCAGGGCCTCGGGCGTCGGCGCGTCCCCCTCGAGCAGGAGCAGCGCCGTCTCCTCGTAGGTCGAGCGCTCCGCGAGGTCGCCGATGTCGTAGCCGCGGTACATGAGCACGCCCTCGTCAGGATCGATCGACGAGATCGCCGACTCGGCGACGACGACACCTGAGAGCTGCACTGACTTCTTCGGCACGCTCGCAAGGCTATCTTCGGCATGTGCGCACGTTCCGCTACGTCGTTGCAGACGTCTTCACCGACAAGCCGCTGGCGGGGAACCAGCTCGCGGTCTTCACCGACGCCCGCGAGCTCGGCGCCGACGAGATGCAGTCTCTCGCGCGCGAGCTGAACTTCAGCGAAAGCGTCTTCGTGCTCCCACCCGAGGGCGACGGACACGCGCGAATGCGGATCTTCACGCCGACCGCCGAGGTGCCGTTCGCGGGGCACCCGACGCTCGGCTGCGCGTTCGTGCTTGCAGGGCCCCTACAGGTGCAGGAGATCCGGCTCGAGACGCTCTCGGGAGTCGTGCCCGTCGCGCTCGAGCGCGAGGGCGACAGGATCGTCTTCGGGCGAATGCAGCAGCCGTTGCCGACCTGGAGGCCGTTCGAGGACGAAGCGACGTTGCTCGAGGGGCTCGGGCTCGAGCGGCCAGAGCTGCCGGTCGAGCTCTACGACAACGGTATGCACCACGTGTACGTGGGCTTCACCTCAGCCGAGGACGTGGCGGCGCTGAAGCCTGATCTCTCCGCGTTCGCAGACGCTCCAGCGGTGCTCGGCATCAACTGCTTTGCAGGCGGGGGCAGACACTGGAAGACGCGCATGTTCTCTCCGAGCGGTGGGTTCATGGAGGATCCGGCGACCGGTTCGGCGGCCGGTCCTCTCGCCGTCCACCTCGCCCGGCACGGGCGAATCGGCTTCGGCGAGGAGATCGAGATCTCGCAGGGCGCGGAGATCGGGCGGCCTTCAACGCTCTACGCTCGCGCCGACTGCTCGGCCGACCAGCTCGAGGCGGTTGAAGTCGGAGGCTCCGCGGTAATCGTCGCGCGCGGCGAGTTCCGCTTGCCCTAGTAACAGACTGTTACAAGGGGGAGGAACCGCTAAACGCCCTCGCTACGACGAGCCTAGGCCTCCAAGTAACAGTCTGTTACTTGGAATCTCGGCCTGTGGTGGACGCTATGGGGCGAGTGAGAGAGCCTCGATTTCCGGCAGCTCGATCACGAGTGCCCGCCAGAAGAGGCCGCCGTCGGTGGAGAGGTAGAGGCGGTTGCGTGCGGCGTAGAGAACGACGTCGGGGTCGTCCTCGCCGATCGCGACGGCACGGCCTGCTGGAAGGCCGCCGCCGGACTCGCGCCACGTGCGGCCCGCATCGTTCGAGACCACGAGCGGCGGGCGGCGGTCGACCACGGCGACGACGGTGGATCCGCTCGCCGCCGCGGAGACGAGTAGCGGGAGCGACAGCTCGACCTGAGGCGGCTCCACCGGGACGTCCACGAGGCCGAGCACCACTTCCTCCTCGAGGTCGACCTCGAACACGCCGTCCACGGTGCGAACGAGGGCCCTCACCTCAGCCTCCGATCGAGCAATCCGGCCACAAGCGCGGTCGCGCGGCCGGCGGCTGCCGTTGGCGCATGGCCGGTCGAGCGCGAGGCGAGGTAGGCCGCCGCGAACGCGTCACCGGCGCCGGTGGGGTCGATCCCGCCTCCCACCGGCCGCGCGAGAACCCGCTCCAGCTTCCCGTCGGCGAGCACGAGCGACCCCTGCGAGCCCTGCGTGACCACGACCTCGGGAACCCCAAGCGAACGGAGCGCGTCCTCGTCCGGCTCCCCGACGAGCGCGCGGGCCTCTTCCTCGGCAAGCTTGAGGATCGAAACGTGGCGCAGCACTTCCGGGTCGTAGCCGCCGTCGAGCTCCAGCGGCCCTGTCCGTGCCGGCCGCACGAGGCCCTGGCCGTCGAACGAGACGCGCCGGTCGCGGGCCAGCGCAGCCAGCGTCTCGGCCGGGAAATCCGACCGGGCCAGCGCGCCGACGTGCACCCACTCCGCGCGCTCGAGCCCGTACAGGTTGGCGGTCGTCCACGGGTCGCCGAGCGCGTCCACGGTCATCACGCGCCGGTCGCCGTCGTAGCGGAACGAGAACGCCGCGGTCGAGGAGCCGCCGCGCCAGAGCACCGGCAGCCCGAGCCGCACGAGCGGGAGCAGCAGCGAATCGCGGTCGTTCTCCGCGCACTTCGCCCCGACGAGCGCGGGCCGGCCGAGGACCCGCAGCGCGCGGGCGGCATGGAAGGGCGCTCCGCCGGCGCGCGCCGGCCCCCCGTCAACGAGGTCGCGTGAGAGGTTCCCGACGACTGCCAGCGGCCGCACGGCGCGAATCTATCCAGGCTGCGAGCAGCGTCAGGCCGAAGGCGGCGGCGAAGCTCGGCAGCGAGGCCGTCAGGCGTGCATGCCCGGGGTTCAGGTGCTCGACGAGATCGGTCCACCAGCTCGGGCCCTGCGGCGAGAGCCACTGGTAGAGCGCGAAGCCAACGACCCAGGCCGCGAGCCGCTCGATGCGCACCGCGGGGCCATTGAAGATGTCCTGCTCCGAGTAGTGCGCCCCGCGCACGAGCCAGTCCGCCAGCAACACCGCGAGGAGCGGCACGAAGACCGAGCCGAGCAGGTAGAGAAAGGTGAGGTAGTTGCCGAGGTCGATCGCGATCGCGCCGCCGGTGGCAGTCGCGGCGACGAGCACGATCAGCACCCGCTGGGAGGCCCGCGGCAGGATGTTCTGGAGCGAGACCGCGGTCGAGTAGATGTCGGCGAAGGCCTCGTCGCTCTCGTCCACGGTCAGCATCAGCAGCGCGATCACCGCCAGGACGCTGCCGGTCGCCACCACGTTCGGGATCTGCGTCGGCTCGCTCAGGTTGCGCGAGAGCACGAGCAGCGTGCCCAGGCCGAAGCACCAGAGCGTCGGCAGCAGGTAGCCGACCCCGGTGCCCAGGAACCCGCTGCGCCGGTCGCGCGCGAAGCGCGTGTAGTCGGCGGCGAGCGGCGTCCAGGAGATGATGCTCGCCAGCACGAGGTCGATCCCCTGGCCGAGCGAGACGCCGCCCTCGCCGCCCTGGCGCCAGAGCTGGTGGAGATCCGCCTTGTCGAGCGCCCACCAGGTCAGGTAGACGATCGACGCGGCGACCGCCCAGACGGCGAACTTGCGCAGGTAGCGGCGGATGAACCCGATCGGCCCGAGCAGGCCCAGCCCGAGCGAGATCGCGCCGAAGACGAGGGCCCACACCCAGCGCTCGCGGAAGCCGAAGATCCGGTCGGAGAGCGCTGCGGCGGCGCTCGAGATGATGATCAGCTCGAAGGTCGACCAGCCGAGGTTCTGGGCGACGTTGAGCACGGTCGGGGCGTAGGAGCCCCGCCTGCCCAGAGGCGCCCGCAGCAGCACCATCCCGGGGACGCGCGAGTCCGCGCCGACCGCTCCCGCGAGGCCGAGCAGGACATTGCCGGCGATCGCGCCGACCACGATCGCCACGAGCGCCTGCTTGAGCGAGAGCATCGGCACGAGGCCGGCGGCGGCGGCGATCACCAGCAGGCTGACCGAGAGGTTGCCCCAGAGCAGGGTCAGGTCAAGGAGGCCGAGCACGCGCAGCCGCTCCGGCACGGGCGTGATCCCCCAGGAAGGCGTGCGTTCGTCCACCGGCGTGGCAGGCTAGCGGGAGCCGAGTACCCGCGCGCCGGTCGCCTTGAAGCTCGCGACCACCGGCTCGCCGACGCGCAAGCCCAGCCGCTCGGCCGACGCAGCGGTCACCTCCGCGGTCAGCGGGCCGACCCGCACGCGCACGCGATTGCCTAGCGCGACGAGCTCCTCGACGGTGCCGTGGACGTGATTTCGGCTCGAGTCGTCGCCGGCAGTGTGCGCGAGCGTGATCTCCCACGGGTAGACGAGCAGCGCCACATCGCCGCTCCCTTCGTCGGTCGAGAGGACGCGGGTACCGTCGTCGAGCTCGACCTCAGTCAGGCCGTCCTCACGACGTTCGGCCCGGCCGAAGAGCAGATTGCCTCCGACGAGGTCGGCAACGAACGTTGTCGCGGGTGCGGTCAGCAGTTCCTTCGGCGTGCCGAGCTGGACGAGCCGCCCGTCCACCAGGACGCCGACCCGGCCGGCCAGCGCTACCGCGTCCGCGTAGTCGTGCGTGACCAGGAGCGTCGGCAGGCCGAGCTCGCGCAGCAGGCCCCGCAGGTACGACCGCACCCCTGTGCGCATCGGGGCGTCGAGGGCGGCGAGCGGCTCGTCGAGCAGGAGCACCTTCGGCTCTCGCGCGAACGCGCGGGCGAGCGCGACCCGCTGACGCTCGCCGCCGGAAAGCTCGCGCGGCCGCGTCCCGGCGAGCGCGCCGATGCCGAGCCGCTCGAGGGCGTCCTCGACCGGCCCGCGGGCCCCGAAGCGGACGTTCTCCTCGACGGAGAGGTGCGGGAAGAGTGCGTAGTCTTGGAAGACGAGCCCCACCGACCGCTCCTCCGGCGGGAGGTCGATCCCGGCTTCGGAGTCGAACCAGGTCTCGCCGCCTGCGGAGATGCGGCCGCGCGAGGGCCGGACGAGCCCCGCGATTGCGCGCAGCAGCGTCGTCTTCCCCGCTCCCGAGGGCCCGACGAGCGCGAGGGTCTCCGCGCCCGTCTCGAGGCTCAGCTCGAGCGCGAAGGAGCGAAGCGGAACGGTGAGATCGAGCTCCACGAGGGGAGCAGCTTGACTGCTACGAGGATCGCGACGCTGACGAGGACGAGCAACGCGCCGATCGCGATCGCGGCGTCGAAGTCCTGGTCGAGCTGCCCGTAGATCGCGAGCGGCAGGGTCTGGGTGTAGCCGCGCAGGCTCCCCGCGAACATGATCGTCGCGCCGAACTCGCCGAGGCCGCGCGCGAACGCGAGCGAGGAGCCGACGGCGAGCCCCGGCGCGGCAAGGGGCAGGGCCACGCGGCGGAAGGTCCGTAGGGGGCCGGCGCCGAGCGTCCGCGCCGCCGCCAGCAGGTCCGGGTCGACCGACTGGAAGGACGCGATCGCCTGCCGCAGGTAGAAAGGGCTCGCGACGAAGATCACCGCGAGCACGACTGCGGTCTGCGTGAACGCGACGGTGAAGCCGAAGGCCGAGAGCGTCCCGCCGAGGAGCCCCCGGCTGCCGAACGCGGCGAGCAGTGCGATCCCCGCGACCGCGGGCGGGAGCACGAGCGGCAGGTCGATTGCCCCGATCAACGCTTCGCGCCCGGGGAAGCGCTTCGTCGCGAGCAGGTAGGCCACGGGGGTGCCGACAGCGAGGATGAAGGCGTGCGCGATCGCGCTCGTCTCGAGGCTGACGACGAGCGCGTCCCGCACCACGCGGCTACCGAGCTCACTGACGAGCGTCCCCGGCGGCACCCGCAGGAACAGTGCGAGCAGCGGCAGGAGCAGGAACCCGAGCGCGAGCGTCCCCGCCACGGCGAGCAGCAGGTCGAAGCCGCGCCTCACGGCAGCCCGAAGCCGTGGGCGTGAAGAGCGGCGCGACCCCGCGGATCGGTCACGAGCGCGACGAACGCCTCCGCCGCGTCGCGGTGCTTCGCGTCGCGCACGACGGCCAGCTCGTAGCGCACAGTCGGCTGGAAGAGCCGCCCGATCTCGAGCGGGCTCACCTTGTCCGCCACCGGCTTCACGTCGGTCGCGTAAACGAGCCCGGCGTCGGCCTCTCCGAGGGCCACCTTGCTCACGACGCCCTTCACGTCCTGCTCCTCGCTGACGATGCGCGCCCGCGGGCATTTGCCTGGTTGCGGCTGGAGGATCGAGCGGCAGAAGCGATCGAGCACCTTGCGGGCGTAGTCGCCGACGGGCACGCCCTCGGCGCCGAGCACGAGCTTCACGCCCGGCTTCATCAGCGAGCCGAGGTCGGTCACGTTGCCGGGGTTGTCCTTCGGGACGATCAGGACGAGCGAGTTCGTCGCAAACACGCGCGGCCGCTCGACGAGCTTCTCGCGGTAGAGCCGCTCCGGGTACTTCGGGCTCGCCGAGGCGTAGACGTCGGCTTTCGCGCCCTGCTCGAGCTGGAAGGCGAGCTCGTCCGAGCCGGCGAAGGTGGCCTTGGCCTTGGGCTCGAGCTGCTGGAAGACCTCGGTGAGCGAGGAGGCTGCCAACAGGCGCAGGGCGCCGTCACCGTCGCCGCCGCAGCCGGTCAGCAGCAGCGCTCCCACGGTCAGCGCCGCAAATCGGGTCACCGCTCGATCAGCACGGAGGTCGCCTTCACGATCGCGGTCGCGGGCTCGCCGGGCCGCAGTTCCAGCGCCTCCGCTGCCTCGCGCGTGATCACCGCGACGACGCGGAACGGGCCTGCCTCCAGCTCGACCTGGGCCAGCAGGCCCTCGATCTTCAACTCGCGCACGACGCCTCGAAAGCGGTTGCGCGCCGAGAGGCCGTGCTCGCCGCCGAGCGCTCGTAACCGCTCGATCTCGGAGTCCGGCACGAGCCGCCGGTTCGCCTGGTCGCGGCGGGTCCGGATCCGGCCCTGCCGGTCCCACCGGCGCACCGTGTCCACGCTCACGCCGAGCAGCCGGGCAGCCTCGCCGATGCTGTGATTCTGCATAGGCACTGCATAGGCACGTTATCGCGTTCAAGCAGCGGCGGCAGGGGAAACACCTCAGGCGTGGACGAGCTCAAGGAGTACCTGGTCGGGCTGCGCCGCCATTTCCGCCGGCGCCTCGACGAGGCGGCCGAGGGGCCCGGCGCCGAGCTCGTCGATCTGAGCGTTGTCGAGACGACCGTCTCCGAGGCGATCGAGGAGATCGAGCGAGCCTCGCGCGAGCTCTCCGTGGCGGAGACCGCGCGCTGAAATGGCCCTGGCCTCGGACACTCGGCACGAGTTCGCAGGCCTCTTCTCGCTCTACGAGTGGGTAACGATCGTGACCGCGGCGGTGGTCTTTGCCGTCGTGCTCTTCGCGGCGGTGCGCTACCGCCGTCGTCCCGGCCGCGAGCCCTCGGCCCGCACCGAGGCGAACCTCGTCGAGCTCGTGTTCGCCCTCGTCCTTGCGGGCGTGATCGTCGTTCTCGTCCACGGCACCTTCACGACCGAGAACCGCGTCGACGCGATCGCCGCCGGCGTGCAGCGGCACGTCGAGGTGACCGCCTTCAAGTGGGGCTGGCGCTTCACCTACGCCGGGACCGGGGTGAGCGTCGTGGGCGACAACGAGCGCCCGCCGACGCTGCACCTGCCGGCCGGCGAGCCGATCGTCTTCGTCCAGCGCTCCCGCGACGTCGTCCACTCGTTCTGGGTGCCGGCACTGCGCTTCAAGCGCGACGTCTGGCCCGACGCCACGACCCGGTTCGAGCTCACCGTCGAGCGCCCCGGGACCTACGACGGCGCCTGCGCCGAGTTCTGCGGCCTGCACCACACCGACATGACCTTCAGGGTCGTGGCCGAGAGCCGCGCGAAGTTCGAGAAGTGGCTGGCCTCCCGATGACGAGCGTCGCGCTCGAGCGCGCGCGCCCCTTCGGCCTCGTCGGCTGGCTCGCCAGCACCGACCACAAGCGCATCGGCCTGCTGCAGATGGGCGGCACGCTCGTCTTCTTCCTTGCGAGCGGGATCGTCGCGCTGCTGATGCGCAGCGAGCTCTCGCAGCCCGGCATGCAGATCGTCTCGCGCCAGAGCTACAACGAGCTCTTCACGATCCACGGCTCCGGGATGGTCTACCTGGTGGTGACGCCGCTGGCGCTCGCGGTCGGGATCTACCTCGTCCCGCTGCAGATCGGCGCCGCCGGGATCGCCTGGCCGCGCTTCACGCTGCTCGGCCTCTGGCTCTTCCTGGCGGGGGGAGTCGCCATCTACCTCGGCTTCGCGGTCGACCACGGCGCGGCGCGCTCCGGCTGGTTCGCGACCTACCCGCTCTCGAATGCGGCGAATTCGAGCGGCAAGGGCCAGGACCTCTGGATCTGCGGGGTCTTCCTGGCCGTGCTCGGGAACACGATCCAGAGCGGGACCCTGCTGGCGACGATCCTGCGCAAGCGCGCGCCGGGGATGACGATGGCGCGCGTCCCGCCCTTCACGTGGACGATGCTCGTCACCGTCCTGCTCGCGATCACCTCGTTCCCGGTGCTGCTCGGGACGATGGCCGCCCTGGAATGGTCGCGTCTCTACGGCGGCGTCTTCGACGGGCAGTACGGGCCGGTCGCCTACCAGCTCCTGTTCTGGTTCTACGGGCACCCGGTGGTTTACGTGATGTTCTTCCCGTTCGTCGGGATGGTGGCCGAGGCGGTTTCGGCCTTCAGTGGCCGCCGCTTCTTCGGCTACAAGGGCTTCACGCTCTCGATGCTGCTGTTCGCAGCGCTCTCGATGTCGGTCTGGGCGCACCACATGTTCGCCACCGGCCGGGTCAACAACGAGTACTTCTCGCTGACCTCGACGATGCTGATCGTCCCGGCCGGGCTCGAGTACTTCGCGGTGATCGGGACGATGATCGGCGGGGCGATCGTCTTCTCGACCGCGATGCTCTTCTCGATCGGGTTCCTGCTGCTGTTCCTGATCGGCGGCCTGACCGGGATCATTGTCGCCTCGCCGCCGCTCGACTACCACCTCACCGACTCGTACTTCTACGTCGCGCACTTCCACTACGCGCTCTTCGCCGGGAGCCTGTTCGGCTTCTTCGCGGGTGTTTTCTACTGGTTCCCGAAGGTGACCGGCGTGCTGTTGCGGGAGTCGCTGGGGAAGCTGCAGTTCGCTTTGATGTTCATCGGGGCGAACGTGACCTTCTTCCCGATGCTGATCCTCGGCTACGAGGGCATGCCGCGCCGAGTCGCGACCTACCCGTCGAAGTTCACGGCGCTGAACGTTGTCGAGACCGTGGGAGGCTTCGTGATCGCGCTGGGCGTGGCGGTCTTCCTGCTGAACATCGTGCTGTCGCTGAAGCGGCGGATCCCGGCCGGCGACAACCCTTTCGACGGGCCGGGGCTGGAGTGGTGGACGACCTCGCCGCCGCCGCGGCTCAACTTCACGTCGCTGCCGCCGATCCGCTCCTACGCGCCGCTCTACGACCTGCGGAAGGACCGGCGATGATCGGTCGAGGGCCGGTGGCGCTGCTCGTCTGGGCGGGAATGCTGGCCGTGTTCGTGGCGATCCAGTTCGTCTTCTCGACCAACGCGTACTACTGGGGGCTGCTCGGCGGCGCGGCAGCCGCCACCGCGGCGATCGCCGGGTACTACCTGCTGCGCCCGCCGCTGCGCCCGGTGGAGTACGTGCCCGAGGTGAGCTACGCGACCGTGGTCGTGGCCGCCGGAGGCGCGGTCGCGATCATCGGCATCCCGCTCGGGGCCTGGCTCTACCTGCCCGGGCTCGGGCTGCTCGTGGTCGGCCTCGGCGGGGTGGTGCGCGAGCTGCGGGCGGAGCGGAGCGCGGGATGATCCGCCTCGCACTGATCGCAGTGGTGCTGGCGCTCCCCGCCACCGCGGCTGCCGAGCCGAGCGGACGGCAGCTCTTCGTCGAGGGCTGCTCCTCCTGCCACGGCTTCGACGCGCGCGGGGTTCCCGGGAAAGGCCCGGACGTGCACGGCGCAGGCGCTTCGGCCGCCGACTTCTACCTGCGCACCGGGCGGATGCCGCTCGACGTTCCGACCGGTGA
Organism: Gaiellales bacterium; assembly: GCA_038236705.1. Lineage (GTDB taxonomy): Bacteria > Actinomycetota > Thermoleophilia > Gaiellales > Gaiellaceae > AC-32. Next base: position 17,164 of record JBBRZN010000017.1, read on the forward strand.
GCAGCCGCTGCGCGGAGAGCCCGCGTACGAGGAGCGCGACATCCGGGCGCTCGTCGGGTACATCGGCTCGCTCGGCGGTCCCGCGGTGCCGAAGGTGCACCCGGAGCAGGGCGACCTCTCCGAGGGCCAGCACGCCTTCACGACCTACTGCGCCGGCTGCCACCAGATCATGGGCGAGGGCGGCGTCGTGACTGGCGCGGTGCCGCCGGACCTGAAGGAGGCGACACCCACGCAGGTCGCCCAGGCGATTCGCATCGGGCCCTACCTGATGCCGGCCTTCGACTCGCGCCAGATCGACGAGCGAACGCTGAACTCGATCGCGCTCTACGTGCAACACGTCGTCCAGCGCCCGCCCGACCGCGGCGGCTGGGGGATCGGCCACATCGGCCCGATCCCGGAGGGGATGATCGCCTGGCTGCTCGCGGGCAGCGCGCTCCTGCTGGTGGCCAGGGTGATCGGCGAACGGATGGATCGCTGATGCGGGGCGCTCCGCGCCTGCTGCCGAAATGGGCGGCCCCGCGCTGGGCCGAGATCGCCGTCCTGTGGGCGCTGCTCCTGGCCGGCGCGGCGGCTGCGGGGTTCATCGCCGTCTACGCGCTCGGCGCGGACACGCAGTGGCTCGGGCTCCTGCTCGGGCTCGTGTTCGCGTTCCTGGCGGTCGCGGCGATCGTCACGGGCAAGGCGCTCGTCCCGCAGGAGCAGAAGGAGCAGGAGCGGGAGTCGCTCGACCACGAGCGCGAGGACCTCGACATCGCGGTGTACGTCCAGGAGGTGGGCGAGGGGATCACCCGCAAGCGGTTGCTCAAGCGCGCCGCCGGGGCCGCCGGGCTCACCGTCGTGGGCGCGCTGCTCGTGCCGCTCGCCTCCTGCGGCCCGTTCCTCGAGGCCGAGCAGCTGCGCCGGATGGCCTGGCGTTCGGGCCGGCGGCTCGTGGACGAGTACGGCAAACCGCTGCGCGCCGAGGACCTCGCGGTCGGCTCGATGACGCCTGCCTACGCGGAAGGAGTCGACCGTGAGCGGCTCGATGCCTCGCTGATCGTCGTCCGCCTGGAGGCCGACGACGTTCGCTTGCCCGAGCAGCGCGCCGGCTGGGCTCCGTCCGGGATCCTCGCCTACTCGAAGATCTGCACGCACGCGGGCTGCGCCGTCTCGATGCTGCGCTACCCGCTCTACTCGCCGAAGGTGCCGCGACCGGCGCTCGTCTGCCCGTGTCACTACTCGACCTTCGACCCGGCCACCGGCGGCGAGGTGCTCTTCGGGCCCGCCGGCCGGCCTCTGCCGCAGCTGCCGATCGAGGTGGACGGGAACGGCGAGCTGCGCGCGGCGGGCCGCATGTCCGGACCGGTCGGCCCGTCCTGGTGGGGAGTGCGGCAGGGGTGATCTACCGGCTCGTCCGCTTCGTCGACACCCGCACCGGCCAGGCGCCGCTGGTCAAGAAGCTGCTGCGCTACGTCTTCCCCGACCACTGGTCGTTCCTGCTCGGAGAGATCGCGCTCTACTGCTTCGTCGTCCTCGTCGGCACGGGGGTCTACCTGACCTTCTTCTTCGACGCGAGCACGCACAGCGTGATCTACCACGGCACCTACGCGCCGCTGCAGGGCCAGGAGATGTCGCAGGCCTACCGCTCCGGGCTCGACCTCTCCTTCCAGACGAAAGCCGGCCTGCTGATGCGCCAGACCCACCACTGGGCGGCCGACGTCTTCCTGGTCGCGATCACGCTCCACCTGCTGCGGGTCTTCTTCACCGGCGCCTTCCGCAAGCCGCGGGAGATCACCTACTACGCGGGCGTGCTGATGCTCGTGCTGGCGCTGCTCGAAGGCTTCGCCGGCTACTCGCTCGTGGACGACCTGCTCTCGGGGATGGGGCTCGTGATCGCATACTCGGTCGTGATGTCGCTGCCGGTCTTCGGCGCGAACCTGGCCCTCTTGATCTGGCACGGGCCCTTCCCGGGCACCGACGCGTTCCAGTCGCGGCTCTACATCGCGCACGTGCTGCTGCTGCCGGTCGCGATCGGCGTACTGCTGCTGATCCATCTGCTGACGATCGTCTTCACGCACCACTCGCAGTTCCCCGGACCTCGCGCGCGCGAGAGCAACGTCGTCGGAACCCCGGCCTGGCCCGGGTACGCGTTCCGCTCGTTCGGCCTCGCCTTCGCGGTCGCGGCGGTGCTCTTCCTGCTCGGCGGCCTCGTCCAGATCAACCCGATCTGGGAGTGGGGGCCCTACCACACCGCCCAGTCCACCAACGGCGCGCAGCCCGACTGGTACCTCGGCTGGCTGATCGGCGCGTTACGGCTGATGCCGGGCTGGGAGCCGGCCGCCGGCGACTACACGCTGATCCCGAACGCCTTCTGGGGCGGTGCGCTCTTCCCGACGATCGTGTTCCTGTTCTTGTTCGCGTGGCCCTCGATCGAACGGCGCTTCACCGGCGACCACGCGTACCACCACCTGCTGAACCGTCCGCGTGACGTGCCCTGGCGGACCGGGGTGGGCGTCGGCCTCTTCGTCTGGGTCGGGATGATCTTCTTCGCCGGCTCGTCCGACCGCCTCTTCGTGGAGATGAACATCGACTACGAGTCGCAGATCTACGTCTATCGGGCGCTCGTCTTCGTGGTGCCGCTCGTGGCCGGCTGGATCGCGAAGCGCTGGTGCGAGGAGCTGCTGCGCTACGAGGCGCACCCGCTGCGGCCCGGCGGCGGGCGGGTGCGGCGAACGCCGAGCGGCGGCTTCGAGCCCGCCGACGAGTAAGGTGCCGCCGTCGTTGAGGCAACATGCCGTTCTCGATCAGATCATCGCTCGCGCCGCCGACGTCGAGCCCATTGACGGACTGATCGTGATCGGATCGTTCGCGGGCGGTCAACCGGACGCTCTGAGCGATCTCGACCTGATCGCGGTTGCAGCGCCCGGACGTCTCGAGGAGGCGTGGGAAGCACGACAGGACCTTGCGGGGGACGCGCTCGTGACGTGGGAACCGCATTCGAACGAGGGGCGTGAGATCAGGTGGCTGAACTGGCTGACGCACGATCTGGTCAAGGTCGAGTGCGGGATCGCCGCGCCCGGTAGCAAGGAGCTCGCGATGCCGTTCGCCGTAGTGCTCGGTCCTGAATCGATCCCGGTCAGCTGACCCCTGAAGAACGGCTCGGCTGGAATCTCGCCGAGCTGAAAGAAGCTGTGCGCGCCGTTCTGCGCGGCAACCCGCGCTGAGCTAGAGCTTCGGCAGGATCTCCTCCGCGTAGAACCGGAGGAAGCTCTCCTGGTCGCGCCCGACCTGATGCACGTAGACGTGGTCGTAGCCGGCCTGCTCGTACTCGCGGATCGCCTCGAGGTGGCGCTCCGCGTCGGGGCCGCAGATCACGGTCTCGGCGACGTCGTCCTCGCTGAGGAGCTTGGCGGCGGCCTCGTAGTGCGAGGGGATCGCGAGCTCCTGGCTGAGCGGGCCTTCGAGGCCTGCGTTCGGCCAGACCTCGAGGGCGGTCTTGCGCGCCTGGTCCTCGGTCTCGGCGTAGCAGACCGTGACCTGCCCGTAGCGGGGCTTGCCCTTGCCGCCGGCCTGTTCGAACTCCTCGATGAGCTCGGCCTCCGGGGCAACGCCGACGAAAGCGTCGCCGAGCCGCCCCCCGAGCTCCGCCGCCTTCGGCTGAGCGGCGGCGACGGCAATCGGCGGCGGCTCGTCGGGAAGCGTGTAGATCCGCGCCTGCTCGACAGTGAAGTGCTTGCCGGCGTGGCTCTGGTAGCCGCCTTGCCAGAGGAGCCGCATCACCTCGATCGCCTCCTCGAGCATCTCGAGGCGCACCTGCGGCGCCGGCCAGCGGTCGCCGAGGATGTGCTCGTTGAGCTCCTCGCCGGTGCCAACCCCGAGAAAGAAGCGTCCCTCCATCATCACGGCCGAGGTGGCGGCTGCCTGCGCGATGATCGCCGGGTGGATGCGGATCGTCGGGCACGTCACGCCCGTCCCCAGCCGGAGCCGCTCGGTCGCCTGTGCGATCCCGCCGATCACGCTCCAGACGAACGGGCTCTGGCCCTGCGCGTCCACCCAGGGGTGGTAGTGGTCGGAGATCAGGGCGAAGGTGAAGCCGGCGTCCTCGGCCGCCTTGGCGTTGCGGACGAGGTCGTTCGGGCCGTGCTCCTCGGAGGAGAGTGCGTAGCCGAGCTCCATGCCGAGGTGCTACCGGCCGGGCACGCCCCCGAAACCTACGACTGCTTCACGGGTGCCGACAACGCGGCCACCGCGCCGAGGCCGACGAACACCGAGCCGGAGACGTACCGCTGGACCTGCGGAAAGCGCTTGCTCCGGCGCAGCCGCTCGCCGAGCGTCCCGGCCACGAGCGCCCACGCGCCGTCGCTGAGGAAGCCGAGCCCGGCGAAGAGGAGCCCGAGCACGAGGATTTGCGCCCAGGCGGCGCCGCGGGTCGAATCGACGAATTGCGGCAGAAAGGCCAGGAAGAAGAGCGCCGTCGTCGGGTTCAGCACGTTGACGACGATCCCCTGGCGGTAGAGGCGGGTGAGGCTGCGTGACCTCGTCACCTCTCCCTCGTCGGGCCGCTCGAGCCCGGCCAGCCGCCGGAGCCCGACCACGATCAGATACGCCGCGCCGAGGTACTTGACCACGTCGAAGGCGAGGGCGGACGAGGCGAGCAGCGCCGAGAGGCCGATCGTCGCAGCCGCGATGTGCACGAGCGTTCCGGTCGTGATCCCGGCGACGGAAGCCATTCCTGCGCGCCGACCGTGCGAGACGCTCTGCGTGACGATGTAGAGCACCGAGGGCCCGGGCACCACCAGCAGCAGGAGCGCAGCCCCGACGAAGAGTGCGAGGCGGGACGGATCGGGCATGCCGCGACGATACCGTGTGCCCGTGGCCGGAACGATCGTCGCGATGGGCGGGGTGCCCTGGGAGGATGCGGAGCGCACCCGCGCGCTCGAGGATTACGTGCTCGGCCTCGCAGGACAAGAGCGCCCTCGGGTCCTGTTCGTGCCGACCGCGGTTGGCGACCACGCCGACAAAACCTTGTGGGCCTACTCGCAGCTCGGCGATCGCGCCCAGCTCTCGCATGTGTCCTTCTTCCCGTGGCCGCCGCCGGGCCTGCGCGAGCTCGCGCTCCAGCAGGACGTGATCTACGTCTCCGGCGGCAACACCGCGAACGCGCTCGCGATCTGGCGCACGCACGGCTTCGACGGGATCCTGCGCGAGGCCTGGGAGGCAGGCGTCGTGCTCGCCGGCTGGAGCGCCGGGATGCTCTGCTGGTTCGAGGCCGGGGTGACCGATTCGTTCGGACCGGAGCTGCAGGGAATGCGCGACGGCCTGGGCTTCCTCCCCGGCAGCGCGTGCCCGCATTACGACACCGAAGACCAGCGCCGCCCGGTTTACACGAAGCTCGTGGCGGCAGACTTTCCTCCCGGCCTGGCAGCCGACGACTGCGTCGCGCTGCGTTTCGACGGGACCGAGCTCGCGGAAGCCGTGACGGCGCGCGCCGGCGCCGGGGCCTACCGCGTCACGCCCGAAGGCGAAGAGCCGATCGAGGTGCGCCCACTTTTCAGGGGGCCTTGAACCGCGTCGCCTCCTCGGAGCCCCCCGTCGTGTCGCCCGCGCTGTAGGAGTGGGCGCCGGCGCCGGCAAGTCGACCGGCGTCGACGATCAGGTACTCCTCCCGGATCGGGCGCCCGTCGAACCAGCACTCGAGAATCTCGCGGACCCCGCCAGCGTAGCGAGCCTGTGCCGACAGGCTCGAGCCGGAGATGTGCGGCGTCATGCCGTGGTGAGGCATCGTCCGCCAGGGGTGATCGGTCGGCGCCGGCTGAGGGAACCAGACGTCACCTGCATACGCGGCCAAGTGCCCGGACTCGCAGGCGACAGCAACCGCGTCGCGATCGCAGATCTTGCCGCGGGCCGTGTTGACGAGATAAGCGCCGCGCTTCATCCGGCCGATCAACTCGGCGTCGAAGAGGTGCTCCGTGTCCGGATGGAGGGGCGCATTGATCGTGACCACATCGCACACCTCTACGAGCGACTCGGCGGTCGGGTGGTAGGTGGCGCCCAACTCGTCCTCGGCCTCCTGCGGCAGGCGGTGCCGGTCGGTGTAGTGGAGGCCCACCTCGAACGGCTTCAGCCGACGCATGACCGCCGAGCCGATGCGACCGGCTCCCACGGTTCCCACTTGCATGCCCTCGAGGTCGTAGGAGCGCGACACGCAATCGGCGACGTTCCAGCCACCGTCGACGACCCACTGGTGGGACGGGATGTAGTTGCGCACGAGGGCGAGGATCGCCATCACCACGTGCTCGGAGACGCTGATGCTGTTGCAGTAGGTCACCTCGGCGACGGTGATGCCGCCGTCTATCGCGGCCTGGAGGTCGACGTGGTCTGAGCCGATCCCCGCGGTGACCGCGAGTTTGAGGCCGGGCGCCTTGGCGATTCTCTCGGCGGTCAGGTACGCGGGCCAGAACGGCTGCGAGATCACGATCTCCGCAGCCGGGAGCTCCTGTTCGAAGACGGATTCGGGCCCGTCCTTGTCGGCCGTGACGCTCAATTCGTGCCCGCGCTCCTCGAGAAAGCTTCGTAGCCCCAGCTCGCCCGACACGCTTCCGAGCAGTTCGCCCGGGGTGAAGTCGATCGCCTCGGGAGTCGGCGTGGTCTGGCCGTCGTGGTACCCCGCGATCTTCGGGATCTCGTCTCGCGCGTACCCCGGCGGATAACCGCTCACGGGATCGTCGTAGAGCACGCAGAGGATCTTCGCCATCGGCTTATCCCTTTCTCACGGTTGGCGTTGCGACGTCGAGGCGGAGCACGTCCGGCCGGTGGTAGTGCCCGACTGGGTCGAAGCGCTGGCGCTCCTCGGCGAGCCGTTGTGGATCGAGCTCGGCGTAGAGGATCCCCTCCTCGTCGTAGAGCGGCCCGGCGAGGTAGGAGCCGTCCGGCGCGAGGATCGCGCTGCCGCCGCGGCCGATCAGTTCGTGGCCCTCGAGTAGGTGCCTGAGTGGAAAGTCGTCCGGGTAGCTCGCGGCCCGCTGGAAGTGCGAGGGGGAGATCACGAAGGCGCGCGACTCTCGAGCGATGTGCACGAGCGTGGATTGCCAGGCCTCACCGTCGTCGGCGGTCGACGCGATGTAGAGCTCGACTCCGGACTCGTAGAGCGCGAAGCGCGCCAGCGGCATGTAGTTCTCCCAGCAGATCAGCCCGCCGATCCTCCCGAGAGGCGTGTCGACGGTCTCGAGCCCCCCGCCGTCGCCCGGGCCCCAGACCAGGCGCTCGTGATTAGTGGGGACGAGCTTGCGGTGGCTGAGAGCGAGCTCGCCGTCGGGGCCGTGGTAGAGCAGGGTGTTGTAGAGCGTCCCGGGCCGGGCGGGATCGCGCTCGGTCACACCGGTCACGAGCCAGAGCTCGTTCCCACGGGCGATCTCGCCGAGCCGCCGCTCCGCGGGCCCGGGGATCTCGACCGCCTCGCGCGCAAGCAGCGCGAAGGCCTCTTTCGCCCCGTCCTCGGCCCAGCCGGCGAGTGCCTTGGCCCAGGTGGAGGAAGGGTAGGCCGGAACGAACGCTTCGGGGAAGACGGCGAGCCGAGCGCCCTTGGCCGCGATCTCCGCAGCAGCGACGGCGAGCTTCTCGATCGTCGCATCGCGGTCGAAGATGACGGGCTCGAGCTGGGCGCACGCGACGGTGACGGGCTCGCGCATGGGCCGATTGTGTCCTGCTCAGCGCCGGACGCGCAAGAGGGCCTGCATGCCGAGGGCCCGGTGGTCGGCCACCGAGCACCAGAGCCGGTAGCGGCCGGGGAGCAGCGAGATCTCGAGCGTCGCGCGGCGGCCGGGCTTCGTGACGGGCATTCGGTAGGTGCGCGTTCCGCCGATCCGGCGCAGGCGCAGGTCGTGCACGTCCTCGCCGTCGTTCTGGAGCTCGATCTCGACCCGGCCGGCCTTCACGGAGGGGCGAGAGAGCACGAGGTGGAACTCCTTCGCGCTCACGCCTAGCCGCGCCAGAGCGGGTTGCCAGCTGAGTGCGGCGGCGAGCACGGCGGTGGCCAGTAGCTTCGTCACGAGAGCAGCGCCGGCCTGGCGAAGGAGCGGGCGCCGGGGATGACCGCGTTGGCGTCGGCGCCCAGCCACTGCTCGACGAGCGCGCAGTAGACCGCGCGGAAGTCAGAGGTCGGGCGCAGGTTGCCGTCCTCGTCGAGGTTCTTGAGCCCCGGGAACTCGCCGATCATCTGCCCCTTCACGCGGGAGCCGATCAGGAAAGCTGCCCCCGCGGCGCCGTGGTCGCTGCCGTCGCTGCCGTTCTCCTCGCCGCGCCGGCCGAACTCCGACCAGACGAGCGTGAGCACGCGGTCCGCGAGTCCTCTCGCTGCGAGGTCGCGCTGGAAGGCGAACAGGCTCTGCGCCGTCAAATCGAGCCCGTCGGCGAGCGCCTTGGGCTGGTCGGAATGCGTGTCGTACTCGCCGGGAGCGGTCAGCGCGACGCAGTGCAGCGGCAGACCGGCGCCGAGCATCGCCGCGAGGCCCGCGAGCCGGTGCGGGAAAGCCTCGTCGCTCTGCGGGTAGGCGACCGGGCTGCCGTAGCCGTTCTCGCTTCCCGCCGCGAACGGCGCGAGTTGCCGGCGCAGCCGGTCGGACTGGGCCGTCGCCTTGGCCGCCTGGTTCAAGAAGGGGTCGGAGCGCCGCGCGCCCAGCGGCGCCAGCGTCTCCAGCATCCGCTCCTCGACCTGGCCCCAGACGCCCGGTGCCCAGAAGCCGTAGTCGTCGGGGCCGGCCACCGCCGCCACCGGCACCTTCGCCGAGGCGAGCGACGGCTGGAGCTGATACTCGAGTGAGAGCCCTTGGAGCGGGTTGTCCTTCGTGCCCGCGTGGTCGAGGTAGCGGCCCATCCAGCCGGTGGCGAGGCGGGCGTCGGTTGCGCCGACCTCCCAGAAATGCCGCGAGGTGAAGTGGGACTGGTTCGGGTGGGTGTAGCCGACGGCGGGAAGGACCGAGACCTTGCCTTCGCCGTGCAGCGTCGCGACCGGCTTCAGTGAGGGGTGCCAGTGCAGTCGGTCGTCCTCGGCAAACTGCGGCCCGGCCGAGGCGGGCAGGGCGAGCTTCGGACGCAGCTTCTGGTAGTCCGGGTCGAGCACGGGATAGAGGACAGAGAGCGAGTCCGCGCCGCCGGGGAGGAAGACCGAGAGGAGCACCGGCTGAGCCGGGCCGGACGCCGCTCGCGCGATCCCTTCCTCGAACACGCCGAACTTGCCGAGTCCGTAGACGGAGAGCGCGAGCCCGAAGGCGCCCGCGACGAAGGTCCGCCGGTCGAGCCCGGTGCCCGCCGGCGAGGGCATTCCCGGCTCGATCGCCGGCAGCCCGCGGCCTGCCTCGGCAGCGCCGCGCCGTAAGAGCGAGGCGCGGGAGAACTCGTCACAGTGGTGGCAAGAACGGTTCATCAGCACGTCTGGAGGTCGGGGGAAGCGGCAAGCAGCTGCCGCAGTGCGTTCTCGATCAGAGCCGGGTACTGCTCCTTCTTCCATTGCGAATGGGCGTCGGAGAGCGCCCGCTTCGCGAAGCGCTTCAGCTCGGCGTGGGTGTGGCCTGTGAGCGTGGGGTCGCCGAGGAAGGCCTCCGCCCGCCGAAGAAGCTTCGCGGCGTCGTTCGGCAGCTTTGCCTTGTCGCTCTTCAGGACGTGCGGCCGGATCGCGTACGATGCGATGATCCAGCGCGCTCGGTAGCTGGCCGTATCGAGCCAGCGGGCATCGTCCCAGCCGGCGACATTGGGCGGGTAGAACAACTGCTGGCCCGCCAGGCTCATCAGCCACGTCCACGATTCGGTGTCGATCCCGCGCTTGAGCGCCCTCAGGAGACCTGTCACATAGACGGCCGGCGGCTTGACCATCCGCGGGCCGGTATAGAGGGCGGGGTGGCGCAGGATCGCCTCGACCACGGGCCGGACCTGGTACCCGCTCTCTACGTAGAGCCGCTCCAGCGCCCGCTTCGTCCCCGCCTTCGGGGGCACCGGGACGAAGTAGCCGCAGAGCTTCGTCACGAAGAAGGACGGGTGCAGCCGGTGGTGGACGCAGAGACGGCACGAGTCGCGCCAGTCGAACCGGCCGCGCTTGCCGAAGATCGTCTTCACGCCCGGGTCGTGGCGCTCCTTGTCGTACCGGAAACGGACCGGGCCGAGACTCTGGCTCCAGCCATTTCGCCAGCCGGTCAGGGCGCGTGCTTGCTGGCGCACATCGCGCTCGGTGTAGCCGCGTCCGGCGCCGAGCGTGAAGAGCTCCATCAGCTCGCGCGCGTAGTTCTCGTTGGGCGACCAGCGCGTGTTCTCGGTTCCGGAGAGCCAGAGCAGCATCGCCGGGTCGCGGGTCACCTCGGTCAGGAGCTCCGGGAAGGAGCCGAGCCCCCGCTGGCGGAAGAGCCGGTTCTGGCGCAGCATCAGCCGGGTGGAGTCGACGCCTTCGCGCGAGGTGGCGAACCAGTCGTGCCAGACGAGGGTCATCCGCTCGGCGAGCGGTCGGCTCGTCCGAACCATCCGGTCGAGCCACCAGAGCTGGTCGTGGCCCCAGCGGTCGTAGGGCGCGAGTGGACGGCCGCGGTCGTCGTGGGGCTTCGGGCCACGCAGTCGCTCGCGGCGCGGATGGGTCAGCGAGCGCACTGCGCCGTCGAGGCCAAGGCGCGCGAGCTTCTCGGCCTCTCCGGGGCGTGGGCCGAAACCGGCACGCCAGAGCAGGCGTTCGGCCTGCGGCTTGCCGAAGGGCCCGCGGTAAACAGGAGGCGGCATCGATTCGTTATCGGCGCATTGCGCCTGGGGTTGAACGCCTGTTCGGACTAGGCGAGCTCGCGCTGCAGCACCGACGCGACGGCGGTCAGTGCCAGTCGCGTCTCCTCGTCCGTGGGCTCGCGTGTCGTCACGCGCTGAAGCGCGAGCCCAGGGAGGAGGAAGACCCGCGCGACCCGGGTGCGCGAGGTCTGAACGATCTGCCAGAGCTCCATCGTCAGCGCCAGCGAGACCAGCGTGACGGCGAACGGCGTGTAGAGCGCGGCCGGGAGCGGCCAGAGACGGGCGGCGACGATGGAGACCGGCACGACCAGCGCCGCGAAGTTCGTGCCGCAACGCAGTGCGAAGCGTGACGGCCTCGCCTCGGCACGCCACGTCGCGACCAGTCGCCGCTCCTCGGCCGCGGCGATGGCGCGGTGCTCTGCGCCATGCAAGAAAAGGGTGCGGCCGCGCAGCATCCACGCGAGCAGGACGACGCCCGTCCCGACTCCGAGCGGAAGCGACGCCGATTGCGGTAGGAAGATCAGCGAGAGCGGCGCGAACAGGGCCGTCAGGAGCAGCAGGCGCTCACCGCGGCCCGCGACGCCCGCGCCGCGGAAGAGCGGTGCCAGCGCGGCAAAGAGGCGCACGAGCCCGCGCACGAGCGGCACGCGACGGATGAGGCGCGACGGGGCCGGCATCCCGCCCTCGCGCAGGGAGCCGTCGCGGCCGGCAAAGGCCCAGTAGTGCTCGCTGGCGATGACGATCCCGTCTGCACGTGCCATCCCGCCGAGGCGCGGCAGCTTGGCCGCAGCGTCGGCCTTGGCGAGCAATTCGGAGACGAGAGAGCGATCCACCCGGACAGGATCGCTACAGGAGGGCCGCCCGGCAAGTGCCGGGCGGCCTAATAACGCTCGAGGTGGGACCTACCAGCGGCCGCGCGAGAAGAAACCCAGCAACAGGAGCACCAGCACGACGATCAGGATGATGTAGAGAAGCGACACGGAGGAGCCCCCCTTCTGTGATGTCGGTGTGTGTCTGAGGAACAACGTCTCGACCCCGCTGACGGTTACGCGTTTAGCACGTGTTCTGGGCCTGAATCGCGGGCTAAACGCGTGAGGGCCTTGAGTTCCCCTACGGCGGCCGCTCTCGACCATCAGGGCAAACCGTCTCCCTAATCGCATGCGCGAAAGGGCCGGGCGAGCTACCTGAACGATGAGTGAAAAACCGCGATTGCCGCGCCGCTCCGCGTGATGACGACGACGTCCGTCCCCTTAACGCAGGCTTAACGCGGCGCAACCAGGCCTGAACATGCCGGCGCTATAACCACAGCCGTGGCTGGACGCTTGCGCCTGGAGAACGCCGCCGGGCTCGTGGTCGCCGCCGTACTCGGCGGTGGCCTCGCGCTCGGCGGCGCGGCGCTTCTCGGCGGCTTCGGCGGCTCGACGACGACGGTCAACCGGGTCGTGGCGGGACCGCCCAGCGGCATTCCGGTTCTTTCGCAGACGGGCAAGGCTCTCACGATCAACCAGATCTATCGCCGCGCGGCTCCCGGGGTCGTCCAGGTGACCGCCACGCAGGTCGTGAGCACGCCCGCCGTCGATCCATTCTTCGGCTCCCCGTTCCCGCAGGCCCAGCAGACCAAGGCGCTCGGCTCCGGCTTCGTGATCGACAAGGCCGGCCACGTGGTGACGAACTACCACGTCGTCGCGGGAGCCCGGACTGTCGAGGTCAGCTTCTCCAACAACGAGAGCCTGAAGGCCCGCATCGTCGGCACCGACCCCTCGACCGATGTTGCCGTGCTCCAGGTGGATGCGCACTCCCGCGCCCTCACGCCGCTCAACCTCGGCAACTCCGACGGCGTCCACGTCGGCGACTCCGTGGTCGCGATCGGCAACCCGTTCGGCCTCGAGCGCACGGTCACCACCGGGATCGTCAGCGCGCTCCAGCGCGTCATCCCGGCGCCGAGACGCAACTACTCGATCGACCACGTGATCCAGACCGACGCGGCGCTGAACAAGGGCAACTCCGGCGGCCCGCTGCTCGATGCGCGCAGCGACGGTCTGGATCACGTGGTCGATTCGCAGATCCAGACGGGTGATCCCAGCGCCCAGGGCAACGTCGGCGTCGGCTTCGCGGTGCCGATCAACACCGTCAAGACCGTCGCGGCACAGATCATCAGGACCGGTCACGCCGAGCACGCTTTCCTCGGGATCACGGCGCAGCCCGTGACCGACTCGGCGGCCAAGCTCTTCCGCCTCCCCTCGAACCACGGCCTGCTCGTCGAGACCGTCCAGCCCGGAAGCGCGGCCGCCAAAGCGGGCCTGCGCGCCGGCACTCAGAGCGCGACCCTCGCGGGGGTCACGTACCCACTCGGGGGCGACGTGATCGACACCGTCCAGGGCGACCTGCTCTACTCGATCGAGCAGCTTCGCGATGCGATCGGCGACAAGAAGCCCGGTGACGAGGTGAAGCTCGGCGTCTACCGCGGTGACCAGCATCGAACCGTGACCGTCAAGTTGGGACGGCAGCCATCGAGCTGACCGTCCAATCCGGCCCCTACCCCCTGGGGCCCGGTTCCCGGCAGAGGCCGTACGCCAGCATGGCCGGCTGGGATCACGCGAGAGGGGCCGGTAGCCTGCCCCGGCCTCTCTCGTTTTCTTCGCGCTAGGCCAGGACGGGAGCGGCAGCGGCGCGCTCGGCTGCGGCCTTGACGCCCTCCCCGAAGGTCGGAAAGACGTGGTGCATGGCGGCGAGCTCGTCAACGGTGGCCCCGAGCCGCAAGCCGATCGAGAACCCCTGAACCACATCGCCTGCGTTCCGCGAGACGACGTGCAGGCCGAGCACGCGGCGGCTCGAGCGGTCGAAGACGATCTTGAAGAGACCATGCTCCGCGCCGATGTACGAGAAACGGCGCACGAACTCGTTGCGGACGACTTCCACCTCGAGGCCCTCCTCCTTGGCCTGCTCCTCGGTTAGCCCGACACCCGCGAGCTCGGGGTCGGTGAAGATCGCGGTGGGTAGCACGGAGTAGTCGGCCGAGGAGACCTCCGCGCCGAACATGTCGTCGACGGCGAGCCTCGCCTGGTACTGCGCGACCGGCGTGAATTGCGCAACAGCGTTCACGTCGCCTGCTGCCCAGATGCCGGGCACGGAGGTTCGCATCCGCTCGTCCACCGCGATCCCGAGCTTGGTCGTTTCGATGCCAACGGCCTCGAGGTTCAACCCTTCGACGTTCGGCACCCGGCCCGAGGCGAGCAGTACGTGGGAAACGCGGAGCTCGCGCTCGGCCGAGCCGTCCCGTGGGGCGATCATGGCGACGATTGCGACATCCTCGCGGCGGACGCTCTTAACGAACACCGAGGTCGCGATCTCGAGACCCTCCGCTTCGAGGGCGGCGGTGAGCGTCGCGGAGGCCTCGGCGTCCGAGTTCGGTGAGATCCGCTCGAGCGCGTCGACGATCGTCACCCTGGAGCCGAAGCGCGAGAAGATCTGGCCGAACTCGAGCCCGACCGCGCCTGCGCCGACGACGAGCAGCGACTCGGGCAGTTCGGTGAGCTCGAGCGCCGAGACGTGGTCGAGCCAGTCGATCTCGTCGATGCCTTCGATGGGTGGCACTGCCGTTCGCGAGCCGGTGGCGATCAGGATGCGTTCTGCGCGCAGCTCGCGCTCGCCGGCGCGGACCGTGTCCGAGTCGACCAGCGTCGCCTCGCCCTGGACGGTCTCGAAGCTGGCGGCTTGGAGGTCTTGAACCCACCGGGGCTGCGGTTTCTTGAGCGTCTCCTTCCAAGCGCGGACGCCGGCGAGATCGACCGTGGCCGTCCCAGCCTCGACTCCGATCTTCCGGGCAAGCGTGTTCACGTCGTGCGCGAGCTCGGCGGCGACGAGGTAGGCCTTTGTCGGCGTGCACGCGACGTTGGGGCAGCTGCCACCCCAGCGCTCCTTCTCCACGAGCGCCACGCGCGCCCCATGCTCGCGGGCTGCCTTGCCGGCCGCGTCCCGGGCGGCCGAGCCCGCTCCCAGGACAATCAGGTCGAACTGCTCGCTCATGCCCGTGCCTCCTCCAATCATGTTCCCGCGTCCGTCTTGCCTGGCGGCAAGGAATCTCCACTCGAACTGTCGCGTAACGCAGAGCCTTGTTACAAGGACAGTCGAGCCATGGAGATCATCGACATCAGCGTGCCGCTGCGGGAAGGGATGGTCACGTACCCGGGCGATCCGGTCCTGCGGATGGAGCGCGCGGCCTCGATCGCGAAGGGCGACGTGGTCAACCTGACCCGGATGGACTTCGGCCTGCACTCCGGCACACACGTCGACGCTCCCGTGCACTTCATCGACGGCGCCTCGGGCGTGGACTCGGTCCCCCTCGAGGCGCTCGTCGGGCCGTGCGAGGTCGTCGAGGTGCCGGACCTGTCTCGCGACTCGGTCGCCCAGGCGCCGGAGGACGCGGAGCGCGTGCTCTTCAAGACGCCGAGCTCCGAGCTCTGGGCGCGCGACGAGTTTGTCGAAAAGTTCGCCCGGCTGGACGGCGAGGCGGCGGCCCTGCTCGTGGAGCGTCGCGTGCGACTCGTCGGCGTCGACTACCTCTCGGTTGGAGACGAGGCTGCGCACCACACGCTGCTCGAGGCCGGCGTGGTGCCGGTCGAGGGCCTCGACCTGCGCGGCGTCGAGCCGGGCACCTACGAGCTGATCTGTCTGCCGCTCCGCGTCGTCGGAGCCGATGGCGCCCCGGCCAGGGCCCTGCTCCGGCGCTAGTACTGAAGCTCGACCACGGCTGCGCGGGGGATTCGCGCCGCCGTCTCGAGTTCGGGGAACCTCGGCGTTCGCGTCAGGACCTTGGGCCCTTCGGCGGTGACGAGCACGGTGTCCTCGGACTTGCCGCCTCCCGTGACCGATGGGTTCCAGGCGACCGCGCCGACCGGCGGAAGCGGGGTCCGCTCGCCGGGGACGGCGAAGACCTCTCGCCCCTTGTAGCCGGTGAGGCCGCCCTGGTGGTGGTACCGCCACTCCTCTGGGAAGCCTTCGCGGTCGTACGCCTCCGCGATCACCTCGAAGAGCTCGCCGTGCGTCCGGCCGGGGCGGCAGGCGGCAATCACGGACGCGTCGACCTCGGCCGCCGCGCGCACGAGCTCGGCCAGCCGCTCCGGCGGCGGGCCGAAGGAGGCGATCCGCGTCAGCGAGACGTGCAGTCCCTCGCGCTCGGCCGTCAGCGCCAGCAGCGCGTGGCGGCCGAGCAGCGCTTCGGTGGGGAGCGGGTGGCGGTGCAGCGGTTGCCGCTTCTCCCCCGCCACGAGGTTCACGCGCACGATGAGATCTCGGGCCCGAGCTTCGCGCATGAGCTCCGCCGCGGCCTCGAGCTCGGTCAGCTTCGGGCTCAGGCGCTCCAGCGTGGCCCCGAACGCGTCCGCCGCGTCCGCGCCGGCGCGGCGGTAGCGTCCGACCTCGTCCGCGCCGAGCGCCCGCCGGTGGGGCGCCAGCTGCGCCTCGAGCTCAGAGTCGCGGGGCGTCTCGCCGCCGACGAGCCGCTTGATCGTTGCCACGACCCCCTCGTGCCAGGGGAACGGCACGGGCTCGTAGCCGAGCTCCTCGAGCCGCTCCTCGGCCTCCACGCGCGCGCGCTCGATGTCCGCAAACAAGACGAGCGCGTCGCCGTCGCGCAGGACGACCGTGTAGTCGGCGCCGCCGATGTCCACCGGGCGGCCGCGGCCGCAGAGCAGCCAGCGCACGTTCTCCGGCGCCGAGACGACAAGCTGGGCGCCGCCGGCCGCCTCGAGCGCGGCGCGGCGCTTCCGCTCCGCCTCCGTCATCGTGTCGAAGCGGCCGTGGCGTCCGGCGTCATGGGGCTCATCGACTCTTCCGGCAGGTCGAGCGCGATCGCGGCCTGGATCAGGCCGAGGTGCGAGAAGGCCTGCGGAAAGTTCCCGATTAGCTCGCCGGAAAGAGGGTCGATTTCCTCGGCCAGGAGGCCGACGTCGTTGCAGAAGCCGAGCAGCCGCTCGAACAGCTCACGCGCCCGCTCCATCTCACCGGCGCGCGCGAGGCACTCGACGAGCCAGAACGAGCAGATGGCGAAGGTCGCCTCTTCGCCCGCGAGGCCGTCGACGCCGTCCGTGACGTAGCGGTACACGAAGCCGTCCGCGGAGAGCTCGGAGATGGTCCGCTCGAAGGTCGCCCGGGCACGCAGGTCGTCGTGCTTGACGAAGCCGACGATCGGGATCATCAGGTTCGAGGCGTCGAGCTTGCCGCCGTCGCCGAACGACTGCAGGAAAGCGCCGGTGTGCCCGTCGACTCCCTCCTTTTCGATCAGCTCGCGCAGCTCGCCCCGGTTCGCGCGCCAGTTGTCGAGGTCGCCCTTCCGGCCGTCGAGCTCCGCAATCCGCACGACCCGGTCGAGCGCGACCCAGGCCATCACCTTCGAGTAGGTGAAATGCCGCGGCTCGCCGCGGATCTCCCAGATGCCCTGGTCGGGCTCGCGCCACCTGTCGATCACGGCGCCCGCGACGCGGCTCAGGAACTCCCAGAAGACCTCGTCGATTTCGCCCCCGTGCTCCCGGTAGATCCAGACCGTGTCGAGCAGCTCTCCGAAGACGTCGAGCTGGAACTGCGAGTAGGCGCCGTTGCCGATCCGAACCGGCCGCGAGCCGCGGTAGCCCTCGAGCCAGTCGAGCTCGACCTCGGGGAGCAGTCGCTCGCCGCCGACGCCGTACATGATCTGCAGCTCGCTCGCACGGCCCGCCGTCGTACGTTTCAGCCACGCCATGTACGCGTGCGCCTCGTCGTTGTAGCCGAGCGCGAAGAGGGCGTTCAGCGCCAGGGCGGAGTCACGCAGCCAGCTGAACCGGTAGTCCCAGTTCCGCTCGCCCCCGATCTCCTCGGGGAGCGACGTCGTCGCCGCTGCGACGATCGACCCGGTGGGCCCGTTCGTCAGCGCCTTGAGGACGAGCGCGCTGCGCAGGACCTGCTCGCGGTACGGCCCCTCGTACGTGCAGCGATCCGCCCACGCGACCCAGGTGGAGACACTTTCGTCCAGCTTCGCGTGCACCTCCTCGCCGGTCAGCCTGCGCGGATCGAGCTCGTGCGGAAGCTGGTAGGTCAGGACGACGAACGCTTCCTCGCCCGCGCGCAGCGTCCGGTTTCCCTGAGTCGCGGAACGCTCGGCGTCGCCGAAGGGCAGCTCGCTCTGGAGCACGAGCGCGTCCGCGCCCCCGTACGCGATCACGAGGTCGGCGGCAAGTGTCTCGAGCCGCGGCGTGGTCAGGCCGTAGTCGAAGCGCGGCACGAACTTCACCTTCACGGCAACCTCGCCGTCGGTGCAGCGGGCAATCCGGATCAGCTGATGCTCTGGGTGGGCCGAATGCGTGTCTTCCCGCGCTTCCGGAATACGGAACGCGAAGAAGTCCGTCAGGACCAGCGCCCCGGTCGGCGACCGGAAGGTCGTCTCGAGCACGTTCGTGCCGGGGAGATACCGCCGCGCGGACTCGTAGTCGTCGTCGATCGGCGCAATCCGGAAAAAGCCGGCCTTGGCCCAGTCGAGGATGCGCGCGAAGACGGCCTCGAAGCGGTGGAACGTGCACCAGTCGATCGAGCCGTCCTTCGAGACGAGCGCGCCCGAATGACAGTCGGACAGGAGCGCGTAGTCGGCGATTGGGGGATAGATCTCGACCGTCATTGGCTTCCGTTCACCTCCACAAAAACCTTGATCGCGTCGCGGTCCTCGGTCAGAGCCTGGATCATCTCCTCGTAGGCGTCGAGACCGCGGATCGGGGTCGTCAGTAGCTGCTCGAGCCAGCCCGGGAAGAGCGCCTGCGCCTTGATCAGGTCGTCCACGCCGCTGCGGAAGTCGGCCGGGGAGGCGTTGACCGTGCCGACCATGACCTTGTTGCCGAGCACGAAACCCTGGTTGATCGCGTCCGAGTTGATCTCCGTCTTACGCTCGCCGCTGGTGATGCTCGACAGCACGAGGACGCCATTCTTGCCCAGCGCCTCCGCAGCCTCCCAGATGATCGGCGAGAAGCCGGTCGCGTCCATGATCAGGTCGAAGGGGCCGCGCTCGGAGCTGATCTCGGCGAGGCTCCGGTCCTGTGTCGAGTAGTAGACGCCGCCGAGCTGCTCGACCAGCTCGCTGTTGCGGTACGGTGGCTTGGGCAGCGCGGCGACCGTCAGCTGCAGCCCGCGCAGGCGCGCCGCCAGCCCCATCAGCAGCCCGATCGTTCCGGAGCCGAGGATCAGCGCGCTGCGCGGCTGCCAGACCTTCAGGCGCCGCTGGATCTCGAAGGCGTGGTTGATCCCCTTCTCCGTCACCGTCGTCGGCTCGAGCAACACGCCGACCTCTCGCAACGTCTGCGGCAACGGGAAGACGAAGTCCGAGTCATCGACGTAGAACTCGGTCAGGTAGCCGTGCAACAGGTTGATCCCGCG
The DNA here is from genome assembly GCA_038236705.1 of Gaiellales bacterium. GTDB lineage: Bacteria > Actinomycetota > Thermoleophilia > Gaiellales > Gaiellaceae > AC-32. Next base: position 36,292 of record JBBRZN010000017.1, read on the forward strand.
CTCGAAGTAGACGTCGTCGGTGGTGAAATCCTGGAGGCCGATCTTCCCGTAGATGCTCGAGCCCGGTCGGCGGACGCTCGCGACGACGTAGGTGCCGGGGCGGATCGTGTCGGGCACGTTCGGCCCCACCTCGACCACCTGGCCGAAGTTCTCGTGGCCGATGACGAGGAAGTCGTCCCCGGGCGGGGGGGCGCCGTACTCGGCGTCGTTGATCTCCTTGTCCGTCCCGTCGACCCCGACCCGGAGGACCCTGACGAGCACGCCGCGACCGTCGGGCACGTCGGTGACGCGTGGCTTGGGGATCTCCGCGAGGTGGATCGAGTTGCGCTTGCCCGGTGTGACTGCGATGGCTTTCATGCGGCGATTGTCTCTGAGCTGCCCGCGTCCGTTACAGTCGGTGCGTGGCGCAGGTCGGAGCAGCCGAGGCGCAGCTCCTCGACGCGCTTCGCGCCGGGGACGAGGCGGCGTTCGCGGAGCTCGTGCGCGAGTACCAGGCCTCGCTCGTGCGGGTGGCTCGGATCTACGTCTCGACGCAGGCCGCGGCCGAGGAGGTGGCGCAGGAGACCTGGCTCGGCGTCCTCAACGGGCTCGACCGTTTCGAGGGGCGCTCGTCTCTGCGCACCTGGATCTTCCGGATCCTGACCAACATCGCGAAGACGAGGGCGCAAAGGGACGGGCGTACGCTGCCGTTCTCCGCGCTGCAGGACCCGGGCTGGGTCCCGGAGGCGGCGGTCGACGCCGATCGATTCCTCGACTCTGAGCACCCACGCTGGCCGGGCCACTGGGCGCTGAGGCCTGAGCCCTGGCCTGAGGACGCCCTGGTCGCTGCGGAGACCCGCGGGCGCGTGGAGCAGGCAATCGAGGAGCTGCCGGCCTCCCAGCGCGCGGTCATCTCGCTGCGGGACATCGAAGGCTGGGACAGCGCGGAGGTGTGTAACGCTCTCGGAATCAGCGAGACCAATCAGAGGGTCTTGCTCCACCGGGCGCGCTCGAAAGTGCGGAGCGCGCTGGAGAGGTACCTGAATGAGGACGTGACGTGAACAACGCTCAGGCCGAACAGCTCAGTTGCCAGGAGCTCGTGGAGCTCGTCACCGATTACTTCGAGGGCGCGCTCTCCGAGGACGAGCGCGTGCGCTTCGAGGAGCACGCCGCAAGGTGCCACGGCTGCGGCGCGTACCTCGAGCAGATGCGGGCGACGGTCGAGCTGCTCGGGCGCCTGCCCGAGGAGTCGCTATCGCCCGATGCCGAGCGGCGTCTGCTGGAGGCCTTTCACGGCTGGCGCTCCACCTGAGCGACGGAGAATCGTCAGCGCTCCGAGCGGGAAGAGGATCACCGACAGCAGGCCGGCCGCGATCAGCGCCGCGCCGTTTGTCTTGGTGATCAGCCCGGCCTCCATCCCGATCTGGCCGGCGACGACGAAGAAGCCGAGCGAGGTCGCTTGCAGCAGCCCGGCGGCGACTGTTTCCCGCGCGCTCACGAGCGGCCGGTAGAGCAGTGCTGGCAGCCCGCGCGCGGCCAGGAGGGCGACGAGGAAGAGCGGCACGCGGGCGATGGTCGAACCGCGGGCCAGCAGCGCGTCGAGGTCGAAGCGGATCCCGCTCGTGACGAAGAAGAACGGCACGAAGATCCCGAAGCCCGCCGCCTCGAGCTTGAGCCGGAATTGCGGGTGGGTCATTGCCTGGTCGGTGTCGACGAGCTTGAGAACAGCGCCGGCTACGAACGCCCCGAGGATCGCCTCGAGGCCGAACTTCTGGGCTAGCACGACGAAGGCCCCGAGCAGCACGAACGCTCCTCGGACCCGGATCTGGGCGCTCGTATCCTGGAGGCGGACGAGCGCCTGCGAGATGTGCATCGACCGCTCAATGCCCGCGATCGCGACGACCAACGCGACCACCAGCAGCGCGAATGCGCCGAGCAGGACGAGCTTGGCGCCGGTTCCGCTCGATTTCTCGGAGAAGAACAGCGAGAGCAGGACGATGGTCACGATGTCCGCGATCGAGGCTCCGGCGAGGACGAGCTGACCGAACTGTGAGCTCGCGGTGCCGGAGTCCTTCAGCACCGGGATGACGACGCCGAGCGAGGTCGCCGAGAGCATGATCGCGAGCAGGAGCGGGGAGCGGACGAGGCCGCCCGCGTCGAGCGCGAATCCGGCGGCGAGCGCGATCGCGAACGAGGCGACGAAACCGAGAGCGGTGACTCGCAGCAGCCGGCCGCGGAGCATCTCGAACTCCACCTCGAGCCCGGCGAGCAGGAGCAGGAACGCGAGCCCGAGCAGCGCCAGCACCTCGATCGGCGCGTCCACGCGCACCCAGCCGAGCCCGTCCGGCCCGATCGCGATGCCGAGCACGATCTCCAGCACCACGGCCGGGAGGCGCAGTCTCGGGACGAGCCCGAGCGCCAGCGGCGCCGCGAAGGCGACCGCGGCGACGATCGCCAGCCCGTCGAAGGGGAGGTCCATCGCGTGATTGTCCTCCGGACCGAGATAGCGTTACGCGCTCTGATCGAGCAACGGTTTGGAGAGAGCGGCGCCTGGTCGCTCGGACTCGAGGAGGAGATTCTGATCCTCGACGACGGGACCTATGCGCTCGAGCCCGGAGTGCAGGCTCTGGTCGACTGGGCGGAGGGCCGCTCGCTGCCCGGCGTGCTCAAGATGGAGCTGCTCGCGTCGATGGTCGAGCTTGCGACCGGCGTCTGCGACTCGCCGCAGGAAGCCCTGGCCGCGCTCGCCGAGCTGCGGGCCGCCGCCGCCGAGGCCGCGGGCGCGAACGGCCTGCTGGTGGCCGCTTCCGGCACGCATCCGTTCAGCGTTCCCGAGCAACAGGACATCGCGCCGGATCCCCGGTACGAGGAGTTCGTCGCCTACGCCGGCATCTCGGCCCGGCGGCAGGCGGTCTGCGGGCTGCACGTCCACGTGGGGATGCCGGGGCCGGAGGAGTGCATGCGCGCGCTCGAGGGCATGCTGCCCTGGCTGCCGCTCGTGCTCGCGCTCTCGGCGAACTCGCCCTACCTCGCCGGCGAGGAGACCGGCCTCGCGTCGAAGCGGGCCGAGGTGCTGGCGCTGTTGCCCCGCGCCGCCGCGCCGCCGGTGTTCACGTCCTACGCCGAGTGGGAGGCGTTCGTCGAGCGCTACGTGCGCCTCGGCCTGGCCGACGGCTACACCCGCTTCTGGTGGGACGCGCGGCCGCACCCGAGCCTGGGGACGCTCGAGATCCGCAGCGCAGACCAGCCCACGGCGCCGGAGCTGAGCGCCGCGTTCGCGGCCCTGCTCCAGGCGCTCTGCGTGACCGCAGTCGAAGGCCCGCCCCCGGCGGCCGCGAACCGGGGCGACTACGCGCAGAATCGCTGGGCAGCACTGCGCTTCGGGCCGCGCGCCGAGCTCGTCCACCCGAAGGGTGACCGGCTCGCGAAGGTGCCCGAGCTCCTGGCCGAGCTACTCGAGCTCGTCGAGCCCACGGTGCGCGAGCTCGGCACCGAGGAGTTGCTGTCCGCACTGAACCCGGCGCGCTGTGAGGGCGACCGGCAACTCGAGATCGGGCGCGAGCGAGGCCTCGAGGCCGTTGCCGCGGACCTCGCCGAACGGACGGTACGATCGAAGTAGAACCATGGCGACGCAGTCCGAAACGATCCAGGTCAGCGGCATCCGCTGCGAGCGCTGCGTCGGCCGGCTTGCCGGCACGCTGCGCGGCCACGACGGCCTCGAGTTCGCGAACGCGAACCTGATGGGCCAGGTGCAGCTCGAGTGGGACGACGAGCGCACGGACCGTGAAGCGATCGTCGCCGCGATGGCGAAGGCCGGCTTCCGCCTGCTCGAGCCCGTCTAGTTCTCTTTATGCGGGTCGGAGGGGATGATCTGCCGGCCACGCGGGCCGGACTCCTCGTCTCCCCGGTGAATCCTGGCGATCCGCTCAGCCTCAGGCTCGATGCCTAGCCGCTGCTCCTCCTGCTCGTTGCTCAAGGCAGGGTCTTCGGGGAGGAGCTCGCCCTCGCCGAGGGTCTCCGGCGCGACGGCTCCTTCGGCGAGTCCGTAGTGCTCGGCGACCGTCTTGCGGTCGAACTCGCCGTCCTTGACCTCGGGCCCGTCCTCGATCAGCTTCCTCGAGACCGAGAGGCGGACGACCTGGTCCGCGTCCTCGGCGTGCGCGAAGGGGAGTGGGATCGCGTGGTGCCTCTCCTTCAGCAGGTGCTTGTGCTCGACGATCAGATATCCGTTCTCGACACGAACGACCTGGCCGAGCTTCTGGTCGTCGCTGGTGATGACCTCGTATCCGTCCATCTGCCTCCTCTACCCGTCGGGTCGGTTGAAGTAAACGGGAATGGGGAGCCGGTCGCGCGCGTTTTCAGCCCCAAAACCGGCAATGCTAGGGTGGCCGCCATGGGCGAGACCACTCCCGAAGCGGAACCGAGGAAGCTGGCGGAAGAGGCCCGCGACCGCGTCCGCTTCGAAGAGGAGGCGCTCGAACTGGCAGACCAGGTCTATCGAGTGGCGAGGCGGCTCGTGTCCACCCGAGAAGAGGCGGAGGACTTGATGCAGGAGACCTATTCGCGCGCGTTCCGGGCCTGGCGGTCGTTTCAGCCGGGGACGAACCTGCGCGCGTGGCTGCTCCGCATCCTCACCAACCTGAACATCGACCGCGGCCGCCGCCAGCAGCGCTCGCCGGACATGCAGCCGCTCGAGGAAGGCGATTACTTCCTCTACAACAAGCTCGAGGAGGCCGGGCGCGAGCCGAACCTGGAGCAGGAGCGCGTGGACGAGCGGCTCTCGCAAGACGACGTCGTCTCGGCGCTCTCGGCGGTACCGCACGACTTCCGCGATGTGATCGTGCTCGTCGACATCGGCGATTTCAGCTACGCCGACGCGGCGCAGATCCTGGAGATCCCGATCGGCACCGTGATGTCGCGCCTGCATCGCGGGCGGCGCATCCTGAAGAGCCAGCTGGCCGAGCAGGCGGTGAGCGCCTGATGAACCTGGGTTTCGAGGTGGATCCCTGCGCGAAGTGCGAGGAGCAGCTTCAGCCCTACCTCGACCGCGAGCTGACGGACGCCGAGCGCGCGGAGGCCGAAGAGCATCTCGACAACTGCAGCTACTGCCGCAAGCGCTACCGCTTCGAGGAAGAGCTACGGCGCTTCGTGCGCCAGGCGGCCGTCGAGGAGATGCCGCCGGCCCTGAAGCAGAAGCTCGCGGACCTACGCACGCCGCTCTACTGACGAAAACGCAGCGGGTTCACCGGCCGGCCGCGTCGGCGCAGCTCGAAGTGCAGGTGCGTCCCGGAGCACCAGCCCGTGCAGCCGGCCGTTCCGATCCGCTGGCCGGCCTCGATCCGGTCGCCGACGCGAACGCGCCAGCCGGCGAGGTGCGCGTACAGCGCGGTGTAGCCGCGGCCGAGGGAGATCCGGACGACGTTGCCATAGCCCTCGTAGCCTCGCTGCTCGCCGACCGCGATCACCCGGCCGGGCTCGGCCGCCCGCACCACGAGGGAGCGGAGGCTGCCGATGTCGATCCCCGGGTGCCAGCGCCCCGCGTCGTTGCCGTAGGGCGAGGTCACCGTCCCGGCCGCAGGCCACGCGGACCAGGCGGGACCGGCCGGCTCTGCCACCAGAGGCGTGTGGGCGAGCGCAATGGCGAGGAGAAGTGCGAGCACGAGGACGGAAGTCTGCTAGCAGGGAGCGCGGGCCGGGCCCACATCACGACGAGCCGGCGCGGGTTCTTCCCGCCGGGGAGAGGGCTCGTCGTGCCACAGCCTATCTGGGTCGCGAGCCGCTCGGCGAACGCGCCGCCGCCGGGCTCGAAGAACACCGCCGTCTGCTTGTATCGAAGCGGTTCGCCTTGGTGACGTGCTCGATCCGGTAGCCGAAGGAGCCGATGCGGTTCGCGATGCGGCGTGTGTAATTGATGTCGCCTCCGCCGTTGAGCACATGGCTTCTAGGGGTCTCGCCCTCTCCACGGTTTCAGCCTCTCCGGAACCTCGTCGGTGAAATCGACGTCTCCTGGAGGTCCTAGATCGTCGCAGGCGACGAGGAGGGCGTCGAGCCCTTTTGCTCCTTCGTCGGGAACGAGACCCCAGGCATCTCGACCCAGGAGCACCGGATGGAGGCGGATTCCGCTGTAGGTGGCGGCGACGACCGGCCTCTCGCCGGCGCGCCAGGCGTCGATCACGCGGTTGATCGCCTCCGGGGAAAGCTCGGGCCCGTCGGCGAGCACCACCACTGCGGCCTCGGCTTCGGCCGGGAGCGCGTTCAGGCCGCAGCGCAAGGAGGAGCCGGGGCCTAGCTCCCAGTCCGGGCAGCGGACCGCGCGGGCGGTCGTGTCGAGCTCATAGGCGCCGAGGACGACGACCACCTCGTCGACGGAACTGCGGCGGACGCGCTCGAGCACAGGCTCGAGCAGCAGTCGCTGCTTGGCCGAGCCGAACCGCGTCGAGGCCCCCGCCGCGAGCACAACGGCCCAAACCCTGGTGTCAGACACCGACTCGAAAGTGTGACGTACGTTCCACAATCGCCGACGTTGCAGGCGTTTCAGACGCTCCGAACGGTGTCAGACACCGCGTCGGGACACCGCGTCGGAAGCGTGGCGCTAGCCGAGAGCCTCGAGCGCGCGTCGGATCAGCGGACGTGCGAGCTCGACCTTGAACGCGGTCCCGGGGAGGGGCGTCGCCCGCTCCAGGTCGTCCGGAGAGTCCAGCCGCCAGGGGATCGGAGCCACGCCCGCGAGGGCCAGGCGCACGCCGTCCGGGAAGCGCGCGGCCCCGACGCCGACGAGCGCGAACGAGAACTTCGTCCGGTCCATCGCCTTGAGGTAAGTGCTGGCCTCCGGGCGCGGGATGTCGAGCTCGAGGATCAGCTCGCCGGGCTCGAGCGCAGTGACGTTGCGATCGTCCTCGGTCGGCAGCCGGTAGAGCTCCTCCAGCGGCAGCTCGCGCCGGTCGGTGCGCAGCGTCGTGCCGAGAGCGAGGAGCGCCGCCGCTGGATCCGACGGGTGCGCGGACGCGCAGCGCTCGTTGCCGAAGATCGCGTGCTCGCGGTTGATTCCCTGGCGCGCGTGGCAGCGGTCGCCGCCGTGCAGGAAGCACGGGAACTTCAGTCGCCAATACCAGCAGCGTGTCGCCTGGAGCAGGTTCCCGCCGATCGTGCCCATCGAGCGCAGCTGCGGCGAGGCGGCCAGCGAGCAGGCTTCGCGGAGCGCCTGCGCGATCTCCGGATCGACCTCCAGCTCGGCCAGCGTCGTTCCCGCCCCGATCGTCGTGCCGTGGACGCCGCGCGGGACGACGCCGCGGATGTCCACCAGGGTCTCTGCCTCGACGATCCGGTCGCGCAGGAGCGGGACGAGGTCGGTGCCGCCGGCGAGGGCGACGGAGCCGTTGCCGAGCTCCGCGGCCGCAGCCTCGAGCGAGTCAGGCTGATGCAGGCGCAAGCTTCTCGCGTTCCCGCGCCTCGGCCAGCGCGCGCAACATCTCTTCTCGGCCCACCGGCAGCGAGCGGACGTCGGCCCCGGTCGCGTCGCGAATCGCGTTCACGATCGCGGCAGCCGTCGGCACGATCGGCGGCTCACCGAGCCCCTTCGAGCCGAGGTTCGTCAGGTGCTCGTCCGGGATGTCGAGCAGCTCAACCACCATTTCGGGCACGTCGGCGATCGTCGGCAGCTTGTACGCATCCAGCGTCTGCGTCAGCACGGTTCCGCTGGCGGGGTCGATCAGGCGCTCCTCCGTGAGCGTGTGGCCGACGCCCTGGATGATCCCGCCCTCGACCTGGCTCTGGGCCCCGAGCGGGTTGATCACTCGGCCGACGTCGTGGATCGCCGCGATCCGGTCGACTCGGACCTCGCCTGTCTCGACGTCCACGGAGACGTCCGCGACCTGGATCCCGAAGGTGAGCACGCGCATCCCGGTTGGGTTGGGCCCGCGCGCCCCCTTGCCGAGGATCTGCGCGTCTTCGAGCAGGCCCGTCACTTCCTCGAGCGCCCAGGAGCCGCCGTTAGCGGAGACGACGTTGCCGTCCTTGAGCGAGAGCACCCGCTGCTCGAGGTCGAAGCGCTGCGCCGCGATCTCCAGGATCTGCCGCGCGGCGTCCGCTGCGGCCGCCCGCACCGCCGGGCCCATCGAGGGGGTCGTCGAGGACCCGGCCGAGATCGACGCGTAGGGCCCTCGCGCCGAGTCGCCGAGCTCCACCCGCACGCGCTCGAGCGGCAACCCCAGCTCCTCGGCGGCGATCTGCGCCATCGCCGTCCTCGTGCCGGTGCCGATGTCCTGCATCGCGGTGACGACGGTCGCGCGGCCGTCCGAGCCAACGCGAATCCACGCATAGGAGGGTGGGCCTCCGCCGCCGTACCAGATCTGGCTCGCGAGGCCGGTCCCGCGCCGCACGGGCCCCTTCGAGCTCGCCCGCACCTCCTCGCGGCGACCCCAGTGCGGCTCGGCCCGGCGGTAGCACTCGAGCAGGTTCTTGGACGAAAAGGGGCGCCCGTCGGCGAGGTCGTGGCCAGCGTGGTTGCGCCGCCGCAGCTCGAGCGGGTCGAG
>JBBRZN010000018.1:0-41856 GCA_038236705.1 Gaiellales bacterium
CGAAGCTACATCTACGCGAGCCCGGTTACAACCGTCGAGGAGACCACGGCTGAGGAGCGTCAGGTCCGTCGCGGGCGTCATTGGCCTTTCGATCCCCACCCCAACCTTTAGCGACCACGCGAACACGTACCTGCCTGTCGCAATTCGGCTCTTCTGCGACAACCCGACACGAGATTTGGGGCCGGCTCATCCGTCGGCTCGCCGCGTCTGATCGGTCGCTGCGACGGGTGCCGCACGCTAAGGTCGCGGCCTGATCGTCTCCCTGCACGTCGCGACAGGCGCGGCCGGCGGCTCGCTCGTCCGCTCGAGGCTCGGCTCGCTGCCGCTCGGGCTGCTCCTTCACCTCGCGGGCGATCGGATGCCGCACGAGGACATTCCCGACCGCCGCTTCGAGGTCGGCTCGGGCATCGCCGGGGTCCTGCTCCTCGCCGCCGTGCGCGGACCGCTCGATCCCGCCGTCACCGGCGCGCTCGCGGCCTCTTGTCCGGACCTCGAACACCTCTTTCGCTTGCCGCGGCCGGGCGGTCGCAAGCTCTTCCCCAGCCACCGGCTGCGCGGCTGGCACCGGAGCGGCGGCGTCCCGGCGTCGGTTCAGCTCCTCCTCGCCGGTTTCCTCATCGGCCTCCTTCTTCGCCGCCGCTAGGACGCGCACGCCCGGCGCCGTGCACCCTGCCCCGCGCGCCGGCTCTGTGCTCGCGCGTTCGTCCTGTCCGCTGGGCGTCGCCGGGCGTGGTTGTCGCACTAGAGCCGAAAGGCGACGCAGCGCCGCTTCGCGGCTGATCTTGAGCCACTGCCTTCGCAGTGATTGGGGCGCTGCGGGCGGTGCGACGCTCGTGCGTGCGGCGGCCCTGACGGGCGGGCTAGCGGGCCCGCCCATGGAAGCGACCGTGTGCGCGGAGGCCGGCCCAGGCCCAAGATGGGGTGCGGCGACGGGCGAGCGTGACCGCTTCCCGAAGGGCCGCGGCCGCATCCTGGTGGATCCCCTCACCGCGACCGACGAGCAGGTGGTCGGGCTCGACAGCGAGCAGCCGCCGCGGCGGCGTCAGCCGGAGCAGCGGCGAGACGCCAAGCCGCTCTCCCGGCGCGCGGTAGTACTGCGCAGTACCGACCGCATCGGCGCAGACCAGCGTCCGCTGCTCCGGGTACCAGAGGGCGACCTCATGCCACCAGCGGCGGCGCAGGAGCGGCAAGACCTCGAACCGCGCCCCCGCCGGGGCTTGCTCGGGAAGCTCGTAGTGTGGGACGCCGAGTTGCTCGGCGAGGGCACGGCAGTCACGGCCGTGTCGGTCGAGCAGCTGCACAACGCCGGCTGGCTCGCCGAGCTCACGCGCGCGCCCCAGCGCTTCCTCGTCGGCTACCGGATCGATCAGCCAGACGCGCCCCTCCGATGCGACGGCGTGCGACGCCCGCTGCATGAAGCGTGGCTCGGGCGCGATCCAGCCGAACGCGAAGCCGAGCTCATCGACGAAGCGAACGCCGCCCACGCGACCGACGGTACCTTGACCGGAACCTCTCCACACGCGACCACGGCACTGGGGTCAAGGGCGAAGCAAGCAGCAGCCATCTCTGGCCGGTTGTCGCACTTCCAACAGAGCGTGACGTCCGAGAGCGGTAGCGATGCCCGCTACGCGGCCGTGTGGCAGACGGCCTCGATATTGTGGCCGTCGAGGTCGATCACGTACCCGGCGTAGTAATTCGGGTGGTAGCGCGGCCTCGGCCCCGGCGCGCCGTTGTCGGTTCCGCCCGCGGCGAGCGCGGCCGCGTGGAAAGCGTCCACCGTCGCCCGGTCCGCTGCTGCAAAGGCGAGGTGGAGCGCTGCGCCCGGGCCGCCGGGCCTGATGAAGAAATCGACGCGCCCGGGCGGTCCCCAGCCGATTGCGCCCTCGAGCTCGACTTCCTCGATCCCAAAGGGCGCCAGCGCTTGCCGGTAGAAACGCTTGCTCGCCTCAAGGTCGCGGACCGGCAGCGTGAGGTGGTCGATGAAGACTTGAGCCGCCATGGTCGGGGACCCTACTTTGAACACACGGCCTTACGACCTCTTGTATTACCAAAGTGCTTCAGCTCTCCGGATCGAGGACGTAGGCGGCGTAATAGCCCGGGTGGTACTGCGGACGTTCCCCGGGCGGGCCGTTGTCGCGACCGCCGGCCGCGAGCGCCGCCTCGTAGAACCGCTCCACGGTCTCGCGATCGGGAGCGCTCAGCGCGAGGTGGATCGGCCCCGAGGGCTCGCCTTGCGCAATCGCGACGTCCTCGCTTCCGGGCGGGCCGAAGGCGATCCCCCAGTCCCCCGTGACCTCTCGGCTGCCCCAAGGCTCGAGCGCGGCCGCATAGAAGCGGCGGCTCGCCTCGAGATCGCGCACACGGAGCGTCAGGTGGTCGACGAACGCTTCGCGGGGCGAATCCGGGCTCACGGTCCCATCTGCATCGACGGCGAGCCGGGCGCAGCGGGGTCGGTCAGGCCGGGCACGCTGCCCGGCGCGGCCGCAACCCAGATCCCGAGGACGACCAGGCCGACCGCAAAGACCCGCGAGAACCTGAGGCCGTACGGCAGCACCTTCTCCGCGAAGATCACCGCGGCGACGACCGCCATCCAGAACAGGCTCATCACGCCGAGCGCGAACAGCGCCACCATCAGGCCCCAGCAGCAGCCTACGCAGAAGAGACCGTGCTCGGCCCCCATGCGAACGGCGCCGAGCCTTCCGTCCCGCCAGCCGTGCAGGACGTAGTGCATCGGCCCGCGGCAGTGGCGCAGGCACACCTCCTTCAGCGGCGTCAGCTGGTAGAGCCCGGCCGCAGCGATGGCGCTGCCCGCCACGTAGGGGCCCGCGCGGTCCCAGGCGAGCCAGCCGGTTCCGAACACGGTCACGAGCCGGAACAGTCCGTACGCCGCCAACCCGTACGCCGTCCAGGCGGCGAGGTATCCCCCGAGGAAGACCCACGTCGGCACGAACGATCGGCCCTTGTCGCGGCGTTCGCGCGAGATACGGGCGAAGAGCAGCACCATCGGAGCCACCGACGGCAGCATCATCGCGGCCATCATCGTCACCCAGATGCCCGCGAACCAACCCAGGCCGCCGAGATCGGTGCCCGGGCCGGCGTCCATGCCGCGCATGCGGTCGACCGTGACGATCCAGGCTACGAGCGCCGCCGCCAGGAGCAGGGCCGTCGTCCGGACAGGGTTCAGCGAGCGCAGCGGTGAGGACCGGTCGACCTCGTCACGCGGCGGTGCGAGCGTGCTCATGCGCTACCCCGACTCGGCGACCATCGGGGTGTACTTCTCCTGGAATGCGTTGCCGTGGCGAACCATGGCCATCGAGCTGTGTGAGTTCTCGAGCGTGTATTCGACCTCGCCCTTTGCGACGATCTTCGTCGCGACGGCGGTCTCGGCCTCTTCGCTCTCGCTGGTGTACTCGAACCCGCCCGGAATCCGAACGACCACGCGATAGGGATCGGGGGGGTCGAACCCACGCATCGTGTCCACCTCCGTCTCGAGCGCGTCGCCGGCCTTGACGCGTCCCTGCCGGGAATCCAGGTCGAACTCGAACTCGAACGGCACGAACTGCGGCTCCTTCACGTTCGGGCAGACCGCCGCGACGATCTCGAAGAAGGTGTCGCCATGCTGGCCGCTCATGATCTGGAGCAACGCGTCGCGCTGGCTCTCGTCGGCCTTCTCGTCCACCACGGGCACGACGTCGCCGTTGCCCTCGTGCATGGCGCCGGGCCACTTGACGATGCCGGCCCAGCAGAGGCCCGAGAGGTCGACGTCGCCGAAGTTGCCCTTGTCGATGCGCATCGCGACGATGCCCTCGCAGTGGTCGTGCGTCGGGAATTGATTGAAGTCGCAGGGGCAACCGGGATCGCAGTTGCAGTTCTTGAACCAGGCGCCTTCCATGTACCAGTCTGTAGCCATCGGCCCTCCTCCAAAGGTGGTTTGGCGGGATCATCGTGCCTCCGGCTTGCGCAGGTCAAGCCGGATTAGGCTTCCCGCATGATCCTCGAGAACGGAGTCATCAGGACGATGGAGCCTTCGCTGCCGCTGGCGCGGAGCCTCGCGATCGCGGGCGAGAAGATCGCCGGCGGTGTCGGTACCCACGAGACCGCGCTGCCCGGGCCGGAGCGGGTGGATCTTGGCGGCCGCTGCGTGCTGCCGGGCTTCACCGACTCGCATGTGCACTTCCCCACCTGGGCGCTCGCCCAGCACGAGGTGCGGCTCGAGGGCACGACCTCGGTCGAGGACGCGGTCGCGCGGGTGCGCGAAGCGCTCGAGCGCTCGCCGACCTCGGCCTGGCTGCGCGGCCGCGGCTGGCGCAGCGGCGACTGGACGCCGCCGGAAGAGCCGACGAAGGAGGCGCTCGACGCAATCGCCCCCGACCGCCCGGTTGCGCTGATGGCCCGTGACTCCCACTCGGTCTGGCTGAACTCCGCCGCCCTGGCCCACGCAAACGGCGACCTGCAGGCGCCCGGCGGCGTGGTCGAGCTCGACGAGCGCGGCGAGCCCACCGGCGTGCTGCGCGAGGAGTCGTGCTGGCACTTCCGAGACCGCTACATCGAGACGAGCGACGGCGAGTACGTCGAGGCGATGCGCGCCGGGGTCAAGCTTGCGGCCTCCCGCGGCGTGACCGCGGTGCACGACAAGGACGGCTGGCTCGGCGCGCTGCGCTTCTGGCAGCGTCTCGGGGCGGAGGGCTCGCTCGGCCTCCGCGTCTGGCAGTCGCTCCCGGCCGAGAAGGCGGACGAGCTCGCCGACGTGGACGTGCGCGGCGGTTTCGGCAACCCGCTGCTCAAGGTCGGCTACCTGAAGGCCTTCATGGACGGCACGCTCGGCTCGGAGACGGCACGTCTGCTCGACGGCTCAGGCGTGCAGATCACGAGCCGCGAGGAGCTCGAGGAACACATCCGCCGCGCCGCTCGGGCCGGCTTTCCGATCGGCGTGCATGCGATCGGCGACCTCGCCAACCGCGAGGCGCTCGACGCCTTCGAGACGACACGCGAGGCGTGGCAGCCGCTGGGTCTGCGACAGCGCATCGAGCACGCGCAGCTGCTCGCGCCCGAGGACGTTCCGCGCTTCGCGCAGCTCGGGATCACAGCGTCGGTGCAGTTCAGCCACGCCCCGTCCGACCGCGACCTGGCCGACCGCATCTGGAGCGGCACCACGAGCCTTCCTTACGCCTACCGCGCGCTGCTCGACTCCGGCGCGACCCTCGTCAACGGCTCGGACGCGCCGATCGAGGAGCTCGACCCGCTCGAGGGCCTCCGCGCCGGAGTGCTGCGAACCCTGGACGAGCGCAAGGCCTGGCACCCGGAGCAGGCGGTGACCGTCGAGGAAGCGCTGGTCGCCGGCACCGTCGCCCCCGCCTGGCTCGCGCGTGAGGAGCGCCGCCGCGGAAAGCTCGTGCCGGGCTTCTTCGCCGACCTCGTCGTACTCGACCGCGACCCGCTCACCTGCGAGCCGGCAGAGCTCGCCGAGACGCGGGTCGTGGCAACGATGCTCGGCGGCGCGTGGACGCACAACCCGCCGCCCTGGTGAACTTTCCGTAAAGGGCCCTAACTGCTGTGCGCCGCCGCCGTCCGAGTCGGAACAAGGCGCAAGACGCGACCGCCACTCTCCCCCGATCCGCTGCCGTCGCCGTTCAGTCGACGGAGGGCCGGCCCCAGACCGGCCCTCCGCCTCCCCTACTACTCATGCCCTTTCGGGATGAGAGGCGTCGGTGAACTCTTTGAACTCGGCGGTCAGGAGGTACGCGACCTGCTCGCCGATGTCCACCGCGTGGTCGCCGATCCGCTCGATCGTTCGCGAGACGAGCACCATGCGCAGAACCCAGTCGCGCAAGCCGGGCTCGGCGACGATCTCGACCACCCGCTCGACGAAGCGGCGGTTCGAGCGGTCGATCAGCTCGTCCAGGTCGACGAGCGACTCGGCCGCCCCCAGGTCGCGGTTCGCGAGCGAGTCGAGCGCGACGCGAATCATCTCCTCCGCCCGCTCGCCCATTTCCTGCAGGCTCTGGAGCAGGGCCGGGTCTCCCTCGACGTCGGCGACGAGCTTCGTCAGCTTGGCGATCGTCACCGAGTAGTCGGCCATCCGCTCGAGATGCAGGTTCACGTGCAGCAGCGCGAGCACGAGCCGCAGGTCGGTCGCGACCGGGGTCTGGCGCGCGAGCAGCGACTCGATCTCCTGCTCGATCTGGAGGTAGAGCCGGTCGACGTCGTCGTCGAAGGAGATCACCTCGTCGGCGAGCTCCACGTCGCGCCGGGCGAGCGCGTTCAGCGCGCCGCGGAGCACGCGCAGGACGAGCGCGCCCTCTTCCTGGAGGCTCGCCTCGAGCTGGTCGAGCTCCTCCTGGAAGGTGACTCTCACGTTCTCACTCCTAGCCAAAACGACCCGTCACGTAGTCCTCGGTGCGCTTGTCGGACGGCGCCGTGAAGATCTTCGTCGTCTCGTCGTACTCGACCAGGACGCCCGCCCGGCCCGACTCGTTCACGTCGAGGCTGAAGAAGGCGGTGCGATCGGCGACGCGCGCGGCCTGCTGCATGTTGTGCGTGACGATCACCAGCGTGTAGTCCTCCTTGAGGCTGTGCATCAGCTCCTCGATGCTCGCCGTCGCGATCGGATCGAGGGCCGACGCGGGCTCGTCCAACAGGAGCACCTCCGGCTCGATCGCGATCGCCCGCGCGATGCAGAGCCGCTGCTGCTGGCCGCCGGAGAGCGAGAGCGCGCTGCGCTTGAGCCGGTCCTTGACCTCGTCCCAGAGGGCCGCGCCCTGCAGCGCCCGCTCGACCCGCTCGTCGAGGCCCTGCTTGAGCCCGAGCACGCGCGGTGCCCAGGCGACGTTGTCGTAGATCGTCTTGGGGAACGGGTTCGGTTTCTGGAAGACCATCCCGATCCGCCTGCGCACCTCGACGGGATCCACGCCGTCGCCATAGAGGTCGATCCCGCGGTAGAGGATCTGCCCGTCGTGATCGAAGCTCGGGATCTCGTCGTTCATGCGGTTCAGGCAGCGGATGAACGTGCTCTTGCCGCAGCCCGAGGGGCCGATCACCGCCGTGATCAGGTTCCGGGAGATCTCGAGATCGACGTCCTTGATCGCGACGTTCGTGCTGTAGCGGGCCGTCAGTCCCCTGATTTCGAAGACCGGTTCACGCGTTTCGGGCGACGCCTCTCGGCGCTCGGCGACGTCGACCGGCCTCATCGGGGCATCGTAACCTGCGTCACCGGCTGAGCTTCCGGCGGGTGCGGGCCAGCGCCAGGCGCGCCAGCAGGCTCGTGACGAGGACGAACACGATCAGCACGAGCGCCGAGGCCCAGGCGCGCTTGTGGTCCTCGGGGTCGGCCGACTCGGACCAAATGAAGATCTGGACCGGGATGTTCGGCATCGACTGCCGCACGTCGGTGGTGAGCTGGTTGACGAAGATCGAGGTCGTGAAGAGCAGCGGCGCCGTCTCGCCGGCCGCGCGGGCGATCGCGAGCACGGTGCCGGTGAGGATGCCGCCGAGCGCGCTCGGCAGCACGATGCCGGCGACGATCCGCCAGCGGCTGACGCCGAGCGCCAGCGCCGCCTCCCGCTGGCTGCGTGGCACGAGCCGGAGGACCTCCTGCGCCGAGCGCGCGATCAGCGGCAGCATCACGATCGAGAGGGCGAAGCCGCCGGCGTAGCCGCTCTGCGTGTGCCCGTAGACGAGCAGGCCGAAGACGAAGATCCCGATGATCACCGAGGGCAGGCCGTTCATCAGGTCGATCGTCAGCTGGATCGCCGCCGAGATTCGCCTCGGTGCGAACTCGCTCAGGAAGAGCGCGGTGAGAACGCCGAGCGGGAGGGCGATTGCCGTCGCGATCCCGACGAGGATCCCCGAGCCGACGATCAGCGGTGCGATCCCGCCGCCGGACTGGCCGAAGGTCGGCAGGTCCTCGGTCAGGAAGCCCCAGCTCAGCTCGCCGCCGCCGCGCTTTGCGACCGAGAAGATGACGACGCCTAGCACCGCGAGCGCCGCGAGCGCCGCGAGCGTCGCCGCGGACTCGGCCAGCCGGTTGACGATGCGGCGCCGGCGGACCCGCGCGTCGCCGCGCAGCGTGAGGGCGGGCTCGACCGCGGCCATCAGTCGGCCCCCACCCGCTGGAACTCGAAGCGCCGCACGATCACCTGCGCGAGCAGGTTCGTCAGCAGCCCGATCACGAGCAGGATCGCGGCGAGGTAGAACAGCGACGCGATCTGCAGCTTCGAGGTGGCCCCGATGAACTGACCGGCGATCCGGCTGGCCAGGGTGTCGCCGGTCGCGAAGACCGAGGCGTGGATGCCGCTGTTCCCGGCGCCGATCACCTGCGTCACCGCGATCGCCTCGCCGATCGCCCGCCCGAGGCCGAGAATCACCGCCGCCCCGATCCCGGCCTTCGACGAGGAGAGAACGACGCCGCGGACCATCTCCCAGCGGGTCGAGCCGAGCGCGAGCGCGGCCTCCTCCAACTCGCTCGGCACGCTCAGGAAGAGCTCGCGGCAGATGCTGGCCACGATCGGGACGACCATGATCGCGAGCACGAGCGCAGCGACGAAGATCCCGCTCGAGCCGGGCTTGCCGCTGAAGATCGGCAGAAAGCCGAGCGAGCGATGGAGCGGCGGCTCGATGTGGTTCGCCACGAACGGGCCGAGCACGAGGATCCCCCAGAGGCCCAGCACGACGCTCGGGATGGCCGCGAGCAGCTCCACCAGCGCTCCCACGATCACGCGCACCCCGCGCGGCGCGAGCTCGCTCAGGAAGAGCGCGATTGCAATCGCGAGCGGGGTGGCGATCAGCAGCGCGATCAGTGAGGTGACCGCGGTTCCGAAGAGGAACTGCGCCGCGCCGTAGACCTCCTTGTTCGTGTCCCAGACCGAGTCCGAGACGAACGAGAGCCCAAAGGCCCTGAACGAGAGGTCGGCGCCGCGCACGACCTTGTAGGCGATCGCGACCATGATCGCCACCGTCGCCAGGGCTGCGACGAGCGTCAGGCCGAACATGATCCGATCGCCGAGCCAGTCGCGGACCCGGCGACCGCCGGTGAGCTCTTGCGTGGCGGGAACGACGCTCATGAGCGCGCACGCTAACGCGCTCATCGGCCTCTCCAGAGGCTTGTCACCGGACCGTTACCAGACGCACACCGCCTTTCAGCCCACGCGGCCCTCGACGCGAAGCACCCTGTGACCGGTGCAGTTCAGAGAAGAGGAGAAACCAACGTGAACAGGAAGCAAACTTCTGCGGCAATCCTCGTCGTGCTCGCACTCGCGGCGAGCTTCGCCGGGGTCTCGACGGCGCGGCAAAGCGCGTCACTGACGGGCGCGGGGAGCACGTTCGTCGTGCCGCTCGTCTCGCAGTGGACGAGCAACTACCACGCCTCGCAGGTCAACTACAGCGGCATCGGCAGCGGCGGCGGCATTGCCGCGATCGCCGCCCGCACGGTCGACTTCGGCGCGAGCGATGCGCCGATGACGCCGGATCAGTTCTCGGCCTGCAAGGGCTGCGTCCAGATCCCGTGGGCCTTCTCGGCCACCTCGATCCCCTACAACGTGAGCGGCGTCGGCTACGGCCTGAAGCTGACCGGCCCGATCCTCGCAAACATCTACCTCGGCAAGATCAAGCGCTGGAACGACAGCCGGATCAAGGCGATCAACCCCGGCGTCAAGCTGCCGGGCGAGGACATCACGCCGATCTACCGCAGCGACGGGAGCGGCACGAGCTACAACTTCACGGACTACCTCTCCCACGTCAGCAAGGAGTGGAAGAACAAGATCGGCAAGGGCACGCAGCCGAGCTTCCCGACGGGCGTGGGCGCCCGCGGCAGCTCAGGCGTCGCCGCCAAGCTCAGCAGCACCTCCGGCGGCATCACCTACGTGGACGTCGCCTACTCGCTGAAGAACAAGTTCAAGATCGCGAAGCTCAGGAACCGCGCTGGAAAGTATCAGCTTCCCGGCCTCAAGCAGATCCAGGCGGCGGCGAATTCGATCATCAAGCTGCGGAACAGCCAGAACGCCTTCACGGCGGTCGACCCGAATCCGCGGGCGCCGAAGGCGTACCCGATCTGCACCTTCACCTGGGCGATCGTCCCGCTCAAGACGAGCAAGGCGCCCGAGCTGAAGAGGTTCATCGACTGGGCACTCACCAGGGGCCAGTCGTTCGGGCCGAAGCTCCTCTTCGTCCCGATCCCGGATGCGGTCAAGAAGCAGAGCCGCAAGACCCTCGCCCGGATCCATACCTAGGTCAGCCGGGAAGGTTGCACCGAACGTCGAGCCCGTGGCCCTGCCCGCCACGGGCTTCGACGTTCCCGCCGGCGGCCTCGATCACGTGCTTGACGATCGCGAGCCCGAGGCCGCTGCCGCGCTTGGTGCGGGCCCGGTCGGAGCGGAAGAAGCGCTCGAAGAGCCGCGGCACGTCCTCCTCGGGCACCCCGGCGCCGTCGTCGGCGACCTCGAGCACGACCGCGCCGCCCTCGCGCCGGAGCGAAACCGTGCAGGTCGCTCCCTCGCCGGCGTACCTGATCGCGTTCACGAGGAGGTTCTCGGCGACGAGCCGCAGCATCCGGCGGCGCAGGGGCACGTGCAGGCCGTCGTCTTCGATCCGGAGCTCGAGCGTGAGGCCGGCCAGCTCGGCCAGCTCGGCGAGCTCGGCCACGAGCTCCCGCAGCACCGGCGCTGCCTCGGTGTCTCCGAGCGAGACCACTTCACGCTGCTGCTCGAGCTCGCTCAGGAAGAGGATGTCGTCCACGAGCTCCCGCATCTCCGCGACCTCGCCGTAGGCCTGCCGCAGCAGAGCCTGCAGGTCGGCGCCGGGAAGCTCTGCCGACTCCAGCAGCGCCAGCAACCGCGCGAGCGGCGTGCGCAGCTCGTGCGACACCGCAGCCGTGAAGCCGGCGCGCAGCTCGTCGTACTCGGAGCGAGGCGTCATGACACTAGGCTGAGTATCGCGTGACCAAGGTCTTGATCGTCGAGGACGACGAGCTGATCGCCGACGGCATGGCGCAGCACCTCACAGCCGCTGGCCTGGATCCCGTGCGCGTCGGCGCCGGCGAGGTCGGGCTCGCGCGCCTGCGCCACGAGCGGCCCGACGTGCTCGTGCTCGACCTGATGCTGCCGGGGCTCGACGGCTGGAGCCTGATCGAGAAGGCCCGGGCGGAGGGGATCGGCACGCCGATCATCGTCGTCAGCGCCCGCGGCACCGAGCACGACCGGGTGCACGCGCTCCAGATCGGGGCCGACGACTACCTGGTCAAGCCGTTTTCGATGAAGGAACTGGTTGCGCGCGTACAGGCCGCCGCCAGGCGCGGGGTGCGCGGCGTCCACGAGGACCGCGGCGAGAAGCTCGTGATCGACGAGCTCGTGATCGACCCGCGTTCCGTCCAGGCATTCATCGACGGAGCCAACGCCGGCCTGACCCCGACCGAGTTCCGGCTCCTGCACGCGCTCGCGCTGGATCAAGGCCGGGTCGCGAGCCGGGACGAGCTGCTGCAACGCATCTGGGGCCGCCGCGCCACCCACCGAGACCGCACGGTGGACGTCTGCGTTCGCCGGCTACGCGACAAGATCGACAAGCCGTCGTCGAAGCACACGTTCATCCAGACGCGCTACGGCGTCGGCTACAAGCTCGAGCCGGTACTGAAGCCCTAAGCGCGGTCGGTTCGACAAGGTCTGCCACCGGAGCCGGGCTTTGCCCGGCGGGAGGCACACCTCGACCAGACCGACTGAACCGAGCCGGCAACGGGCGGATTCTGAAACGCGGGCGCCGAGCCTCCGGGGGCAAGGAGGGGGCTCACGGGGTAAACCGGGGGTTCCCCCGAGCTACTCGAGGTGGTAAAGGGGTACGAGGCTCTTCTCGGCCTCGTTTTCGATGCGGGCGACGACCTCGACGTACGGCTCCAATCCCGAGCCGTAGAGCTTCGCCTTCAGCAGCTCGTCCACCTGGTAGAGCCCGGCCGAGTTGTTCATCTTGATCTCGACGCCGACCGCGCGCTCCTTGCCCTCGCTGATGATCACCTCGTCGATCGCGGCCGCCGAGATCGAATGGATCGAGACGCTGCCCCGCTCGAAGGGGATCCGCGAGCGGCCCTCCTCGATGTCGAGCGCGTCCGCCACCCGGACGACCCCGGCCTCGATCGTCAGCGGCCTGCCCGACTCCCGGTGGCTCGTGATCGCCTGCAGAACCTCGGAGGAGACGACGGTCAACTCGGGCTCCTCGTAGATCCCCGCGAGTAGCTCGCGCATCTTCGGCTCGGCGAGGAAGAGGCTCCAGTCCTCGTGGCGGTCGCGGTGCACGGCCATGCCGATGCAGTGCAAGAGCGCGCCGAGCACGACCACGACTTCGGCGTCCTCGCGCTTCATGCCGTAGTCGGCCACCATCGCCGGCTCGACGCCACGCTTGATCAGGATCCGGAGCAGCCGCAAGCCGATGTTGGCCACGATCTGGATGTGCACCCACGAGTGGTCGTTGATGCCGAGGCGCTTGATCGCATTCACGTTCGCGACGTGCCACCACGCCTTCAGGCCGTCGTCGGCGTTCGCGCGCTCGAGCAGCGTGCGCAGCTTCGCGTTCCGCTGCGCCGGCACCTTGATCCGCATCTGCGCCGTCGCCTCGCCGGGGGTGAGGCGGGTTTCGCGCTCGGCCTCCTCCGAAACCGGCTCGTCGATGCGCTCTTGGAGCTCCTTGTCCAGCTGCGACACCGCGCGCGAGACTACTCCTTCCGGCCTCTCGCCGTTACGATTCGTACGTAGTGCGCACGATGAACCCGATTCACGACTCGACCTGCTCGGTTGCCGCCTGCGCCGACATCCTCGGCGCGAAGTGGACGGCAGTGCTCGTGCACGACCTCTCCGAGGGCGCGCGCCGCTTCACCGAGCTCGAGCACTCGTGCCCGGGCATCAGCCCGCGGACGCTCTCGGAGCGCCTGCGCGCGCTCGAGCAGGAAGGCATCCTCGTTCGCCGCAGCTACGCGGAGTCGCCCCCCCGCGTCGAGTACGAGCTGACCGCCAAGGGCGAGGGTCTGCTGCCGATCATCGAGGAGATGCGCCGCTTCGGCCACGCCTGGCTCGTCGAGGACGAGCCGGCCGCGGTCTAGGAAGGAGTCGCCATGACAGCTCGGTTGAGCCTGGTTGCCGCAAGCGTTGCTGTCCTGGCGGTACCCGGGGGCGCAGCGAGCTCGGAGCGTGCGGTGACGATAGTCGTCTCGCCCGCCGCCGTGGTCATCGACCAGCCGGTGGAGGTCCGGGTCGGCGGCCTCCACCCGGGCCAGAAGGTCGCGCTGGAGGCGAGCACGCACAATGCGTTGGGCGCGCGCTGGCGATCACACGTCGTCTTCCGCGCAAACCGGGCGGGCACGGTCGACACGCACAGGCATATGAGGCTTTTCTGGGCGATGGAACCGGTGAGGAAGACGGCGCTCGCATCCCCGTTCATCCCATCGGTCGGCCCGGCGCGGGTGGCGATCCGTGCGCTCGTCGCAGGACGTACGGTCGGGGCCGGGGCAGTCGTCCGCAGCGGAGCGGTGGCGGACGTCTCGCGCAGAGACACGACGCTCGCGGAAGAGGGCTTCGTCGGCGCCTACTTCGCCCGACCCCCCGGGCCACCGGGCCCGTCGATCCTGCAGCTCGGCGGCTCGCAGGGGAGCTACGGCTATTTCCCCGCGGCGCTGCTCGCCTCGCACGGCTACCCCACCCTCTCGCTTGCGTATTTCAAGGAGCCGGGCCTCCCGGCGACGCTGAAGGACATTCCGCTCGAATACTTAGCCAAGGCGTTGCGCTGGCTCGCGGCGCAACCGGGCGTGGATCCGAACCGCGTCCTGATCTACGGCGTCTCGCGCGGCGCAGAGGCGGCGCTGCTCGTCGGAGCCACCTATCCGGGGCTCGTCCACGGGGTGATCGCCTCCTCGCCGGGCGCAGACGTGGACGGCGCGTATCCCGGCCCGGGCGATGCCTGGACGCTTGGCGGGAAGGCGGTTCCGTACGGACCGATCCCCGTCTGGCAGATCGCCGGGCCGGTGCTGGCATTCGGCGGTGGCAAGGATCTGTACTGGGCCTCTGCCTACTACGTGAGCGAGATCGTGGAGCGGGCACACGAGCACGGCCGGAACGACATCATGGGCCGCATCTATCCGGATGCAGGGCACGGCGTGGGCTTTGGCATCCCCAACCTCCCCGCCTACGGGCGGGTGATCAAGCTCGGCAACCACTACATCGGGGTCGGCGGCACCACTGGAGCGAACGTGCGAGCGTGGGCCGCTTCGTGGCCGCTCGTGCTTCGGTTCGTGCGGACGATGCCCGCCTAGAGGCGCGCCAGGCTCTTGAAGAGCCGGCGCGAGACCTCGATCCCGAGGGGTATGTACTCGGCGAGAAGCCGCTCGTTCGGCGAGTGGATGTTGCTCTCCGGGAGGGCGAAGCCGCTCAGGATCGTCGGGATGCCCTTGTCCACGAGCGCGGGCACGATCGGCAGGGTCCCGCCCGAGCGGACGAGCAGCGGCCGATTGCCCATCACCTGCTCGAACGCGTCGAGGCCGAGCCGCAGGGCCGGCGCGTCCGGCGGCACCAGGCCGGCCGGGGCCGCGGAGAGTCGCGCCAGCGCGACGTCCACTCCCTCAGGCGTGGCCTCGCGAACCAGCCGCTCGAAGGCGGCGGCGATCGTCTCGACGTCCTGGCCGGGCGCGAGCCGGATCGAGACGTTGGCCTCGGCGAAGACCGGCAGCACGGTCTTCTGCAGCACCGGCGAGCCGCCGGCGATTCCGTTCACGTCGAGCGCGGGCTCGGCGGTCGTGCGAACGTAGAACTCCTCGGCGGCGCGCGGGTCGGCCGGCTTGGCGCCGGCTTCCGTCAGCCGCTCCGTGCCAGCAGAGAGCTCGGCCCATGCGGCCACCTCTTTCTCGCTCGGCGGCACGATTCCCGCGCGGAGCGGCTCCGGCAGGCGGCCCTCGCGCGGCAGCACCGCGGCCAGAGCCTGCGTCAACGCGTGCATCGCGTTCAGCGCGGCGCCCCCGAAGAGCCCGGAGTGCAGGTCGCGCTCACCCGTGCGCACCGTCACGTGGAAGTAGACGAGCCCGCGCGTGGCGACGGCGAACTCGGGCACGCCGCGCTTGGTCATCCCCGAGTCGAAGATGATCGCCGCGTCGGCGCCGCGCTCGTCGGCGGCGAGGAAGTCCACGATCTGGTGGCCGCCGGTCTCCTCCTCGCTGTCGCAGGCGAAGCGCACGTTGACAGGCAGCTCGCCGGCCCCCGCGAGCTCGGTGGCCGCCTTCGCGAGCATGTAGAGCTGGCCCTTGTCGTCGGCGACGCCGCGGCCATAGAGCCACTCGCCGCGCTGCTCGAGCGTGAACGGGTCTGTCTCCCAGAGCTCGAGCGGGTCGGGCGGCTGCACGTCCACGTGCCCGTAGACGAGCACCGTCGGCGCCGCGGCCCCGTTCGAGGCGCCGAGCTCGCCGAGGATCAGGGGGTGCGTGTCGGTCTCGACTACCTCGGCCTCGCCCCCGGCCCCGCGCAGGAACGCCGCGAGCCACTCGGCCGCGTCGTGCACGTCCCCGGCGCGCGCCGGGTCGGCACTGACGCTGGGGATGCGCACCAGCTCGGAGAGCTCATCGAACCAAGGCTCAGCCACGGCGCGGGACTTTATTCGAGTGCTATGCCACGTCGCGCAGGGCAACCGAGTCGGCCAGCGCCCGCAGCTTCTTCAGGCTCTGGTTCTCGATCTGCCGGATTCGCTCGCGCGTCACGTTGAACGTGCGGCCGACCTCGTCCAGCGTCCGCGGGTGCTCGCCGTTGAGCCCATAGCGCAGCTCGAGGACGCGCCGCTCGCGGGCGCTCAGGGTGCAGAGCACGCGCTGCAGCGTCGCCTTGCGTAGCTCGACCTCGGCCACCTCGTCCGGCAGCGGATCGGTCTCGTCGGTGAGGAAGTGCCCGAACTCCGACTCCTCGTCGTCGCCGACCGGCTTCTCCAGCGACACCGGTGCCTGCGAGCTCCGACGGATCTGCTCGACCTCGTCGATCCCGAGCTCGACGTCGCTCCCGATCTCCCACGAGGTCGGCTCGCGACCGAGTTCGGCACGCAGCTTGCGCTCCGAGCGGACGATCTTGTTCAGCTTCTCGACGATGTGCACCGGCATGCGGATCGTGCGCGCCTTGTCCGCGAGCGCGCGGGCGACCGCCTGGCGGATCCACCACGTCGCGTAGGTCGAGAATTTGAAGCCCTTGCGGTGGTCGAACTTCTCTGCGGCGCGGACGAGCCCGATCGTCCCCTCCTGGATCAGATCGAGGAAGGGCAGGCCCTGGTTGCGGTACCTCTTCGCGATCGAGACGACGAGGCGCAGGTTGGCCTCGACCATCTCCTGCTTCGCGCGATGCTCGCCGCGCTCGATGCGCTTGGCCAGCTCGACCTCCTGCGCGGCGGTGAGCAGGTCGACCTTGCCGATGTCCTTCAAGAAGAGCTGCAGCGAGTCCGTCGTGACCTCACGCGGCTGGGGCACGACCTCGCGCTCCTCCACCTCAGGGCTCTCGACGACCTCGATGTGCAGCTCCTCGAGCGCGTGGTAGAAGTCGTCCATCTGCGCGGCCTCGAGCTCGAGCTCGCGCAGCGCAAGCGCAATCTCCTCGGTGCTCAGCGACCCCGCCTCGCGACCCGTTTCCAGCAACGCCTTGGCCTCGTCCGCCTCCAGTACCTCGGCGATGGTCGACGGCTTTACCTTCTCCCCCTGCTGACTCACTACGGCTCCCCTTCCTGGGCTTGTGACATTACGCACGCGACGTAGCGGATGCGGCACTCTCGCATGGCGACCGGACGGACGCCATAGGCCGAACGGCCCTAATTTCGATCAGCGGGTCCCAACGTCGCGCAGAGCGGCCAGGTACCGCGCCGCCTGGATGCCGAGGAGCGATTCCGGTGCCTCCGCCTTGGCCAGCCCAAGCTGCTTCCGGGCGGCTTCGACCTGCCCCGACCAGACCAGCATCAGCCCGAGATGGAAGCGGACGGTCTGGGCCTGCGGGAAGAGGCGCACGAGCGGACCGAGCCGCCCGAAGGCGCTCGACGGGTCGTCCTTGTCGAAGAGTCCAACGGCGGCGGCTGCGCGTGCGTCCGGGTCGTTTGGCGTGAGGCGCGCGGCGGCGGCGAACTGCCGCTCGGCCGAGAGCGGATGGCCGAGCTGCTGCAGCACCGTGCCGTAGAGGATCTTCGCGTGCGCGCCGCCGCGCTCGGCCGCCTGTTTCAGCGCGGGCAGCTTTAGCGCCGGCGCGAGCACGCGGATTCGCAGCGGCATCGGGAACGACGGCACGAAGCCGGGCAGGCCGGGCGCGTACTGCGGATGCAGCAAGTCGTTCGCGCGCACCGCGTAGAAGGTGTCGGACTGGAGCCGCCGCGCCGCCCGCCAAGCGGTCACGGCCTGCCCGTCGCGGTGCGTCCAGTAGAACGCGAGCCCGAGGTGAAGCGCCAGCAGCGCGCTCCGCGGGTGCTCGGCCGCCAGGGCCTGGAGCGTCTCGATGCTGCCGTCGGGCCACGCCGCGAGCGCCGAGCCGACGCGGGCCTCGAGCGAGCGGTAGCGGCCGAAGATCTCCCCCGCCCTGGCCGCCTGGTTGTTCTTGTAGAGCTGCTGCGCCTGCTCGAGGGCGCGCGCCTCGGGATCGGTCCGCACGCCGAGGTCGAGCGCGAGCGGCGGGTGGCCGGCGCGGGGCTTCTGGGCGGTCGCGACGTGATTCCGCGTCGCGACGACCCCGAGCACGACCACGCCCGAGGCGACGACCGCCGCAAGGGTGACGAGGAAGAAGACTCGGCCCCGCGGGCTCATGCCGCGACGATAGCCGTCGTCCTCGCGGCCGCCCCGGTTCAGCGCTATACAATTGAAAGCGTGACGAGCTACCGAGAACTGCTGCGAGCCGCCCGCGAGGCGATCGAAGAGGTCGACCCGAAGAGCGCCCAGGAGGTGCTCGCCGCCGACGATGCGCCAGTGCTCGTGGACGTGCGCGAGCGCGACGAGTGGGAGCAGGGCCGCATCGCAGGCGCGGTTCACGTTCCGCGCGGCCACCTGGAGTCGAAGATCGAGGCCGCGGCGCCGGACCGCTCGCGCCCCGTCCTCCTCTACTGCTCGGCCGGCAACCGCTCGGCTTTCGCCGCGAAGACCCTGGCCGACCTGGGCTACGAGCGGCCGATCTCGCTCGCCGGCGGCTACACCGGCTGGCAGCGCTCCGGGCTGCCGACCGACCTGCCGCGCACGCTCGGCCCCGCACGCAGCACCCGCTACAGCCGGCACCTATTGATCCCCGAGGTCGGCGAGGAGGGCCAGCTGCGTCTGCTCGACTCGAGCATCCTGCTCGTCGGCGCGGGCGGCCTCGGCTCCCCCGCCGCGCTCTACCTCGCGGCCGCGGGCGTCGGCCGGATCGGGATCGTGGACGCGGATGTCGTCGACGAGACGAACCTCCAGCGCCAGATCGCGCACTCGACCGATTCGCTCGGCGAGCCGAAGACCGACTCGGCGCGCCGGCGCATCGAGGCGCTCAACCCCGACGTCGAGGTCGTCCCCTTCCGCGAGCGTCTCACCTCGGAGAACATCGAACGGATCCTCGAGCCCGGCTGGGACGTGATCGTGGACGGCGCCGACAACTTCCCGACGCGCTACCTCGTCAACGACGCCTCGGTCTGGCACGGCATCCCCGTCGTGCACGGTTCGATCTTCCGCTTCGAGGGGCAGGTGACGGTCTTCAAGCCCGGCGACGGGCCTTGTTACCGCTGTCTCTTCCCGCAGCCTCCGCCGCCGGAGCTGGCGCCGAGCTGCGCCGAGGGTGGCGTGCTGGGCGTGCTCCCGGGGGTGATTGGCTCAATCCAGGCAACCGAGGCATTGAAGCTCGCGCTCGGGATCGGCGACCCGCTCGTGGGTCGGCTGCTGCTCTACGACGCGCTCTCGGGCGAGTTCGACGAGATGAAGCTGCGGCGCGACCCCGCCTGCCCGGTGTGCGGCGAGAGCCCTTCCATCACGGATTACGTCGACTACGTCGAGTTCTGCTCCGGGGTGGGACATTGAGCCGCGTGCGGATCCCGCCGACGCTGCGCACCGAGACGCATGGCGCCCGCGAGGTCGAGGCGAGCGGCGGCACCGTCCGCGAGCTGCTCGACGACCTGATGGGCCGCTTCCCGGCGCTGCGGGGCCAGCTGCTCGAGGACGAGGAGCTGGCGCCGTTCGTCAACGTCTACGTCGAGGGCGAGGACGTGCGCACGAAGAACGGCCTCGAAACGCCTGTGGACGAGAAGTCACAGATTATTTTGCTCCCAGCCATGGCCGGAGGGGCCACGGCCGGGGACAGTCCCCGGCCCTGTCCTAAACGGGCATGAGCAAAGCGGCGTTGGCCGCCAGCCTGCTCGAGCTCGTCGGCGATACACCGCTCGTCGAGCTTCGGCGCCTGAGCCCGAAGCCCGAAGTCAAGCTCTACGCGAAGCTCGAGGGCCAGAACCCCACCGGCTCGATCAAGGATCGCGTCGCGCTCGCGATGGTCGAGGCCGCCGAGCGCGCGGGCGAGCTCGAGCCGGGTCAAGAGCTGCTCGAACCGACCAGCGGCAACACGGGCATCTCGCTCGCGCTCGTCGCGGGGCTCAAGGGCTACCGCCTGACCTGCGTGATGCCCGAGAACGTGACCGAGGAGCGGCGCCGGCTGCTGCGGCTCTACGGCGCGGAGATCGTCGAGTCCCCCGCGGCGGAAGGCTCCAACGGCGCCGTCCGCGTCGCCTTGGAGCTGGCCGAGCGGGAGCCCCGCTTCCACATGCTCTTCCAGTACGCCAACGCCGCCAACCCCGCCGCCCACTACGAGGGCACCGGCGCCGAGATCGCCCACGCACTCGAGCGGGTGGACGTGCTCGTCGCTGGGCTGGGCACGGGCGGCACCTTGATGGGCGCAGGCCGGCGCCTGCGCGAGTCGTTCCCCGACCTCGTCGTCGCCGCGGCTGAGCCGCTCCCCGGCGACCCGGTGATGGGCCTGCGCTCGCTGGAGGACGGCTACGTGCCGCCGATCCTCGACGTCGCCGAGCTCGACCGGAAGGTGCTCGTCTCGAACGCCAACGCGGTCGCGGGCCTGCGAGCCCTGCTCGAACGCGAAGGCGTCTTCGCAGGCGTCTCCGCCGGCGCGGTCGTCCACGTCGCCCGCAAGCTGGCCGTAGAGCTCGACGAAGGCGTCGTGGTGGCGATCCTCGCCGACGCGGGCTGGAAGTACATCTCCGCGGACTTCTGGGACGGCGAGAACGCGGAAGGCGAGATGGAGGAGTCCGTCTGGTGGTGATCCCGGCCGCGATCCGCGCGGAGCTCGAGCAGCACGCGCGCACCGAGGAGCCGAACGAGGCCTGCGGGCTCGTCGCCGTCCGCGGGGGCGTGGCCGAGCGCTACATCGCCGCCGCCAACGCGGCCGCCAGCCCGTACCGCTTCGAGCTCGAGACCGACCCGGAGAACTGGTTCCTCGAAGACGAGGGCTACGAGCTCGCGGTCTTCCACTCGCACCTCTCGTCGCCGCCGCGTCCCTCGCGAACGGATGTCGAGAACATCGGCCTCTGGGAGGGCCGGCCCTACCTGATCCTGTCGCTCGCAACGGGCGAGCTCGCCGCCTGGCGCATCGCCGGCGGCGAGGTATCGTCCGTCGAGATCGTTTAAACGGTCACCCCGGCAAAGCCGGCCTGACCTCCTCTGGTCGGCGTCGCAAGCGAGCGCCTAGGTGACCTTGAACCTGCCCTTCATGCCCAGCTGGGCATGACCGGGCACCGTGCAGATGTACGTGTAGGTCTTGCCCTTCGCAAGCGTGACCGTCAGCGACGCGCTCTTGCCCGGCTTCAGCATCGTCGTCTTCTTGCCTGCGATCTTGAAGTCGTGCTTGAACTTGCCCTTGTTCGTGACCTTGAAGATGACCGTGCCGTGGCGCGCGGTCTTCGTCGAGAGGATGAACTTGTACTCCTTCGCCGTGACCCTCACGGTCGTGGCGGTAGTGCGGGCGCCCGCAGGGACAACGGCGACCAGCAGCACGCCGGCGGCCGCGCAGAGAACGAGCAGGGAGAGAAAGCGCTTCATCGGACTCCTCACAGATTGATAACCCCGTCCCGCCCGAGGATACCTACGAAGCCTCTTCGAGCCTCCGCTCCCCCGGCTCCTCGGGGAGGAGCTCGACCTCGAGGCGCTCGATCCGCGAGCCCTCGACGTCCAGCACCTTGAAGCGCACTCCGTCGTACTCGACCTCGTCGCCCGGCTCCGGGGCACGGCCCAACAGGCCGAAGACGAAGCCGCCGATCGTGTGGTAGTCCTCGATCGGCAACGACCGCTCGAATTGCTCGTTGAAGTCGTCGATCGGGAAGGTGCCGTGGATGCGCACGCGGCCGTCGTCGAGCCGCTCGATCGACTCGTCCGGAAGATCGAACTCGTCCTCGATCTCCCCGACGATCTCCTCGAGCAGGTCCTCGAGCGTGACGATCCCCTCGAGCTCGCCGTACTCGTCCACCACGATCGCCATGTGCTGGTTCGTCCGCCGGAACTCGGCGAGCAGCGCGGCCAGATCCTTCGTCTCGGGGACGATGTAGGCGGGGCGCAACAGCTGCTCGACCTCGACCCCCGCTATGCCGCGATCGACGATCGCGGAGAAGAGGTCGCGCACGTGCAGGATCCCGATCACCTCGTCCAGCTCGGTGCCTCGGTAGACCGGGTAGCGCGTATACGGCGACTCGATCACCGCGGACAGCGCCTCCTCGGGCGGTAGGTCGATCGAGAGCGCGACCACCTCCGGCCGCGGCACCATCACGGCGGAGACCTCCTTGTCGGCGAAGTCGAAGACCTTGTAGAGCATCTCCTGCTCCTGCTCCTCGAGCTCGCCCTCTTCGGTCGAGCGCGAGAGCAGCATCTTCAGCTCGGCCTCCGAGTAGACGTCCGCCTCGCCGCCCGGCGGCCTGAGGCCCAGCACCCGCAGGATCGCGTCGCTCGAGCCCTGCAGGACCCAGATCAGCGGGTTGAACACGACGAAGAAGCCACGCACCGGCGTCGAGACGGCCAGCGCCGTCCGCTCCGAATATGCGAGCGCGACGCCCTTCGGAACGAGCTCGCCGACGACGACGTGCAGGAACGTGATGATGAGGAACGCAAGCGCAAACGCGATCAGCGACGCGAAGATCGGGTCGAACACCCTGGCCAGCACCTGCTCGCCGAGCGCACCGATGGCCAGGCTCGTCGCCGTCACGCCGAGCTGCATCGCGGCGATGAAGCGCGGCGGGTCGGCAACGATTCGCAGCACCGCTCGCGCCCGGCGGTCGCCCTTCTGCGCGAGCTCCTGGATCCGCGTCCTGCGCGCCGTGACGAGCCCGTATTCGGCGGCCACGAAATAGGCGTTCAGCAAGATCAGCGCCGCGACGCCGAGAAGTTCGAGAAAGAGGGTCACGCCCCGCTCTCCGGGGCGCGGGTACTAGGCGGTTTTTCGTCCAACTGGATCTACGCCGCAGTATAGGAAAAGGCCCTGTCATCACCTTTGCGCGCGGCCCGGCCCCTCTGGACAAGCCGTTCCAGGTGCGCAAGCGTCTCGGCGAGGGCGAAACGGCGGCCGCTCGCGTTGAGGTCTGCGCCGAAGAGCGCTAGAGAGACTTCGTAGGCGGTGCGAGGCTCGGCACCGAGCGCGGTGGCGGTCTCGTCGAGCCGCCGCCGGTGATGCTCGATGATCTCCCGCGCTCGCCCGGCGGGATCGGAGACGAGGTCGTTGTGGCCGGGGAGCGCCAGGCGGGGTGCGAGCTCGATTGTGCGCTCGAGCGAGGCGAGGTAGTCACCCAGCGGGTCGGGCCGAGAATCGGGGTAGAGGCCGACCGTCGGCGTGATCTTCTGCAGCAGGTGGTCGCCGGCCACGAGCACCCCGTCGCGCAGGAGGCAGATGTGCCCGTCCGCGTGACCCGGCAGCTCGAGCACCTGCCACCCATCCAGTCCGTCTCCCTCCTGCAGCCGCTCGGGGTCGCGGGCGAAGCGGATGAACGGCGCAAAGACGCGCGCCTCGTGCCGCAGCTCCTCCGCCAGCGGCTCCGGGAGGCCGTTGGCCACGAGGTAGTCGGTGAGGCGCTCCGACCAATCCTCGCGGCCCCAGACGCTCTCGCACTGCTCGTAGTCGCGGGCGCCCTGGTAGACGCGCGCGCCCGTCAGCGCCTGGGCGTCCTGGCCCCCGCCGGCGTGGTCGGGGTGGAAGTGCGTGACGACGATGCGGACGACCGGAGCGTCGAGCTCTGCCAGCACCGGCTCCCAGCGCTCGGCCGCATCGGGCAGGCCGAGCCCGGTGTCGACAAGCGTCCAGCCGTCAGGGGCCGGCAGCAGGTAGCAGTGGACGTGCGTGATCCCCAGCGGCAGCGGGAAGGTCAGACGGCGGATCCCGCCTGGAAGCTCATCCATCGCCGTATCCAAGCCGCAGGCCGAGGCGAACAGGTGTTCTATACTCCCGGCATGCGCGTCGAGTACCGGGAAGAGCCTTGCAAGGTCGCGCTCAACCGCGTCAAGGGCATGGCGTTCAAGTGGTCGCTGAACCCGTACATGGGCTGCGTCCACCAGTGCACGTTCTGTTACGTCCGCGCCTTCGAGCTGCGCGCCGACCGGCCCTACGACGACCGCTACGGACAGTCGATCCGGGTCAAGACGAACGTGGTCGAGGTCCTGCGTGCCCAGCTGGCGCGGGCGACCTGGCAGCACGAGTCGATCGCGATGGGGGCGGCCACCGACCCGTACCAGCCCGCCGAGGGCCGCTACCGCCTGACGCGCGGCTGCATCGAGGCGCTGGGCGCGGCGGCGAACCCGTTCAGCATCATCACGCGCGGGCCGCTGATCGTGCGCGATGCGGACGTGCTCGCGGAGGCGGCCAAGCGCGCGAAGGTCTCCGTCACCTTCTCGGTGCCGACGCTCGACGACGAGGTCTGGCGCAAGACCGAGCCCGGGACCGCGCACCCCCGCCAGCGGCTCCGAGCGCTGAAGGCGCTCGTCGACGCCGGCGTGCGGGCTAGCGTCGGGATGGCGCCGCTCCTGCCCGGGATCTCCGACCGGCCCGAGCTGATGGAGCAGGTCGTGCGCGAGGCGCGCGAGGCCGGCGCGTGCGGGGTCTGGGCGAACCTGCTCTTCCTGCGGCCCGGCACCCGTGAGCATTTCCTCGAGGCGCTCGCCGGGGACTACCCGGAGCAGCTCCCCGCGTACGAGCGGCTCTACGCCCGCCGGGCCTACCTCGGCGCGGCGGAGACGAAGCCGGTTAGGGCCCAGGTAGCCGAGTTGGCGCGCAGGCACGGGATCCGCGACCGCAGGCGCACTCGCCTGGCTCCCGCCCCGGAGCCCGAGCAGCTGATCCTCGCGGTCTAGTCGCGGCTAGGGTGCCTCCATGGCCTTTCGCGCAATCCGGTTCGACGAGCTCGAGTGGACGACGCGTCCCCACGAGCCCGGCGAGGCACCGCGCCACGTCGCCGAGGTGAGCGAGCGAGCGGGCTTCGCCCACACGCGCGCGAACCTCTGGCGCTACGAGCCCGGCGCCAAGGGGCGCCGGCACAAGCACCCGCACCAGGAGGAGACCTTCGTCGTCCTCTCGGGGACGCTGACGATGTACCTCGGCGAGCCGCCGGAGCGCCGGGACGTGCCCGCCGGCGGGCTCATCCACGTTGAGTCGGGCACCGAGCTGCAGACCGTGAACCACGGCGACGAGGAGCTCCTCGTCTACGCGTACGGCACCCCGCCGGAGAGCGAGCACGCGGAGATCCTCGACTCCGCGGTCTAGGCCGTAGCCGACCTGCGACATACAATCCGCTTGCCTTGAGCGATCAGCCTGCGCCAGAGCGCACCGAGGGGGAGATCACCTGTCTCATCGTCGACGACCACGAGGTCGTCCGCGAGGGACTGCGGCTCTCGCTCTCGCGCGCGCCGCACATCCGCGTGGTCGGCGAGGCGGCCGACGGCGCAACCGCGGTGGCACTGGTTGAGCGCCGCAAGCCCGACGTGGTGATCATGGACGTGCGCATGCCGGGCATGGACGGGCTCGAGGCGACGAAGATCCTGACGCAGAAGGTTCCTGGCACCGCCGTCCTGATCTTCACCGCCTACAGCGAGCGGAGCCTCCTCGGCCGTGGGCTCGAGTCAGGCGCGAAGGGTTACATCCTCAAGGAAGCGCCCCACCAGACGCTGCTCAAGGCGATCGACAAGGTGGTGGCCGGCGAGGGCTTCGTCGACCCCGCGCTGATGCCGGCCTTCCTCTCCGGCGACCGGGAAGGCATGCTCACCGCGCGCGAGCGCGAGATCCTGCAGCTACTCGCCGACGGAATGTCGAACGCGGACGTCGCCGGGCGCCTGTTCATCAGCCAGGAGACCGTGAAGAGCCACGTGCGCCACATCCTCACGAAGCTCGAGGCCGATACGCGCACGCACGCCGTCGCGATTGCCCTTCGTGACGCGGTCATCGACTAAAGCGGCGCTGCTCGTCGTGGCGGTCGGGGCGGCGGCCATCGTCTCGGTCGTCGGTCTCGCGCTCAGCTCGAGCTGGCTCGTTTTCGCCGGCCTGGGAGTGGCGATCGTCGGCGCTGCGGCATTCGCGCTCCACCTGATCGTGACCGAGCGCCGACGGCACGAGGTCGTCGAAGAGGAGCTCACCGACAAGTCGAGCTTCCTCGAAGCCCTGATCGAGTCGATGGGCTCGATCGCGGCCACCCTAGCGCCGGAGCAGGTGCTGGAGCAGACCCGGCGCGAGGCCAAGGATCTCTTCGGCGCGAAGGCGTCGGTGACCGCCCCTGGAGAGACAGCGCCCTCGACGTCGGCGGAGAACGCGGTCGTGCTCCCGCTGCGGATCCGGGGCGAGGAGATCGGGGCGCTGCGGCTGGTTCGGGCGCGGCCGCTCGATCGGGAGGAGCTCGCAAGGGCGACCTTGCTGGCCGACTTCGCGGCGAGGGCAGTCGAGAACGCGCGGCTCCTTGCCGAGGCCCAGGTTCGCGAGGCCGAGCGGGCCCGGCTCACCGACCGGCTGATCACGGCGGAACAGGAGGAGCGCCGGCGGCTCGCTCTCTTCCTGCACGACGGGCCGGTGCAGTCGCTCGCCGGGATCAGCTTGATGCTGGACGCTGCGATCGCCTCGATCGGCGAGAACCGGCTCGAGGAGGCAACCCGCGTGACCCAGTCGGCGCTCGACCGCCATCGCGACACGATCCGGTCGTTGCGAGACCTCTCGTTCAACATCGAGCCGGTCGTCCTGAGAGACCAGGGCTTTGCACCGGCATTGCAGGCGTTCGCGCAGCAGGTCGGCCTGTCGAACCGCATCCAGGTCGATCTCGACGTGAAGGCGGCCGAGGGCCTCGCCGAGAACGCGCGGGTCGGCCTCTACCAGATCATCCGCGACGTGGTGAATCAGGCAATCCGCCGCGGGCCGCCGACGCGGATCTCGATCCGGGTCGCCGAGCACGAAGACGGAAGCGTCGAGACGGTGATCGCCGACGACGGCGCCGGCGAGCGGCGGCGGGCGAGCTTCGACGACATCGAGGAGCGGGCGCGGACGCTGAGCGGCCGCGTCGACGTCGAGGCCGGCGACGACGGCGGCACCGTCATCCGCTTACTGCTGCCGCCTTACGTAGCGCACGGTTAGCATTCGGCGATGGAGAACGGACAGCGGCACTCGACGCACCTGCGCTTCGTCTGGAAGACGACCGGCTACGAGCTGCGTGAGCGCGAGGGCGACGTGCCTGCGGTCGGCGAAGAGGTCGAAGAGGACGACTCACGGCTCTACGTGACGAAGGTCGCGCCCTCCCCGCTGCCGGGCGACCTGCGCCGCTGCGCCTACCTGCAGCCGGTCAGCTAGCCGCGCTCTCCGCAGCGGCTCGGCCGAGCACGAGCGCCGAGGCCAGCCCGCTCGCGTAGCCGCCGGCGGAGATACCGCCGGCGTCAGCTCCGGCCGCGTAGAGACCGTCTATGGGTCCGCCCTCGTCGTCGAGCACGCGGGCCCCCGCGTCGATGCGGAGGCCGCCGATCGTGTGCGTGATCGCGGCGGCGACGCGCACTGCGACGACCGCGCCCTCCGGTGCCGCGAACGGCAGGTCGGCAGGCTCGGTGCGCGTGGGCGCCTCGGCGACGATCTCCCGGACTGTGCGCTCGCGCACACGCTCGTCGAGCGCCTCCTCGTCGAGCACGTACCAGGCTCTCGCTCCCGGCTGGTGAGCGGTGGCCTGCACCAGGTCGATCTCCGACCACGAGACCTCGTTGTGGTCGACGAACTCCTCGCCGAGGTCGTTGAAGATGCGCGCGAAGCGGCCGTAGACCTGCGCCAGCGGCACGAACCCCGGCTCGCCGAAGTCGATGTCGGCCATGTTGCGCCCGTAGAACTCGTCGAGCCCCTCCGAGAGCCCGGCGCCGCGCTCGAGCCCGTGCCGGAGCCCGTCGCCCGCACTCCATGGGTTGGCGCGCAACCGCAGCGGCCCCGCGGGTCGCGCGAACCGGTCGACGAGCTCGGGGTCGCCCTGAAATCCGCCGGTCGCCAGCACCAGCGGACACCCAGGGACATTCCCTGGGTGTGTCCCTGGGTGTGTCCCCGATTGGCCAAAGCGGACATCTCCGGCGGCTCGGGCCAGCGCTTCGGTCAGGCCTGCGGGATCGAACCGGACGCCGGTGGTCAGCGGGTTGCCGGTTTCCCGAGCCACGACCGGCGCACCGATCGCCTCGAGCCACTCGAGTCCCTCGTCCAACCGCCCGTGCACGAGCTCCTGCAGCCGTGGGTCGCCGCCGGGGCACTGGGCGCGAAACTCGTCGAACGAGCGGTAGCGCCAGATGACGCCGCTCGACAGGAGCATCGAGCCGCCGGGGCGAGAGCCCTTCTCGAGCGCGACAGGCGAGGCACCCAACTCGCGCGCACGCGCGGCGGCGCAAAGGCCCGCCATGCCAGCACCGGCTATTAGCAACTAGGCCCGCTCCGAAAACATCTTCGTTCGCATCGACCGGTCATTTCAGACCGACGCACAGGCGAAGCCTGCGCGTCCTGATAGCGGCAGCGCAAGCGCCGTCTTAAGTCAGCGAGAACGAGGGCTTGTGCTCGACGTACTCGACCTTGACGCGCTCCGGGCCCCAGACGAAGACCGCGTACGTGTTCGGCGCATCCACGATGTCTGCGATCTCCAACCCGAGCTCGCGCGCCTCGGCGATGTGCTCCTCCGTCGAGTCCACCTTCACCGCGAGGTGATTCAGCAACGGCCGCTCCGGATCACCGGGCTCGCCCTCGTGGAACTCGACGAAAGCGCCGCCTGCCTCCACACGTGGGGCTGCCGAAGGCCCGGTTCCCGCAGGCGCGAACCCGAGCCGCTCGTACTCCTGGGCGGTCTCCTGCGGCGAACGCGACCAGAGCGCCACGTGATCGAGGTCGTACTCGACCTCCGCCGGCGCCTCGACGAGGCCCAGCCGAAGGCCCTCGGCCACGTCGAAGTACGCCTCGCCCTCCCGCGGCCGCTCGACGTCCGGCCCGTCCAGGTCCGACAGCGCCTCCTCCAGGCTCGAGACCCGCAGCGCCACGTGCTTGAGCGCCCCCTGCTCGCGCGGCCCCTCGGCCGCGAAAAGCGTCAGCTTGCCGCGCCGAGCATCCGAGCCGACCAGCGTGAACGCATCCGTCCGGTCGACAACGTGCATGCCCACGCAACTCGTGAGGAAGTCGGCGATGGGATCGCGTTCGGCCACCCAGAGGGCGACGTGGTCAAGCGTCTCCGGAGTCACCGCGGCAGGATAGCCACCCGCTACTTCCTGCGGTCGACCGCGCGCTGGAGCTGCTGCTTGTTCATCTTCGAGCGCCCCTGGATGTTCATCTGCCGAGCCTCGTTGTAGAGCTGCTCCTTGGTGCGCCCGCGCGGCCGATTCGTGCCGGAGCGAAGCCCGCCTCGGCGGCCCGACGAGATGTCTTGCCGCGACGTCCGAGAGGACTCCTCCGCCTCACCGCTGCGCGCCCGCTCCTTGTTCACGGTCCGCGCCGCGATCTCCTTGGCCTTCTCGGTCGAGGCGCCTTGTTTCTTGACGCTCTCCTTGACGTGCTCGTACTGCCGCTCGCGCTTGTTGCTCCAGGCTTTCTGGGGCATGCGATCCCTCCTCGGTCGATTGAGGAAAGGGTGTCCGACCCGAACGGTTTTACGCCTCGGAAGGGGTCATGGACACGCCGTTTCTCCGCCCCCCACGTCCAGCGGCTTTTCGCAGGGGTAGGTGCCAGGCATCTCGGGATCGAATCGCACTCGCGAGATCTCTTGACCTTTGAAGTCACGCGCGAGAACACTTTTCAGCCGATGCCCCTGCTGCCAATGACGCGCCTAGATCTCCCGCAGCACGAATCCTTCGCTCGGTCGTACGAGCTCGACCGTCCCATCCTGAAACGGCAGCTCGACCTTTGCGACATCGGCCGCGACCTCAGCCACGAAGAGGATCGGCGCATCCCTGAAAACAGTCCCCCGCCGATGCTCGCCGACGCAAGCGCCTGTGCCGGCGGTGTGGCAATCGAGGTCGGGCGGCAGCGGCTTGGACGATCCGGCGTGCAGGCCGGCGGCCAGGCGAAGGGCGATCTTCCAGACCCAGCCCTCGAGCGTCCCCTCGCCGCGGTATTGGCGCCGCTTCGAGAGCGCGACTGCGCAAGCCTCTTGCACTACATTGCGGGCGGTCTCCCGGTCAGGGGTCAGCGTCGCGAGCACGCCTTCGAACCTCGCGTATCGACTCCTGTAGATCTGCTCGAGCGCCTGTTCAACGTCATCCACCTCCCTGTAGAGGGTGGAGCGCTCGAAAACGTTTACTGCGCTATTCGAGCGGCGGGTTCTGAACGTTGTGCTCCGTCGCGTATTCGTCGACGAGCTTGTTGATCACGTCCGCGCCTTGCTCGTACGCGTAGTTGATCTTCACGAACGGCTCCCACTTCTGCGGCAGGGCGTCCTCGGGGAAGATCGCCTCGACCGGGCACTCCGGTTCGCATGCACCGCAGTCGATGCACTCCTCGGGGTCGATGATCAGGATGCGTTCGAACTCGT
The DNA here is from genome assembly GCA_038236705.1 of Gaiellales bacterium. GTDB lineage: Bacteria > Actinomycetota > Thermoleophilia > Gaiellales > Gaiellaceae > AC-32. The sequence continues at coordinate 29,959 of JBBRZN010000018.1, forward strand.
GGATGCAGTCGACAGGGCAGACATCCACGCAGGAGAGGTCTTTGATGTCGATGCACGGCTCCGCGATGATGTACGTCACGGCGGCCCAGTTTACCCAGAGCCGTTTCGTGAAGGTCACGATGGGTCGACCGGTCGTTTCCGACGGACGCCCGGCCAGAGGCCGCGCGTCCTGATGACGGCACCGCAAGCGGTGCCTTAGGCGGTGAGCTCCGCGACGATCTCCTTCGCGCGCTCGTCCAGCGCCGCTTTGACGACCACCTGATCGAACTCGGCGGTATGGGCGCGGCGCAGTCCGGCGGTGTCCGTGTGGTTCGCGAAACCGAGGATCGGGATGTCCGGATAGGCATCGGCAACGTCCTCCGGCTCGATGCGCGCAATGTCGCAGATGACGCAATCCGGCGGCTCGACGCTGTCCACCGTGATCAGATGGTGCCCAGCCAGAAGCCCCTCCAGCTTTCCCCGGAAGAACAGGTCGACCCCCACGAGCAGGATCGTCGCCATCGCAGCAAACGTAGCACCGTTGAGCCTAGTCTCCAATGCCGTGACCAAGCTCGCAACCGGCCTCGACCTGATCCGCCGCGGTGAGTTCTTCGCGGCCCACGAAGAGCTCGAGGACGCCTGGCGCGCCGCCGAGCCTGCGGAGCGCGACTTCTTCCAGGGGCTCGTCCACGTCGCCGTGGCCTGGTACCAGGCCGGCCGCGGCAACCGCGTCGGCTGCGAGCGGCAGCTGGAGAAGGCGGCGCGGCGACTTGGGCCCTACGCGCCGGAGCACCGCGCCGTGGACGTCGGCTCGGTCTTGGCGCAGGTCGAGGAGGCGCGGACGGTCGTCGCCGGCGGCTCGCTCGAGCTATCACCGCCGAGGCTCTAGAGCCGGTCGAGGCCGATCGCGTCCAGCGCGCGGCTCAGGAGCACGTTGAGCCACCAGTCCCGGTTGAAGAAGAGCAGGAGGCCGAGTGCAACGAGCGTGAGGCCGCTGGCCAGGCGGATCCAGCCGTAGTGGTTTCGCACCCAGCGGAACGCTGACATCGCGTGCCCGAAGGCGATCCCGATCAGGACGAAAGCGACGGTCAGGCCCAGCGAGTACGCGGCGAGCAGGACGCAGCCGCGCAGGACGGTGCGCGAGTCGGCCGCGAGCACGAGGATCGAGCCGAGCACGACGCCGACGCAAGGAGCCGCGCAGACCGCGAAGGCGGCTCCGAGCAGCGCCCTCGAGCCGCTCGCCCGGGCACGGCCGATCGCACCTGGCGCGAGCATCCGCTCCGGCCACGGCAGCAGGCCCGCCAGCGCCAGGCCGAGAACGACCAGGACGAAGCCCGCGATCTTGACCCGGGTTTCCTGGTCGACCCAGCCGCCCAGAGCCGCCGCTCCGGCGCCGAGCACGACGAACACAATGGTGAACCCGATCGCGAAAGGAACGCTCGCCGACACGATCCGTTTCGCCACGCCCCGCTCGCCGAGGCGCTCGACCTCGACCGCCGAGATCGCGGAGAGGTAGCCCGGCACCAGCGGCAGCACGCAGGGGAAGGCGATCGACACCAGGCCCGCCGCGAACGCCGCGGCTATGCGCTCACCCATCGAAGCGGGCAAGCTCCTCGTCAAGCCGCCGCTCCTCTTCCGGCCCGAGCGGGTGCCCGTTCAGCGCCCACTGCCGCGGCTCGGGCTCCGGCTCGCGCACCCGCGTCCAGCGCCAGGCGAGGAGGCCGAGGATCCCCCCGCCGCCGAGGACGCCGGCCAGCGGCAGCGCCCAGGCGAGCAGGTTGAACCCATGCTTGGACGGCGAGGCAAGAATCCGCGGGCCGTAGTCGGCCACGAGCTTCCGCTTGATCTCGCTCTTCGTGTCACCCGCGGCGATGCGCCGCGAGATGAAGCGCTCGACTTGCTGCGCGGCCGGCGAGTCGGACTGGGCGAGGGTCTCCGGGTAGCAGACCGGGCACAGGACCTCGTCTTCGAGGTCGGCCAGCGTCGGATGCTGCTCGCTTGCTGCCGCAGGTGCTGCAAGGCACAGCGCCGCAGCGAGGACGGCCAGGAGCTTCATGCGTCCAGCGCGTCCAGGATCCCCGCCCGGATGTCGGCGGCGGTCACTCGGCTCAGCACGTGCTGGACGACGCGCCCGCGGCGATCCAGGAAGAAGGTCTCCGGCAAGCCCGTCAGGCCGTATTTCGGCCAGGTCAGGTCGCGATTGTCGTGCACGGACGGATAGGTGAGGTCGTACCTGCGCAGGAAGCTCCTTGCCGCGCCGCTGGCGTCCCGCACGTCGACGCCGACGACGACGGCCTTGTCGCCGAACTGCTTCGAGGCGGCCTCGAGCGCCGGCGCCTCCTCCCTGCACGGGTGGCACCACGAGGCCCAGAAGTTGACCACCACGACCCTCCCGCGCAGCGACGAGAGCTGGAGCGAGCCGGCCCGGTCGAGCCGGCCGAGCGTGAAGTCCGGGGCGGGCTTCCCGAGCGCAGCCTCCTTCTGCGATCCCTGCGCGACCTTCCAGATCAGGAGCGCGAGCAGGCCGGCGACCAGCGCGACCGCCAGGGCCTGCGCGCCGAGCTTCAGCCGGGCAGTCACGTCAGACCGGGACGACGAAGACCGTCGTGCCGATGTTCACGTGGTTGAAGAGCCACTCGGCGTCGCTGATGTGCATGCGGATGCAGCCGTGCGAGGCGGAGTATCCGATCGACGCGTCGTCCGGGGTGCCATGGATGCCGACGCCCGAGGCCGAGAGGCCCATCCAGCGCGTGCCGAGTGGGTTGCCCGGGCCCGGCGGGACCGGCTTCTCGCCCTTGGCCCAGTCCGAGTTGGGCGGATACCACCAGGGGTTGCGCCACTTGACGACGACCGACCAGCGGCCCAGCGGCGTCGGGTAGATCGACTGCCCCGTGGCCACGCCGAAGGCGCGCTGGAAGCGCATTCCCTTGTAGAGGTAGAGACGGTTCGAGCCGCGGCGGATCACGATCACCGGGCCGATCGACGAGCGGGTGACGTGCGGCTCGAGCCCGCGGAACTCGAGCTGCAGGGGAAGGCGCTCGTTCGCCGCCAGCGCCGTGAAGATGCTCGCCATCGCGCGCTCGCGGCGCAGCGCGCGGCCTGTGCGCTGCTTGCTCACCCAGGGGCGCAGGTGGCGGAGAAACAGCTGGGCGTCTACCGGCGTGCGGTCGAACCTCCGCGCGACGAGGGCCAGGTAGCTCGACGTTCGTGCTCGGCTGAGCGAGACCCGCAGCTTGAGCACGGTGCCCGCGGGCACCGTGAGAGCGCGTGTGACCGCGGGGCGCACCGCCGCGACGGCGCCGAGTCGTTTCGGCGTCACGGCCAACCGGCTCCGCGGCGCGACCAGCACGAGCGGTTCCGCGAAGGCGGCGTTCACCTCGGCGATCGCCTCGTCTGCGGTCAGATCGCCCACGTCGACGCCGCTGATGGACACGCCCGGTGCGATCGTCTGCGGCGCGGTCGTGGTCGTGCCGGTGGTGGTGCCGGAGGTCGTCGCCGCAACCACGCCGGCGGACAGCCCGCCGGCAGCGCCGAAACCGAGCGCGAACAGCAATACAAGACCCGCTCTTCTCATCCCGCGGAAAGTCTAGCCTCGGAATATGCGGGGATCGTTGGTGATCACGCCGTCCACGCCAATGGAATCGAGCCCGGCCACCCAGGAGTGCTCGTCCACCGTCCAGACGAGCACGGGCGCACCGAGCGAGTGACAGCGCGCGACAGCGGCCTTGCTCACGACCGCGAAGTGCAGCATCGCCGCGCTCGCGCCCGCTCCGGCCAGGAGGCGCGAGAGCCGGAAGGGCAGCGCGGCCCGCATCGCCGCCAGCGCCGGGCCGACGAGCGGCGCGACCGCTCGCCGCTGCCCGAGGCCACGCCGGTCCTCGGGGTAGGTCAGGCCCAGCCGGACTCCCGGCTCCGCGGCGGCGAGCGCCCGCAGCGTCTCGGGCCGGAACGAGCTGACGACGGTGCGGTCGACCAGGCTGTGCCGCCGCAGCGCCTCCGCGACAGCCTGTTCGGCGCCGCGTGCCTTCAGGTCGAGGTGGACGCCCGCCTCGGTTGCGGCGAGGAAGGCGAGCGCCTCATCCAGGGTGGGCAGCCCGGGCGCCGGCCCCACTGGACGGTCGTGCACGAGCAGGAGCGTTCCCTCCACGTCGTGCACATCGAACTCGACGAGGTCGCAGCCAAGCTCGAGCGCCAGCCGCAGCGACTCGATCGTGTTCTCGGGAGCGAGCGCCGCGGCGCCGCGGTGACCGATTCGCAGCATCCGGCCGTCGCGCCGGCCGAGGTCGATCACCCGCGCCGCTTCAACACCACGATGGCGCAGTCGTCGCCGAGCTCGCCCCCGAACGCCTTGCAGTCTGCCAGCAGCATGTTCGCCAGCTCCTGGGCGGGGAGCTGCGCGTTGGCCGCCAGGGCGGCGTCGAGCCGCTGCTCGCCGTAGAGCTCGCCGTCCCGTCGCGCCTCGAGCAGGCCGTCGGTGTAGAGCACGATCGCGTCCCCTGGCTCGAGCCGCACATGCGCCTCCTCGTAACGCTGGTCGCCGTCGATCCCGAGCGCGAGACCCCGGACGGCCAGGGGCTCCGGTGTCCCGCCCGCCCGCACCAGCCTCGGCGGCGGGTGGCCGGCGCTCGCGCATGCCAGCTCACCCGCGCGGCCGTCCACGGTGAGGTAGAGGAGCGTGATGAACTTCCCGGCCCCGATCTCCTCGAGCACGATCTCGTTGGCGGCGGAGAGGAAGTCGCCGGGCTCGGAGTGCTCACGCGCCAGCGAGCGGAAGACGAACTTCGCCATCGCCATGTCGGCTGTCGCGTCAATCCCGTGCCCCGTGACGTCCCCGAGGACGACCGCGAGCCGCCCGTCCGCGAGCTCGAGGTAGTCGTAGACGTCGCCGCCGACATCCACGCGCGCCGAAGGGGCGTAGACGTCGCCGATCTCGAGCTCCTCGAGCTGCGGCCGCGTGCGCGGGAGGAGCGAGCGCTGCATCGTGTCGGCGAAGCGCTTCTGCTGCTGGTAAAGGCGCGCGTTGTCGAGCGCGAGCGCGGCCTGCCCGGCGATCGAGATGGCCGCCTCGAGCGTGTTCCCCGCGATCGGGTTGTCCGAGTCGAGCGAGAGCAGCGTGAGCGTCCCGAGGATCTCCACCTGCGTCGAGAGCGGGATCACCGCAACCGAGGAGCCCGTCTCGAGGAACGGGATCAGCGGCTCGTGCGCCGGTCCGAGCGCTGCGGCGCTCTCAGCGTCGAGCACGAGCGCCTCGCCGCTGCGAAACACGCTCGGGCGAACCGGGGAGAGCGGCTGCGGCAGCGAGAGGATCGTCGTGAGCGGCTCCGTCAGCCGCTCCTCCCGCACGTGCACCGCGACCGGCACGAGCGCGCTGCCGCGCTCGTCGGGCATGCGCAGCGCCGCCGCGTCCACGCCGAGCGACTCGACAATCGTGCGGGTGACCGCCTCCAGCGTCGCGTCGAGCGACAGGCTCTCCGTGAAGGAGCGCGAAATCTCGTACAGCGCGCGCAGCCGTTTCGAGGCCTCGACCTCCGCCTCGAACGCATGTGTGCGCTCGGCGCCGAGCCGCTTCGTCTGCTCGTGCAGACGCGCGTTCTGCACCGCGACGGCGAGCTGGGCGGCGAGCGCGCGCAGGAGCGACTCCTCGTTCTCGGTCAGGTCCCAGCCGCGCTCGGGATACACGGCGAGCAGGCCGATCAGCTCCTCGCGCACCCGCAGCGGAACAGCCACCGCCGCCTCGAGCCCGACCTCTTGTAGGGCATCGTGCACGCCGCTCAGCCGTCCGTCCTCGGCCGTGTCCGGGACGAACACGAGGCCGCGTCCCCGGGCGGGGCCCAGTGCGAGCTCGAGCAGCCGCTCGCCGACGCGCACGTGCGGGCCGGCGAGACCGCGGGCGGCTGCGGGCTCGAGCCGCCCGCCTTCCTCCTCCACGAGGTAGACGGCCAGCCGCTCGGCCCCGAGCAGCTCGCAGACGCGCTCAACGGCGGTCTCGAGCGTGTGCGCCAGCGAGAGCTGGGCGATCGCCTGGCCGACGATGGTCAGCAGCGCCCGCGTGCGCTCGAGCTCGACGGCGAGCGTCCGTCTCCGCTCGCTCGCGCGCAGCGCGTGCGCAGCGCGAACGGCAAAAGTTCCGAGCCGCGCGAGCACGGGATCGTCCGGCTCGCGCTCCGCGCCGAAGAGAAGCTGGAGCGCCCCGAGCGGGGGCTGGCCGAGCTGCAGTGTCGCCAGGGACTCGCCGCCGTCGAGCGGCTCGACCGCGATCGGCCCGGCCTGAGTCTGCGCGCGCTGCACCGCATCCAGCGCCACAGTGGGCGCGGCCGTACCAGCGGGGCCAGCGAGCGCGGCCAGCACGGGACCGTCGGGCTCGTAGCGCCAGAGGAGACAGGCCCTGGATCCCGTCGCCTCGCACGCGAGCGTCGCCACCTGGTCGGCCGCCCGAGTCTCGTCGGAGCCGGCCGCCAGCGCATCGCCGGCGAGCTCGAGCAGGTCCCGCGCGGCCGGATTCTTGCCGTCACCGTCGCCGTAGGCCCGCCGAGCGAGCGCGACCTGTTCCGCCGCCGTGCGTGCCAGCGCGCGCTCCCGCTCGTCGAAGGCCCCGCGGCGGCGCATCAGCTCCAGCGACCCGACCACGGCTTGCCCTGCCCGCACGGGGAGCTGCAGTACCGCCGTCGCGCCGAGTTGTTCCGCCACGCGCCGCAGCGGCCGCGGAAGCTGCAGAAGCTCGTCGCGCTCCCCGACGGGCACCGAGCCGACGCTTATCCGGGAGCCCTCGAGCTCCGCCTGCAGCGCCGGAGAGCCCGCGTACACGGCGCGCGCGGTCAGCCCGCCCGCATCGTCACCGAGGCGAGCCACGACCAGGTCCGCCTCCGTCACCTCGGCGGTCCGCTCCACGATCTCAGCCAGCGCTTGGTCGAGCCCGGCGGCTCCGCTGGTATCCCTGACCACGGCCATGTTTGCCCCCTTCGACGCAAGTATGGCGACACCGGGGCCGCCGGGCCACAGGCCCTCTAGACTCCCCCGTATGGCTCTGCCGGAGCGGAAGCAGGTCGAGGAGGAGTTGCTCGACCCGACAACGGTGCACCGGAACTACCGGCGCCAGCGGATCAAGCGGCGCGTCCGGGAGGATCGAGCGTACGAGAAGAACCTGGCGCGGTTGCGCTTCTGGCTCGCGCTGACCGCCGTGATCGCCACCAGCATCGGCCTCACGCTGGTGATCTGGAACCAGATCCAGCGCCTGTTCGGCCTTTAACTCGTAAAGGAGCGGCCAGCGGCGCGGCGAAACCCGCCCGCGTGGCCAAACGTGCACGCAAGCCCCAGCGCTCGCGCTTCGTCCTGCGCTGGCTCGCGGTCGGTGCGATCGTGCTGCTCGGGCTGCTCTACGCGCGGCCGTTGCGCAGCTACCTGGACGCGAAGCACGACCTGGCCAGGCGGGCGACCGACGTGCGCACGCTCAAGGCCCAGCGTCGCGCGCTCCAGCACCGGCTCGCCGAGTCCACGAGCTCGGAGGCGCTGACCCGCCAGGCGCGGCGGCTCGGCCTCGTGCGCCCGGGCGAGCGGCTCTTCATCGTCAAGGGCGTCCCCGCGTGGCTACGGGGCAAGGCTACGATCGACGGCGGTGGAAGATGACCGCGCAATCGTCGAACGCCAGATCGGCCGGCCGCCTCGCGCGTTCCGGCGCGTCGTCGTGCGCTGCCCGTTCGCCCGCCCGGCCGTAACCGAGCAGGCCGCGTTCGACGATTCGGGCGAGCCCTTCCCGACCACCTACTACGTCACCTGCCGCCACCTCGTCGCCGCGATCGCCAGGCTCGAGGCCGCCGGCGGAGTCGAGCGCTGGAGCAGTCTCGCCCGCGAGGACCCGGAGCTGCGGGAAAGCGCCGAGCGTGGCCACGAGGAGCAGCGCCGCCTGCGGCCCGAGCTCCCGAGCGGGATCGGCGGCCAGACCCGCACCGGCGGGCTCAAGTGCCTGCACGCCCACGCCGCCTTCGCGCTCGCGCGTCCGGGCTACGAGCTCGGCGAGCGGATCCTGGCCGAGGTCGACCCGCTCTGGCCCGCGCAGTGCTGCTACGACGCGCAGTAGCATCGGCCTCGATGCCGACCGTGCTCGAAACAACGCGCCACGAGTGGCAGGAAGGCCATCGCCGGCTCCAGGCCGCGGCGGACGACCGCATGCGCTACGAGCGGCTGCTCGAGGAGGTGGACGTCGTTCTCGAGGAACTGCGGCGACGGGTCGGCCAGACCTTCACGCTGGATGAGCTCGCGGCCGCCTACGCCGACGCCGACCGCTGGGCGCAGGAGGCCCTCGCCGAGCGCAAGCCCGGCCCCGGCTGGCCGACGCGGCTCGCGACGGTGCAGGACGCCGCATTCCACCTCTACTCCCGCGGCGCGAACGACTACCGGCCGTGAGCAGCCGCGACCGCCGTCGCAGGCACGGTCCGACCCGGCGCGGGATCGTCGTCTGGGCTCTCGTGCTCGCGCTCTTCTTCGCGATCGGGGTCGCGCTCGGAGAGGCGCTGAACGACAATCCGCAGCCCGGCTCGACGACGACGCAGGAGCGAACCATCACGCTTCTCCCGGAGTCGTCCACGGTCACCGTGACCACGCCCTGACCGGGGCGATGTTAGGAAACGAAAGCTTTGGGTAGGTTCGGCCGATGGCGCGTGACGTCTCTTCAACTCGCCTGGCCCCATCCGGCGAGCCGGACTGGCTCACGCTCGGTCAGGCTGCGAAGTACCTCGGCGTCGCCCAGAGCACGATCCGCAAGTGGTCTGACCAGGGCCGCGTGCCGGCTTTCTACACCCCGGGCGGCCACCGGCGCTACCGCCGCGGCGATCTCGACACCTTCCTCGAGCGCTCCGGCCCGAGCGGCGGCGGCAGCGGACCGACGGTCCTGATCGTCGACGACGACCCGAAGCTGCGCGAATACGTCCGTGTCAATCTCGAGATGGAGGGCTACTCGGTCAAGGAAGCCGGGAGCGCGGACGAGGGGCTCGGTGTGCTCGACGAATCCACGCCCGACCTGGTGCTCCTCGACGTGATGATGCCCGAGGTGGACGGCTGGGAGATGCTGCGCCGGGTGCAGGAGCGGCACGGCGTCGGCGCGATCCCGGTGATCATGTTCAGCGGGAAAGTCGATGAGAAGGCAGCGGAGGAAGCGACTTCACGCGGGGCGCAGGCCTTCATCGGCAAGCCCTTCAACCCGCAAGAGCTGATCGACCAGACCAAGCAGCTGCTACCGACCTGATCGCACTCGACCGGGACCTGGAGCGCTGGGTCGTCCAGCACCGGGTCGGCTGGCTGAACTGGCTGTTCGTCGACCTTTCGCGCATCGGCACCGACGGACTGGTCTTCGTGGTGGTAGGCATCGCCCTGGCGGTGGTCTGGCGCCGGCCCTGGCTGCTCGTCCTGGTCCTGGCCGCCGACTTCGCGGCCGACGGCCTCTCCTACGCGCTGCGGCAGTGGATCGGACGCGTGCGGCCACCCCTCGTCCATCCGGAGCCGAAGCCGCTCGTGCACGTGCCGCACTCGGGCGCGTTTCCGTCCGGGCACGCGTCGATAGCCTTCGCGTGCGCGACCGTGCTCGCCTGGGCCTCGCCGAGACTGCGCATCCCGGCCTTCGTCCTCGCCGCGGGGATCGCCTGGTCGCGGGTCTATGTCGGTGTGCACTGGCCGCTCGACGTGCTGGGCGGCGCACTCCTGGGAGTTCTCATGGGAACGCTGTTCGTGTTCCTGGCGCGCCGTGGGCGGGTCGGCGCCGGAGGGGGGCAGTGCGAACAGCACGGCCCCGGAGAGCGCGAGGCTATAGCTCTTCTGAAGCTCGCAGCAATCCCGCCACGATTACGCCGAGAGACGCAAGCAGACTGATCCAGATGCCGATCCCGCGGCCGGCGGGGGGCGGAATCGAGTCGGGAATCGAGATCAGCCGGATCAGGACGAAGATCGTCGCGAGCGAGCCGAGCGCGATTACGACCAGGCTCTCCGGGATCGTGGGCGGAAGCTCGAAGCCGAGCTCACCGAGGATCACCAGCGCGAGCAGCGCGAGCCCGATGAAGAACACGAGCTTGCCCAGCACGCCCGTGTGCCACCCGATCACCGCGAGCGTCGGCCCCGTCGTGTCGGGCCCGGCATACCAGTCGGTGAAGGGCGCGATCGCCAGCACGAGCGCCGAGACCCAGGTCAGCCGGCTGCCGAGCGCCCAGAAACCGGTCGCCGGGCGAACGAACGCGTCCTCGTCAGGCTCGAAGTAAGGCTCGTCCGCTTCAGGCGGCGGGGAAGGCTCGGGCGTCTGCACGCGCGCAGTATGGCGTAGTGGCCGCCAACCTTCCGAGAGAAGCAGCCAATTGCCGCCGGAGCCGGGCTTTGCCTGGCGGGAGGCTCACCACCACAGAACCCGTCGCCCAAGGCAACGCGCAGGCGGCTCCTGAAACTCGGGAATCGCGCCTTCACCGGCAAGGAGGGCGCTCGTGGGGGAACCAGGGGTTTCCCCCACGCTTAGACGACGTCGACTTTGATCAGGTTCGTGGTGCCGGGCAGATTGACCGCCGTCCCGGCCGTGATCACGACCCGGTCGCCCTCGTCGACGAGCCCGCTTTCACGAGCGGCCTTGAGCGACTGGGCGAGCAGCGCGTCCACGTCGTCGCACTCCGGGATCAGGAACGGCGTCACCCCCCACTCCAGCGCCATCTGTCGCAGCGCGTAGTCGTGGTGGGTGAGCGCGATGATCGGCCGCCGCGGCCGCAGCCGCGCGACGACCGACGCCGTCCGGCCGGTGTAGGTGGGCACGAGGATCGCCTTCGCGCCGAGCGCCTCGGCGAGGTCGCAGGCGGCGTTGGACATCGCCTGGCCGACCGTCGGCTCCTCGCTCGCCTCCGGTAGCTGGTGCCGATAGCCCAGGCTCGGCTCGATCGCGAGCGCGATCCGGTCCATGTAGGCGAGCGCCTCGACCGGGTACACCCCCACCGCGGTCTCGCCTGAGAGCATCAGCGCGGAGCTGCCGTCGAGGATCGCGTTGGCGATGTCGCTTGCCTCGGCTCGCGTCGGCTCGGCCTGGTGAATCATCGACTCGAGCATCTGCGTCGCGGTGATCACGGGCTTCCCCCGCTCGAGCGCCGCGATGATGATCCGCTTCTGGACGAGCGGCACCAGCGCCGGGCCGATCTCGACGCCGAGGTCGCCGCGCGCCACCATCACCGCGTCGGACTCGGAGAGGATCGCCTCGAGCGAGTCCACGGCCTCTGCCTTCTCGATCTTCGCGATCACGTGGGCGGGCGAGCCCGCGTGCTCGATCAGCGCGCGGAGGTCGCGCACGTCCGCCGCCGAGCGGACGAACGAGAGGGCGACGAAGTCCACGCCGAGCTCGAGAGCCAGCTCGAGGTCATCCATGTCCTTGCGGGTGATCGAGGGGATCGGGATCGGTACGCCGGGCAAGTTCACCCCTTTGTGCGATGAGACGACTCCGCCGGTGAGAACGGCGCAACGCGCCCGGCCGGCCTCGACCTCGTCTACCCGCAGACGCACGAGCCCGTCGTCGATCAGCACCTCGTGCCCCGGCTGGAGCACCTCGCTGATCACCGCCGGGCTGATCGGCAGCTCGCCGTCGGTGGAGAACTCGGCCGCGGCCACGACGACGTCCTCGCCGCGCACGAGCGTGACCGGCGCGTCGAGATCGCCGATCCGCAGCTTCGGCCCCTGCAGGTCGGCGATCAGCGCGATCGGGCGGCGCAGCTCGGCCTCGGTCGCGCGGAGGAGGCGAGCGCGTTCCCGGTGCTCGTCGTGTGTCCCGTGCGAGAGGTTGAGACGCGCGCCGTCCATGCCCGCGCGGGCAAGCTCGGCCAGGATCGCGGGGTCGGCCGAGGCGGGACCGATCGTGGCGACGATCTTCGTTCGGCGCGGAATTACGGGCACGCGCCCAATGTAGCTCGCCCG
>JBBRZN010000019.1:0-39755 GCA_038236705.1 Gaiellales bacterium
CCCGGTGGGCCCGGAGGCGGCCATACCGGACCTGCTCCGCGAGCTGAGCCTGTTCGCCGAGGCGCGTGGGCTGCGCATCGCAGCGCTCGGAGTCGGCGAGCGACTCCTTCCGCTCTGGAAACAGCTCGGACTCCGGTCGTTGTACCTGGGCGACGAGGGTGTGGTCGACACGCGCTCGTTCTCGCTCGAGGGCCGCGCGGTCCGGAAGGTGCGCCAGTCCGTCTCGAGACTGGAGAAGAGCCGCTATACGGCCGCCCTCCAGAATCTGGCCGAGCTCGACGAGCCGCAACTCGCGGAGCTCGACCGAGTCAGCCGACATTGGCGGGCCGGGAGCGCCGAACGCGGCTTCACGATGTCGCTCGACGCGCTCCGCCAGGAGGACCACGGCGACAGCCTCGTCGTGGTCGGCCTCGACCCGGACGGCCGCATCCGGGGATTCCTCCACTTCGCACCGAGCTACGGCCGGCCGGCGGTTTCGCTCTCGCTGATGCGCCGCGACCGGGAGACGCCGAACGGCCTCACCGAGTTCCTCGTCGTGAAGGCAATCGAGCTGTTGCGCGAGCGAGGGATCGAGGAGGCCTCGCTCAACTTCTCCGTCTTCGCGCGCCTGATCCACGAGCCGCGCGGGCGCATTGAGCTGATCGTCGGCCGCCTCCTGCTGCTGGCGGACGGGTTCTTCCAGATCGAGCGGCTCTACCGCTTCAACGCCAAATTCTTCCCTCGCTGGGAACCTCGCTACCTCGTCTACGAGCGGCGACTGGGGCTTCCCCGGGTCGGACTGGCTGCGCTGTGGGCAGAGGGCCAGCTGCCGCGCCTGCGGCGGAGGTAGCGAGCCCCCGAAACCGTGCCTGGGTATGCTCCCGCCCGTGGCGAAGATGCTCTTCCGGCTGCCTGACGCGGCCGGCACGTTCGACAATCCGGACCCACAGGAGCTCAAGGAGCTCACCGCGCGCATGCCCAACGCGCGCTCGACGCGGTTCGGGAACCTCAACGCCCAGACGGAGGTCGTCAGCCGCTCGAAGCGCTCGACCTTCATCGTCACCGACGAGCCCGACGGCCAGAATCAGGCGATCCCCCGCGAGGAGGGCGAGCGCTGGGCCGCCGTCCAGGACGAGTACATCGCCGACCGGGAGATGGTCGTGATCGACGGCTACATCGGGAACAACCTGGAGTTCCGAACGCCGGCCCGGCTCTTCATCGAGGTCGCGAACGCGAACATCGCCGGGATGCAGCAGCAGCTCTACTTTTCGGCGGGCGAGGGCGAGGAGATCGAGCCGGAGCTGACCGTCATCTACACCCCGAACCTCAAAGCGGAGGGCTACCCGGACGACCGTCTGATCGCCGTCGACCTGGAGCAGGGCGTGACGAGGATCTTCAATTCGGACTACTTCGGCGAGTCGAAGAAGGGCGGGCTGCGGATGTGGAACAAGCTCGTCTACGACAACGGCGGGATTCCCCTCCACGCGGGCTGCAAGATCATCCCGACCGAGCGAGGCAAGCGCGCAGGCTTGATCGTCGGCCTTTCCGGTACCGGCAAGACGACCACCACCTTCACGCGCCAGAACGGCTCCCTGCCCGTGCAGGACGACTTCGTCGCCTGGATGCCGAACGGGCGGGTCTACGCGACCGAGAACGGCTGCTTCGCCAAGACCTTCGGACTCAATCCCGATGACGAGCCCACGATCTACGGGGCGGTCACTCAGCCGGAGTCGTACCTCGAGAACGTCTCGCAGCACGGCGACGAGGTTGATTTCTACGACACCAACTACACCTCGAACGGGCGCGCGACCTTCCCGTTCGGGGTGATCGAGCACGCCTCGGCCGACGAGATCGACGAGGCGCACTTCCTCCTGATCCTGAACAAGAACGAGAACATCGTTCCGGCGGTGGCCAAGCTCGAAGGCCCGCAGGCTGCGGCGTTTTTCATGCTCGGCGAGACCACCGGGACGAGCGCCGGCGGCGCCGACGAGGCCGGCAAGTTCCTGCGCGTTCCCGGGACGAACCCGTTCTTCCCGCTCCCCCACGACCTTCAGGGCAACCGCTTCCTCGAGCTGCTCGCCGAGCACCCGCTCGAGGTCTACCTGATGAACACCGGGCGCGTGGGCGGGCCCGAGAGCGACGAGCGCTCGCTCAAGGTGCGGATCAAGCACTCCTCCGCGATCGTGAAGGGAATCGCCGAGGGCACGATCGAGTGGGAGCGCGACCCGGACTTCGGCTACCTCGTGGCCTCGGCCGTGCCGGGGATCGAGGAGATCGAGATCCTCCAGCCGCGCCGGCTCTACGAGCAGCAGGGGCGCTCAGACGAGTACCGCGCTCTGGTCGAGCGCTTCAAGGGCGAGCGAGCCGAGTTCCTACGCGGCTTTCCGAGCCTCAGCGACGAGATCGTCCAAGCTGTCGCGTAGCGGAATCTAGGCGCTCACGGCGAATCCCTCGCCGTGAATCGCGAGATCGACCGCTTCCTCGAGAGCCCCGCGCTCTCCGACGCGACCCGCCGGGCCTACCGTGTGGATGTGCGCGAGTTCGCCGCGTGGCTCGAGCGGCGCGGCACGGGCCTGCAGGACGTGGACGTGCGCGCCCTCGCCGACTACGCCGCCGAGCTCGGGCGGGCGAGGCCGCACAAGCTCGCCCCCGCGACGATCGCGCGGAAGCTCGCCGCCGTGCGCGCGTTCCTGCGCCACGCGCTGGGCAAAGAGCGTGTGCCCGACGCCTCGTTCGCCCCGAGGCGGCCGCTGCGACTGCCTGATGCCCCTCGCCCTCAGGAGGTCGACCGCGAGCTCGAGGCGCTCGAGGGAGAAGGGCCGCTCGCCGTCCGCAACCGCACCCTCGTCGAGCTCGTGTACTCGGCGGGCCTGCGCTCGCAGGAGGCCGTCGACCTCGACCTCGCCGACGTGGACTTCGACCAGGAGCTCGTGCACGTGAGGGGCAAGGGCGGCAAGGAACGGGTCGTCCCGCTCGGCGAGGAGGCCTCGCACCGGCTCGCCGTCTACCTCCGCGAAGCGCGCCCGGAGCTGGCGCGCGGGGCCGAGAACGCGCTCTTCCTGTCTGTCCGCGGCCGGCGGCTCGACACGAGCACCCTCCGCCGCCTGCTCCCCCACCCCCACCGCCTGCGGCACGCCTTCGCGACGCACCTGCTGGAGGGCGGCGCCGACCTGCGCACGATCCAGGAGCTGCTCGGCCATAGCTCGCTCTCGACGACGCAGATGTACAGCCACGTCGATGCACGGCGGCTGAGGAAGGTCTATGACCGATCCCACCCAAGATCCTGAGGTCGACGGCTTTCTCGCGCTGCTCGCCGCCCGGCGGGCGCCGAAGACCGTCGACGCGTACCGCCGCGACCTGCGCGCGCTCGCCGACTGGCTGGGCGGGCCGCCCTCGAAGGCGACCAACGAGGACCTCGAGCGCTGGCTCGCGGAGCTGCGAGCGGTTGGGCTCTCGCCCGCGACGATCGCGCGCCGCGTCGCCGCGGTCCGCTCGTTCTTCCGGCACCTCGTCCTGCTCGGCGCCCGCGCCGACAGCCCCGCGGCCGCGCTCGAGCTGCCGCGACGCCGCCCGCGCCTGCCTCGCACCCTCTCGCCGGCCGAGGCCCAGCGGCTGATCGAGGCGGCGGCGGGCTCGACCCCGCGGATGATGCGTGACCGGGCGCTCGTCGAGCTCCTCTACGGCGCCGGCCTGCGGGTCAGCGAGGCGGTTGGGCTCGACAAGGCCGGGATCGACTTGGAGCGGCGGCTCGTCCGCTGCACGGGGAAGGGCGGCAAGGAGCGGGTCGTACCGGTCGGCCGCCACGCGGTCGAGGCGCTACGGCGGTACCTGGCGCACGGCCGCCCGTATCTCGACCGCCGGCATCGGCCCGAGCTGTTCCTCAACGCTCAGGGCGGGGGCCTCACCCGGGCGGGCGCGTTCCTGATCCTGCGCCGTCTCGCCGGGCGGGCCGGGCTCGAGCCCGAGCGTGTCCATCCCCACCTGCTGCGGCACTCCTTCGCGACCCATCTGCTGGAAGGAGGGGCCGATCTGCGCAGCGTCCAGGAGATGCTGGGCCACGCCGATCTCGGGACGACCGAGCTCTACACGCACGTTTCCGACCGCCGCCGCCGCGACGTCTATTTCCGCAGCCACCCGCACGCGCGCCGCAGGCGGGTTTCGGGGAAGGGACGTTCAGGGAAAACATCTGAAGAATGACCCCCGAGCCGCATCTCACGATCCTCCTCGTCTCGAGCGCGGGCGTCGGCGTGCTGATGTCGCTCGCCGGCCTTCAGAAGAGCGCGCTCGAGTGGAAGCGCCGCCGGCGCATCTGCCCGTCATGCGGCCGCCAGGTTCGCGGTCGGCGCTGCGGTTGCAGCTAGCGCGCCCGCGCCTTCTTCTCGAGCCCCGCGGCGACCTTTGCAGCCGTCTGCTGGATCTCCCGGTCGAGGCCCTCCTCCTCCGCAATCCCCTGGAGGAGCACGATCGTGTCTCGCTGCGGCGAGCCGTTCCGGAGCGAGATGATCGCCAGCCGCCGTACGGCCGCGTTGCCGTCCGCGTTCGCAAGGCTGTGCAGGATCGGCCGGACAGCATTCACGGCCCTGGGATGATCGCGCGAAAGCAGCTCGAGCGAGAGCAGCGCGGAGCCGCGGCAGGCCGGGCTGTCGTCCTCGAGGCCGCGCCGCAGGAGCTCCTCCTTCTGGCGGAAGCGAAACTGGCCGACGGCCCGGTACGCGGCCGCGCGCTCGAGGTGGTCGGGAGAGCGGGCCGCGGCCTCCAGGTCCTCGGCCCAGGCGGCCCGCAGCTTGGCCAGGTCGCGTTCGTTCCCGCTCTCTGCGAGCAGGTTCGCTTCGAGCCCGGCCTCGGCGAGACTCAAGTCGGGACTGGCGCTCCGTCGACTGCGGAGGCCGGCCGCGCCGCGGGACCTACGTACTGCGCCGAGGGCCGAATCAGGCGGCCGGTGCGCTTCTCTTCCAGGATGTGCGCCGACCAGCCGGCGACCCGCGCGCAAGCGAACATCGCCGGCGTCAGGTCGTGCGGGATCTCGGCAACATCCAGCACGACCGCCGACCAGAACTCCACGTTCGTCTCGAGCGGCCGGTCGGGCTTGTACTCGCGCAGCGCGGCCAGCGCTACGCGCTCGAGCTCCTCGGCGACTTCGAAGCGGGGCGACTCGAGCTCCTGCGCAGTTTTTCGCAGCAACCGTGCCCGCGGGTCCTCGGCGCGGTAGACGCGATGGCCGAAGCCCATAATCCGCTGGTGCTGCTCCAGCAGGCTCCTCACGTAGCCCTCGGGATCGTTGGTGCGCGCGACCTCGTCGAGCATCGGCAGCACCCGCGCCGGCGCGCCGCCGTGCAGCGGCCCCGAGAGAGCGCCCACTGCGGCCGACATCGCGGCGCCGGTGTCCGCGCCCGTGGAGGCCACAACCCTTGCCGTGAAGGTCGAGGCGTTCAGACCGTGCTCGGCCGTGCAGATCCAGTAGGTGTCGATCGCCTTGACGTGCTTTGGATCGGCCTCCCCGCGCCAGCGGAGCAGGAACTTCTCGGCGGCGGTCTCGCCCTGGGCGACCACCTCCTCCGGCACCCGGACGGTGTGGCCGTCCGCGACGCGGGCCGACTCGGCAACGATCGCGATCATCTCGGGCGAGAGCCGGGCGAGGTCGTCCCGCACCTCCTCGGCCGAGATGTCCACGAGCTTCTGGAGCGACCACGCGCTCGTGAGCCGCGCCGTCTCCGCCTGCAGGTCCGAGGGCGCGTTGCCGCTCAGGTGCTTCGGCTCGTACGGCTCCGGATCGGGCATTCCGGGGTCGAAGCTCTCGTCCACGAGTAGGCCCCAGACGTGCTCGTAGTGGTAGGTGCCGACGAGCTCCTCGATGTCCACGCCGCGGTAACGCAGCGCGCCGCCCTCCCGGTCGGGCTCTGCGATCTCGGTCTGGAAGGCGACGACCCCCTCGAGCCCCGGCTTGAACTCGTTCACGGCCGGAAATCTACAGGCCAAGGCGTCGCTTGCGATGCCGACCAGAGAGGCCGCGACGGCTCCGCCGGCGTGGCCGTCCAAGGGTCGCTTGCGATGCCGACCAGAGAGGCCGCGACGGCTCCGCCGGCGTGGCCGTCCAAGGCGTCGCTTGCGATGCCGACCAGAGAGGCCGCGACGCCACGCCGGCGTGGCCGTCCAACGCACCCTCTTGGGCGAGTAACGTCTCGACCGCTGCATACGAAGGCCTCCGCTAGAGTCCTGCGCCGTGGCGCACGAGGTGACCTTGATCCCCGGGGACGGCACCGGGCCGGAGCTGGCAGAGGCGACGCGACGCGTGCTCGAGGCCACCGGCGTCGGCTTCGACTGGGACGTGCAGGAGGCCGGGGCCGACGTGATGGAGGCCTACGGCGGCAACCCCCTACCCGACCAGGTGCTGGATTCGATCAAGCGCACCGGCGTCGCGCTCAAAGGCCCGATCACCACGCCGGTCGGCGGCGGCTTCCGCTCCGTCAACGTGACCCTGCGCAAGACGCTCGACCTCTACGGCCAGGTTCGGCCCTGCAAGAGCTACGAGGGCGTGCGCTCGCGGTACGAGAACGTCGACCTGATCATCGTGCGCGAAGCAACCGAGGATCTCTACGCCGGAATCGAGTACGAGGAGGGGACGGCGCACGCGCAGGAGCTGGCCGACTGGATCGGCGCGCGAGGCGGCCACGTCCCGGACGGGTCCGGCATCTCGATCAAGCCGCTGTCCGTCGAGGGCAGCCGCCGCATCGTCCAGTTCGCATTCGACTACGCGCGCCGCAACGGCCGCCGCAAGGTGACGGCCGTGCACAAGGCGAACATCATGAAGTTCTCGGACGGCCTCTTCCTGCGCGTGGCGCGGGAAGTAGCGGAGGAGAACTCCGACATCGAATTCGAGGACCGGATCGTGGACAACCTCTGCATGCAGCTCGTCCAGCGCCCCGAGGAGTACGACGTGCTCGTGCTACCGAACCTCTACGGCGACATCGTCTCCGACCTGGCGGCCGGGCTCGTCGGCGGCCTCGGGTTGGCGCCGGGGGCGAACTTCGGGACGCACGCTGCCGTCTTCGAGCCGACGCACGGCTCGGCGCCCAAGTACGCCGGCCAGAACAAGGTCAACCCGATGGCGATGATGCTCTCCGGGATGCTGATGCTCCGCCATCTCGACGAGACCGACGCCGCCGACCGGCTCGAGCACGCGATCGCCGAGGTGATCCGCACCGGCGATCAGGTCACCTACGACATGAAGCCCTTGCGCGACGACCCGACCGCCGTCGGCACGAGCGAGGTCGCAGACGCGATCATCGACGGGATGGGAGCCCGGGTATGAGGCGCAAGGTCACCGTGGTGGGCGCAGGCAACGTCGGCGCGACCTGCGCCCAGGTACTCGCCACCCGGGACTACGCGGAGGTCGTACTCGTCGACATCAAGGAGAACCTGCCGCAGGGAAAGGCTCTCGACATCAACCAGATGGGCGCGGTGCTCGGATACGAGCCGACCGTCGTCGGCGCGAACGGCTACGAGGAAACCGCCGGCTCCGAGGTCGTCGTCATAACCGCAGGAGTCCCCCGCACAGGCGACATGAGCCGAGACGACCTGGTGTCGACGAACGAGAAGATCGTCGGCTCGGTGACCGAGGCGATCGCGGCGCAGAACCCGGACTCGGTTCTGATCGTCGTCTCCAACCCGCTCGACGCGATGTGCCACGTGGCGAAGAACGTCTCCGGGTGGGCCAAGGAGCGCGTCTTCGGGATGGCCGGGATTCTGGACACCGCCCGCTTCTCGACCTTCATCGCCTTGGAGACGAGCGCATCGCTCAAGGACGTGACCGCGATGGTGCTCGGCGGCCACGGCGACCAGATGGTGCCGGTCGTCTCGGCAACCAGCGTGGGCGGCGTCCCGTTGCGCAAGCTCGTCTCGGAGGACCGCATCCAGGCGCTGGTCGAGCGCACGGCTAAGGGTGGCGGCGAGCTCGTCAAGCTCCTCGGCACCTCTGCGTGGTACGCGCCTGGCGCAGCCGCCGCGCAGATGGTCGACGCGGTCATGCTCGACGAGCACCGCGTGCTCCCCTGCACCGCCTACCTCGAGGGCGAGTACGGGATCGAAGGGCTTTACATAGGCGTGCCGGTGAAGCTGGGCGCCGGCGGCATCGAGGAGATTCTCGAGCTCGACCTTGGAGAGGAGGAGCGCGAGGCCCTGAACGCCTCAGCCGAAGCCGTCCGCGAGGTCGTGGGCGTGCTCGGCAGCGCGGCGTAGGCCCGGTGGCGGTGCCGACAAACCGGCACAGGCTCGGCACACCCGCGGCCAAGACACGCGCGACCTTGGCCCGTACGCTGATGGCGGGTGGCGGGTGGTTTTCCTTCCCCACCCGGGTGGGGACGCGTGCGTGCATATCAAGGGCGGCATGGATCTCGGGCTGAACGGCCGCACGGCGATCGTCTGCGGTGCGTCCTCCGGCATCGGGCTCGCGATCGCCGAGTCCCTGGCCGGCGAGGGCGCGAACGTCGCCATGTTCGCCCGTCGGCGTGACCTACTGGGGCGCGAGGCCGAGAGGCTCGGCGCTCTCGCCGTGCGAGGCGACGTCACGAATCCGGCCGACCTCAAGCGCCTCGTCGACCGCACGCTCGAAGCCTTCGGCGGGATCGACATCCTCGTGAACAACAGCGGCGGCCCGCCACGAACACCTGCGGTCGGGCTCACCGACGATCAGGTGGAAACGGCCGTGGAGCTGCTGCTGCTCTCCGCGATCCGACTCACGACGCTGTGCCTGCCCCAGCTCGAGCGCAGCGGGCGAGGCCGCGTGATCAACATCGAGTCGAGCTCGGTGCGGGAGCCGATCGACAACCTCGCCCTCTCGAACGCCGTGCGCCCGGGCGTGATCGGCTGGGCCAAGACGCTCGCGCGCGAGATCGGTCCGAAGAAGATCACGGTCAACTCGATCGCGCCCGGTCGCATCGAGACCGAGCGGCTCGCGGAGGCCTACGCCGGGAAGACCCGGGCCGAGGATCTCGACGTGATCCCGCTCCGCCGTTTCGGCCGGCCGCGCGAGGTGGCGGAGGTCGTCTGCTTCCTCGCCTCCGATGCGGCTAGCTACGTCAGCGGGGCCGTGATCCCGGTCGACGGCGGGCTCACGCGTTTCCTTCTCTAAACGTATCCTCGGGCCGATGCGGTGGTTCTCGCCGGCGCGCCTGGCCGCGGCCGGGCTCTTCTTGCTGGGCGCGGCGGCGTTCACGCTCTGGCTCGCGCCTGCCAACGGGTACGACATCCGGCTCGTGGATCCGGCGCACCCGGTCGACCCCGTGATCCGAATGCCCGGCGAGAAGCCGGGCGGCAAGCCCGGCCCGATCTACTTCGTGGATGTCCGCGAGCGTCCGGCTCGCCTTCTCGAGCGGCTCGTCCCGTGGACACGAGCCGACGGCTCCGACCTCGTTCCCGCGCCGCCGATCCCGCAGACCCTCGAGCGGCGCCTGGGACAACTCGACATGACCGACTCGCAGAAGATTGCCGCCGTCGTCGCGCTCAGCAATCTCGGCTACACGGTGCACGCGCGCAGCGGTGGGGTGACCGTCCTGCTCGTCACGAAAAACGCGCCCGCGGCGGACGTGCTCCGCCCCGGCGATGTGATCGTCTCCGTGAACGGGCGCAAGGTTGCCTCGGTCCTGGCATTGCGTGCGGCCCTCACGGCCAAGCGTCCGGGCGCCACGGTCAAGCTCGGTTTCCGCCGAGGCGGGAAGGCGCGGGAGGCGACGATCAAGACCGTCGCCGACCCCGAGGATGCGAAGCGGGCGATCATCGGCGTCACAGCAAGCGACGAGCTCTCTGTCAAGCTGCCGGTGCCGATCAAGTTCGACGCGGGCGGTGTCGGAGGCCCGTCCGCGGGCCTCGCCTTCGCGCTCGACATCCTGCAGGAGCTCGGCCGCAACATCGCGCACGGGAAGAAGGTCGCCGCGACCGGCGAGCTCGCTCTCAACGGCGCGGTCGGTCCCATCGGCGGGGTGAAGCAAAAAACGCTCGGCGCGCGGGAAGCGGGTGTGGACGTCTTCCTCGTGCCGGCCGGGGACAACGCTCGGGAGGCGAGACGCTATGCGAAAGACCTCCCGATCGTGCCTGTGAAGAACTTTCAACAGGCGTTGCGGTCGCTGGCAACGTTGGCGCCGAAATCTTGAAGAACATCAAGTTTTCGACAATTTTGAATGCCCCGGAAATTGCAGTGTTTTCTCCACAGACAAGCCTTGATTCGACAGCCATGGCACCTATCATCACGCCTTGTTCGGGTAGGCGAGCTAGGAGGAGCAAACCGGGGTATGAGCAAACTGATCAAACCAACGTGCGAAGATTGCTACTTCCACCGCGCCGGCCTCTGCGCCCTCGTGCTGGAAGCCCCGTGCCCAACCTTCCGGGGCCAGAGCCGCGGCTCGCTCGTTCCGCCGCGACAGCCGCGCTTGGTGGCGCGGCCGCTCGCGCCGCTGGCCGGCCAGTCTGCCGCCTAGACTAGGCGGCCATGGAGCCAGAGGACCACAGGCCTCCCGAGGAATCCGAGCCCGATCCCCAGACCGAGCCGGAGCGGGAGCGGGCCGACGAGCCGCTACGCGAGTGGCAGGCCCGTCTCTACCTGACGATCATCACCATCGGCCTCCTGATCGCGTACGGAATCGCGTTCGTGCTCGAGAACAACAAGCACATCAACCTGCACTTCGTCTTCGCGACGGCACGGGTCTCGTTGATCTGGTTGATCCTCCTCAGCATCGCCCTCGGGATGCTGCTCGGCGTGCTCCTCTCGCAGCTATACCGCCGCCGGCGTCGCCGCCACTAGCTTCGCCAGACGCCGCACGCCTTCGTCGATCTCCTCCGGGGAGACGAAGCTGAAAGCGAGGCGCGCGGAAGCCGGAGGGCCGCCGAAGTCCTCGCCGGGAACGAACGTGACCCCGGCCTCTGCCGCCCGGACGAGCAGCTCGGCCGCGTCGACCGTCTGCCCCAGCTCGAGCCAGAGGAAGTAGCCGCCCTCCGGCCGGTTCCAGCGGGCGCGGCCGGCGAGCTCGCGCTCGAGGGCGTCCAGCATCGCGTCGCGACGCCTGCGCAGCAGCACGCGCACGCGCTCCAGGTTCGGCTCGAAGAGCCCGCGGCGGAGGAACTCGAAGACGGTGGCCTGCGCCAGCAGCGCGGGCGTGATGTACGTCGACGCGGCAAGCTCCTCGAGCTCGTGTCCGAGCGCGGCCGGCACGATCGCGTACCCGACCCGCAGCCCCGGGGCGATCGTCTTCGAGAACGACGAGCTGTACATCAGGTTCGCGCCGCCCTCGAGCTCGAACAGGCTCGGCAACGGTTCGCCTTCGAAGCGGACGAGGCCGTACGGATCGTCTTCCAGGACGGCGACCGAGCGCTCGCGCGCGAGCTCGGCAAGCCGCCGGCGTCGCTCCTTGCTCAGCGTCGAGCCGGTCGGGTTCTGAAAGGTCGGGATCGTGTACACGAACGACGGTTCCGGCCCGATCGCGAGCATCTGCTCGAGCTGAGCGACGTCGAGGCCGTCCTCGTCCACCCGCACCTCGTCGAACTCGGCGCCGGCCGCAAGGAGGATCTTTCTCGGGCGATCGTAGGTTGGTCGTTCGACGATCACGCGGCCGCCGAGAGAGTCGAGCACGAAATGGAAGGCCTGCAGCGACCCGTTGGTCACGAGCACGCGCTCCGGCTCGACGCCGTGTCGCTCGGCGATCCACTCCCGCAACGGCCCGTAACCGAGCGTGCTCCCGTAGGAGAGCGCAACGAGTCCGTCCCGTTCGAGCGCGGCCTTGGCGCAGTCGGCGAGCTCCGCCACGGGAAGGCACTCGGGCGCCGGGATGCCGCGGGCAAAGGAGATCGTCTCCACGGCGGGCAGTCTAGGGACGCCTCCTGGCTCCATCCGGCAAAGGGCGAGCAGAAAGTTGACGGTGCCGACTATGACCGCGTGGGTCGCCGCCTTTGATCAAGTTCACGCGACCGACGAGCGCGCCCGCGAAGATCGCCTCGGCGACCACTTCGTTCGCGACATCGTCGGCCAGGTCTCCGTCGTCCGTCGCGCCGCGAGAGACGACCGCTGAGGCGCTTGACGAATACCGCTCGCGCGACGTCCTACCACTCGGTGGTGGCCGCCGCCGCCGGAAACCACTGCCCGCCGCCGTCCGCGTCACCTGACGGATCGAGCGGCGGCGACTTCCGCCGCGAGCTCCGCAACCTCGGTCGGGGTCGTCCCGACTCGAACGCCCCGCTCTTCGAGCGCTTCCTTCTTCGCCTGGGCCGTGCCGGAGGAGCCGGAGATGATCGCGCCGGCGTGGCCCATCGTCTTTCCCGGCGGCGCGGTGAAGCCCGCGATGTAGGCAACCACCGGCTTCGTCACCTCGGCCTCGATGAACGCGGCCGCCTTCTCCTCCTCGTCGCCGCCGATCTCACCGACCATCACGATCACCTCGGTCTCGTCGTCGGCCTCGAAACGCGCGAGCACGTCGATGAAAGACGAGCCCACGACCGGGTCGCCACCGATCCCGACGATCGTCGAGTTGCCGAGCCCCCGCTGGGTCAGCTCGTGGCCGATCTGGTACGTGAGCGTGCCGGAGCGTGAGACCACGCCGATCGGCCCCTCGCGGAAGATCTCGGCCGGGATGATCCCGACGTTCGCCTTCCCGGGCGAGAGGGCGCCGGGGCAGTTCGGCCCGAGCATCGTGATCCCCTTGGGCCGAATGTAGTTGTAGATCCGCAGCATCTCGTGCGCCGCGAGACCCTCCGCGATGCAGATGACGGTGGCGATGCCCGCGTCCACGGACTCGTAGATCGCATCCGCGGCGAAGCGGGCCGGGACGAAGACCATCGCCGTATTTGCGCCGGCCTGTTCGACGGCCTCGGCCACGGTGTCGAAGATCGGGATTCCCTGGAGGTCGGCGCCGCCCTTGCCGGGGGTGACGCCGGCGACGACGTTCGTGCCGTAGTCGCGGTTGCGTAGCGTGTGGAACGACCCCTCGCGCCCGGTGGCGCCCTGCACGATCAGCCGGGTGTCGCTGTCGACGACAATGGCCACTAGGACTGCGACTTCCTGGCGCGGATGACGATCTTCACGTCGGTCCAGGCACTGCCGTCCTCGGTCAGCCGGTCGGCGAGCAACTCCTTCACGCGCTCGGCCTCCTCGCCCTCGCAACCGGTGCGGGCAAGCCAGGCCTCCAGCGGGTGAGTCTTCTCGAAGCACTCCGACTGCTCGACCTCGAGACCCGCCTCGGTCAGGAACTCGTGCCACTCCTCCTCGGTGTAGTTGCGAACGTGCGTCGGGTCGCGCAACCTCTCGGCCTGCTCGTGGCGATCGCTCGAGAAGAGCGTGTCCTCGATCACGACGAGTCGATTGCTGACGCGCTCCATCTCGGCAACCGCAGCGCGCAAGTCGGCGAAGTGGTGCGGCGCGATCCGCGAGACGACGACGTCGAAGCTGCCGTCGGCGAAGGGCAGATCCTCCGCCCCGGCGACGACATCGGCCTGCATCCCCGGCGACGGGTCGAGCGTGACGACCTGGGCACCTTCCTCGCGCAGCCTGCGCGCGACGTGGCCGCCGCCGGTGGCGACGTCGAGGGCCTTCACGCCTTCCTCGGGCTCGCACCATTCGATGAGCAGGTCGAGGTCGGGCCCCTCGCGGTGAGTCGGGCTCTCTCGGTAGGCCTGGGCGCGATCGGACCAGCTGCTCATGCCGCCAGCTCCACCGCGCGCCTCGCCGCGTCGAGCATCGTCGCCTTGACGTGCAGGTTCGGCGGCGCCGCCTCGGCGAGGATGGCGCGCCCTTCCGCGGCATTCGTCCCGTCGAAGCGAACGACGATCGGATGCTCGATCCTCGTCTGCGAGAGCGCCTGGAGGATCCCTTCGGCAACGACGTCGCAGCGCGTGATCCCGGCGAAGATGTTGAAGACGATCGAGCGCACCTGTGGGTCCGCGCTGATGATCTCGAGAGCATCCACCACGCCCTGCGCGTCCCCGCCGCCGCCGAGGTCGCAGAAGTTGGCCGGCCGGCCGCCGACGAGCGCGATCACGTCGAGCGTGGACATGACGAGCCCGGCGCCGTTGCCGAGGATCCCTACCTCGCCGTCGAGCTTGACGTAGGTGACGCCCTTCTCGCGCGCCGCGCGCTCCTCGGGCGGGTATGCCTCGAGATCGCGCATCTCGGCAACGTCGGGATGCTTGTAGAGCGCGTTGTCGTCGACGGTGAACTTCGAGTCGAGCGCCCGCACCTCGCTTTCGGGCGTGACGATCAGCGGATTGATCTCGCAGAGCATCGCGTCGGTCTCGACGAAGCAGGTGTAGAGCTTCCCGATGATGTCCAGGATCTGCTTCTGCTCGCTGGGGTCGCCGATTCCGGCGCCGTAGATCAGTCTGCGCCCCTGGTAGGGCTGGAAGCCCTCGAGCGGGTCGACGTGCAGGCGTGCGAGGGCGTCGGGGTTGTTCTCGGCTACCTCCTCGATCTCGATGCCACCCTCCGTGGTGAGCATGAAGAGCGCCTTCTTCGTACCGCGGTCGAACGTGACCGAGAGGTAGTACTCCTTGGCGATCTCCGACGCCTGCTCGATCCAGAGCTTGCGCACGACGTGGCCGTTGATGCCGAGGCTGAGGATCTGCTCGGCCTCTCGCTCCGCCTCCTCGGGGCCGTCCGCGAGCTTGATTCCGCCGGCCTTGCCCCGGCCGCCCGTGAGCACTTGGGCCTTCACCACGACCGATCCGCCGAGCTCGTCCGCCGCTGCGCGGGCTTCGGCCGACGTGGTCACCAGCCGTCCCGCGGAGACGGGGATGCCGAAGCGGCCGAAGAGCTCCTTGCCCTGGTATTCGTAGAGATCCACCGGCGGCGGATGCTAGTCGAAGGCGACAGAGAGGCTTCGCTCTCAGGCGTCGGGCTCGACCACGACGCAGAGAACCTGTCCGCTCCTGACCGCCTGCCCGGGCTCGACGGAGAGGTCGGTGACAACTCCGGCACGGTGCGCCGCGATCTCGTTCTCCATCTTCATCGCCTCGACGACGCAGATCACCTGGCCGGCCTCGATCGCGTCGCCCTCCGCGACCTCGACGGCGAGCACGGTGCCCTGCATCGGGGTCACGACCGCGTCCTTGGCGCCGCCGTGGCCGCCGGCGGCCACGCGGTCACGGCGGCGTCTGGCGAGCTCGGCGTGCGCGGGCTCGGGCACGAGGGTCTGTACCTCGTAGCGCCGACCGTCGAGCTCGACGGTCGAGGTCCGGGCCCTCAGCGGCGCGCCGTCCGAGACCAACGGTACCGTTGTTGTCCGATGAGACAACTGTTCCGCACGCTCCGCCAGCTCCTCGGACTCGACAATGCCGTGACACGTGGCGCCTTCGGCAAAGCAGGGGTGCTCGAGCAGCGCCCGGTGGAAGCCGAGCAGCGTGGTGATGCCTCCGATCTCGAACTCGTCGAGCGCTCGAAGCATCCGCCGCCGCGCGTGCTCGCGGTCAACCCCTTGGACGATCAGCTTCGCGACGAGCGGGTCGTAGAGCGCCGGAATCTCGGAACCTGCGGTCACGCCGGAATCGACCCGCACCCCGGGGCCGCCCGGCTCCCGGTAGCTCGTGATCCTCCCGGGGCTCGGGAGAAAGCCGTTGGAGGGGTCCTCCGCGTTGAGGCGGCACTCGATCGCGTGCCCGGTCAGCCGGACGTCCTCCTGGCGCAGCCATAGCGGCTCTCCGGCCGCGATGAGAACCTGCTCACGAACGAGGTCCAGGCCGGTGGCCATCTCGGTGACCGTGTGCTCGACCTGGATGCGGGTGTTCATCTCGAGGAAGAAGTACTCGCCCTCGCGGGAGAGAAGGCCTTCGATCGTGCCGGCACTGCGGTATCCGACGGCACGGGCTGCCTCGACGGCGATCCCACCGATGCGCTCTCGGAGCTCCTCGTCGACGGCTGGTGACGGCGTCTCCTCCACGAGCTTCTGGTGCCGGCGCTGGATCGTGCAGTCGCGCTCGCCGAGATGGATCACGTTCCCGTGGGCATCGGCGAGCACCTGCACCTCGACGTGGCGAGGGTCTTCGAGGTAGCGCTCCACGTACACGGTCGGGTCGGCGAAGTACGCCTCGCCCTCCCGCTGGGCGGACTCGAAGGCTCGCTCGGCCTCCGCGGGGTCGTGCACGACCCTTAGGCCCTTACCGCCGCCTCCGGCCGCTGCCTTGATCGCGATCGGCCACCCGAGCTCGTCGCCGAGGCGCCTGACCTCCTCGGGAGAGGTGACCGGCTCGGTCGTCCCCGGAACCACCGGAACACCGGCCGCCGTCATGCGCTCGCGGGCGGCGGTCTTCGAGCCCATCACCTCGATCGCCTCGGGGGGCGGGCCGATCCAGACGAGGCCGGCGCCCTCCACCGCTCGGGCAAACCCTGCGTTCTCGGCGAGGAAGCCGTATCCGGGGTGGACCGCCTTCGCTCCGGCTCGATCCGCGACCTCGAGCAGGCTCTCCTCGTTGAGGTAGCTCTCGGCGGGCGCTCCGGGGCCGATCAGGTACGCCTCGTCGGCCGCGGAGACGTGCAGCGAGCTCCGGTCGGCCTCCGAGTACACGGCGACCGTTCCGATCCCGAGCTCGCGCAGGGTGCGAAAGACGCGGACGGCGATCTCGCCGCGATTGGCTACGAGAACTTTCGAGAACGGCGGCACGGCCGTATTCTCCCTGCGGATGAGCCTGGCCGATCAGTTGACGCTCGCCCGCGCCGCGGCGGTGCCAATCGTGATCACCCTCTTCGTCTGGGACTTCGGAGGGCACGACTGGTGGGCCACCGGCGTCTTCATCGGCGCGATGAGCACCGATTGGTTCGACGGACGCGTCGCTCGCTGGCGCGGGCACTCGTCGTCGCTCGGCTCGTTGCTCGACCCGGTCGCCGACAAGCTGCTGGTCATGGCCGTGCTGATCGTCCTCATCGATCCTGGGGTGTTCCCGGGCTGGATGGTCGCGGCGATCGTCGCGCGTGAGTTCCTCGTCTCGGGCCTACGCCTCGCGGCTCTCGAACGCGGCGTGGTCATGCAGGCGCGCGACCTCGGAAAGCTGAAGACGTGGTCCCAGGCAACGGCCGCGGCGATCGGTGGGTTCGCCGCCGCCGGAGCCTGGGACGACAGCGCCGCGTGGTGGGCGCTGCTCGTCGCCCTCGTGCTGACCTGGGTCTCGGGCCTGGACTACGCCCGGGTGGCCCCGAGCCTCTTGCGCGGCCGGCCGGTCTTGCCCTAGGCGGGCTCTTCGAGCTCGCCGTCGTCGGCGTTCTCGCGGATTCCCTGCTCTCGCCACGCGCTCCGGTGAGCCGGCGGGCGTAGGTCGCGTGTCAGCAGTTCCTCGACCGCGCGGAGAATCGCCTCGCGCTCCTCTCCAAACGGTTCTGGCCTGATCTCGCCGTCCACGCCCGGCAGCCTAAAGCCGCAGCAGCACATGGACGATACGAACTGCGGAATGAGCCGCTTTCTGGTCCTAGTCGTCTGCTGCGCGCTGCTGGCCGTGCCCTCCGCTCTCGCGGGGAAGATCGGCGACCCCGGAAAGTCCCGTGGTACGAGCGGCCCCGCGCCGACTTCCTGGGCGAAGGCTCACATCCGCTACGTGGTGGCCCACGGCCTGATGGCGAAGTCTGTCGGGGCCTTCCGCGCCGGCGACACCCTGACCCAGGGCGAGCTCGCCACGCTCGTCGCCGGCCTCACCAAACAGCCGGCAGCAGCCTTGGCGAGCCCTTCGGCCCCGGTGACGGTGGCGCAGCTCGACGCGCGGCTCGTGCGCTCGCTCCAGCTCTCCGACGCGGCGACTGCCTTCAAAGACGGCGCTCTTGCAGCCGGCCTGACCGTTCCCTCCCGCTTCGGGACGGAGAGCGTGGCGCGCCTGCTCGGCCTGCGGACCGACCACCCTCTCAAGCAGGACAACCTCGAGCTTCTCCCCAGCGACCCCGTGAGCCGCGCCGAGACGGCCTATTCGGTCGCGAAGATCCTCCATTTCAAGGGCTGGGAGCGAGAATACGCCCTGGACGCGGCAACCACCTTCTCGCTCCCGCAACTCGGCTCCTGGCAGAAACGCGTGCTCAACACGGCGGTCCGGTTCATCGGCTTCCCCTACGTCTGGGGCGGGACGAGTGAGCTCGCCGAGGCTCCGTTCGGCATCAGCGCACCGGGCGGCTTCGACTGCTCCGGCTTCGTCTGGCGCGTCTACAAGCTCCAGGCCTACCCCGGCGGGACAGCGCTTGCAGCGGCGATCAAAGGCCGCACGACCTACCAGATGAGCGGCGAGGTGCCGAAGGGCAAGCGCATCACGTACGCCAAGCTTGCACCCGGGGACGTGCTCTTCTTCGGCCCGAACGGGCCGCGCTCGCAGTCGGGCTCGATCGGGCACACCGGCATTTACCTCGGCGCCGGCTGGATGATCCACTCATCCGGGCAGGGCGTCGCGATGAGCCCGCTCACGGGTTGGTACCGGCAGCAGTTCGCCTGGGGTCGCCGGCCCCTCGCCGAAGCCGGCCTGGCGCCCTAGCCGCCGGGACGGGCGAGGGCACGAACCCCCCTTCCGGGGGATTGTCGCCCGTTTGCAGGCGTTCGACAATCGACGGCGTCCTGTAATGCGTCGTGGGAGGTTGAAGATGTTGCACTGGAAGCCCCGCCTCGTTGTCCTTGCCGCCATCCTCGCGCTGGTTCTCGCAGCGCTCGGCGGTCTCGGCTTCGAAGGCCCCCTGTCCGGCTACAACCTGTACTGGTAGCCCCAACATGACTCGCCGCGCCTTGCCGCCGCCGCGGCTTCTGGCAGTCCTCATCCCCGTGTGCGCCGCTGGCCTCGGCGTCGCGTGCGCCGCAGCCGCCGCGTTCGCGATCACGCCGCACAAGGCCGCGACGCTGCTCGGACTGGCCGCACTGATGAGTGCCTCGACGCTGGCCGACCGCTTCCCGGTGCCGGTGGAAGGAGTGGATACCGGCGGCGTCTCGCTCTCGTTCGTCTTCGGGGTTGCGTCGATCGTCCTCTTCGGCTGGGCCGCCGGGCTGATGGTCGTCTTCCTGGCGCCGGCAATCACGCAGCTGCTCGAGCACCGGCCGCCTGTGCGGATCGCCTACAACGTCTCGGTGCTCGCGCTGGCCGCCACAGCGGCCGGACTCGTGTCGGCGCCGCTGCACGGCGAAGGCGCGGGCGGAGTGCTAGCGCGCGTTGGCGCCGCCGCCTCAGCCCAGTACACGGTCAACCTGATCCTGATCACGGCAGTCGTCGCCGTGAGCTCACGCCGCTCGCTCTTCGCGCTTGCGCGCACGAACATCCGCTGGACGATCGTCCCGTTCTCGCTGATGGCCTCTGCCGCGCTGATGCTGGTCGTGCTCTGGCAGCGCTCCCCGTTCCTGTCCGTGGCGCTCGTCGGGCCGCTGCTCGCGATCCAGCTCTACCAGCGCGCGATCGTCGGCGCGCTTCGGGCCATGCGGCTCGCCCTGACGGACCCGCTCACCGGCCTCGGCAACCACCGGCACTTCCATGAACGCCTCGAGCGAGAGCTGCGGTACGCGCACGAGCGTGCTCTCCCGCTCACCCTTTGCCTGATCGACCTCGACGACTTCAAGCGAATCAACGATCGCTTCGGCCATCCGGCGGGTGACCGCGTGCTGTCGCAGCTCGCAGCGCGTCTGCGTCAGACGGGCGAGGCCTTCCGCCTCGGCGGGGACGAGTTCGCGCTGCTGCTCCCCGGCTCCGACGAGCACGCTGCTCTGGCCGCGGCGGAGTCCGTCGTCGACCGGATCGCCGCGCTGAAGCTCGAGCAGGTCGGCTCGGTCACCGTCAGCGTAGGGGTCGCCACCTCGCCGCAGCACGCCGAGGAGCGCGACGAGCTCGTCCGGCTCGCCGACAGCGCCCTCTACTGGGCCAAGGAGTACGGCAAGAACCGCGTCCGCGCCTACCGGCCCGACGTGATCGAGCTAGCCGAGCTCAAGAGGCTGGCGAGCGGCCCCGATCGTGCAGCGCGCTTCCGCGCCGCCGCGAGCCTCGCGCGCGCCGTGGACGCTCGCGACGTCTAC
Organism: Gaiellales bacterium; assembly: GCA_038236705.1. Lineage (GTDB taxonomy): Bacteria > Actinomycetota > Thermoleophilia > Gaiellales > Gaiellaceae > AC-32. The sequence goes on from JBBRZN010000019.1 coordinate 19,962, forward strand.
ACCGGCAGCCATTCACAGCGTGTCGCCGACCTCGCGGCGCGCACGGCACGGCGGCTGGGCCTCCCCGACGAGGATGTCGAGCTCACCCGGCTCGCAGCGAGCCTGCACGATCTCGGCAAGCTCGCGATCCCCGAAGAGATCCTGCGCAAGCCCGGTCCGCTCACCGAGCCGGAGCGGATGGTGCTAGAGCGCCACCCGCAGATCGGGTTCCGGATGCTCGAGAGCCTCGGCGTCGACCCGGTGGCCGACTGGGTGCTTCACCATCACGAGCGCTGGGACGGCAGCGGCTACCCGGACGGCCTGCTGGGTGAGCGCATCCCGCTCGGCGCGCGCATCATCTTCGTTGCCGACGCGTACGACGCGATGACCTCTGAGCGCGTCTATCGACGCCGGGTTGCGCCCGAGCAGGCCGTTGCCGAGCTCGAGCGCTGCGCCGGATCGCAGTTCGACCCGGAGATCGTCGCGGCGCTGGCAGACGAGCTCGCACTCCAGGAGACGCCGCTCGCGCTCCACGAGACGCCGCCCGCCGCCGCAGCCCTCGCCTCCTGAGGCCGACAAGTGGAACAATAGCCCCAGCGCCCGGCACGCTTTCGGCACGAAATCGGCACCCATGGGTGCGCTTTTCGGCGATAGTCTCGCCTTGGGGAGGAGGCCGGGCGAACCGTACTAAGGGACCGCTAGCCGCTAGAGCGGAATGTTCCCGTGCTTCCTCGGAGGCCGGCGCTCTCGCTTGGTCAGCGCCGTCTCCAGCGCGTCCGCGAGCATCGGCCGGGTGCGCCGAGGCTCGATCACGTCGTCGACGTAGCCCCGCTCGGCCGCCACGTACGGATTGGCGAAGCGTTCGCGGTAGTCCTCGATCAACTCTGCGCGCTTGGCCTCCGAATCCTCGGCGGCCTCGAGCTCCTTGCGGAAGATGATGTTCACCGCCCCCTCCGGCCCCATCACCGCCACCTCGGCGGTCGGCCAGGCGAAGTTGAAATCGGCGCGGATGTGCTTCGAGCTCATCACGTCGTAGGCGCCGCCGTATGCCTTGCGCGTGATCACCGCGAGCTTCGGCACCGTCGCCTCGGCGTACGCGTAGAGCAGCTTGGCGCCGTGTCGAATGATCCCGCCCCACTCCTGCGCCGTCCCGGGCAGAAAGCCGGGCACGTCCACGAACGTGACCAGCGGAATGTTGAAGGCGTCGCAGGTCCGAACGAACCGGGCCGCCTTCACCGACGAGTCGATGTCGAGCACCCCGGCCAGAGCGCGTGGCTGGTTGCCGACGACGCCCACGGGGTGACCGTTCAGGCGCGCGAAGCCACAGATGATGTTCTCGGCCCAGCGTTCATGCACCTCCAGGAATTCACCCTCGTCGAAGACGCGCCGAACGACATCCTTCATGTCGTACGGCTTCGCGGGGTCGTCGGGCACCAGCGTGTCGAGCTCGGCGTCCTCCCGGCTCACCGGGTCGGACGGCTCAGAGTACGGCGGCGGGTCGACGTTGTTCTGCGGGAGGAACGAGAGCAGGTAGCGCGCATCCTCGAGGCACGCTTCCTCGTCAGGGGCGACGAAGTGGGCCACGCCCGACTTGATTGCGTGCGTGAGAGCACCGCCGAGCTCCTCGAAGCTCACCTCCTCGCCGGTCACCGTCTTCACGACGTCGGGACCGGTGATGAACATGTACGAGCTGCCTTCGACCATCAGGACGAAGTCGGTGATCGCCGGTGAGTAGACCGCACCGCCGGCGCAGGGGCCCATGACCAGGCTGATCTGCGGGATCAGCCCGGAGCACTGGACATTGCGCCAGAAGATCTCGGCATACCCGGCGAGCGAGACCACGCCCTCCTGGATGCGGGCGCCGCCCGAGTCGTTGATCCCGATCACGGGACAGCCGAGCTTCGCGGCCAGGTCCATCACCTTGCAGATCTTCTCGGCGAAGACCTCCGAGAGGCTGCCGCCGAAGACCGTGAAGTCCTGTGAGAACACGAAGACCTTCCGTCCGAAGATCGTCCCGTAGCCGGTAACGACCGCGTCGCCGTAGGGCCGCCTCTCGCGCATGCCGAACTCGGCTTCGCGGTGGCGGACATAGCGGTCGAGCTCGACGAACGAGCCCGGGTCGAGGAGCTTCTCCGCGCGTTCGCGGGCCAGCAGCTTGCCCTGTGAGCGTTGCCGCTCGACGGCGCTCTCGCTGCCGGCGTGGAGCGCCTCCGCGCGTAGCTCCTCTAGCCTGCGGCGCTTCGCCTCGGTGGAGTCCATCTCGGTCGACACGAGCCGAGCGTATCGCCGGACCCGACCGTCATGCGGGGGAGATATCCCCGAAAGCGGGGTCTGGGGATCGCCTTTATGGGGGGATCCGGAGAGGTCGAGGAAGACCGCCGCTCCGAAGAAGAAGGCTCCTGCCAGAATCAAGAGCGATGCGGGTCTCGGCGAAAGTGGACTACGCCCTGCGCGCGAGCGCGGAGCTCGCAGCGGCGGCGAGCGGCGTGCCGCAAAAGGGCGACCTGATCGCCCGGGCTCAAAAGATCCCGCTCAAGTTCCTCGAGAACATCCTGCTCGACCTCAAGCACGCCGGCCTCGTGCAGAGCCAGCGCGGTGCCGAAGGCGGCTACTGGCTGGCGAAGGCGCCCGAGGAGATCACCCTCGCCGACGTGATCCGCGCCGTCGGGGGCCCGATCGCCAACGTACGTGGCCAGCGAGTTGCTGGAGATTGCCCAAGGCGGCAGACGGCGTCCAGCGAGAACCGTCGCCGGGACTAGAGTTGGCCGCTGTGGAACCGCTTGACCGCTCGACGATCTGGCCGTACCGGGAGGGCGAGCCGGATGATCTGTACTACCAGCGCTACGCCCATCCCAACGGCCTGGCCGCAGAGCGGGCGCTCGCGGAGCTCGAGGGCGGCGAGGCGCTCCTCTTCCCTTCAGGTGCAGGCGCGACGACGGCGCTCGTGCTCGGGCTGCTCGAGCCGGGGCAGACGATCGCGCTGGCGGAGGGCGGGTATTACGGCACCGGGGTGCTCTTTGAGGCGCTCGAGCGCTGGGGTGTCCGCCACGTCGAGTTCGACCAGACCGGCCCGCCGCCCGAAGGCGTCGATCTGATCTGGCTCGAGGCGCCGTCCAACCCGTTCCTGACGATGCCGGACTTCGAGGCGGCCGCAGCGCACCCGGCACGGGTCGTGGTGGACTCGACCGCGGCAACCCCGGTCTACGTGCGTCCGCTCGAGCGCGGGGCCGACTTCGCGCTGCACAGCGCGACCAAGTTTCTCGGCGGCCACCACGACGTGCTCCTCGGGGCGATCGCGTGCCGCTCGGCCGACGACGCTGCGCGCCTGCGCGAGTTCCGCGGACGCACGGGAATCGTCGCGGCGCCGGACCCCTGCTGGCTCCTCTCACGCAGCCTGAAGACACTGCCCCTCCGGATGGAGCGGCACACCACCGGCGCCACGGCGATCGCCGAGCGGCTGGGCGCGCATTCGGCTGTTCAGGTCGTGCGCTACCCGGGCTTCGGCGGCCTGCTCTCCTTCGACGTCGCCGACGGCGAGGCCGCGCACCGGGTCGAGACCTCGCTGGAGCTGATCAAGAACGCGACCAGCCTGGGCGGCGTGGACTCGGTCCTCGAGAGCCGCGCTCGCTGGGAAGGCGACCGTGTCCCCCCGGGCCTCCTACGCCTGAGCGTCGGGCTCGAGGATCCGGACGAGCTCTGGGCCGACTTGGAACAGGCGCTCGAGCGGGCGTAGAGCCGGAGGCGGGACTCGAACCCACGACCTAGCGATTACAAATCGCTTGCTCTACCAGCTGAGCTACTCCGGCGACGCTGCCATCGTAGGCGAACCACGCGTTGTCCCTTTTGGGCATGGCCCAGCCGAGTCGCCGTCTACTGGTACGCGCGTGCCGCTACTGCAGGACTTGCCGCGACTGCTGGTGCGACAGCACCTTGCGCTTCACGCGCTGGAGCGCGTTGTCGATCGTCTTCGTGTCGCAGCCCAGCCGCTCTGCCATCTCCTCGTAGGACTCGCCTTCGAGGTAGAGCTTGAGCGCGTCCGCCTCCAGCTTCGAGAGCCCGCTGCCCAACGCGAAGACGAGGCTCTGCAGTTCCTCCGTCGAGATCACGCAGACCGAGGGATCGTCCACCGAGGGGCCCGGAAGCGCGTCGCCGAGGGTACAGTCGCCGTCGGGCTCCTGGCCGGCCGGCGTGTGGCTGAACGAGACATAGGTGTTCAACGGCGCGTGTTTGAAGCGCGTGGCTGTCTTGATAGCCGTGATGATCTGGCGCGTGACGCAGAGTTCGGCAAAGCTGCGGAACGAGGTCTCTTTGTCGGCGCGAAAGTCGCGGACGGCCTTGTAGAGGCCGACCAGGCCCTCCTGGATCAGATCCTCGGAGTCGCCGCCGGCGAGGAAGTACGAGCTCGCCTTCAGGCGGACGAAGCCCTGGTAGCGGCGCATCAGCTCGTCGAGAGCCTTCCCGTCACCGTTGCGCGCGCGCATGACGAGCTGGAGGTCGGCGAGCTCCCGCTGCAGCTTCTGCGGGGTGTGGATCGTCTGTGCGGTTCGAGCGGGCACGGCTTCCCCCTCGCTGAGGACGGGCGATCTCCACAAGCCTCACCCTGAGGTTGAGGATCAAGATAGCAAGGTCCCAGTACGTTTACAAGACCTTGCTAGTTGTTGCGCTTAACCGGTCCCTTTGCCTCTGCGCAGTTTCTCAAGGCGTTTTCGCGTCTCTTCGTCTACGCGATCGCGAAGCTGCGAGGGTTTCGATTCGCGGTGGCCCGTGTCCTCGAGGTCTCGCATGAAGGTTCGCGAGCTGCGCTTCAGCACCTCCTGGCCCGAGGTGCCGCGGACGGCCGAGTCGGAGGAGACGAGGCAGACGGTCTCGCTCCCGCGGTGCTCGGCGGCCAGGCGCTCGAGCAGGGCGTCGGCGTGCTCGGCGTAGCGCACCTCGAGCGGGCCGAACTCCGTGTCCTGCCCCACGCCGTCGAAGACGAGCACGCCGCGGGCACCGTGAACGGCGACGAAGCTGGCCAGCCGGTCGACTAGCTCGCGCGGGTCCTCGAACGGCCCTGCGTGCAGCAGGTTGTAGCCGTCGAACAGATAGAGCGTCGGCTCAGCCACCGCGCTGCCGCCTCGCCTCGTAGAGGAGCAGCGCGGACGCGACGCTGACGTTCAGCGACTCCACCTTGCCGTGGGAGGGAATCGCGACAGCGGCGTCGCAGGTTCGGCGCCCGAGCGGCCGCAGGCCCTTGCCCTCCGCCCCGAGTACGAAGGCGACCCCGCCGGAGAGGTCGGCGTCCCACATCGTCATCTCCGCATCGCCGGCCGCTGCCCAGACCCAGAGCTGCGCGCTCTTGACGTCGCCGAGGTAGCGCGCGAGGTTCTTGACCACGGCGACCGGGAGATGCTCGACCGCCCCGGCCGAGGCGCGGCAGACGGCCGCGGTCACGCGAGCCGAGTTGTGCGCGGGCAGCACGATGCCGTCAGCGCCCGCCCCCTCGGCGCTGCGGACGACCGCGCCGAGATTGCGCGGGTCGGTCACGGAGTCGAGCACGGCCAGCAGCGGCGAGGGCCCGGCCGCGATCGCGTAGGCGTCGGCGTAGCGGTACGGCTCCAATCGGGCGACCACGCCCTGATGATCGGCCGTGCCGGCGAGGGCAGTCAGCTCGCGCTCCGGCTTCACGTGGACGCGAACCCCGCTCTCCACGAGCCACGACTCCGCCCTCAGTGCCCGCTCTGTCGCGAACACCTCGAACACCTGCCGCGGCCCGCGAAGCGCCTCGCGCACGGCCCGGCGGCCGTAGATGAGCTCCGTGGTCACCTCTTGGGCACGAGCTGGAAACCCGGTTCGGCGTCCACGTCCCGGACCTCCCAGCCCGCGGCCTCGATCTCGCCACGCAGCCGGTCGCCTTCGTCGAAGTCCTTGCGCTCGCGTGCCTTGGCGCGCTGCCGGGCCAACTCCTCGAGCGCAGCCGGCGCCGGCGCGCTCTCCGCGAGTGAGTCGAGACCGAAGACCTCGAGACCACGAAACAGCAGCTTGTGATCGCGCCAGCCGTGCATGACCGCCAGCGCGTCGGGCGTGTTGAAGTCGTCGTCGAGAGCGGCCGTGAACGCCTCCCGATCGCCGCCCGGCTCCGAAGGCTGGCGGAACACATTGCGGAAGCTCTCGGCCTGGGCGGTCGCCGCCCGCAGCACGTCGTCCGAGTAGTCCAGCGGCTTACGCCAGTGGCCGCCGAGGAAGTAGACGAGCAGGGTCTCGCGCCCCCACTCCTCCAGCGCCTCGCGCAGCGAGACGATGTTGCCGATCGACTTCGACATCTTCTCGCCGGAGAGCTGCAGCATCCCGTTGTGCATCCAGAGCTGCGCGAACTCGTGACCGAGCGACCGCGACTGCGCGACCTCGTTCTCGTGGTGGGGGAAGACCAGGTCGAGCCCGCCGCCGTGGATCTCGAAGACCGGCCCGAGGTGTGCCTCGGCCATCGCCGAGCACTCGATGTGCCAGCCCGGCCGGCCGCGGCCCCAGGGCGATTCCCACCACGTGTCCTCGCCCTCCTTGTGCGCCTTCCAGAGCGCGAAGTCGCGCGGGTCACCCTTCAGGCTCTCCTCCTCCGCCTCCTCGGAGGGGTTGCGCGTCGCCTCCTGGTCGCCGTGCCGGCCCGAGAGCTTCCCGTAGTCGGGAAAGCCGGCGACGTGGAAGTAGACGTCGCCGCCTGCTGGGTACGCATGGTCGCTCGCGACGAGCTCCTCGATCATCGAGACGATCTCCGGGATCGACTCGGTGGCCTTTGGCTCGCGGTCGGGCCGGCCGAGGCCTAGCGCACTCGTGTCCTCGAGGTACCAGCCGCTCGCCTCCTCGGCCAGCCTGGCGCTGTCGCCCGGGGCGGCCGCGTAGATCTTGTCGTTGATGTCCGTGATGTTCTCGACCAGCGTCACGTCGTAGCCGCCGCGCTCGAGCCACCGCTTGAGCCACATCGAGAGTACGAACGGGCGCGCGTTGCCGACGTGGATGCGCTGGTACACCGTCGGCCCGCAGAAGTACATGCGTACGGGCCCGGGAGGAGCCGGCAACTCCCGGAGCCCGCGGGCGGCGGTGTCATAGAGCCGCATCGATCCTCCGCAGCGCCTCTCCGTGCGGGAGGGCGGCGACGACCGCCCACAGCTCCGGGCCGCGGTCGCGGCCGGTGAGGGCGAGGCGCAGCGCGCGCAGGTCGCCGCCGACCGCCTTCAGTTCGCGGACGAGCTCCTTCGGGTCGGCCGAGTCGTCGCCGCGCTCGAGCAGCTCGCGGAAGCGCTCGAGCGTCTCGGGCGAGTCGACCGCTACGCGCTCGGGCTCCTCGAGGATGGACGCCGCGTACTCGCGCGCCTCGTTCAGGTCGCGGGCACCGCGGAGGGCCGGCACCAGCTCGAGCGGTGCGCCCACCCGCTCCGCCAGCTCGCGGTCGGAGAGCGCGCCGATCGCCTCGATCGCCAGGCGCCGGATCCGCGGCAGGTCGTAGTGCACGTCGTGCTTCGGCAGGCCGAGCTCGTAGAGGTAGCGCCGCACCGCCTCCGGTGGGATGCCCGCGTCCCGGAGAGACGCAACGGTCGCGCCTTCCGCACGCTTCGCCAGCTTCTTGCCGTCCTCGCCGAGGATCAGCCCGTGGTGGACGACCTCCGGGGGCGTCGCGCCGAGTGCTTCGAAGAGCCGCCGGTGCAGCTCCTCGTTCGGGCGGTGGTCGTTCCCGCGCACGATGTGCGTGATCTCGAAGTCCACGTCGTCGACCACGCTGGCGAGGTGGTAGGTCGGCGTGCCGTCCTCGCGTAGAAGCGTCACCCCCTCGAAGCGCTCGCCCAGCTGCCGGCCCGCCTCGACGTGGCGTTCCCCCCGCTCGCTCTGCCGCACCGGCCCTTCATCCCACTCGACTCCGAGCCACTCGAGGTCGCGCAGCAGCTCTTCGTCACCGCCGGGCACGTTGCGCGCCGGGTCGGTGTCGTCGATCCGGAGCAGCAGCCAATCCCCGAAGCCGCGGTTGGCGACAGCGCTGAGCGCGTTGCCGACGTGCAAAGAGCCGGTTGGGCTGGGAGCGAAGCGGACCTTCTTCACAGCGTCGCCAGTGTAGTTTCGAGGTCGATCGTGTAACCGACGTCGATCGGGTTCGGCGGAAACGGAACAACACGCGTATCGCCGTTCTCGCGCCAGCCGAGCCGCTCGTAGAAGCGTCGCGCGCGGTTGTTGCCCTCGAGCACCCAGAGCTGGCACCGTGGCGAGCCGCTCGCGCGCAGCCGGTCGAGCACCTCGTCGTGCAGCTTCCGGCCGAGCCCGCGTCCCCAGTGCTCGGGCCGCACGTAGAGGCCGTCGAGCCACTCCGCCCGGCAGCCCGCAAGCGCGGCAGGCGCGCCGTCCACCTCGGCCACGAGGACGGTCAGACTGGGATCCTCAACGGCTTCCGCCCACCGCGCTCGCACCGCCTCGAGCGGGAACGGGTAGAGCTCGGGCGAGAAGATGTGCGCAAGGGCCCCGACCGAGGCGTCGCGCTGGATAGCCGCCAACGTCTCGGCCTCGCCGGCGCGCGCCTCCCGAATCAACGAACGTCCCACACGGCCGAGCGGGAGTCTAGGGTCTCGCGGGTGGAGGAGGCGCTGCTCGCGTGGTATGCCGAGGCGAGCCGCGACCTGCCCTGGCGCGGCACGCCCGACCCCTACGCGATTCTCGTCTCCGAGGTGATGCTGCAGCAGACCCAGGCTTCGCGCGTCGTGCCGCGCTACGTCGCCTGGCTCGAGCGCTGGCCGACCGCCGAGGCTCTCGCGGCCGCGCCGACGGCGGAGGTGATCCGCGAGTGGCAGGGACTCGGCTACAACCGGCGGGCCCTCAACCTGCAGCGGGCGGCGCGGCACTTGACCGCGCAGGGATGGCCAGAGGATCTGACGGAGCTACCGGGAGTCGGCCGCTACACCGCGGACGCGGTCGCGTGCTTCGCGCTCGGCCGGCCGGTGCTGCCGGTCGACGTCAACGTACGCCGCGTCCAGGAGCGCACGGGTGCGGCCTTCGACTACACCTGCGCCCAGGCGTTGATGGATCTCGGCGCGACGATCTGCATCGCCCGCGTGCCCCGCTGCGGCGAGTGCCCGCTCGCCGAAGGCTGTCCCTCACGCGGCCGGAGGTTCGAGCCGCTGCGCAAGCAGAGTCCGTTCGAGGGCTCGTTCAGGCAGCGGCGGGCGCAGACCCTGCGGCTGATTGCCGAGGCCCCGCGCCCGCTCGCCGAGGTCGACCTCGAAGCGGTCGAATCGTTGCGGCGCGACGAGCTCGTCCTGGTCGAGGACGAGCTCGTCCGTCTTCCTGCCTAGTTCGTGAAGCCGCTCACCGCGATGTAGCGCGTTGCGTTACCGTTCGGGTGTACGAGCACGACCGGCGCGAGACAGCGGCTCGGCACGGTCACGGTCTGGTGGATCCGCGCGTCGCCGTCGGGCTCGAGCGGAACCGGCCCGGCCACGAACTTCGCGACGGGGTCCGAGTCCGGCGCGCAGAAGAACGACGCGGTGATCGTCGTCACCGTTCCCGTGGTCCCCGTGGTCGTGAGCACGAGGCCCTTGACGCGCAGGTTGAACTTGCCGTCGCGGCTGAGCTTCACGCTGCTCTTGTCGAGCACCCATTCCGCACCGGCACGCGTAACGGTGTGAATCGGCGAATCGGTGAGCAGGTTGCCCACGAGACCGGACCTGAAGAGCTTCCCGTGCCCCTCGCGATGCCCTCCCGACGCGCCTGCCTGCAGCGAGAACACGAGCGCGGAGCTCGCGGCCACCACCAGGATCACCCCTAGAAACGACCTCTTGGAGAACGCCATGTTGCTCCTCTCTCCCTTGGAGTACCGGAGGGAATACGGGCGAGGCCGCGGTTCGGTTCTCAGGGACGGTCGAGCAGCGCGACGGCCAGGGCGGCAAGGCCCTCGCCGCGTCCGGTGAAACCCAGACCGTCCGTCGTCGTCGCACGGACGTTGACGAGGGCCGGCTCGACACCGAGCGCGCCCGCCAGCCTCACGCGCATCGCCTCGCGGACGGGCGCGATCCGCGGTTTCTCGCCGACGAGGACACAGTCGGCGTTGACGAGCTCCCAGCCCTCGTCACGCGCCTGGGCGTAGGCGCGGGTGAGCAGGTCGAGCGACGAGGCGCCCTCCCACTCCGACGCCCCGGAAGGAAAGAGGGTGCCGATGTCGCCGAGCCCGGCCGCACCGAGAATCGCGTCGATCAGCGCGTGCGCGAGCACGTCGCCATCGGAGTGGCCGGCGAGCCCGCGTTCAGAATCGAGCTCGACCCCGCCGAGCACGAGCGGCACGCCCTCGACGAGCGCGTGGGCGTCGGCGCCGAGCCCGACCCTCACCGGTCACCTTCCGTCCAGATCGTGCTTTCGGGCCGCGAAAAGCAAGCGTCGCAAGGTCGCAGGGAGCGTTCGTAGCCGGAGGCTACGGGCGCGACTGAGGGCGCCGCGAGGCGGCGCTTTGCAGCGGTTCCGAGAGTGCGAGATGGGCGGATGGTGGCCGGCATCTATCCGAGCGGCTCCTGCCTGCGCGTGCGACCCTCGAAGACAGTCACGGTCTCGTAGCCGGCCTCGCGCGCGTGCTCGACGGCACGATCGAGGTCGCGACCGACGTGCGCGGGCTCGTGCGCGTCCGAGGCGGTTGTGATCGGCACGCCGCGATCGTGACAGGCGGCGAGCAGCTCGCGGTCGGGGTACACCTCTCCGATCGGCTTGTGCAGCCCCGCCGAGGAGACCTCGACGCAGAGGCCGGCCGCCTCGATCGTGTCCGCGGTCTCGACGTGGATGTAGTGGAGCCGCTCAGGATCGGGCCGCGGGCCGAAGAACTTGATCAGGTCCGGGTGCGAGAGCACGTCGAAGAGCCCGCTGCGCGCTGCGTTCCTCAGCCAGACGAAGTAGCGGCGCCAGGCCTCGCCCACCGGCAGCTTGTGCACGAGCCCCGGCTCCTGGTCGACCGGGAAGCCGTCCACGAAGTGCACCGAGCCGAGCAGATAGTCCCAGGGATAGGGCTCGAGCAGAGCGGCGAGCTCGCGCTCGATCCCCGGGAAGTAGTCGACCTCGAGCCCGAGCTTGACGGGCAGGCCGCGCCCCCTCGCCGCCTCGACCGCCGCAACGTACTCGTCGAGGTCGTCGGTGCAGCGCTCGCGCATCCAGCCGATCTCCCAGAGGGGCTCGCTCTGGCGGAAGTGGTAGACGTGGTCGGTGAAGCCGATCTCGTCCACACCCGCGCTGCGTGCCTGCTCGACGTACTCCTCGGCGCGGTCGGCGCTGTAGCGCCCCTGCGCCTCTGCGCCCGGCCGGTCGCGGAGATGCATGTGGTAGTCGACGATCACTCCGCGGCGTGTTCCGCGGTTTCGAGCCAGCCCTCGACGAGCGCGAGGTCGCCCTCGTCGGTCACCTTGAGGAGTCGCGGATCGCCCGGAACCGCCTTCACTCGCCCGCCGCGCGCTTCGACGAGCGAGGCGCAGTCCGTCGCGTTCGAGACGTCTCCGGTCAGCGCCTGCCGCAGGGCGTCCGCGACGAAGGCCTGCGGCGTCTGCACCGCGACGTGCTGGGCGCGCGGAAGTGTCTCAACGACGCGATCGCCCTCGACCCGCTTGATCGTGTCGGCCAGCGCCAGCACCGGCACGGCGGCGTCCCAGCCCTGGCCGAGCGGCGCCAGCACGCGCTCGATCACGTCCTCGGGCAGAAGCGGGCGCGCTGCGTCGTGGACGAGCACCACGGCTACCTCCTCTGGCACGTCTTCCAGCGCAAGCCTCACCGACTCGGAGCGGCTCTCGCCGCCCGTGATCGCCGAGTGCACCTTCGTGGCGGCGATCTCCTCGGCCACCAGGATCGACGGCTCCTCCCACCCGGGCGGAGCCGCGATCACGATTCTCTCGATCCAGTCCGAGTTCTCGAGGCGCTCCAGGCTCTCGGCGAGCAGGGGCCTGCCCGCCAGGCGCGCGAACGCCTTCGGCCGATCCGAGCCGAGCCGCTCTCCCCTGCCTGCCGCGGCGAGAACGGCCCAGACCAACGGCTAGGCCGTGGCCGGAACCTTGGCGGAGCTCTTCTTCTTGCCGCCGTTGGCGAGCACGCCGTCCAGCCATTCGGCTGCCTCGTCCTCGTCCATCTCCTTGGCGTACATGAGCTCGCTGGCGAGGATCTTCTTCGCCTTCACGAACATCTGCTTCTCGCCCGTGGAGAGTCCCTTCTCATGGTCGCGTAGCGAAAGATTCCGCACGACCTCGGCGAGCTCGAAGATGTCGCCGGTCTTCATCTTGTCCCGGTTGTGCTTGAAGCGGCGGTTCCAGTTCTTCGGCATCGTGGTGCCGCTGCCCGTCAGCGCCTTCAGCACCTTCGCGACCATAGGCTCGTCGATCACCTTGCGCAGCCCGACACGGTCTGCGTTGTCGCTCGGGACGTTCACCGTCATGTCGTTGTGCAGGATCTTGATCGTCATGTACTCGCGCTTCTCGCCCAGAACCTCGCGCGTCTCTTTCTTGACGACCGTTCCCGCCCCGTGGTGCGGATACACCACTTTGTCACCGACTCTGTACAACCGAGCCTCCCCTTGTGTGTTGGCTTTTCCGCAATGAAGCCGACGGGCGCCACGCCGTCGGCTGGATCGCTCCAGTATAGCTAAAACTGCTGGAAACGGCCACTTTTTCTAGAAAATCCCTGCTCAGGGCTACAACTGCAAGTACCGATCGGATCACGGGGGAACCCCTGGTTCCCCCGTGAGCCCCCTCCTTGCAGATTGGGGAGGCTCACAGAGGCTTTGCGGAGCCGGCCCAGCGGCCGGCGATCAGAGTTGCAAGTAGCGGTCGACGAGATTGTGCTCTTGGAGACGCCTGAGCCCTTCTCTGATCTCCCTGGCCCGGACCGCGCCCACTCCCTCCACGGCCTCGAGCTCGCGCTGAGTGGCGCTGACGACCCCTTCGAGCCCCTGCAGGCTCGCGACCACGCGCTTGACAACGCCCTCCGGCAGGCGCGGGATGTGCGAGAGCACGCGATAGCCGCGCGGCGAGACCGAGTAGTCGAGCGGGTTCGTGGAGGCCGGGTACCCCAGCACCGCCAGGAGCTCGAACTCGAGCAGCTGGTTGTACGGCAGCGACGCGAGCGCGTTGAGCCCCTCAGCCGTCCGGTCCGGGCCGCCCTCGGCGTGGTAGTCGTAGACCAGCGCCGCTTTCTCGTCGGGCACGTCGGCGACGAGCTCCTCGAGCTGCATCCGGATCAGCCGGCCCTCCTCGCCGAGCTCGACGCAGGCGCGCTCGATCTCCTCGGCCATTCGCGTTGTCAGCTCGGCGCGCTGCAGCGTGACGAGCACGTCGTCGAGCATGACCGCGTTCTGGAACTCGAGCGCCGTCAGCCGCGTCACCACCTGCTCGAGCCGAGCCCGGTACGTCTCGAGCGTGGACAGCGCCTGGTTGGTCTTAGCGAGCACGTCGGCGATCGTCTCGAGCTGGTAGCGGCTCTGGCCGACGAATACGGTCACCGTCTCGCGCTGTTGGGAGATCGAGATCACGAGCGCGTCGGTCTGCTTGGCGACGCGTTCGGCCGTGCGGTGCCGGGTTCCGGTCTCGGCCGAGGGGATCGTCGGGTCCGGCATCAGCTGCACGTTCGCGTGCGAGAGCTTCGTGACCATCGAGTTGACGATGATCGCGCCGTCCATCTTGGCCAGCTCGTAGAGCAGCTGGGGCGTGAACGGCACATCGAGCTTGATCCCGCCCGAGAAGAGGAAGGCGAGCTCGTTCGGCTCGCCGATCACGATCAGCGCGCCCTCGGAGGAGCGGATGATGTCGTCGATCGCTGAGCGCAGCTCGGTGCCCGGCGCGATGCGCCCGACGGCGGAGAGGATCTTCGAGTCGAGCCGCGGGTCGTGCTGGGTGGGCTGGCGCACGATGCCCAGCGGCGGTGGGATCCGCGGGTCGGCCCTATCCTCCCTCGGCTCGCTGTGCATCGATTCCCGCCTTCGCCGCTTCCTTCAAGGTCTCGGCTTCGAGAATGCGTAGTTTGCCACGACCCGTGGTGCCGGCCGGGGCTAGTGCCGCTTCGAGCCCGAGCTTGGCGCATTCCTCCAGCCGCCGTTCCGCCTGCGTGGCGGGCCTGAGACGCCCGGTGAGGCCGATCTCGCCGAAGGCCGCGATCCGCGGCTTGACCGGCGCGCCCTTGGCGGCAGAGACGATCGCAAGCCCGATCGCCAGGTCGGCGCCGGGCTCGTCGATGCGCACGCCACCGGCGACGTTGACGAACACGTCGGCCTGGCCGAGCGCGACCCCCGCGTGGCGCGAGAGCACGGCGACGATCATCGCGAGCCGCTTGGGATCGACGCCGGTGCCGACGCGCCGCGGCATCGCCAGATCGGTCGGCGCGACGAGCGCCTGGATCTCGAGCAGCAGCGGCCGAGAGCCTTCGAGCGCGCAGGCGACGGCCGCCCCGATCTCGCCCTCGACGCTGCGGCCGAAGAGCTCCGACGGCTCGGGCACGCCCACCAGGCCCGTGCCGGTCATCTCGAAGACCGCGAGCTCGTTGGTGGAGCCGAAGCGGTTCTTGGAGGCGCGCAGGACGCGGTGCTCGTGGTAGCGGTCGCCCTCGAACTGGAGCACGCAGTCGACGAGGTGCTCGAGCACTCGCGGGCCGGCGACGGCGCCGTCCTTGGTCACGTGGCCGACGAGGATCGTCGCGACGCCGGCCTCCTTGGCGACACGCAGGAGCCGCGCCGCGGCCTCGCGCACCTGGCCCACCGAGCCGGGCGCGGAGCCGAGCTCCGACGAGTAGAGCGTCTGCACGGAGTCGATCACGCAGACCGCCGGCCGCTCCTGCTCAAGAGTCGCGCACACGGTCTCGAGCTCGGTCTCGGCGAGGATCTCGACCTGCTCGGCCCCACCGAGGCGGGCGGCGCGAAGCTTCACCTGGGCGACCGACTCCTCCCCCGTCACGAGCAGCGCCCGGCGGTCGCTCGACATCGCGGCCAGCGCGCTCAGGAGCAGCGTGGACTTGCCCACCCCCGGCTCGCCGCCGACGAGCACGAGCGAGGCCGGCACGAGCCCGCCGCCGAGGACGCGGTCGAGCTCGGAGATTCCCGTCGGGATCCGCTCGGCCTCCTCCGCTTTGACGTCGATCAGCCGCAGGGTCGGCTTGGCGGCGCTGACGCTCTTCGCCTGGCCGGTCGCTTCCTCGACGAGCGTCCCGAACTCACCGCAAGAGGGGCACTTGCCGAACCAGCGTCCGGCCGAGTAGCCGCAGTCGGTGCACGCGAACTGGGTTGCCGCCTTCGCCACCCAGCCATCCTAGGAACGCTCGCGGACGGGAACCGTCACGAAGCTGGAACCAATCTCCCAAGTTTTCGGCGCCGACCCGCGGAGACGATCAACAACCCGCAGAGGACGAGCGCGACGCCGCCGAGCTGGAGCCCCGAAGGGGACTCGTCCAGGATTGCCCACGCGAAGAGCACCGAGAGCACCGGCTGGAAGGTCAACAGCACCGAGGTCAGCGCGGCGGGCAGGCGCGGCAGGGTGATCGAGATCAGCAACCAGCCGAGCACCTGCGAGCTCAGGGCGAGCAGCAGCAGGTAGCCCTGCGCCGTCCAGCTCGGCGTCCAGTCGAGGTTGCCGATCACGAGGCCGATCGGGATGCACGTCAGGCCGGCCACGAGCGTCGCGTCGAAGAGCGGGCCCGCAGGCCGGCGCTGGTCACGGTTGCTTTCCCGCAGCACCAGCAGGAAGCCCGCGTAGGAGACTGCGGTGAGGATCCCGAAGGCGACGCCGAGCCCTGGGTTGCGCCCGTACGCGCCCTGTTCGAGCGCGCCCGAGATCAGGACGACGCCGACGAGGGCGATCGGGATCGCGGCCAGCGACCGATTCGACGGCCGCTCGCGCAGGATCGCCCACGCCAGCAGGCCCACCAGCACGACCTGCAAGTTCCCGAGCACCGTCGCAAGGCCGGCGCCGACCTCTTCGATCCCCTGGTGCCACGCGATCAGGTCGACGGCGAAGAACACTCCGGCGAGCCAGGCCAGCGCCCGCTGCTTCAGCGGCCGCGGCCCATACCGGCGGTCCTCCAGCCTCGCCAGCAGCCACAGCGGCGGCACGGCGTAGAGGCAGCGGAAGACCGCGCCGGTCGAGGGCGAGACGTGCGCCACCCGGTAGAGGATTCCCGAGAAGGAGATCGCCACGGCGCCCGTGAGCGCGGCCAGGACCGGCCGGTCGTACAGCCTGCTAGGCACCGGCGGCAGGCTAGCGTCGCCGGAGCAGGCGCCGCGTGGTGCGGGCGAGGTACTGCACGGAGAGCCCGAGGAAGACGAGCCCCAGGGCGGCCCGCACCTGCTCGTCGCGGAAGGGCGCGCGGCGGGCGACCTCGTCCGCGACGCGTCCCTTCCAACCCGACAGCGCGGCGTGACCGACTTCTTCGACCTTCATGCGCCTGCTCTACCCGTTCGGTGCGGTCGGTAACGCGGGCTCGTCGAAGTCGCCGCCCCGCTCGACCTCGCGCAAGATCATGCGGTCGGTGAGCCACTCCACCGGAGCCCGGTCGTCGGTCAGCGGCTTCCCCTTCGCGCCTAGGGGCTCTAGGCGGCTGCGGAAGAGCGGCAGCAGCCGCGCGACCTCCCCGGGAGCCCGGACCGCCCGGCGCTCGAGTTCCTCGCGCGACACCGGCTCGCGCAGGGCGAACACGACGTCGTTGAAGCGCAGCGCGCGCCAGCCCCAGGCCTGCGGGAAGGCTGTCAGGAGCGTCGTCGCGACCGCGTCGGTGAGCTTGCGGTCGGTCGGCGTCGCGGCGACGTTCAGGGCGATCGCGCCGCCGGGCCGCAGGTGCTCGCGCGCGAGCCGGAAGAACTCGCTCGTCGCCAGGTAGAAGGGCACGTACGGCTGGCGGTACGCGTCCACCACGATCAGGTCGTAGCGCGTCCTCGTCCGGTCGAGGAAGGGCCGCCCGTCGGCGGCGATCAGGCGGAGACGCGGGTTGTCGCCGGCTCCGAAGAAGCGGCGCGCGACCTCGTTCAGCTTAGGGTCGAGCTCGACCCCGTCGATCGCCACCCCGGGGTAGAAGCGCCCGTAGGCGCGCGCCATCGTGCCGCCCGCGTTGCCGATCACGAGCATCCGCTGCGGCGGGTGCGGAAGCAGCGGCGGCAGCATCAGGAAGAGATCCCAGTAGCGGCCCGTGAGCACCGAGTCGGCACGCCAGGCCGAGTGGGTCGCGACACCCTCGTTCAGCTCGAGCTCGCGGCCGCCGTGGCCGTCGGCGACGACGCGGATGTACTGGTACTGCGTCTCCGTCTCGTAGATCGCACTCTTGATCTGCGGCGGCGGGACAGCGAGCAGCGCCGCGACCGCGATCGGAGCGACCAGCCAGGCCCGGCCGAGCAGCAGGGCCGCGCCCACGGCGACGAAGGCTGCGGTGCCGACCAGCGTCCGCTGTGTCCCGGCCCACGGGATCGTCACGAGCGCGGCCACGAAGGTGCCGGCGAGGCTGCCGGCGGTCGAGAGCGCGTACAGGCGGCCGGCGACCTTTCCCGCCTCGGAGACGGTGTCGAGCGCGAGGCGAACCAGGAACGGTGCCGCCGCGCCGAGCGCCGTCACCGGTAGAGCAAAGAGCGCGAGTGCGGCGAAGAACGACCCCGCGACCGAGCCCGCCGAGACCGCGTCGAAGCCGTGCAGCGCCCAGCGCAGGAACGGCCGGGCCGCGAACGGCGTCACCGCGAGCGCCGCGGCGGCTACCAGCAGGATCGCCCCGAGCACGCGCGGGTCCGGCCTCCGGTCGGCGAGCCGGCCGCCCAGCCAGTAGCCGAGCGCGAGGTACGCGAGCGTCAGCCCGATGATGTTGGCCCAGACCACCGTCGAGGCGCCGAAGTACGGCGCGAGCAGTCGCGAGGCGGAGATCTCCGCCGAGAGCGTGCCACCGCCGACCAGAAACGCTACGACCCCCAACCGGAGGCCGCCGCGCAACTGCTTAGAAGTGGTTGCGATCTGGCCGCGACCGGATCGACCGGTCAGTTCCGACGGAAGCACGGGCTAAGCCCGCGCTTCCTGAGGGCGGCGTCGCAAGCGCCGCCTTAGCCCTCGTCCTCCGGCTCGTCTTCGGGGGCGGAGTCGGTCGGCTCTTCGGGCGGCACCGTCACCTTCTCGGGCGTGATCTCGCCCGGGATGACGGTGATGTCCACCTCGTCCTCGTTCTTGCGGTCGATGAGGATCGTCGAGCCAGTGCCGAGCTCGCGGCCGAGCACGAAGTCCGCCAGCGGATCCTCGATGAAGCGCTGGATCGCGCGCCGCAGCGGGCGGGCGCCCATCGTCGGGTCGTAGCCCTTCTCGACGAGCAGCTCCTTCGCGCTGTCGGTCAGCTCGATCACGGCCTCGTGGACGCCCATCTGGTCGCGCAGGCGCTTCATCATCAGCTCGACGATCACCATGATCTCGTCCTTCGTCAGCTTGTGGAAGACGATCACCTCGTCGATCCGGTTCAGGAGCTCGGGCCGGAAGACCTTCTTCAGCTCGCCCATGATGCGGTCCTTCATCTGGTCGTACGAGAGGCCGCTGTCGTCGCCGACGGAGAACCCGAGCGTCTGGTTCTTCGAGATCGTCGAGGCGCCGATGTTCGAGGTCATGATCACGATCGTGTTGCGGAAGTCGACCTTGCGCCCCTGGGCGTCGGTGAGCTTCCCGTCCTCCAGGATCTGGAGCAGGATGTTGAACACGTCCGGGTGCGCCTTCTCGATCTCATCGAGGAGGACGACCGAGTAGGGCTTGCGCCGAACGGCCTCGGTGAGCTGGCCGCCCTCGTCATAGCCGATGTAGCCCGGGGGCGAGCCAACCAGGCGCGAGACGGAGTGCGTCTCCATGTACTCCGACATGTCCACCTGGATCATCGCGTCCTCGTCGCCGAACAGGAACTCGGCGAGCGTGCGCGCCAGCTCGGTCTTGCCGACGCCAGAGGGGCCGAGGAAGATGAACGAGCCGGTCGGGCGCTTCGGGTCTTTTATCCCCGCGCGGGCCCTGCGGATCGATTTGGAGACGGCGACGATCGCCTCCTGCTGGCCGACCACGCGCTTGTGCAGCTCGTCCTCCATGCGGATCAGCTTCTTCGACTCGGCCTCCGTGAGCTTGAAGACCGGGATGCCCGTCCACATCGAGACGATGTCGGCGATCTCGTCCTCGCCGATCTCGGGCTGCTCGGTGTTGCCTTCCTCGGTGCGCCAGTTCTCCTCGAGCTCGCGCTTCTTCTGGGTCAGCTTGCGCTCCTTGTCGCGCAGCGACGCCGCCTTCTCGAACTCCTGGGCCTCGATCGAGGCCTCCTTGTCCTTGCGCACCTTCTCGATCTCGTCCTCGAGCTCGCGGTAGCGCGGCGGGGCGCTCATCGTCTTGATGCGCATGCGCGAGGCCGCCTCGTCGATCAGGTCGATCGCCTTGTCGGGCAGGTGGCGGTCCTGGATGTAGCGGTCGGAGAGGACCGCGGCCGCGCCGAGCGCGTCGTCGGAGATCTTGCAGCGGTGGTGCGCCTCGTAGCGGTCGCGCAGGCCGCGCAGGATCTGGACGGTGTCGTCCACCGACGGCTCGTCCACTCGGATCTGCTGGAAGCGCCGCTCCAGCGCCGCGTCACGCTCGAGGTACTTGCGGTACTCGTCGAGCGTCGTCGCGCCGATCGTCTGCAGCTCCCCACGCGCCAGCGCCGGCTTGAGGATCGAGGCCGCGTCGATCGCGCCCTCGGCCGCGCCCGCGCCGACGAGATTGTGGAGCTCGTCGATGAACAGGATGATGTCGCCGCGCTGGGTGATCTCCTTCATCACCTTCTTCAGGCGCTCCTCGAACTCGCCGCGGTACTTCGAGCCGGCCACGAGAGCCGCGA
>JBBRZN010000020.1:0-34624 GCA_038236705.1 Gaiellales bacterium
CCGATCGCCGCCTGCTGCGTGTTGGACTTCTGGATCCCGGCCTGGAATCCGCCCGCTCCGCCACAACCGGCCTTGCAGGAGCCGCCGCCGACGTTCTGCGTCTGCATCTGGTCCTGGTCGGTCTTCGCCTTGTTCGAGACGTCAGCGTTCGCGTTCGAGTCGGCGGTCTGCGTGGCCGAACTGGGACCGGAGCTGACGTTGCCGCCCGCGATCGACACGGGCACGTTCGCGTTCACTGCGTTCTGGTCGCTCTTGGCGATCCCGAGCGCCGCCTGCTGCGTCTGGGCGTCCTGGATCCCGGCCTGGAATCCGCCCGCGCCGCCGCAGCCGGCGTAGCAAGCGGAGCCGCCGACGTTCTGGTTGAGCGTCTGGTCCTGGTCCGTCTTGGCCTTGTTCGACACGTCGGCGTTCGCGTCCGACGTCGCCGTCTGGGTGGCCGAGCTCGGACCGGAGCTGACGTTGCCGCCCGCGATCGACACGGGCACGTTCGCGTTGACCGCATTCTGGTCGCTGATCACCAGACCGCCGGCTGCCTGCCCGGTGTTCGCGCTCTGGACCCCGGCCTGGAAGCCGCCGGGAGCACCGGAGTCACCGAACGCCTGGGCTGGAGCCGCGGCCAGGGCAACCAGTGCCACGGCCACGCTCAATAGCTTGGCTTTCATCTCCTTCTCCTTCTCCGTAGTTGTGGTTCGGTCGGCGCGACGTCGCAGAACGACGCGCTACGTAAGGCCGGAGAAGGACGTCAGCCCGGATGCCAAGGAGGAAGGACGATGCGCCTCGGCTTCCGGAAGGCCGGTCGCGGAAGGACCCGAGGCAAAAGTGACAGCGTGAAAAACCCCAGCACCGCTGCGAGCGCAGCAAGCAGAAGGGGCTGGACCGACCCCTGGCCGCCCCCTTGCCCGGACGAGGTCATGTCCGGGCGCGGAGGCAATGGTGCCGGCGGGAGCCGCTGCGGCACAGCTCCCGCCGGGGCGTTGTGCTGCGCGCGAGCAGCACGGGGAAGACGTGGGCCCCGAGCCTCGCCCGTGACGAGCGTTGCTCGCGAATCGAGGACGACCTCTGCTGTGCTGTGTGCGCTGCTCACGAGTGTGGAGCGCGACACGGCCCCAGCGGCGAAACGGGGTCGCTTCAACAGGCCGTAAACCTTGCCGGGGTCGCGCGCTCGCGCCGGGCTGGCCCCCGACGGCGCCGCGGGCGCGCTCCCCGGACTCGCGGAGGTCGTCGAGATCTGAGCGGACGTCGCCATGGCCACCGGCTGGGTCGCGGCCGCGACCTCCGTGTTCACGACCTCGGCTGCCGGCGGCGCGGGGATATTCACCGCCGTCGCACCGGTGAGGCTCATCGTCACGCTCTGCTCTTCACGGGCCGTCGCCCGCGGAACCACCGCGTCGACCTCCGCGAGAGCCGCCTCGATCTCTGCAGACACGTCGATGCCGCCTGGTCCTGCGGCACGAGCCGTACCGGGCCCCGCGAGCCCGCTGCACACGATCGCGCCCGCGAGGGCGCACACGCGCGCGAGCCAGGGCACGCCGCTGCGGCCGGCAGCCCCGGCCGCATCGAACAGGGACGTGTCCTTGCTCTTCTCCATGCTCCGATCGGTAGCGGGAGACGAACTTCCGGAGCAATCATCGAAAGCGGCCCCTTCAGCCGGTAGAGCCCACCTGGCGGGTCTTCGATCCCCCCAGGTGGAGGTTTCTTACGACGCTTTGGAGAGCGGCATCGGCCCGAGCAGCCCGCGCCGCCCGGCTTCGACCACTGCGGCGACGCGACTATCGACTTCGAGCTTGCGCATGGCGTGACTCAAGTACTCCTTGACCGTATGACGGCTCAGGTAGAGGCGAGCGCCGATCTCCCTGTTCGTGAAGCCCTGTGCGGCTAGCTGCAGCACTCTGACCTCCTGCGCCGTCAAGCGAGGGCGAGCTCTCGGGCCCTGGGCGCGGAAGAGCACCTCGGCGACGGTGGGATCGACGAAGCGCTCGCCGGCGGCAACACGCTGGAGAACGTTGGCGAGATCTGGCTTTGGAGCATCCTTGAGGAGGTACGCGCGAGCGCCCGCAGCCGCTACCGCGAGTACCGTTTCCTCATCGAGCTCGCCTGCGTAGACGACGGTGGCGGTGTCCGGAAGCAGCTCCGCGATCGCCGCGCAAAGCGCGGCCCCGCCGCCATCTGCGAGCCTCGCATCCAGCACGACCAGATCCGGTCGCAGGTGAGATGCCGCCTCGAGCGCCTCGCTTGATGTCGCGACGTCGCCGACCACATTGAACTCAGAGCCGGCGAGCCACGCACGGAGACCCTCCCGAACGACCGGGTGACGATCGACGAGCAGGACAGAGAGCCTCACCGATTGCGCCCGGTGACATTGCAGATGACCGCGGCGACTGGCTTGTCCAGGCCGGTTGCGGTGCGCATCGTCCAATCGGGCCCGACGATTCGTCCAATCGTCTCGCGGAGGCTGCCGATCATCCGTGCCGCCAGCTGCGCGGGTCGAGCAGCCGTAATCCGTATGTCGAGCCGAGGAAGACCAAGAAAGCGCCGAGGACCGCGATCAGGGTGAACATGACCGCATTCGTGACGTCCTTTTCGCCGGCGCTCGCTGGCAGCGGCGCCCGAGGAGGTACGAGCTGGCCGAGGAAGTCGACGGCACGCCGCCCGACGCCCGGATCCCTGGAAGCAGCGCCGTCGCCGCGCGCCGCAACCGACCTGCCCGCCGGCTTGACGCGAGCCAGAGGCTCGCGCGCTCCGGCCCTCATTGCAGCCGGAGGATCCAAGGGCGAGGACGAAACGGTCTGCACGCTGCTCGGAGTCGAGTTGGCCCGATCACCGGCGGGGCGATGACCCGTGGGCGCCGCCGGTGCCGGCCGGTCGATGCGGTGACCGCTTGCGATGGCCGTCTTCGGGGCTGTCGGCGCGAGCGGAGCGACCGACGTCCGCGGAAGCGTTCCTGCGGGGGTCGCGGCCTGCTGTGCCGGCGGCCCGATCGCGGGCCGCGGGTCCGGACTGGCACCGGTGGTCGTTTCATCCGCGGCACCGCTGCCGGTTCCACCCTGACTCGTCGCGCTGACGTTGCCGGCGTTCGAGACCGCGACTGTGGTGTTCGACTGGTCGATGGGCCCGTTGTC
Source organism: Gaiellales bacterium (assembly GCA_038236705.1). Lineage (GTDB taxonomy): Bacteria > Actinomycetota > Thermoleophilia > Gaiellales > Gaiellaceae > AC-32. Next base: position 3,120 of record JBBRZN010000020.1, read on the forward strand.
GCCAGGGCTGTTGATCCGAATCAGGATCACGATGTTCTGCGGCTGCTCCTGCGTCGCCGAAGCCGAGGCTGCTGCGGCCTGATCCGTAGTCGCCGCCTGCTGGGAGGGCTGCTGCCTTCCGGGGGCGCCCCCCTGGCCGGTTGAGCCGTCATTCGAGGCCCCTGCGACCGATCCAGCGACGTTCGTCTGGGAGATCGGCCCGTCGTTGCCCGGGTTGTTGATCCGGATCGAGATCACCAGGTTTCTGGGCTGTTGCTGCATGGCTGCGGCGGCCGCGTCGGCCGCCTGGTCGGTCGAGGCCTGCTGGCTCGAAGGCTGCTCACCGGCCGCGACGGACACATCGCCGGCGCCCGTCACATCGTCAGCTGCCTGCAAAGTGCCGTTCACTGCCGAAACCGCCCCGGGATTCGAGTCGTCGGCCCGAGCATTCCCTGTGGCTACAAGCGGGTACAGGAGCGCGAGGGCGAAGCTCACGAGCAACGCGTGAAGTCTGTACCGCTGCGCCGAAGCCATCATCTCTGCGGGAATGACCGTAGCAGAGTTACTTGGAACATTGCAACACACTTTTGCTGAAACTACTTAGAACGAGTATGAGATTTACCGAACTTGAATTACGAAACGAATTACAGCCTCTGAAATGGATTGGACGAAGCGCCGACCCCATCTGGACGAAAGCGACGAGGCGCGCTCCGACAGGACGACCGCGCCTGGGCCAGCTGCAAAGGCTGATTTCACGCCGGGCGGGCTCGCGGCTGGCGAGACGTATGAACGATAAGAATCGCTTATATAGGCAGCTCGCGGCACGCTGTCGCCGTGACGTATTGTGCGCTAAGGTGCAGTAATCGGAGGCCTCTAGGGGAGGGCCTATGCCGCAACGAGCTTCCAAGGGTCGAATCGAGCTCAAACCCACGCAGGAGCGGGTCCTGACTGCGCTCGCCGAGGATCGGTCCGGCCGGCTGACTCGCGGGCGATACGAGGACCTCGCCGGCGTGAGCCGCTCGCAGGCGGCCTACGATCTCGCAGAGCTGGTGGACGCCGGGATCCTCGAGCGGGTGGGCGGAGGTCGAGCAACTACCTATCGGTTCGTCCGCCGGGCGCGCCCGGCGGGCCAGCGTCACTGGACCAACGATCGCATCCACGCCGCGCTCGAGGACTTCTGCGCCGGCCGGAATGCCTGGCCGTCTGCCAGTGAGTTCAAGGCCTCCCGGCGGACCGACCTCTACGTCGCCGCCAGCCGTTACGGCGGCATCGGCTTCTGGGCGACCGAGCTCGGCTTCCCGCAGCCGTCGCGTGCTACGCCACCGGAGCCTGCGGTTCGATCCTGGCGCCCGAGGCTGCGCTGGGCCGCGGGAGGCGCGGCGGTCGCGGCAGCGCTGTTTGCAGCGGCGGGTACCGCCGTCTACCTCGGGCGCGACACCCCGGCTCGTGACACAGCCGCTCTGCAGTCGGCATCTGGCTCGCCCTCGGCGCGGCAGAGCGCTCCCGCCCGCTCCGAGCCCAACATCCGGCCGCGGACCGCCGCGCCGAAGGCGAAGCCTGCCCGGCAGGTGCGCCTGCACGCTCGCGTCTCCTCGTCAGGCACACGTACCGGGAACGCCCCGTCCAGGGATCAGGCCGAGCTCGCCGTGGCGAGGGTCTCGACCCCTACCTACTCTTCGGTGTCCACCACACCCCGACAGGAGGTGGCGCAGCGAACGACGAGCTCCACCTCCGCTGGGCCCGCTCCTCTTCCGCCACCCTCTGGCTCGGGAACCCCGCCCGCGCCGCTTCCACCTCCTCAGCCATAGCGGTGGCATCTTGGTTTGCAGGGAGTTAAGGTTCTAGAAGAGGGATAAACCCGAGCGAAAAGGGGAGACTATGCATCGCCGTCCGGTGCGGTTTCTGCGGCCGACACGGAGACGGGTTTCGCTCGGCTCCAGAACGACGTTCTTCTGGCTTTTGGTCGGGTTCGCGGCGCTTCCGCTACTCCTCGCAGCGCCGATCTCAGCCGACCCCTCGCCGACTGCCTCCTACACGATCACCGGCGTCTCCGGCACGAATGGCTGGTATCGCGGCAGCTCTGGGGGCAATTACGTAGTCCTTCACTGGAGCGTCCAGGATCCCGGCGGCGTCATCGTTTCGACCACGGGCTGCGAAGCCGCGATCAAGATCGACGGCCCGACCACTGGGGCACAGCGGACCTGTGCGGCCGAGCTGACCGGCGGCGGATCCGTCTCTTGGAAGACCAACACGATCAAGATCGACGCCGACCCACCGACCGGCCTAACCGCAAGCCTGGCGCGCGGCGCGGACTTCAACGGGTGGTACAACCACCCCGTCGGGATCAGCTGGAGTGGCAGCGACGCCACCTCGGGGATCGCCTCCTGCACGTCGGTGACCTACGGCGGACCAGACGGCGCGGGCGCTGGCGTCGGGGGCGGCTGCGCCGACAACGCCGGGAACACCACTTCCTCGCCCGTTGCGATCAGCTACGACGGAACGGCCCCGGTGCTCAGCAAGGTGACGATCACGAGCGGCGCCGCAGCCGAGGTTCTCCGCTGGGCCTCGTCGAGCGCATCGGACGTTGCGGTCGTCCAGCGTTCTGCGCGCGGGAACAAGGAGCAGCCGCTCGTCTTTCGCGGCACCGGAGGCTCGTTTGCCGACAAGAAGATCCAGAGCAGCCTCGAATACACCTACGCGGTTCAGACGTCGGACCAGGCGGGCAACGCCTCGCAGAAGATCTCGGTCGTCGCGCTCCCCAAGGTCCTGACCCTGCGCAAGCTTCCGTACGTTCCTCGGGCGTCGAGCAAGCCGATTCTCCGCTGGAATGCCGTGCGGCGCGCGACCTACTACCACCTCCAGCTCTTCCGGGGATCGAAGCGCATCTTTGCCGCCTGGCCGGTCAAGAACGAGCTTGGCCTGCCCGCTACGTGGAAGTGGTCGGGGCACCGTTACCGCCTCGGCCCCGGGCACTACCGGTGGTATGTCTGGGCGGGGCTGGGACGCCGGAGCTTTGCGCACTACAAGGCTGTCGGCAGCGCCCGCTTCATCATCCCGCGGCGCTAGGAGCGCCGGAGCAGATCGAGCAGGAGCAGGGCGGCCAGCGCGCCCCCGCTCGCCCCGAGCGAGACGGGCACCCAACGCTCGACGTTCGGCGCGGCGGCTGTCGCTCCCGTGGCAACGAGCGCCGAGCCGGCCGTGATCGCGATGGCGAGCCGTCGTGCCGCCACGCGGACCGTGTGCTCGAGCGGCGAGATCCCGCGCACGTCGACCTGGAGCCGCTGCCCGGGCCGGGCGCCGCTGATCCGCTCGAAGGACTCGACCAGCCGCTCCCCGCGGACCTTCAGCTTCTGCACGTCGTAGAAGAGCCGCTTCGGGTCGGCACCGGCCTGGGCACGCGCGATCAGGTTCTTCATCAGGAAGCGCCCGACGACCGAGAACGGGTCGAGCTCGGGGTCGAGCTCGGTCGCGGCGAGCTGCATCTGCGCGAGCGCCTTCCCCGTCAGCACGAGCGGCGCGGGCAGCCGGACGCCGTGCTGGGTCGAGGTGTGCGCGATCTCCTGCAGCAGTGGCCCGAGCGAGATCTCGCCGAGCGAGGCGTGCCGGTAGCGGCGGAGGAGCTGGGTGAGGTCGGCCTCGAGCCCGGCCGCGTCCGCGTCCTCCGCCTCGGGTCCCGCCATGATCAGGACGACCTCGGTCAGGAAGGGCACGTCCTCCTGCCAGAAGGCGAGCAGCAGGAGCAGCAGCTGGCCGCGCATCTCCGGCGAGAGCTCGCCGACCATGCCGAAGTCGAGGAAGAAGATCCGCCCGTCCCACCAGAGCATGTTCCCGGGATGCGGATCGGCGTGGAAGAAGCCCTCGACGAGGATCTGGCGGTAGTAGCACTCGAGTAGCTGCCGGGCCGACTCGGTGCGCTCCGGGCCGTCGGGGATGTCTCGCACCGCGACGCCCGGGATCTCCTCGAGCACGAGCAGCCGGCTCGTCGAGAGCTCCTCGTAGACGCGAGGCGCCCCCAGCCGCGGGAAGGCGCTCAAGGCTGCGCGCAGCCGCTCGACGTTCTGCGCCTCGAGCTCGAAGTCGAGCTCGCGCCGGAGCGACTCGGAGAGATGCTCGATCGCCGCGGGCAGGTCGACGATCTTGCGCAGGGCCTCGCGGTTCCCGGTCTTCTGCGCGAAGAGCTCGAGCAGGCTGAGGTCGCGCATGATGTCCTCTTGCGCTGTCGGGCGCTGGATTTTGGCCACGACCCGGTCGCCGTTCTCGAGCACTGCCCGGTGCACCTGGCCGATCGTCCCGGCGGCGAGCGGCTCCGCCTCGATGCTGGCGAAGACGTCCTCCCAGGGCACGCCAAGCTCCTGCTCCATCACGAGCACGACCTCGTGCTCGTCGAGCGGCGTGACGCGGTCCTGGAGCGCGGCCAGCTCGGCGACGGCCTCCGGCGGGATCAGGTCGGGCCTGGTCGAGAGGATCTGGCCGAGCTTGGCAAAGGTGGGGCCGAGCTCCTCGAGCGCTTCTCGCAGGCGCCGCGCCCGAAGCTCGGGTGGATCCGAGTCGCGGCGCGCCTCGTTGAAGCCGTACTTGCCGAGGACTTTCGCGATCCGCGCGGCGCGGCCGAGCAGACGCTCGTCGGCGGCGGCGCTCACCCGTCCCTCCCGGCCGTGGCCGTTCCGGCCACGGCCGGGGACTGTCCCCGGTCACGGCTGGAATGGACCTGGCTCAACTGCACCAAAGTTGTCACGTTTCTTCCACAGGGGCGCTCATGCTCCCCCCTGATGCGTCTGCACGATCACGACCGTGCAGGGCGCGTTGTGCGAGACCCGGTTCGGGACGTTCCGCAGCAGGAACTCCCGGCGGCCGCTCATGCCCACGCTTCCGACCACCAGCACGTCCGCCTTCTCCCGCTTGGCGGCTTCGACGATCGCCTCCGCCGGGTCCTCGCCGAGCACGACAGCGGAGCGCCCCCGCTCGCCGGCCTGGCCTTCAGCGTACTCCGCCAGCTCGCTCGCGGCCTCGGCGCGGGTGCCGTCGTCCGAGAGCAGCACGCGGAGAATGAACAGCTCGGCGTCGTAGCGCTCGGCCATCTCCGTCGCGAAGCGCACGGCGCGCTCAGAGGTCTCCGAGCGGTCGGTCGCCACCAGCACGCGGCGTACCGCGAGCCCGTCGTCGCTCTTGCGCCGCAACCGCACTAGCTCCGGAGCTCCTGTGACAGGTCGCCGAGGGAGCCGATCCCGAGCAGCTTGCGGTAGATGTCGTTCAGGGAGGCGGAGGCCTCGCGTAGTGCGGAAACGCTCAGGTCAAACCCCCATACGACGAACCCGGAGCGACCAATTGTAAGGCCAGCGGCGAAACCCTTGGAGGCGCGTGACGGCCCTCGTCAGCGGGCCGCGCTAGGATCGCTTCGAGGGGTCAGGCGAGAGAGGAGCCCAGATGAACGTGATCGCAGGGATCGACGCGGCCCGGGAGCGATGGAACGTCCTCGAGCATCCGTTCTACACCCGCTGGGAGAAAGGCGAGCTGACCCACGACGAGCTCGCACGCTACGCCGGGGAGTACCGGCATGCGGTCGTTGCCCTGGCGCGCGCCGCCCGCACGGCCGGCCTGCACGCCGAGGAAGAAGCTGCCCACATCTCCCTCTGGGACGACTTTGCAAATGCTCTGGGCTCCGAGGCCGCCGACCCGCTGCCCGAGACGCGCTGCTGCGCCTCGGCCTGGGCCGCAGCCCGCGACGAGGCTGGCGCGGCCGCGATCCTCTATGCGATCGAGTCCGGCCAGCCTGCGATCTCGGAGACCAAGCTGCGCGGCCTGATCGAGCACTACGGCTTCGCGGAGGGCTCCGAGGCCGTCGAGTACTTCGTCCTGCACGGCGAGCGCGACCACGAGCACGCGACCGAGGCGCGGGCGAAGCTCGGGGGCAACGAAGACGCGCGGCTCGTCGGCCTGGCCGAGGCGGCCCTCGCGGCGAACTGGGCTCTGCTCGACGGCGTCTCCCGCTAGGAGGCTCGTAGAAACGGCGAGGCCCGGCTGAGCCGGGCCTCGCGTCTCTCGTTCAGGAGCTTTGGCTACGCGCCCTTGGCGAGGGTACCTCTGATGGCGCCCCCCGAATACGTGGCCGTGTGAACGTTCACGTAGAAGTTCTCCGGGTGAACGAGGACCTGCTTCACGAGCGCGCGGAGCGCGGTCGCGCAGCCGGTCGCCGAACCGGTGAACGGTGTCGGCAAGCTCAGCGGCACAGCGATCTGGGTCGCGAGCGGGCCGTTGAGGTAATGGATGTGCGCCGCCGTCACGTCGATCAGCCCGGTCACGGTGAGGCTCCAGCAGATCCGCCCCTGGCCGATGTTCGACCGGGCGACGAAGGTGCCGCTACCGACGGTGTTCGGTGCAATCGGCGCGAGCGTGGTGCTGATCGGACGTCCGCCGTGCAGCGCGGTCAGCGACTGCGAAGGACAGACCTCGCCGACCGGGTCGACGACGTCTCCCGGATGGGCCAGATGCGCCTTGAGCGCAGCGCGGGTGCCGACGACAATCCGCCGGTACGGCTTCTTGGCCGAGCCGGTCGAGTGGCACACGACGTGCTTCTTCGGAGTCGGCGGAGCCGCCTGGGAACTGGAGTAGCCCACAAGCGTGGCCAGGCCGACAATGATCAAGACTGCGAGCCGTTTCATTAATCGATCACCCTTCCTGGGTTGAGGTTCTCCCTCAGAAGTTCCCGCGAGCAGGGAAAACGTGCGGTGCGCCGTGCCGTCCTTACAGGGTCTTTACACAGATACGGTCAGAGCCGGCCCGCGGCGATGATTCGCTCGAGGAACTGCTGCGTCCGCGGTTCTCGCGGGCGCGTGAAGATCTGCTCGGGCGCGCCCTCCTCGAGGATCAGGCCCGCGTCGAGGAAGCAGACCCGCTTCGCGATGTCGCGCGCGAAGCTCATCTCGTGCGTGGCGATCAGCATCGTCATGCCGCCCTCGGCGAGCTCGCGGATCACGCTCAGCACCTCGGCGACGAGCTCTGGGTCGAGAGCGCTCGTCACCTCGTCGAGCAGCATCAGCTCTGGCTGCATTGCGAGCGCTCGCACGATCGCCACCCGTTGTTGCTGGCCGCCTGAGAGCCGGTCGGGGTACTCGTCGCGCCGCGACTCGAGGCCGAAGCGGGCCAGCAGCTCACGAGCGCGCGCCTCCGCCTCGGCCCGCGACAGGCCGAGCACGTCACGCGGCGCGAGCGTGACGTTGCGCAGCACATTCATGTGGGGAAAGAGGTTGTAGGCCTGGAAGACGATCCCGATCCTCCGGCGGACTGCGTTCACGTCCACGCCGCGGCGGGTGATCTCCTCGCTGCCGAGCAGGATGCGGCCGGCGTCGAGCGGCTCGAGCAGGTTCACGCAGCGAAGTAGCGTCGACTTGCCCGAGCCTGAGGCGCCGATCAGGCAGACGACCTCGTGGTCGTCGACCGCCAGGTCGATCCCGCGCAGCACCTCGTTCACCCCGAATGACTTGCGGACGCCCTCTAGCCTGACCGCGGTCACGCGAAGCCGCCCGCGGCCTGGCGCCGGCGCCGGTCGCGGGCGATCAGCCAGTCCGTCAGCCGGGCGAGCGGGATCGTGATCGCCACGAAGAGGACCGCCGCGGCGAGGTAGGCGCCGTAGGTGAACGTCGCATTGGAGTCGATCTGCGACTGGTTGAACGCCTCGATCACTCCCAGCGTGCCGACGAGCGCGGTGTCCTTCTGCAGACCGATGAAGTCGTTCAGGAGCGGGGGAATCACCCTCCGGATCGCCTGCGGCAGGATTACACGCCGTAGCGCCTGGAAGCGCGAGAGGCCGAGCGAGCGGGCGGCCGCCTCCTGGCTCGGGTGCACCGACTCGATCCCGGCCCGATAGACCTCGGCGACGTAGCCGCTGTAGATGAGGATCAGGCCGACGCCCGCCCAGAAGACGCGCGAGCTCGGGACGCCCGTGAGCTGCAGGGCCGGCGCGCCGAACCCGAGCAGCGCGATCACGAGGATCGTCGGCACGCCGCGCGCCAGGTCTGCGTAGATCACGGCCAGCGCGCGTAACGGGAAGAAGACCGGGCCGGGCAGGCTCCGCAGCACCGCGACCACAAGCGCCAGGACGAGGATGAAGACCTCGCAGACGAGGAAGATCTTCACGTTCAGGACGAAGGCGCGCGCGATGTCGGGGAACGAGCTCGAGATGTCTCCCCAGTCGAAGAACGTGCGCCGCACCTCCGGCCAACCGGCCGATTGCGTCACCGCGACGACGATCACTACGGCGAAGACGAGCGAGCTGAGCAGCGCGATCGCCACGCCGCGCGCGCCCTCGCCCTCCAGCCGCAGCCCCTCCAGCAGGCGGGAGCGTCGCGCTACTTCAGGATCGGGGCGCCGGTCGCCTTCGCGAGCCACTGTTGCTGGAGCTGCTTCAGCGTCCCGTTGCCCTTGAGGGTCGCGAGAGCCTGGTCCACGCAAGTCCGCAGGGAATTGCCCTTTGCAAAGACCATCGCCACCTTCTCGCCACCGGGCTCAGCGGGGAACTGGCCGAGGATCTTCGAGTTCGGCACCTGCACGCTCGTCACGTAGAACGCGGTCGGGAGATCGACGACCAAACCGTCGATCTGCTTGTTCTTCAGCGCCTGGACGGCTCCAGCGTTGGTAGGGAAGACCGACGGCGTCTTCGAAGGCCTGATCTTGTCCTTGATGAACTGGTAGCTCGTGGTCCCCAGCTGCGCGCCGAGCTCGTAGGGCTTCAACGCGGCCTCGCTGGTGGCTGAGGCAATCGGCGTTCCCTTGTTGACGACGACCGCCTGGTTGATCGTGTAGTAGGGATCGCTGAAGTCGATGATCTTCGCGCGGGCGCGCGCGATCGAGACCTGGTTGATGTCAAAGTCGAACGGCTTCGGCCCCGGCGCAAACGAGTTGTTGAACGGCACGTGCTTCCAGGTCACCTCGTCCTTGGAGAAGCCGAGCTGCATCGTGACCGCGTAGGCGACGGCGCTCTCGTACCCCTTGCCGCTGCGGGGATCGCTGACCTGCCACGGCTTGTGCGGCGTCCCTCCGAACCACGGCGGGTAGGCCGGGTTGTCGGTGGCGATCGTGAGCTTTCCCGCCGAAACGAGGTTCAGGTCACCCTTCGAGCAGCTTGCGCTTGCGCTCTTGGTGGAGCCCGGCGAGCTCTTCTTCGAACCGCAACCGGCGGCGACGACGGCCAGCAGCGCCACCAGCAAGGCCGCGACGGCGGGGGAGCTTCGGTTCTGCTTGCTCACGCGGTTGAGGCTAACACGACCGGTTGACCTCTAGGCTGCGACGCCGGTGAACTGCGGAAGGACGTCCTTGCCGTAGGCGGCGAGCGTCTCGTCGGCGCCTTCGGTCATCAGGTAGATGTCGAACTGGTCGGTGCCGATCGACTCGAGCTCGCGCAGCTTCTCGGTCACCTGCTTCGTGTTGCCGAGGACGCAGAAGCGGTCGCAGATCTCGTCGGTGACGAACTCGCCATGCTTGGCGCCGACGCGGCTGTGGTCCTTGTAGTCGTAGCCCTTGCGCGCCTTGACGAAGTCGGTGAGCGCCTCCGGGATCTCGTCCGATTTCTCGCCGTAGCGCTCGATCAGATCCATGACGTGGTTGGAGACCATCGCCGGGAACCAGCGCACCTGCTCGCGCGCCTCGGCGAGGTCGTCGGAGACGTGGCTCGGCGCGCAGACGATGCACTGGAGTGCGTCCGGGTCGCGGCCTTCCTCCTCGGCGGCCTGCCGGGCAGTGGCCATGATCCACTGGATGATCTGCGGATCGGCGAGCTGGATGATTACGCCGTCGCCGACGCGGCCCGCGACGCCGAGCGCCCTCGGCCCGTAGCCGGCGACGTGCATCGGCACATCAGGGAGCTCGTCGCGCACCCAGGTGAGCTCGAGCTCCTTCTCGTTCCACTCGACCTTCCGGCCGTTCATCAGCTCCTTGATCATGCGCAAGCGGCGCTCGAACTCGTCCACCTTGACCGGCTTCAGGCCGACCACCCGGCGCGAAGAGTCGCCGCGGCCGATGCCCATCACCATGCGGCCGTTCGAGACGTCCTGCATCGTCGCGTACCAGCTCGCGGTGATCGTCGGGTCACGGATGCCGGGGTTCGTGACGCAGTGCCCGAGCTTGATCTTCTCGGTCTGGGTCGCGGCGATCGCGAGCAGCGCGTAACTCTCCTGCCAGAGGATGTGCGAGTCGTAGGTCCAGCCGTACTCGAAGCCCTGCTGCTCGGCCTTCTGCAGCACTTCGACGAGCCGGGTGTACGGCGGGTCCGGCAGGACGGTCACACCAAAGCTCAGCATCTGCTCCTCCCCGGTCAGTGGCAGGGGAACGAGCATACCGTCCCGAAAACCGCTCGCAATGGCCTTCGTCTTCCTCGTGCTCGCGTTCGTCGCAGGCGGCGGGCTTCCCCTTCAGGCCGGGCTCAACGCGCGGCTTGCCGAGTGGGTCGGCGGGCCGATTCGCGCCTCGATGATCTCGTTCGGCCTCGGAACGGTGGTGCTGTTCCTGCTCGCGCTGGTCGCTACGCGCGGCGTGGTCAACACTGACAAGCTCGGGCAGATCCCCTGGTGGGCGTGGCTCGGGGGCGCGGTCGGAGCCGGCTACGTGGCGAGCACGGTCGCGGCGGCGCCACGCCTCGGCGCACTCAACCTCTTCGCGGCGGTGATCTTCGGGCAGCTCGTCTGCGCGGTGCTGCTCGACCACTTCGGCGTGCTCTACCGCGAACACCAGTTGAGCGCCGGCCGCGCTACCGGGGTCGTGTTGCTGGCCACTGGTGTCGCGCTCGTGCGGTTCTTCTAGGAGGGCTTGGCGGAACCTCGCTCGTCCTCGGGGTGCGCTGATCGTTCCGAGGCAAGGACGCAGGTAGTTCTCGTAGCCGGAGGCTACGGGTGCGACTGAGGACGCCGCCTCGGGCGAGCAGTGCGGCCCGAGGGCACAGCCTAGGTTTCGTCAAGCCCTCCTACCTACTAGGACACGTAGGTCACCATCAGCCGAGGGCGTTGCTCCGGATCGGAGTAGCTCGAGCTCGGGAAGGCGGGACCGCTGACGAGATAGTCCTCCTGTTCGTCAGCGAGCTTGAGCAGGACGCCGTTTGTTCGGGTAGCCGCCGGAGAACCAGTCGGCGACGAGGTTGGTCAGGTCCCAGACGACCAATTGCGGACTCGCCGATGGCTCGAGCTCCGCGAACGAGATCGCAGGCCCGAACGCCACTTCTCGCCGGGAGTACCACCGCGACGTGAAGATCGGCCGCGCTTCGAACGCGAAGCCACGACCGTCGCAGGGACGGGTTTCCCGCCTGGGCGCCACGCAGGTGCCGTCGTAGCGCAGCCACAGCTCAGCGTTCAAGACGGTCGCCGAAGGCGGCAGGGCCGCGAGCGAGAAGCGCAACGCCGAGCGCCGCACCTTGTCGCCCGCGCCGCCCAGCTCAAGGCGGTCGAGGTCGTCGCGGTAGCAGCGCTCGTCCCAGTCGTAGCCCCAGTCGCACCCGAAAGGCAGCGAAACATCCTCGGCAGGGGGCAGCGCGACCGTCCGGTATTCACCGGCCTGGGCAGCGCCCGCGAGCGCGAGGGCGACGACTAGGAAGGCCGCGAACCTAATGCCTCGAGCGTGCCAACGAAATCGTCACGCGTGGGTGACGGCTTCGTGCCGAAACTGGAACGTCGCTAGCCGGCGGCCACGCGGGCGATCGTCTTGTCCGCCAGCCGATCGAGCGCCTGCACCGCGAGCTCGAGGTGCTCTTCCTTCGTGTCCTCGAACCTGGTGTGCGAGAGGCCGCGCAGGCTCTGGACGAACAGCATCACGGTCGGCACGCCCGCGCGCGCAACCTCGGCGGCGTCGTGCAGCGGCCCGCTCGGCAGGCGGTGCGACTCGTCCGCGACCTCCCGGATCGACTCGTCCGCCAGCTCGATCAGCGCGTCGTCGAACAGGATCGGCTCGATGTTCCAGATCCGCTCCCACGCGACCTCGACGTCCTCCTCGCTGGCGTAGCGCTCGGAGGCCGCCTTCGCCTCGTCGAGCATCGCGGCCAGCTTCCCGGCGTCCAGGTGGCGCTGGTCGAGCAGGCACTCGGCGGTCTCGACGACGGAGGTGACGATCCCCGGCTTGGTCACGACCCCGCCCATGGTGCAGACGGCGCCCTCGCCGGTGCACTTTGCGATCTCGCGGATCTCGAGCTCGAGCTTGGCTGCGCCCGCCAGTGCATCTCGGCGCTTGTCCATCGGCGTCGACCCCGCGTGCGCGGCCTGGCCGGTGAACGCCACCTGGTGACGCTCGACGCCGAAGGTGCCGAGCACGACGCCCAGCGCGAGACCCATCGACTCGAGCACCGGCCCCTGCTCGATGTGCAGCTCGAGATAGGCCGCGGCGTGCTCGAGCTGCCTGCGCGCGTCGAGCGCCCCGTCGAGCTCGACCCCATGCTCGCTGAGCGCGTCCGGGAGCGCGATCTCCTCGGCGTCGCGACGCTGCCGCAGCTCGTCCTGGTCGGCCATCGAGCCCGCCGCCGCGCTCGAGCCGAAGAGCGAGCGTCCGAAGCGCGCCCCCTCCTCGTCGGCCCAGTTCACGAGCCGCACGGTCACGACCGGCTCGCCCTCCTCGGCGAGCCGGCGCACGACCTCGACGCCCGCGAGGACGTTCAGCGTGCCGTCGAGCCAGCCGCCGTTGGGGACCGAGTCGATGTGCCCGCCGATCAGCACCGCTTGCTCGCTCGCCCCGCGCAGCGTCCACCACTGATTGCCGGCCTCGTCGATCTCCTCCTCCAGCGGCAGATCCGCGAGCTTCTCGCGCAACCAGCCACGTGCCGTCTCCCAGGTCTCGGTCCAGGCGACACGCTGTGCGCCGTTCTCGTCGCCCGTGAGCTCGCGCAGCTCCTTCAGCTCGGCGACGGTTCTCGCGGGATCGAGAGGCACGGCACGACTCTAACTTCGTCGGCCGGAGTGTGGTAATCATCGCCGGTGGCCGCCATTGCGATCGAGCAGCCGCGGCGGGCTAGGGGCGCCGACACGGTGCGGGGAGCGAAGCGAGTGGCACTCGTGCTCGTCGGGCTGGCCGTCTTCTGGGGTCTCTGGGAGGCCTACCGCTGGATCGGCGAGCGCGTCGGGATCACGTGGCCGTTCACCGTCGACGAGACCACCATGCCGCACATCCACGAGATGCTGAGCGTCCTGACGAAGCCGCTCCAGCCTGGAGGGCCGACCCTGCTCCACTACGAGTGGCACTGGGCGCTCTTCACCGGCAAGGAGGCGCTGATCGGCTTCCTGCTCGGCGGGGTGATCGGTTTCGCCCTGGCGATCCTGCTCGCGCACTCGCGGATCCTGCGCCGCGGCCTCTTGCCCTACATCGTGATCTCGCAGACCGTGCCGATCCTCGCCGTCGCGCCGATGGTGGTCCTCGGGCTGGGCACGAAGGGCGTCGAGCCGTGGATCGCCGTCTCGGTGATCGCCGCCTACCTGACCTTTTTCCCGGTCGCGATGAACACGCTGCGCGGCCTGCTCTCGCCCGATCCCCGCTCCCTCGAGCTGATGCGCTCCTACGCGGCCGGTCGCAACGACGTGCTCTGGAAGCTGCGTCTGCCCGCCTCGCTGCCCTTCGTCTTCTCGGCGCTGAAGATCTCCGCGACCGCGAGCGTGATCGGCGCGATCATCGGCGAGACTCCGGCCTCGATCCAGGACGGGCTCGGCGGCGCGATCGTCAACTTCAACCAGTACTACTCGACCGCCCCCACGAGGCTCTGGGCGACCAACATCGTCTGCGCGGCCCTAGGGCTTGCATTCTTCGCCGCCGTCCTGATCGCCGAGCGCCTCATCCTGCGCCGCGCCCCGGAGAACATCGCTTGAGCGAGTCTCAGCCGGCCGTCTCGATCAAGGGTCTCTCCAAGTCGTTCAAGACAGGCGTGACGGCGCTGACCGGGATCGACCTCGAGGTCCGCCCGCGGGAGTTCATCTCGCTGATCGGCCCCTCCGGCTGCGGCAAGTCGACGCTGCTGCGGATCATCGGCGACCTGATCGAGCCGAGCGAGGGCAGCGTGGAGGTGAACGGCAAACCGGCCCACCGCGCGCGGCTCGACCACGACTACGGGATTGTCTTCCAGGAAGCGGTGCTCTACGACTGGCGCACGGTCTCGAAGAACATCGCGCTGCCGCTGGAGCTGCTCAAGTGGAGCCGCGAGAAGCGCGCGGCCCGCGTCCGGGAGCTGCTCGAGCTCGTCGAGCTGGAGGGCTTCGAGGACAACCACCCGTGGCAGCTCTCCGGCGGGATGCAGCAGCGGGTCGCGATCGCCCGCGCGCTCTCGTTCGACCCGGCGCTGCTGCTGATGGACGAGCCGTTCGGCGCCCTGGACGAGATGACGCGCGAGCGGCTGAACCTCGAGCTGCTGCGGATCTGGGACGCGAGCGGCTCGACGATCGTCTTCGTGACGCACTCGATTCCGGAAGCCGTCTTCCTCTCGACGCGGGTCGTCGTCATGTCGGCGCGACCCGGCCGCATCGCCGGCATCGTCGAAGTGGACCTGCCGCAACCGCGGACGGGCCGCACGCGCGAGGAGCCGCGCTTCTTCGAGCTGGTGACCGAGGTGCGCGAGCGGCTGGCAGCGGCCGGGGCCGACGTCCTCGGAGCGGGGGCAGAGGCGTGAGCTACGCGCTGGTTCGGCGCCGGGTGCTCGACTGGGCTCCCGCGATCGCGGTGTTCGCAATCGGCATCGGCGCCTGGCAGGGCCTCGTCACCGCGTTTCACGTCCAGGAGTTCCTGCTTCCCAAGCCGACGGTGATCGCCCAGACGTTCTGGGACGAGCGTGGCACACTCTGGCACGCGGGCATCTACACGTTCAAGGAAGCTCTAGGCGGGTTCGCGCTCGGCTCCGGCCTCGGCATCCTGGCCGCGCTGCTCTTCGCGGCCTACCGCCCGCTCGGGACGGCATTCATGCCGTTCGCGGTCGCGGCCAACGCGATCCCGATCATCGCGTTCGCGCCGATCATGAACGACTGGTTCGGCCTCTTGAACCCGTTCTCGAAGATGGCGATCGCCTCGGTGCTCTGCTTCTTTCCGGTGCTGATCAACACGGTCCGCGGGCTCACTTCGGTCGACCCGCGATCGATCGAGCTAATGCGCTCCTACGCGGCCGGGCGGGGGACGGTCTTCCGGCGAGTGCGGATCCCCGCGTCGCTGCCGCACCTCTTCGCGGGCCTGAAGATCGCGAGCGTGCTGTCGATGATCGGGGCGATCGTCGGAGAGTACTTCGGCGGACCGATCACTGCGCTCGGCGTGGCGATCCTGAACGCGTCGTCGTACTCGAACTTCCCGGTCGCCTGGGCCGGGATCATGCTCGCGAGCGCGTTCGGGATCCTCTTCTACGGAGCCGTCGCGCTGGCCGAGCGGCTGACGACGTCGTGGGATCCGTCCAGACGGGACTTCCATACGGAGTGAGCAAGGGTGCAGAATGGTGCGGTCCGGACTGAGCTCATCGAACGGAAAGGGGAACGGATGAAGAGTCGAAGGTTCCTGCTCGCGGGACTGGCGGTGCTCGTGGGCATCCTCGTCGCCGGCTGCGGCGGCGGGGACAGCAAGTCGTCGGAGAGCACTGGCGGCGGCGCCAAGAAGAAGATCACGCTCCAGCTGAAGTGGGTCACCCAGGCCCAGTTCGCCGGCTACTACGCCGCAAAGGCCAAGGGCTACTACGACGAGGAGGGCCTCGACGTCAACCTCAAGATCGGCGGGCCGAGCATCACGCCGGAGCAGGTCGTGCTCGGCAAGCAGGCCGAGTTCGGGATCGACTGGCTGCCAAGCCTGCTCGCCTCGCGCGACAAGGGCCAGAACCTGGTCAACATCGCCCAGGTCTTCACGCGCAGCGGCATGACCGAGCTGACGTGGAAGGACACCAACATCACCTCGATCGGCCAGATGGCGGGCAAGAAGGTCGGCGTGTGGTGCTGCGGCAACGAGAACGAGCTCTACGCCGCGCTGAACAAGAACAACATCGACCCGAAGACCGGCGTGACCATCGTCAATCAGCCATTCAACATGGACCTGTTCCTCAAGCGGCAGGTCGACGCGGCCGCTGCGATGACGTACAACGAGCTCGCCCAGGTGCTCGAGTCGAAGAACCCGAAGACCGGCAAGCTCTACCAGCCGAGCGACCTCAACGTGATCAAGATGGAGGACGCCGGCACCGGGATGCTCGAGGACGGCATTTTCGTCCGGGGCGACTGGATCGCCGACAAGGACAACCAGGCAACCGCCAAGAAGTTCCTGGCGGCGAGCTTCAAGGGGTGGGCGTACTGCCGTGACCACCTCCAGGAATGCACCCAGATCGTGGTCGACAACGGCCCCACGCTCGGCAAGGGCCACCAGACCTGGATGATGAACGAGATCAACGCGCTCGTCTGGCCGGCTCCGAACGGGATCGGCGTGATGGACAAGGCGGCGTTCGACCGGACTGCGCAGATCGCCAAGCAGTTCAAGGTGATCGCGAAGGCACCGAGCAGCGACGCTTACCGGAGCGACATCGCCCAGGACGCGGTTGACGAGCTCGACGCCGAGGGCGTCGACGTGAACGGCGGCAGCTGGAAGAAAGAGACCATCAAGGTAACTCCGGGTGGCGCTTAGACCCGAATGAGTCCGACGGGGCTCCTCGCTCGCGAGGGGCCCCGTTTTCTTCTACGCTCGCGCTGATCGCCAGAGGAGGCCCGGAATGTCTGTACTGATCAAGGGCGGACGGGTCATTACCGCCGCCGACGACTACGTCGCCGATATCTACGTCGAGGACGAGACCGTGACGCTGATAGGCGAGTCGCTCGAGAATGCCGCCGACAAGGTGATCGACGCGACCGGCAAATACGTGCTGCCGGGCCTCGTCGACCCGCACACGCACCTGGACATGCCGTTCGGCGGGACGACCACGATCGACGACGTCGAGTCGGGCCAGACCGCCGCGGCCTTCGGCGGCACGACCTGCCACGTGGACTTCATCATCCAGCCACAGGGGTCGACCTTCGCCGACGCGATCGCCGAGTGGCGCGCGAAGGCCAACGGCAAGCAGGTGATCGACATGGGGTATCACATGGCGGTCACCGATCTCGACGAGGGAGGCACGCTCGAGGAGCTGGCCACGCTCCCTGACGAAGGGATCACCTCCTACAAGCTCTTCATGGCCTACAAGGGCGCCCTGATGGTGAGCGACGAGACGCTTTTCAAGACGATGGAGGTCGCCGCCGAGACCGGTGCGCTCGTGATGGTGCACGCCGAGAACGGCGACGCGATCGACGTGCTCGTGAAACAGGCGCTCGCAGAGGGCAAGACCGAGCCCAAGTACCACGCGCTCACCCGCCCGCCGGAAACCGAGGGCGAGGCCACGAACCGCGCGATCCAGCTTGCGCGCGTGGCGGGCTCGCCGCTCTACGTGGTGCACGTCTCGTGCAAGGAGTCGATCGAGCCGATCGAACTGGCCCGCGACAAGGGCTGGGACGTCTGGGGCGAGACCTGCACCCAGTACCTCTTCATCGACTACACCTACTTGGAGAAGCCGAACTTCGAGGGCGCGAAGTACGTCTACACGCCGCCGCCCCGCGACAAGGAGAACCAGGAGCACCTCTGGAACGCGGTGCGCACCGACAAGCTCTCGGCGATCTCGACAGACCACTGCGCGTTCCTCTGGGACGGCCAGAAGTCGCTCGGCAAGGACGACTTCTCGAAGATCCCGAACGGCGGCCCCGGGCTCGAGAACCGGCTGCACATGATCCACGAGTTCGGCGTGCGCGGCGGCCGGATCTCGCTCAACCGGATGGTCGAGCTGCTCGCGACGAGCCCCGCGAAGCTGTTCGGGCTCTACCCGCGCAAGGGCACGATCGCGGTCGGCTCCGACGCGGACATCGTGGTCTTCGACCCCGAGAAGAAGCTGACGATCACCGCCGAGAACCAGCACTCGAAGACCGACTACAACCTCTACGAGGGCACCGAGGTGACAGGCTCGCCGGAGGTCGTCCTCCTGCGCGGGCACGTGCTCGTCGAGGGCGACGAGCTGGTGGCGTCGCCCGGGATCGGGCAGTACGTCGCACGAGCGCGGTTCGGCCAGGAGCTGAAGTCCAGGACCGCGGTCGCCTAGTGCGGACGCTGCTGGTGGCCACTGTGGCGCTCGCCGCGCTCGTGCTGGTTGCGCCGGCCGGCGCGAAGGAGAGCTACTGCAGTCCCACCGGCGACTACTGCACCTCCGTAGCGAAGCTCAAGGGCGTGCGCTACCTGCGCGTCGGCACGTTCAGCTTCACCGGGCGCGTGAAGATCTGCGTCAAGGACCCGACCGCAGCTCGCGTCTGCCACAGCTTCCGCCTCACGCGTTCCGGCTCGATGTATCAGGTGAAGCTGATCTGGAAGCGCCACTACCCGAACCGCGGGGCGGGCACCTACGCCGTGACGTTCTTCTACGGCACGACGAAGCTCGGGCCGGCGCTCGACTTCAAGATCTAGGGCCGAAGGGCGAGGGCAGCCCCGAAGCCCATAGACGGTAGGCCGCAATGCCCACCGGTTGGGCACAGTCGCTCGTGGCCATGTTCACTCGTCTCCCCTCATACGTGCCACGCACTCCGACTCCGCCGGAGTCGATTGGGTTGCCCGAGCAGACGCTGGTGATTTTCGGAGACAGCATCTCGCGCGATCGCTTCTCCAGCCTCATGCAAAGCGAGGCCGGGTCGGGCACGTCGCCTGCAGCCGGAGAGCATCGAAGATGGAACGTCGTCTCGGTCATGCCCCGCGAGGCATAGATCGTGAGGCGGGTTGTCCCATGTGACCCGCACGCTGTGACGAGCATCGCGAGTCCAATGCAGCAGATGCTCGCGCGCTTCATCGGCTAGACGGGCGGCTCGGGGTCGTACTGGATGTAGCGCCGCACCTCGCGTGCGCGCTCGGGCGAGTGGAGCCGGGCGACCAGGTGCAGGGCCATATCGATTCCGGCCGAGACTCCCGCCGCGGTGATCACCTCGCCGGTGTCGACGAAGCGATCGTCGGGCCGAACCTCGATCTCGTTCCCGAGGGTCGGCAGCAGCTCGAGCGAGCCCCAGTGCGTCGTCGCAGGCTTGCCGTCGAGCAGGCCTGCGTCCGCGAAGACGAGCGAGCCGGTGCAGACGCTCGTCATCAGCGCGCCGCTCCCGGCGATCCCGCGTAGCCACGCACGCACGGTCTCGTCACCGAGCTGCGCCCTCGTCCCGCGCCCGCCCGGGTAGACGAGCACGTCGAGCGGAGGCGCGGTCTCCCAGGTCTCGTCCGGGAGGACGCGCAATCCCTTCGCGCAGGTGACGGGCCCGTCCTCGCGCGCGAGCGTGAACACCCGCACGCCGTCCTCGGGCCACTGCTCCGCCCAGGCGGCCAGCACCTCCCACGGGCCGGCCCAGTCGAGTTCCTCGGCGCCCTCGAAGAGGGCGACGCCGATGATCAACGCGTTTGCGGGAAGCCGAGGTCGACCTCGCTGGTGGCCGGGTCCGGCCAGCGTGAGGTGACGACCTTGCCGCGCGTGTAGAACTGGATCCCTTCAGGCCCGTAGATGTGCAGGTCGCCGAAGAGCGAGTTCTTCCAGCCGCCGAACGAGTAGTAGGCGACCGGCACCGGGATCGGCACGTTGACGCCGACCATGCCTGCCTTGACGTCGAACTGGAACCGGCGGGCAACGCCGCCGTCGCGCGTGAAGATTGCAACCCCGTTGCCGTAGGGGTTGTCGTTCACGAGCTCGACCGCCTCATCGTAGGTCTCTACGCGGGTGACGCCGAGCACGGGGCCGAAGATCTCGTCCTTGTAGACGTCCATCTCGGGCTTGACGTCGTCCATCAGCGTCACGCCGAGGAAGAAGCCATTCCCGTCGGGAGTCGTTTCCCGCCCGTCCGTGATGATGGTCGCGCCCTCGTCGGCGCCCTTCCCGATGTACGAGGCGACCTTGTCGCGGTGCTCGCGCGTGACGAGGGGGCCCATCTCGGAGTCGGGGTTCATCCCGTCGCCCACCTTCACGTTCGGCAAGCGCTCCTTGATCGCGTCGACGAGCTCGTCGGCGGCATGGCCGACGGCGACCAGCATCGAGACGGCCATGCAACGCTCGCCCGCCGAGCCGTAGCCGGCGCTGACCGCGGCGTCGGCCGCCATGGCGATGTCGGCGTCGGGGAGGACGATCATGTGGTTCTTCGCCCCGCCGAGCGCCTGGACGCGCTTACCGTTCTTCGTTCCCGTCTCGTAGACGTAGCGGGCAATCGGCGTCGAGCCGACGAAGCTGACCGCGGCGATGCCGGGGTGCTCGAGGACCGCGTCCACCACGACCTTGTCGCCGTGCACGATGTTGAAGACACCGTCGGGAAGCCCGGCCTCCTTCAGCAGCTCGGCGGTGAGCATCGAGGCCGAGGGATCCTTTTCGGAGGGCTTCAGGACGAAGGTGTTGCCACACGCGATCGCGGGCGCCCACATCCACATGGGCACCATCGCCGGGAAGTTGAACGGCGTGATCCCGCCGACGACGCCGAGCGGCTGGCGAATGGAGTAGACATCGACCCCGGTCGAGGCCTGCTCGGAGTGCTCGCCCTTGATCAGCTGGGCGATCCCGCAGCAGAACTCGATCACCTCCAGCCCGCGCGCGACCTCGCCCTTCGCGTCGGAGAAGACCTTGCCGTGCTCGAGCGTCAGCGCTCGTGCGAGGTCGTCGGAGTGGTCGTGGACGAGCTCGCGGATGCGGAAGAAGATCTCGGTGCGACGCGAGAGCGACATCGTGCGCCAGCTCGCGAAGGCGCGCTTGGCCGCCTGCACGGCAGCGTCGACCTCCTCGGGGCTGGCGAAGTCGACAGAGGCGCTCTGGACGCCGGTCGCGGGGTTGAAGACGGGACCGCTGCGGCCGGAGGTGCCCCCGACGGGAGCGCCGTCGATCCAGTGGGTGATGCGAGCGATCTCGCCTGCCCGCTCTTCGGTGAACTGCTCCGCAACCTCGGTCATCTCAATCCTCCTCGCGGTCGACGCCCAGGGTATCTCCCGGCGGCGACTATGGTGGTCGAATGAGGTTGCTCCAGGTAGGTGCTTTCGCGATGCTCCTAGTCGCACTTGCCGGTTGCGACGGCAAGAAGGGCGCAACTCAGGGCACGACGTTAGCGGCGCCCACTCACGCGACGGACGCGGCGCCCTGGCCCGCGCCGGCCGATCCAATCGGCCTCACGCGGCAGGCCGGCCTCGAGCCGGAAACGCATGAATTCTTCGCCTACCACGTACACGCGCACCTGGACGTCTTCGTCAACGGCGCAGCACAGCCGGTACCTGCGGCGCTGGGGATCGACATCCACGATCCGGCCGTGCACAGCGGACCGGCACCCGACGGTACGACGGAATACGGCGGCATCAACCCGCCCTGTGGGAAGCCGTGCATCTCGCCACTGCACACGCATTCCGACGACGGCGTGCTGCATACCGAATCGCAGCGGAATGAGCCAAACCGTCTGGGCGAGCTCTTCACCGAATGGGCGGTGGCGCTGACGCCGACCTGCGTCGGCGGCTATTGCAAGCCGAAGGCGCCGATCGCCTTCTACGTCGACGGCAAGCGCTATTCGGGCGACCCGAGCGCGATCACGCTGACCGACCGGAAGGAGATCGCGATCGTGATCGGCAAGCCCCCGGGCTCGATCCCGAGCGCGTTCCCGAAGTAGGATCGAGCTATGGCGGTGGAACAGAGGCTCGACGCAAAGCGAATCCAGGAGCTGGACAAGCGGCACGTCCTCCACTCCTGGTCGGTGCAGGACCAGCTCAACCCGGTGCCGGTCGCAGGCGCCGAGGGGCGCTACTTCTGGGATCACGACGGCAACCGCTACCTCGACTTCGCCTCGCAGCTCGTCAACGTCTCGATCGGCCACCAGCACCCGAAGGTGGTCGCGGCGATCAAGGAGCAGGCCGACAAGCTCTGCACGATCGGCCCACCGATGGCGCACGAGACGCGTTCCGAGCTGGCGCGCCTGCTCGCGGAGGTCACTCCCGGCGACCTGACGATGTCCTTCTTCACCAACGGCGGCGCCGAGGCCAACGAGAACGCGATCAAGCTGGCGCGCTGGTACACCGGCCGCCACAAGGTGATCGCCCGCTACCGCTCGTACCACGGCGCGACGGCCGGCGCGATCACCCTGACCGGCGACCCGCGCCGGTGGCCCGCCGAGCCAGGGATCCCCGGCGTCGTGCGGATGCTCGATCCCTACACCTACCGTTGCCCGGCCGGGCACCCCGACCCGTGCCCCGTCTGCTTGGGCGCGCCCCACTTCGAGGACGTCCTCCAGTACGAGGGCCCGCAGAACGTCGCCGCCGTGATCATGGAGACGATCGTCGGCACGAACGGGATCATCGTCCCGCCCGACGGCTACCTCGAGTCGATCCGCGAGGTCTGCAACCGGCACGGGATCGTGCTCATCCTCGACGAGGTGATGGCCGGCTTCGGCCGCACCGGCAAGTGGTTCGGCTGCGACAACTGGAACGTCGTTCCCGACATCCTCACCGTCGCGAAGGGGATCAACTCGGGCTACGTGCCGCTCGGCGCGATGGTCGTCAACCAGAAGATCGCCGACTGGCTGGGAGACAAGTACTTCGCCGGCGGGCTCACCTACTCGGGCCACGTGCTCGCCTGCGCCGCGGCGATTGCCTCGATCGAGGCCTTCCAGGAGGAGGGCATCGTCGAGAACTCCGCCGCGATGGGCGAGGTGCTGGCCGAGGAGCTGCCGCGGCTCGCGGAGCACCACCCCTCGATCGGCGAGCTGCGCGGCAAGGGCCTTTTCTGGGGCGTCGAGCTCGTGCGCGACCGTGAGACCCGCGAGCCGCTCGTCCCGTTCAACGCGACGGGCGAGGCGGCAGCGCCGATCGGGAAGCTGATGAAGGCGGCGATGGAGCGCGGCCTCTACCTGATGACTCACTGGAACGTGGTCATCATCGCCCCGCCGCTGACGATCACCCGCGAGGAGCTCGACGAGGGCCTGGGCGTCCTCGACGAGGTGCTCGCGCTCGCAGATTAAGCAGTAGGAAGGCTGACCGCGAAGCGGCCGCCCGAGCCGTTCGGCATCGCCTCGACGTCGCCCGAGGCCGCGCGCGCCAGGCGCCGTGCCAGCGCGAGCCCGAGCCCGGCGCCCTCGCCGTCCCTCGCCGCGGTGCCGCGCCGGCCGGCCTCGAAGATGCGCTCGCGCTCCGCCTCGTCCACGCCGGGCCCGTCGTCCTCGACGAGGTAGACGACCTTGCTGCCGTTGCGGGCGACCGAGAGCTGGACGTGGTCGCGGCCGTAGCGCACCGCGTTCTCGACGACCGGCTGGAGGATGCTGCTCGCGAGCTCCGGGTCGACGCCCACCCGCACCGGCCCGGGGGGCCTCTCGACCTGCACGGTCACGCCGCGCTCGGAGGCCGCGGGCTCGCAGGCCCTGGCGACCTTGGCCGCGGCCTCGTAGGCGTCGGCGGTGCCACGCGCGAGGCCCGCCTCCTGCTGGGCGGCAGCGACGAGCGCCTCGATCGTGGAGGCGACCTGCTGCGCGTTCCGGAGCACGACCTCCAGCGAGGCGCGGTACTCGGCTCCCGGCCGCTCGCGCCTCAGGGCCAGGTCGGCCTCGGCGGCGATCCGGGCGACCGGGGTCCGCAGCTCGTGCGAGAGCTCGGCCGAGAAGCGCTGCTCGTGCCGCAGGCTGGCGGCGATGCGGTCGAGGAGGTTGTCGAGCGTGGCGGCGAGGCGGGTCAGCTCGTCATGCGGCACGCCAAGCTCGAAGCGCCGGTCGAGGCTGCGATCGCTCCAGTCCGCGGCAGCCTCG
Organism: Gaiellales bacterium; assembly: GCA_038236705.1. GTDB lineage: Bacteria > Actinomycetota > Thermoleophilia > Gaiellales > Gaiellaceae > AC-32. Next base: position 26,855 of record JBBRZN010000020.1, read on the forward strand.
GTCATGCGCGCGACCGGGCGCAGCGCCGCCGCCAGCAGCCAGCGGGCGGCCAGCGCCACCACGAGCAGCAGGAGGAGCGCGAAGGCGAGCGAGCCGATCAGCGTGGTCCTGCGGGTCTGCTCGTACGGAGCGAGCGAGACGCCGGCGACCACGGTGCCGAGGCGCTTCCCGCCGAAGACCGCGGGCGCGGCGTAGAGCCGCAGGTCGGAGCCGTTTACGTCCAGGAATCTCCGCCCCCCACCGGCGAGCGAGCGCGCGGCAGCCGCCACCGGCTGCGCCGCCCGGGGAGCTTCGACGGCGCGGCCGCGCGAGAACACCCAGAGCTGGGTCTGACCGAGCGCCTCGTCAGGCGTCTCGCCCATCCGCAGGCGTCCTGCGGAGAACCTGAACGAGTCCAACTGGGCGGCCGCGCGGGCCCGGGCGAGGTCGTTCGCGTTGTGGTTCAGACTGCCGGCCAGGATCACGTTGAACCCGACCGTCATGGCCGCGACCGCGAGCGTGACCGCGCCGAGCACGGCGAGCAGCAAGCGGGCGCGAATGCCGCGCAGGTTCGGGCGCAGCCTCATTCGAGGCTGTAGCCGACACCGTGCGCCGTCGAGATCGCGGCGTCCACCCCGAGCTCCTTGAGCTTCCGGCGCAGGCGCGAGATGTACGCGTCGAGGGTGTTGTCGTGCACGCGGGCGCCCTCGGGCCAGCCGGCTCGAACGAGGTCTCGGCGACGGATGACCTCGCCGGTGCTCCCGAGCAGGCGCCCGAGCAGGCGGAACTCCGTCGGTGTCAGCGCAACCGTGGTCTCACCGGACGAGACGGCGTGGCGGGCGGGATCGAGGTGCAGTCCCGACCGCGCCGACGGCTCGTCCGGCCGGCCGCGGCGGACGAGCGCCTGCAGCCGCGCGACGAGCTCGGCGAACGCGAACGGCTTCGTCAGGTAGTCGTCGCCGCCCGCGCGGAAGGCGGACAACCGCTCGACCAGGGCTTCGCGGGCGGTCAGGAAGAGGATCGGCGCGTCGACGCCCTGGGCGCGCAGCGCCTGGCACAGGTCTCGGCCATCCGTGTCCGGCAGGCCGATGTCGAGCACGAGGGCGTCGGCCGGGGTCACGGCGGCCCTGCGCAGGAGCTCTGCCCCGCTGCCCGCGGCCTCCGCTCGAAAGCCTTCCTCGGCGAGCCCGCGAACCAGGATCCCGCGCAGCTCGGCGTCGTCCTCGACGATCAGAACCCGCGGTTCCATCCTCATTCCTCTCGCAGAATCGACCCCAACCGTAGCCGTGCGAGCCCGCGCGAGGCCAGGGCGACCGCGACCGCGCCTCCGAGAACGGCCGCTCCGGCGAGGCCGGCCAGGAACGTCCACGGAATCGCGAGGTGGTCCGGCGGGGGGTCGAAGACATGCTGAAGCATCGCCACGAGCATCTTCGCCAGCAGCCAGCCGAGGCTCGCCGCGCAGGCGAGCGCCGCGCTGACGACGAGCGCCGCCTCGCTCCAGACGAAGGCCGCAATCGAGCGCAGCGAGGCTCCAAGCGCTGCCATCGTGGCGAACTCGTGGCGGCGCTCCGCGAGCGCGACCAGCACGAATAGGCCGATCGCCGCGGCGGCCAGGAGGATCGCGAATGCCTCCTCGATCCGGCTGATCCCGGCGAGGTCGACCGCTGTGATCGAGCTCGAGGTCTGAACCGCCTGCTGGCGGATGTTCTTGACCTGCGTGCCGAAGCTCCGGGTGGACGCCGCGATCCGCTTGGAGGCGGCCACCGGGCCGGACGGCGCCTTGACGAAGACGAGGTTCGGTCCCGGGTCGTGCGTCACGCTCTGCAGGTAGGCGAGGTTCGCGACCATGAACGAGTCCCTGGGAGCGGACGGAAACTCCTGGACGATGCCGACGACGTGGAAGCGCGCGATCCGGAAGGAGCCGGTCTGGCGGTCGAGGACGCGGAGCTTCAGCAGGTCGCCTTGGGCGAGCGAGTAGTCGGTGACCGTCTCCTTCGAGACGAGGATCCCGTCCGCGCGCGCGCGTAGGCGCGAGAGCATCTGGGACGCGCTCCCGCCGATGAAGTACGAGTCCCGCAGGGTCGTGGCGCGGGTGAACGTGCTCGCGTCGATGCCGAATGTGTCCTGGAGGTCGGGGCCGACGTAGGCGTACGAGTGGTCGACCGCGGTAGCGGCTGCGACTCTCTTAACCCGCCCGATCCGCTGCACGAGCCCCTGCTTGGAGACCGCGCCAGGCGGCGCCGTGACCACCACGTCCGCCCCGAGAGTCAGCTCGGCGTCCACCCGAGTCTGCTGGTCGTACGTCGCCGTGAAGATGCCGAGGTTGACGCCGAAGGCGAGGAGGAGCGCGGTCACGACGAGGCCGCGGTTGATCGCGGCGCCCCGCTGCCCGGCGCTCGCCAGCAGGAAGCCGGTCGACGTCGTCGCCCGCTTGCCGGCCGCCCTGCGGGCGACCCAGGCGACCGCGCGACCGCGGGCTCGAACGAGGAGCAGCGTCGCCCCGAGCCAGAGCAGCGCCGGCGCCAGGAACATGTAGACCGAGAGCGAGAGCGTGGGATTCGAGTCCGGGTTCACCACCGCGGAGAAGCCGGTCCTCGCGGTCAGCCAGTAGACGAGGCCGCTGACCGCAAGCGCGAGCACGTCGAGGTAGAGGCGCTGCCACAGCGGCGCACCGCTGCACCGCGTGCCTCGGCGCGCTTCGATCACGTTTCCGCGGAAGGCGGCGAGCCCGGCGCCGACCCGCGCGGCAGCGGCGCCGAGGAAGGCGAGGCCGACGCAGATCGCGAAGGTTACGAGCGCGCGGACGGGGCCAACCGGGCCGGCGTTGCTTACGAGGTACCGCACGGAGAGCAGCGCCGCACCGGTGCCGATCGCGCCCGCGATCAGGCCGATCACGGCGCTCTCGGCGAGGGTCAGGATGAGCAGGTCACGCCGGGAGGCGCCGCGCGAACGGAGCAGCCCGAGGTCGCGACGGTCGCTTTCCACGGTCCCGAGCGCGGTGAGGTAGGCGAGCGCCAGCGCGACGAGCGCGCCCGGGACGGCGAGCATGATGTAGAGCGTCTCGGCGTAGAGCGCGTCGCCGGCCGCCGAGCTCAGGTTGTCTCCCAGGTTGTCCACGAACTGCACCTGGCCGGGGAACGACCGCTCGACGCGGTTGCGGATCTGCGTCGCCTGTTTCAGCGCGCTGGCCGGACTGCCTCGCAGGGCCCGGGGGTCTACCTGCGCCTGGACCTGCCACTGGATCCCGCGCTGCGCGCCCGGAACCGCCGATGAGCCGGGGCTCGCGGTGCTGATCGACGGCAGCAGCGGGGCAAAGCGATGCGCGAAGGTGTCTATCGGCATGATCGCCACGTTCGCCGGCGGCTGGGCGGCGGCGGGCCCAGCCAGCGGGTTCAGCGGCTGGAAGAGCATTTCGGCCGAGGTGACGACAGCGATCCCTGAGACCGGCAGCGCGACCGGCCTGGCGCCGGCCCGGGGCGCCAGCGCGATCCGGTCTCCGATCCCCGCCTGCAAGGTCGCCGCCAGCTGCTGGTCGAGCACGATCGCGCCTGGACGAAGGGCGCCGTACAGGAACCTGAACGTCTTGAGGTGCGCCTGATAGCCGGGCGGGACTGCGAGGATCGCGCCCGCCGAGGAGCGGATCTCTCCGACCGGAGCCCGGTGGGAGGCACCGGCGAACGGAGCGGTGGCAACCGGCGCCGCCTCGAGAATGCCCGGCTGCTTCGCCACTCCGGAGGCCACCTTCACCGCCGCGCCGTACGAGGAGACCGGCCCCTGCCAGTCGAGCGGCACGCTGCGGACGGAGCTCTGGGTCATCGTGCGCAGCGAATGGCCGATGAAGATCAGCATCGAGCCGAGGAGGGCGACCGCCGCGGCGAGCACCAGGACACGCGCCAGCGAGTTGGCCGGCGCACGGACGAGACCGCGGAGGGCGAGCGTGGTCATGCCTCAACCGGCTCGCGGACGATGCGCCCGTCGTGGAGCTCGAGCTCGCGGTCGAGCCGCGAGGCGACGCCGGGATCGTGGGTCGCGACGACGAGCGCGAAGCCGAAGGTCTCCTGGAGCCGTTCCAGCAGCAGGAGGACGCGCTCGCCCGTGTCGGAGTCGAGGTGGCCGGTCGGCTCGTCGCAGAGCAGCAGCCGGGGGTTCTGGGCGAGCGCGCGGGCAATCGCGACCCGCTGGGCCTCGCCGCCCGAGAGCTCGTTCGGAAGCTGGTCGAGCCGCTCGGAGAGACCGACCAGCTCGAGCAGCCCCTCGGGGTCGAGCTCGGACCAGCGCTCACCTCCCGCCACGTGTGCGGCGAAGGCGACATTCTCGTACGAGGTGAAGTAGGGCAGCAGGTTCGCGCTCTGAAAGACGTACGCGATTCGGGGCGTCTCCCGCTCGACGGTGCCGGAGCTCGGCGCCACGAGCCCGCCCAGGACGTGGAGCAGCGTGGTCTTGCCGGAGCCCGAGCGCCCGAGCATGGCGACCGTCTCGGCCTCCGCCACCTCGAAGTCGACGTTGTCGAGCGCGGTCACGGCCGCCTCGCCCGAGCCGTGGACGACGCTGACGTTGCGGCAGCGGACCAGGGCGCTCATGCGACCTTGCCGTCGCGGATCTCGACGACCCGGTCGGCTGCACGCGCCACAGCGGGCGAGTGGGTCACGACGACGACCGTCGCGCCGAAGTCCTCACGCAGGCGCTGGAGCTCGTCCAGCACGATCCGCTCGTTCTGCTCGTCCAGCTCCGCGGTCGGTTCGTCCGCGAGCACGAGCGGAGCCTTTCGCGCCGCAGCGGCGGCGATCGCGACACGCTGCTGCTCGCCGCCCGAGAGCGCCCCGGCCCGGTGGCTCCCGCGCTTGGCCAGCCCGAAGGGGGCGAGCGCCTCGTCGGCGGCCGCCCGGTCGCGCCGGCCCGCGAGACGCAGCGAGAGGAGCACGTTCTCGCGCGCGCTCAGCATCGGCCAGAGGTTCCCGGTCTGGAAGACGAGCGCCAGCTCCCTGGCGCGGTAGTCGGCGAGCTCCGAGTCGTCGAGGCGCGAGAGCGAGCGCCCGGACACCCGCACCTCGCCGGCCGAGGGCTGGTCGAGCCCGGCGGCGAGATGGAGGAGCGTCGTCTTGCCCGAGCCGGAGGGGCCGAAGATGGCCACGAGCTCACCGCGCTCGATCCGCAGGTCCAGCCCGCGCAGGGCGACGACGTCCGTGTCGCCCGCGCGAAAGATCTTGAAGACGTCGTGGAGCTCGAGAGCGCCCCATTCGACCTCCTCCTGGCGCTCGGGCTCCTGGTACAGGCTCCTTACTTCCACCGGAGGCTCTCGATCATCAGCCGGTACGCGTCGACGTTGTCCACGCCTACCGGTGTGCCGAGATCGATCGTCGCGACCTTGCCGCCTCGAGCGATGTAGTAGCGGTCGACGGTCAGCCTGACGCGCTTGCCGGTGACGGCGTTTGGCGCGCTCTCGGTGGTGTAGACGACCTTGATCGCCCGCAGGCTCCCGATCGTGACGGCGGAGGGGCCTGACGTGATCCGCGCGCCCTTCAGCGCGGGGTCGCTGCGGACCTTCGCCACCGTGGGCGGGGCCGCCGGCTGGATCACGACGCGGACGATGTTGTTCTTGTCCTGGAAGGTGGTGGCGTTCGGGCCGCCGCTCCGGGCCCAGCCCTCCGGGTACTTGATCGACCAGCCGGCCGGCGAGCGGTAGACGAGGAAGACCTGGTTGTCCGGGATGTCGCCGGTGGCAGTCGAGGCGGCCTCTCCCTGGAGCGCGCCCGGGGAGCTCGTCGTCGAGGCGGTCGTCGTCTGCTGCGTGGTCGTGGCGGAGGGGTTCGAGGAGGCGCTCTTGCTGCCGCCGCAGCCGGCGGCTACGAGAAGCGCCGGGACGACGGCCACGAGGAGGGGTGTACGCGCGTTCATGAGCTGAATGCTGCTTGCCCTTGCCTGACAGCCGCCTGAAAGCGCTAATCCTCCAGAGTCAGCGGCAGCGCGGCGGCAACGACTCTGCGACCGCCTGCCTCGTAGACCACGTCGACGCTGTCGTTCTGCCGGTAGGTGCCCGCGATGCCGAGGAAGAGCGAGAGCCAGCGCAAGAAGCCGAGCTGCCCTTCCCGAACCAGCCGGCGGTCGAAGACGAGCTCGCCGCCCTCCCTCCGGAAGTCCCGGCCGGGCTGCTGCGCGACCCCGTTGACGAAGACCTCGAGGCGCTCGCCCACCCCGGCCGGAAGTTGCACGCGCGTCCGTTCGGGCATCGCTCTTAGAATGCCACCGCCCTTGCGCCGCAAGCTTTTCCTTCTGGTCGTCTTGATCGCGCTGGCGCTCGCAGGCGCCGCGGCCGCGGGCAACGGCGGAGTCGCGCCGCCGGACCCGGCCTCGCCGAACGCGGCCAACATCCGCGACGTCTACTGGCTGATCCTCGCCATCACCGGAGGGATCTTCGTGCTCGTGGAGGGCGCGCTGATCCTCTTCGTCGTCCGCTACCGCAGCCGCGGGCGGCCACGCGAGGTCGAAGGCCCGCAGATCCGCGGCCACACGAACGTCGAGCTCGCCTGGACCGCGGGGCCGATCGTGCTCCTTGCGATCATCGCGGGCTTCGTCTTCTACAAGGTCTCCGGGATCAACAATACGAGCGGGATCCCGCCGGCCCAGGGCGCCACACCGGTCGAGCAGATCCGGGTCGAAGGGCACCAGTACTACTGGGAGTTCCGCTATCCCGACGGGACGATCGCCGTGGATCACCTGCGCCTCCCGTACAACCGCGTCGTCAGGCTCCAGATCGTCGGCCACGACGTGAACCACAGCTGGTGGGTGCCGGCGCTCGGCGGGAAGCTCGATGCGATTCCCGGCAAGACGAACTACACCTCGTTCCGCGCGACGAAGCTCGGCACCTTTCGCGGCCAGTGTGCCGAGTTCTGTGGCATCCAACACGCCGCGATGATCGCGCAGGTGGAGGTGCTGCCCCAGGCCCAGTACGACGCCTGGGTGCGCGAGCGGCACGGCTCGGCAGCCGGCCTCGGCAAGGAGACCTTCGTCGGCGTGTGCGCGAAGTGCCACGGCCTCGCCGGGGAGGGCGGGATCGGGCCTCGAATCGCCGGTGCGCCGACCCTCACCGACGCGACCCAGCTCGCGGATCTCGTGCGGAACGGGCGTCGCACGATGCCGGCCGTCGGGGCCGGCTGGACGGACGTCCAGGTGAAGTCTCTCACCGCGTACCTGAAGGAGAACCCGCCGAGTGGCAGCTGATCCGCACGCTCAGGCGGTCCCGGCGTGGCAGCGCGGCAAGGTCGCGAGCTGGCTCGTCACGACCGACCACAAGCGGATCGGGGTTCTCTACGTGGGAACGTCGCTCGTCTTCTTCGCGCTCGCCGGGTTGATGGCGCTCGCCATGCGGACGCAGCTCGCGCAGGCGAATGCAGACGTGATCGGCCCTCAGCGCTACAACGAGCTCGTCACGATCCACGGGACGACGATGATCTTCCTCGTCTCGGTCCCGATTCTGGCGGGCCTCGCGAACTACCTCGTCCCGCTCATGATCGGCGCGGCGGACATGGCGTTCCCGCGACTGAACGCGCTCTCGTACTGGCTCTTCGTGCTCGGCGGAGTGGTGCTGATGCTGAGCTTCTTCGCGAAGGGCGGCGCGGCGCAGGCGGGCTGGACGTCGTACCCGCCGCTCTCGATCAAGGAGCCGGGCAACGGGCAGGACCTGTGGATCCTCTCGATCCACCTCCTGTCCGCGTCGTCGATCGCGACCGCGATCAACTTCATCGTGACCATCACGAACATGCGCACCCGCGGGATGACGTGGACGCGGATGCC
>JBBRZN010000021.1:0-30194 GCA_038236705.1 Gaiellales bacterium
ACCTCCTGACCTACACGTCGGGCACGACCGGCCCGCCGAAGGGCGGTTTGCACGTCCACGGCGGGTTCCTCGTCTCGATCACGCGCGAGGTCGCCTACCAGGCCGACGCTCGAGCGGGTGACGTGATCCACTTCGTCACCGACATGGGCTGGATCATGGGCCCGTGGGAGGTGGTCGGCGGAATGGCGCTCGGCTGCGCGGTCGTCTTCGCCGAGGGAGCGCCGGACTGGCCGCAGCCCGACCGGCTCTGGGGCCTCGTCGAGAGCGAGCGTGTCTCGATCCTCGGCCTCTCGCCCACGCTCACGCGTGCGCTCATTCCTCACGGCGCGGAGCTCGTCGAGCGCCACGACCTCTCTTCGCTGCGGGTGCTCGTCACGACCGGCGAGCCGTGGAATCCGGAGCCGTACCGCTGGCTGCACAAGCACGTCGGGGGCGGGCGCTGCCCCATCATCAACTGCTCGGGCGGCACCGAGGTCGGAGCGTGCTTCCTCTCGCCGACGCCCGCGGCGCCGATCAAGTCGTGCTCGCTCGGCGGCCCCGCGCTGGGCATGGCGATGGACGTCGTGGACGCCGGGGGCCGCTCGCTGCGAGGCGAGGTCGGCGAGCTCGTCTGCCGGCGTCCGTTCCCGGGGATGACTCGCGGCTTCTGGCGCGACCGGGAGCGTTACCTCGACAGCTACTGGCGGCGGCTGCCGGGGATCTGGGTTCACGGTGACTGGGCCTCGGTCGACGAGGACGGCTACTGGTTCCTGCACGGGCGCTCCGACGACACGCTGAACATCGCGGGCAAGCGCGTGGGCCCCGCGGAGCTCGAGTCTGCGGTCGTCGGTCACCCCTCGGTTGCCGAGGCGGCGGCGATCGGGGTGCCGCACGAGGTGAAGGGCGAGGTGGCCTGGGTCGTCTGCGCGCTGGTGCCCGGCGTCCAGCCGAGCGAGGAGCTGGCCGCGGAGCTGCGCGCGTTGGCGGCGAGCCAGCTGGGCAAGGCCTTCGCGCCCGAGCGCGTGCTCTTCGTCTCGGCGCTGCCCAAGACTCGCAGCGCGAAGATCGTGCGGCGGGCCGTGCGCGCCACGGCGCTCGGAACTGACCCCGGGGATCTCTCGTCGGTCGAGAATCCCGAGACGCTCGGCGAGATCATCAAGGCCGTAGGGGGCGCCTAGGCCGTGGCTCTTCGAGCCGTGGCGGTTCCGGCCGTGGCCGGGGACAGTCCCCGGCCACGGCTCGAAGAGCCGTGGCCGAGCGTCACGAAGGCGTGACGATGTTTCCACGGACAAGCGGTCACAAGAGGAGCGGCGCTACGTTCGGAAGGTGCCGCGCCTGCCGCGCAACCTCCTCCCCTCACAGGGCATCTACCACGTCACCGCCCGGGGCGTTGCTCGTGGTGCAATCGTTCTCGATGACGAGGACAGCGCCTCTTCCTCGCCCTACTGGCGCAAACCATTCGGCGCGAGGGCTGGGACGCTCACGTCTTCTGCTTGCTCACGAACCACTACCACCTGATCGTCGCGACCCTGCTCGAGAGCCTCTCGCGCGGGCTCCACCGGCTCAACGGCGTGTACGCCCAGGCGTTCAACGGACGGTACGCCCGCAGCGGCCACCTGTTTGGCGACCGCTTCGCCGCCTTCATGATCCGCGACGAAGACCATCTCCGGAATGCCTGCGACTACGTTCGCCAGAACCCTGTGCGGGCCGGACTGTGCGAGGAGGCGTCCGCATGGCCCTGGGCCGGCTCGCGAGGTTGAGAGCACGACTATCCTCAGGCCATGTCGACGAATGACCTGTCTGGCCAGGTCGCTCTGATAACCGGCGGCGGGCGCGGGATCGGCGCGAGCATCGCGCGGGAGTTGGCCGCTGCGGGTGCCCGCGTTGCGGTCGCCGCGCGGACGCGCGAGCAGGTCGAGCAGGTCGCGCAGGAGATCGCCGGGCTCGCGGTCGAGGTGGACGTGACCGACCGCGAGGCGGTCGAGCGGATGGTGGCCGACGTCGAGCGGGGGCTCGGCCCGATCGACCTGCTCGTCGCCAACGCCGGCGTGGCCAACGGGTCAGGCCCGCTCTGGGAGAGCGACCCGGACGAGTGGTTGCACGTGTTCGAGGTCAACGCGCTCGGTGTCTACCTCTGCTGCCGCACCGTCCTGCCGGGGATGCTCGAGCGCGGCCGAGGGCGGGTCGTGATCACCGGCAGCGGCGCCGGCTACCTCCCGGGCTCGACGAACACCGCCTACTCGGCGAGCAAGGCCGCGGTCAACCGGCTCGCCGAGACCCTGGCCGAGTCGCTGCGCGAGACGCCTGTTCGGGTGTTCCTCTTCAGCCCCGGCCTCGTGCAGACGGAGATGACGAGCGGCTTCTCCGAAGATGCGCCCTGGACACCCCCGGAGCTGGCGCCCCGCCTCGTGCACGTGCTGGCCTCAGGGCGCGCAGACGAGTTGGCAGGCCGTTACCTGCATGCGGAGCACGACGACATCGAGGAGCTGATCGGCCGCGCAGACCAGATCCAGCGCGACGACCTGAATTCCATTCGCCTCCGCCGTTGAAACGGCCGCACCGGCAAGCCGGTACGGCCTCCCAGATCGGCATCGCAAGCGACGCCTCCAGGGTTTTCGACTGATAGGCTAAAACCTGCAATGAGACTCGCGCTCGCGCAGATCAACACCACCGTGGGCGACCTCGACGGGAACCGCGCGCGCATCCTCGGCCGGCTCGAGGAAGCAAGAACCGCCGATGCCGACCTCGTCCTCTTCCCCGAGCTCGCAGTGACGGGCTACCCGCCCGAGGACCTGCTGTTGCGGCCGGGCTTCGTGCGCGCCGCGGAGGAGTCGCTCGCCGAGATCGCACGCGCCACGCACGGGATCGTCGCGCTCGTCGGCTTCCCCCACTTCGACCGCGACCTCTACAACGCCTGCGCGGTGTGCACCGATGGCGAGGTGAAGGCGATCTATCGCAAGCGCTTTCTGCCGAACTACGGCGTTTTCGACGAGGACCGCTACTTCGCTCCCGCCCGCGATCTGCTCCTGCTCGAGCACGGCGGCACGCTGATCGGCCCGACGATCTGCGAGGACATGTGGCAGCCGGGCGCACCGGCGACCGACCTCGCTCTTGCCGGCGCTCAGCTCCTCACGAACATCTCGGCGTCGCCGTTCCACGTCGGGCGCGACCGCGAGCGCGAGGAGATGTTCGCGACGCGCGCGCGGGACAACTCCTGCTTCGTCGCCTTCTGCAACTGCGTCGGCGGCCAGGACGAGCTGATCTTCGACGGGCATTCGCTCGTGCTCGACGAGGAGGGGCGCGTGCTGGCGCGGGCCCCCGGCTTCGAGGAGGCGTTGCTCGTGGTGGACATCGACCCGGCCGACGCGGTGGGCCGGCGGCTTCGCGACGTGCGTCGCCGCGCCCTCGTGCGCGAGCGCGAGTCGATCCCGGAGGCCCCGGTCGTTCACATCGGCGTCCCCAAGAGCCAGGGCGATCCGGTGGAGCCGCTCGTTGCGACGCCGCTCGAGGAGCTCGAGCAGATGCGGCTCGCGCTCGAGCTGGGCCTGCGCGACTACGTCGAGAAGAACTGCTTCCGCGAGGTCGTCGTCGGCGTCTCGGGCGGGATCGACTCGGCCGTCACCGCCGCGCTGGCCGTCGAGGCGCTGGGCGCCGAGCGCGTCCACTGCGTCTCGATGCCCTCGCGCTACTCGTCCGCTGAGACCCGAGGTGACGCGCGCCTGCTCGCCGAGAGCCTCGGCGCCGACTTCCGCGAGCTGCCGATCGACGAGATCGTGCAGGGCTTCGAAGGCGTCCTCGCCCAGAGCTTCGCCGGACGGGCGCCCGACCTCGCCGAGGAGAACCTACAGGCGCGCGTCAGGGGCGTGCTCCTGATGGCGCTCTCGAACAAGTTCGGCTGGCTCGTCGTCGCGACCGGGAACAAGTCCGAGCTCTCCGTCGGCTACGCGACGCTCTACGGCGACATGGCCGGCGGCTTCGCCCTGCTCAAGGATGTCTTCAAGACCGACGTGTTTCGGCTTGCGAGGCACCTGAACGAGCAGGCCGGGAGAGAGCTGATCCCGAGCTCGATCATCGAGCGAGCCCCGAGCGCCGAACTGCGCGACAACCAGCTCGACGAGGACTCGCTGCCGCCCTACCCCGCCCTCGATCTCGTGCTCGAGGCCTACGTCGAGCAGGACCGCTCACGGGAGGAGCTCTCGGCCGACGGGTTCGACCCTGACGTGGTCGAGCGCGCGCTGGCGCTGATCGACCGGGCCGAGTACAAGCGCCGCCAGGCTCCGCCCGGCGTGCGGCTCACGCCGAAGGCCTTCGGCCGCGACCGCCGCACACCCATAACGAACTGCTGGCGCGGCTAGACGAGCTTCCGGAGCTCGCGAAACCAGCGCAGACGCTCGCCCCACGGAACCGCCGCGTTCGCCGGTGAGGTGGAAGGCAGCACGAAGAGCCTCGTCTCGCCGAGCCGGCGTTGTTGCAGCCCGAGGCCTGGACGATCGCCGAACGCCCCGCGATGAGCCTCCTTGCCGACGAAGGCGATCATGCCCGGCTTCAGGTTCAGCGCAAGCCGTTCCAGGCGCTCGGCGGAACCCGCGAAGTCGGCACGGCGCAGGTCACCGGAGCCGCGCGTCGTGCGAGGCGCGGCGTTGGTGAGACCGATCCCGAAACCCAACACTTCGAACTGCTCGTCCGGCCGCATCAACCGAGGCGTGAAGCCCGCTTCGTGGAGGAGCCGCCAGAAGTCGTTGCGCGGGTTGGCGAAGTGCGCCGCCGCGGCAGCCGAGACGAAGCCCGGGTTGATCCCGCAGAAGACGACGTCCAGGCCCGGGCCGAGGACGTCTGGTACCGCGCTAGCAGCGGGGGCGGCGCCGGGTGCGGGGCGCGCAGGGCCGCTCATGTCCGAGCGGCTTCGGCCGCCGATGGCGCGCCCATGAACGCCACGTAGCGCGCGTACCGGGGCGGCTCCAACGGGTGCACGTCCTCACGCGGCGAGCCCCGCCTCGCGCGAGTCCAGGCGAACCTCGAAGAGCCGGCGCAGCTCCTCACCGGTGATCCGGGCGAGGGCCCGCGGGCGTCGCGCCTCGATCTCGACGAGCCTGACCATCCCCTCGCCGGAGCCGTAGCAGCGGAGGTAGCACTCCTCCTCGCTCAGCGGTCGCAGGCGTCGCACGATCGGAGCCTATGCGCAGCTCCGGACGTACCTGTCACTCGTATTGCAAAGCCTCGAGGACGTTCAAGTGGGCGGCCCTGCGGGCCGGGATCACGGCGGCCAGGATGCCCACGACGATCGCAGCCAGGACGAAGTAGACGAGCTGCAACCAGGGGATCGCGAAGACGATGCCCTGGCCGGAGAGCGCCCGCGTGACGAGCGCCGCGAGAAACACGCCGACCGCTATTCCGAGCGCAGCGCCCATCAGAGCCGTGACGATGCTCTCGTAGCGGATCATCATCCGGACCTGCCGCCTCGTCATGCCGACGGCCCGCAGCATCCCGAGCTCGCGCGTTCGCTCGTAGACCGTCAGCACCAGCGTGTTGATGATCCCGACGAGGCTCACGATCACCGAGAGCGCGAGCAGCGCGTAGAGCAGGTTGAGGATCTTCTTGATCGGCTTGATGAAGTTCGCCTTGAACTCGTTGCGCGTCTGCACCTTCGCGTCGGCGAATGCCGAGACGTCGTCCCTCAGCGTCTGGGTGTTCGCGTCGCTCACGCCGTCGGGCGTGTTGATCAGGACCATCTCGTCCCGCGGCCTGGGGATGTACTTGTCGAAGAGCGCGGTCGAGATGGTCGCGTCGCCGAACGGCGAGCCGCCGTTCGGCTTCTCGTACGTTCCGAGCAGCCGCAGGTCGACGCGCTTGCCGCTCGGGAACTCGAGGTTCACGACCGAGCCGACGTGCAGATGCTTCGCCTTCGCATAGTCGGTGTCGGTGAAGAAGCCGTCGCCTTTCAGGCGCCCCGGGACGGACGAGCCACCCGCCTTCCAATCGATCCGGATCCCGCTGGCGACGCTCGGCGCCACGGCGGTCAAGTCGTGGTCGCTGCCGAGAAAGTGCGCCGACCCCGCGCGGATCGGCGTCACGTCGCTGACGCCCGGCTGTCCCAGGAGCGACTTCCCCGCCGCGACGTCGATCGGCGTGAACGTGTTGGTCGCCGTCACCGCGTAGTCGGCGACGAAAAGCTGGTCGACTGCGTCCTCGAACGACTTGAAGACGCCTGCCCCGAAGATCGCCACGAAGGTGACGAGCGCGAGGCCGATCATCAGCGCCGAGGCCGTCGAGGCCGTCCGCGCCGGGTTCCGCGTGGCGTTGTCGCGCGCCAGGACCCCCGGCGCGCCTCCGATCGCGCGGGCCGGGGCGCCGAGGGCCGCAGCGAGCGGACGAACCGCCCGCGCCGCATTCATCGAGACTCCGAAGAAGAGCAGCAGCACGCCGACGCCCAGCATCAGCAGGCGAGGCCCGGTCGCGATGCCGCTCCCGAGCGCACCGAGCGCGACGAGGGCGATGGCGACGGCGAGGATCACGAGGGCGGTCACGGGCCCATACTTCGCGAACCTCGAGACGGGCAGGACCGATCCCTCTCGAACGGCGGCGATCGGCGGGACGCGGGTCGCGCGGCGTGCGGGACGGATGCTGGCGACGAGCGTGACGATCGTGCCGACGAGCAGCGAGACGATCACGGTACGCGTGGCGAAGACGGTCTGCCCTTGCGGCAGGTCGATCCCGAAGACGACGAAGAGCTTGTTCAGCACCTTCGCGAGGCCGAGTCCGAGGAACAACCCCACGAGCGAGCCCAGGATGCCGATCACGAACGCCTCGACGACGACCGACCAGAGGACCTGGCGGCGGGAGGCGCCCAGGGTGCGCAGCGTCGCGAACTCGCGCATCCGCTGCGCGATCGTGATCGAGAGGGTGTTGGCGATCACGAACGCTCCCACGAAGAGCGCGATGCCGGCGAAAGCCAGGAGGATGTACTTGAAGAAGGAGACGAAGCTGAGGTCCTTCTTGTCCTCCTTGACCTGGGCGTTCGTGTCGCGCACAGTCGCCGTCGGCGGCAGGAGCGGCCTGATCTCCGAGGCGAGCTTCGTGTTGCCGACTCCGGCCTTCGACTGGATCCGGATCACGTCGAGCTGGCCGGGCTTGTCGAAGACACGCTGTGCCGTCGGGATATCGAACAGGGCGAAGGTTGCGCCGCCGATCGAGCCGACGCCGCTCAGCTCCGCAATCCCGGCGACCCGGAACGAGCGCTGCGGGCCGACGGCCTGGAGCCTGATCGTGTCGCCGACGTGGAAGCCCTTGCGGGAAGCCGTCGCTTTGTCGATCACGACCTCATCGGCGCCGCGGGGCCAGGACCCCTCGGTCAGCCGGGTCGGATTGAACTGCTGCTCGCGCGGGTCGACGGAGAAGCCGAGCGACGGCGCGCCGCCGGTGTCGATCACCTTGCCGTCCTTGCCGATCAGCTTGACGCTCTCGCTCGTGACCGAGCCGGCAGCTGCGGCGACGTCCGGGAGGCCCCTCACCTTCGCGAGCACCGAAGCGGGGAACGTCGGTGTCTCGACGCCGTTGCCGTTCGTGTTCTTGAAGGCGGCATGACCGGTGACGATCACGTCGGCGTTCTTGTACGAGTTGACGACGATCGTGTTGAAGCCGTTGTTGATCGTGTCGGTGAGGATGTACGTGCCGCTGATCATCGCAACGCCGACGACGATCGCGATCGCGGTCAGCAACGCACGGACCTTGCGGCCCGCGAGCCCCTTCAGCGCGACGGTCAGCATCAGGCCTGCGTCAGCTCGTCCATCGCCGTGATCACGGCACTCGGCTCCGCCCCCGGCATGTCGCGGACGATCACCCCGTCAGCGAGGAACAGGATCCGGTCGGCGATCGCGGCGGCATACGGGTCGTGCGTGACCATCACGGTGGTCTGCCCGAGCGCCTCGACGGAGCTGCGCAGCAGCTCGAGGATCTCGGCTCCGGTCTTGGAGTCGAGGTTCCCGGTCGGCTCGTCGGCGAAGACGACGGTCGGCCGAGAGATCAATGCGCGTGCGATCGCGACTCGCTGCTGCTGCCCGCCCGAGAGCTCGGAAGGCCGGTGGTCGCGGCGGTCGTCGAGGCCGACGGTCTTCAGCAGGTCCTCGCGCCAGGCCTTGTCCGGCTTCTCGCCGGCGATCGTCAGCGGCAGGACGATGTTTTCCTCCGCGGTCAGCATCGGGAGCAGATTGAAGAACTGAAAGACGAAGCCGATGTGCTGGCGCCTCAGCTTCGTGGTCTCGGTGTCGTTCAGCTCGCCGAGGTCGGTTCCGGCGATCCAGACCGACCCGGAGGTCGGCTTGTCGAGTGCCGCGAGGATGTGCATCAGCGTGGACTTGCCGGAGCCGGAAGGCCCCATCACGGCGGTCAGCTTGCCCTGCCGCACCTCGAGGCTGACTCCTCGCAGCGCGTCCACGGCCGTGTCGCCCTCGCCGTAGCGGCGCGTGAGGTCCTTGGCGGCGACGACGGCGGCCGCCGACCGCTCGGCGACGTCAACGGCTGGTACTGCGGCGGCTTCCATATCTCTCCCTCTCACTCGAACCCGGGTCCTCGTTTCAGTGTCGCACCGATCCGGCCGAACCTCAACGTTGTTCGGATACGGTCTAAGTGTGAGCGCCGTCGCCCTCGACGTTTCGGCAATCCGCCGCCGTTTCTCGGCGCTCGACCGGCCGCTCGCCTTCTTCGACGGGCCCGGCGGGACCCAGGTGCCGGACGAGGTCATTGAAGCAATCGCGGGCTACCTGCGGGAGTCGAACGCGAACGTCAGCGGCCCGTACGAGCCCAGCCGGCGGACCGAGCTGCTGGTCGACGAGGCCCGGAGTGCCGCCGGCGGCTTCCTGTCATGCCGGCCGGAGGAGGTCGTGTTCGGCGCGAACATGACCACGCTCAACTTCGCGCTCACCCGAACGGTCGGACGGGAGCTGGCCGCGGGCGACGAGATCGTGGTGACGCGGCTCGACCACGACGCGAACGTCTCCCCCTGGCTCGAGCTGGCCCGCGATCTCGACCTCGTCGTCCGCTTCGCGGACATCCGCGACGACACGACGCTCGATCTCGACGACCTGGCCGCGCAGCTGTCGGAGCGCACGCGCGTGGTCGCGTATCCCTGGGCCTCGAACGCGGTCGGAACCCTCGTGGACGTGGCGCGGGTGGCCGAGCTCGCGCACGAAGCCGGCGCGCTCGCCTGGGTCGACGCGGTGCACTACGCGCCGCATGGGCCGATCGACGTCGCGGCGATCGGAGCGGACGTGCTGATCTGCTCGCCGTACAAGTTCTTCGGCCCGCACCTGGGCCTCGCGTACGCAAAGTCGGAGCTTTTGGAGCGATGGCGGCCCTACAAGGTGAGGCCGCAATCCGAAGAGCCGCTGGGGCATAGATTCGAGACCGGCACGCTCCCACACGAGCTTCTTGCGGGGTTCGTCGCGGCGGTGAAATACATCGACTCCATCGGCTGGGATGCCATCCACCCATACGAGCGTGAGCTTGGCCAGCGGTTCCTAGACGGCCTGCCCGACACCTGCACGTTGTACGGCCTAAACGCCATGAACAGCCGGGTTGCGACATTCGCCTTCAACATCGAAGGTCGATCACCGCGCGCCGTAGCTGAGCATCTTGGCGAGCGGGGGATCGCTGTCTGGCACGGCAACTACTACGCGCTCGAAGTCATGAACCGGCTTGGCCTGGACGAGGGAGCGGTGCGGGTCGGCATCGTCCACTACAACACCGCCGACGAGGTCGACCGGCTGCTCGCCGCATTAGCCGATCTGTAAACGCCTACGGCAGCTGTTGGGCGGATTGATGCCAAAGTGCTGCCACGGCAGCGCTGGCGCCCGGTGGATGGGAGCTATCATGAGGATCCCCTGCTACCACCTCGCGGCAGGAGCGGTCGGCGAACCACGGAGCCACGCGAGTACTGACCCGAAAGGGTGTGGTACTCATGGGCGGCTTCACGCCTGAACAAGTCGAAGACCTACGCCGTGTGCTCCGCGAGGAGCTGGCGGCGACGAGCGGCACCTGGCTGACCGCGAGGCAGGCAGCGGACTACCTCACGATCACGGTGCCCGCGCTCCACAACCTCGTCTCCACCGGGCGGCTACCGCGGCACGGAGAGAAGGGGCACGCGATCCGGCTCCGCCGGGCTGACCTCGACGCCTACCTGGAGACTCGGGGGCGGCGGTCGTGAGGCTCTGCGAGTGTGCCGATCGGGTGACTGGCTTCCCGGTGCTGCCAGAGCTATGGTCGGCACATACGCAAAGTGCCCCGGCAGCGCAGGAACGCTCCGGGGCTGACACCGGGAGGTACCCCGATGCAGAAGGAAGGTAGCAAGCCGCGGTACGTGCCCACGGGCACGCCGAACGTGTACCGGACGGAAACGCAGTACGGCACCCGCTGGTACGTGCGGATGCCGAAGAACGAGAAGAAGGTACGGCCGTACCTGCGTGCGGAAACGGAGAAGGCGGCGAAGGAGTTGGCCGCCCGCGCCCACACGCTCGGGGAAGCCACACCCGACCGCACCTACACGCTGAAGAAGGTCGTGGAGATGTGGCGCGCCGACAAGGCGCCGAAGCTGAAGCCCCGCACCCGCGAGGGCTACGAGCGCGTGATCGCGCAGCGCATCCTTCCCGAGTTCGGGCGGATGCCGGTGCGGAACATCCGCCGGGCGCAGATCGCCCGCTGGCTGGAGGGCATGGAGCGGAAGGACGGGAAGCCGGGACGGCTCGATGACGGTACGCGGGCATTCGCCTACGCGGTGCTGCGGGCGCTCATGCAGCACGCCATGTTCCTCGACGCGCTGACGGTGATGCCCGCCCTCCCGCGTGGCACCGCGCCCCAGCAGAGCAAAGAGCAGAAGCGCCGGATCCTGACGGCGGATGAGGAGGCGGCACTGCTCGGGAGCTTCGGGCGCCGCGGCTGGATGGCGCCGATCGTGCAGGTGGCGCTCGGTG
Organism: Gaiellales bacterium; assembly: GCA_038236705.1. Classification (GTDB taxonomy): domain Bacteria; phylum Actinomycetota; class Thermoleophilia; order Gaiellales; family Gaiellaceae; genus AC-32. The sequence continues at coordinate 10,941 of JBBRZN010000021.1, forward strand.
CCGCCCTGCGGCTCGGCGAAGTGGTGGCGCTGCGGTGGGAGGACGTGGACTGGGACGGCAACCGGCTCACGGTCGCACGTACGCTCGGCAAGGACGGCATCGTGGGGCTGCCCAAGGGCGGCAAGGCAGCCACCATCCAGATGACCGACCGCGTACGCCGCACGCTGCTGCCGCTGTGGATGGAGGCAGGGCGCCCGGCTGAGGGTGGCATCTTCGAGAACACGATCGGCGGCACCCGGCACCCGCGCGACGTACAGCGGGCTTTCGGGCAGGCGGCGGAGAAGGCGGGGCTGGAAGGCGTGTCGATGCACAGCCTGCGGCACACGGGCATCTCGCGGTACGCCAACGCGCACGGAATGGATCTCGCACGGGCGGTCGAGTTCGCACGGCACTCGGACGCCAAGGTCACGATGACCTACCTGCACGTGGTGCAGGACGACCAGGCCGATGAGGCCGGAAGGATGGCGATCTAGATGACCGAGACCTTCTGGATTGACGGGAGCATCGGCGGGGTGCGGCGCACCATCTTTTGGGATGGGGCGTTTCACGATAGGGAGGTGCTCGACCTGATCGCCTTCGGGGTGGAGGATGTGTCGCTGACCCCGACCGGGCCGAGCTACCGCCCGGCGGCGCGGCCGATCGAGGTGGCCATCGTCACCGCGCTGGCCGTGTTCGACAAGTGGGGGCCGGACGCCGTGCTGCAGTTCGACGCCACGGCCGAGGCGGTGCTCACGGTGATGCACGATGATGCGCGGCCGCCCGAGGGAGCGGTGTCATGACCGGCGCAGCGGATCGGTTCGTGTGGAAGCCGGGCGAGCTGGTGGAGGTGTGGCCGGTCGATCGGCGGAAGGACGCGGTGCAGTGCGGGCACTGCGGGAGGCGAGCGGCACCGGAGTGCGCGTGCGGGCCGGGCCGGGAAGTACGGCGGCCGGATCCTCCACGCGCTCGCGGCGAGCGCTGGTATTAGGGGCGGGGGTAACGTTCCGTACGTGTGACGCTCTTCGCCGAGCTTCACCTTCCTCCAGAGGGCGCTCCTAGTGGGCGCCCTCGTCACTTGGGCGCACGACGTTGTAGATCGCGTTCACCCGCTGCTCGATCGTGTCGAGGCGGGCAAGGATCTCGTCCGTGGCGGCGGTGGCGTCACCGCGTGCTCGACGGGCTGCCTCACGGCGCTCGGCGTGGAGGGCGCGCAGCTGGGCGTTCACGGCGTACTCCTCTCCGTCCGGCTGCGGCAGCACGTAGTAGCCCGCGTGCTCGTTGCCTCGTAGGTCAGCGCCGAAGCGCTCGCGGAGTTTCTCGATCAAGGGCAGCCGCAGCGGCGAATGTACGCACCGCGGATAGGATCCCAGCCGCACATGATCGCGTGCTCGTGCGGGCGTGGGCACTTCGGCGGCGGAGGCGGTGGCGTCTTCTGGTCAGCGGGCACGGTGCTGGCTCTCCTGGTGGAGGTCACGGGCGGCGGCGTACATGAAGCCTCGGTGGCACACGGAGCACTGGATGGGCTCGTAGGAGATCTCACCGTCCGAGTTCTTGCGCACCTCGATCGCCACCTTGCGCCCGTCGCGATAGTCATCGAGTTCGGCGAAGATGCCTGCGGGCATATCGAACGCATCGGACTCGGTGATCACGCCTTGGGCGGCCGTGCTCTTGGCGTACGGGGTTGATGGGGCTTCCACCTGGCGGCCGTCACGCTCGTACCAGGTCGCGTGGCCTACGGCGCGCTGCGGTACCTCACGCGGTCGCAAGGTGCCGATGTGCATCCGCTCCCGCTGGCGATCCTCACGCTGCGCGTGCTGCGCTTGCGCGATCCGAGTGCCTGGACGTGCACGGCCGCTATCGGTGCGTAGTGGCTCCGGCGCCGTGTCTGCCCTTGTCGCGTTCTTGGGTGCACCGATGCCGCCGGTGGCAACCTCGGCGCTGTCCGTGGCAGTGGTCGCCGCGACGGCGGCCTGTCGCTCAAGCTCCGCCGTGTGCGCACGCTCCCAGGGACGCCGCGGCCCGGCGATCTGCGAGATGCGTGCCACGCCTAGCTCAAGGGCGCGTGCGATCTCACGATCGGAAGCGCCGTCCTTGCGCATCGACTCGATGACGCGGCGACGGCGCAACGTGCGCTCGGTGGGCTTCGGCCCAGGCATGCGTCTGAGACTACCGCCGTCGTGTTCAGGGGTTACGACGCGGTGATCAGGCCTTCCGGCGGGCAGATAGGCGGATGTGGGTGGCACGTGAGCCGGTGTGCTGGCGCCTAGTGCGGAGGCAGCACTTTGGCAGCACGCTCTCGGGAAGCCGCACGGCTGAGCGGAATCTGAGGGAGCAGTCCATAGTTGGGGTTCGGCGGGCACCGCGGAGGAGCCCGGCAGCCCCGGTGGTAGGGCGACTCGGGCGGAGGGAGGCCGTCTCCTCGACCCACCACCAGCCGAACCTGTCACCCAGCGGCTCGGAGCTATACTCCCTCTGCTCCGGTTAGTGGTGGTCTCGTCAACCACCTTGATCGTTTCCAGCGGCTCCCTCACCGGGGCCGTTGGTCGTTCTGCCGAGCAAAGTGGGCAGAGTTTCCTAACGGGAGCATCACCTATAGAGGTAGAGGTCTTAACGTAGGAAACTCTGCCCACCCCCAGCCCAGGGAAGTGCACCGTACGAGGCGACTATCCTCTACAGGGACGATCCCAAACCGGAGGCACTGAGGGTGACACCCGACGAGAAGCGAAGCGCAGTCGCACACGCCGTAGGGGCGCACCTCTCGGTGCGGCGAGTGGCGCGCGGTGACTTGCTGCCCAACGACCCGCGCTACGACGAGATGCGGCACACGCTCTACGAGGTGCTGTGTACGGCGCGCAGCGCCTGCGCAATGGGCTACACGCGCGGATCCGTCCACACGGGCACGCACGACGGCTTCCTGGCGTACAACCGCTGCGAGGGCGGCAAGTGCCCGTCCTGCCTGATGCACTACCTCTCCGACGTGGTGGAGCGGCTGCTGCTGCTCAAGTTTCCGGACATACCGGCGGACGGGTACCTCTTCCGTACGGTGCTCCCGAATTACGACGTGTGGCGCATGCTGTCCAAGCGCGGCAAGGTCAAGGGCGCCTGGTGGGTGCGCACCAACGAGGGCGCCGTCCACGTGTACGCGACCGAGCCGGGCAACGGCGCCGAGCTGGTGCCCGCGGTGCCCGCGGTGCTCGACTCGCTGCTCCAGTGCACGAGGTCGCCGGGCAAAGGCAACAGCCGCCACGCGGGGCTGCCCCGCTTCGAGTACGAGCGCGACCCGGAGAAGTTCTACTTCTCCACGGTGACCGCGGTGACGCCCGAGAGCGTGATCGAGGACTACGAGCAGCACGGCGGTACCTCCCCGTGGCACCGCGTGGCGAACCCACGGGCGACCGCGAGCTTCGCCCGCGCCTACGAGGCCAGCCTATCCCCGGCCGACGCTGAGCGCATCTACCACCTGGGCGAGAGCTACAACGCGCAGCGTGAGCGGGAGCTGGAGGAAATGCAGGAACGTAGGCGGGAGCGCAAGCGGGTGATCGCCGACTGGCAGGAGTTCGCCAAGCGCTACCCCGATAGCTGGCTCGTCAGAGGTACAATCCCGTCCACATGAGCACCCTCTACGGCGATGTGGCACGTGCTGAACCCGACCCGGTAACCACCGAGGCGTTCTACGACGATCTGATGCGCGTGATCCGCACCAAGCGCTACGTCGGCAAGGTGACGTATGCCCGCGTGGCGCGCTGGCTTGAAGCGAACGGCTGGAGCCACGACCCGCTGCGCAAGTGCTGGGAAAAGCGCGGCGAGCAGGTTCCGCTGCGGCACACCTTCAGGGTCGCGGTCATGATCGAGCTACGTCACGGAGAGCGCATACCCGCCTAGAGTTGCTACCATCCACTCCGCGCCGATCTGGTCGAGTCGGCGGGCGGGTATGACAACCGCCGGGGAGCCACCCCCAGCACGTCAAGGCTAATCGACTAGGGCTAGACCGGGTACCACCGACCGGCTCACCTCACTCCCGCCCCACAGGGGCGAAGCCACAAGGAGGAGGAGGAGCCCGTTGAGCATCTACACCGAGGTCGCCACCGCACCGCTGCCGTTGGCGGTGGCCGAGATCCGCGAGCGCCTGCCGCTCGTGTACGTGTGCGCCACGGTCGGCATCGGTCTGGACGAGTACGGCTACGGGACATGCCCGTGGCACGCGGACACGAAGCCGAGCTTCCATCTGTTCGCGGGCAACGACGGCGTCGAGCGGTACGCCTGCTACCCGTGCAACTTCGTCGGCGATGTGATCGACCTGATCCAACACCTGCTGGAGCTACCGAGCCGCGGTGCAGCGATCGCCTACGCAGCCGATCTGATCGATGACCTACCCGAGGGCTACCGCACCGAGCCGCGCAAGTCGGGCGCGATCGACGTCACGAGCTGGGAGCGGATCGTCAGCGATGCGCGGGTCTACGCCGTAGCGCAGCTGACCGGGCTAACCACCGCACTCGGCATCGCCAAGGACTCCACGGTGGCCGAGCTGTGGCGTGCGCACCTGCTCGACACGTGGGGCTTGGGCTTCACGTGGGGCGGCTCGGTGATCATGCCGCACTGGTCGCCGACCTACGAACTGGTCGGCGTGCGCGAGCGCTGGGGCACGCACAAGCGGTCATTCCCTGGCTCCGACTTCCGCTCACACCTCTACGGCGCCTGGCTTCAGCGTCAGCACCCGCGCGCCGTGATCACCGAGGGCGAACGAGACGCGGTCTACCTGAGCGCGCAAGGATTGGCGGCGGACATCTACTCGCTGCCGAGCGGGGCGAGCGCCCCGCGGGCTGGGTGGCTTCAGCTCGTGGGGCACAACCCCGTGCTCGTGTTCGACGGCGACACCGCCGGGCGCGAGGCAGCCGCGGAGTGGAAGCGCGAGCTTCCCGAGGCGGTCGTGGTACCCGTGCCTGACGGCGCGGATGTGTGTTCCCACCCGGAGCACGTAATCAACCTGATCACGGAGGTGATCTGAGTGAGTGGACTTTACGGCGAGGTGGCACAAGCCGCCATCCCGGACGGTGACGCTACGACGCTCCCCGAGGGCACGTACCGCGTCAAGATCAAGAGCGGCGTCACGAAGAACGGCGACCGCGTGTGGACGCGCCTGACCGTGCTCGAAGGTGATGATGAGCACGTCGGCACCTCGACCTTCGGCCCCGGACTGGAGCCGTCGCAGCACAAGGACGCGGACACCCGCGCGTTCCAGAACGGCAAGGCGCGCTGGTTCTTCAACCAGTGCGGCGTCGATAGCGAGTACGTCGAGCGGATGGCGAACCTGCAGGAGGCAGCCGCTGCCGTGGACGGCGTGATCGCCGATGTCAAGCTCACGGTGCGCACGTACACGGGGAAGGAGGGACTAGAGCGCATCTCGAACAACGTCGTCGCACTCACACTGGTCGAGCGCCCGCCGCTGGGTGGCGCAGGTGGCGTGCCGCAGATCGCGGGTGGCACCTCAGTGCCCGCACAGCCGGTGCAGGCCACTGCACCCGCGGCACAGCAGGCTCCGGCGGCAGAGGCGGCGGCGGCTCAGCCGCAAGCTCCACCGCCCGCACCGCCGGGGGTGCCGCAGACGGCGGGTGTGCCCGGCACGCCGGACGGCCCACCGCAGGCCGCGGTACCCGTGCCCAGCTCGATCACCGTGGACGACAACCCCGCATTCTGATGATCGCTGACTTCGACACGCTCCTGCACGGACGTACGTCGGTGACCGTGCGGGAGCTGTTCGAGGCCGCTCGCGTGTGCGGCGAGCTAATCGAGGAGCTGCACGCGCCGGGTATCTACGAGTGCACGATCGTCAAGTGCGACATCCGCGGCGAGACGAAGCTCGACCCGCTTTACCGGACGAGCGCGGGCGCCTACGTGCGGAGCTTCGCCTGGAACCTCACGCCGCAGGGGATGCGGCGCTTCACGTCCCTCTGCAAGGCGTGGGGCGTGGTGCCTACAGAGGACGATGGGCTAGAGACAATCGCCGCCCGGCTCGGGGGCGCTGAGCGGCGGTGCCGCATCGGCACCAAGGAGTTCGCGGGCAAGGAGTGGAACACCCTGGACGTGATTCGGTGAGTGTGATGCCCACCCAACCCACCCTCTATTCCCAGGTGGTGCACGCACCTAACCCCGAGATGGTCGCCATCGCCCGCGCCAAGTTCCCCCACGAGTGCGCGGTGGAGGGAGGCATGTACCGCTCGACGATTGAGGAGGTGAGTTGCGATCGGGTCGCGCGCCTCTACCTGCGACTCGACACCGGGCACTACACCTGCGTAACGCTCTCCGTCGTCCAGGTGCAGCTCCTACTCCCGCACGTGTGCACCGATGCAGATCTTTACGCCCTCGAAGGACGCCGGGCACTCGTTGTGCTCATCGAGGAGACGAGCTACACGACCCGTCCGCACAACCGTGCGGTGGCAATCAGACTGGAGGAAGCATGAGCGAGATGGAAATGCCTGAGCCGCGGACGCTCGCGGAGATAGCTGATCTGAACCTGAGGATCATCGATGCCATGGAGGCCATCGAGCTACGTGGTGAAGGTCACGACCAGGTCTGGGTCGAAGCTGAGCGCCGCAAGATCGACGCCGCCCAGGGCGCGTAGCACCAAGTCGCCGTCCGGCCGAGGAGGCGCCTCCGGGCGCCTCTTCTCGTTCAGGCTCGCCGCACTGCTTCCACCGCACGCCGCGCCAGCCGAAGCTGCTCCTCGGTGACGCCCGCCACGGCCGCGGCTACGGCAGCGTCCCACCCGGCGTCCGGCTCCGCCACCGGCCGCCCGCTCTTGCGCCGTGCGGCTACCCGCCCGCTTTTGCGCCGTGCGGCTACCCGCCACGAGCGGAGCGTGTTCCGGCCCACACCCAGCCGCTCCGCGACGGCTGCCATGCTGACGCCCTCCGCTGCGGCCACCGCCGCCAGCGCTTCCCCGCGCAGAGCGGCGGTGCTCTCCTCCCTCGGCCCGGTGAGGATCTTCTCGGCCTGTTGTGCGTCCACGTGGGGGCACCGTATCACGGCTGTAGAATGCAGGGTGGAGCGGAGTGCTCGACCAACACGAAGCGGCACGTGTGGGATGCCGCCGCCGCTTCGGTCGCTGGAGGTGGAAGGCACACTGCATGGTTGGCGCCTTCTCCTCTAGGAGGGTACCCCGCAGTGACTTTCGGGTCACCGTGGAGTGAGCCGTTCTGCGCACGGGGGTAGTCTCCTACGCATGGCAAACGACAGCTATCAGCGGCTCAAGGAGCGGCTGGAAACCACGAAGGCGGAGTCCGCTGAGCACGAACGTGTGCTCAAGGCGGCGCTGCTGCTCGTGGCCGACCCGGACGACGAAGAGCGGAAGGTGGAGCTGCACCTCGCCCTCAAGGCGCGGGAAGCCGCGATCAACTCTTCGCTCACGGGTGCCATGGCGCAAGCGTTCCGAGCGACCGCTACGCGCAAGGCGACCAACCAGGCGCTCACGGGCGCAGCATTCCTGCCGACCAAGGAGTAGGCATGCCTGACGACCGGATCACCAAGTCCGATGCCGAGGCGTACCTCTCGCAGGAGCTGGGATCGTTCAACGCGCGGCTGGATACGCTGCTCGACCGGCTCGTCACGCTGGAGCACCACCTCGGCATCCAGAAGCGGGAGTCGCTGCCGAACATCCCCCGCACCACGAAAGGATTGCTGAGATGAGCGTTTCCACCGAAGAGCTCCTGGCACGCGCCGTCGCACCCGGTGGGCCACTTGCCGATGTGCGTGAGCGAATCGAGCAGGAGGTCGCCGTCGAGCAGAAGAAGGCAGACGACCGTGACCGCCAGGCGAAGCATCGCGCCAAGGAGACGCTCGTGGCACGCCGCGAGGAATACGTCGCCGCCCGCGAGGCGCACTACGCCGTGCTGCTTCAGCTCGTGAAGGCCGCCGAGGATCTGGACAGCACCTTGATCGCCTACCAGGCAGCGAATCGCGTAGCGCGCAGCGTGGGCGTGGATGTGCACCCGATCGAACCGAACCGCTGGCGCATGGCGAACAAGTCCGAGAACGCCGCCGACCGCGCTGAGCGGGACGCGATCACCCGTGCTCTGCATCTCGGGTGGGGCGCATGAGCGACCTTCCGCGCGAGCTAGTGACGCTGCTTCGCCAGCTGCAAATCGATGAGGTATCTGCGGTGGGGGAAGCGGCGAACCTTTGCGTGGGCTGGAACGTGATCAAATCCGCCGGTGCACGCACCGACGACGAGTTGATCACCCGCACCTCCGACGACCAAGAGGTCACCCTCCCCGACCTGATCCACAACATTCGCACGGTGGGAAAGCGCGAGGGCTGCTCGCCCGAGGTGATCGACGCCGCCATCACCGAGGCCACCGCCGCCGTTGTCGCCCGCGACTACAAGCTCAGCAAGGCCACCGCCCTACGAGACCAGCTCTTCCACGAGTAGCACCGTGGCGCCGCCGCCCGGTCGAATACAAACGCGCGAGCAGCAGGCCGCGCACCGCGAGCGGATGGAGCAGAGGGTCTGCAAGCCCGCCTGCGCGAGGTGCGGGTGGGTGGGCGCCGAGGCAATCGTGCCGGTGGCACGCCGCGCGTTCACGGCGCACGCGTGCACCGCGGCCCGGCGGCCGGACTTCCATTCTCCGGCAGCGCGAGCTATGAGACCGACCTGACCGGCGCGCATCGGGCGTGCCCGCGAAGGAGGAAGTACATGCCAGCCACACCGGAGAAGAAGGTCTCGGCCCGCGAGGCCGCGATCCAGATCGCCAAACGCATGAAGGAGCCGATCAAGGTCACCGACCTTGTCGAGCGCGTGCTGAAGACCAAGGGCGTCGAGCTGAAGGGCAAAACGCCGAAGGCGACGATCTCAGCGCAGATCTACACCGAGTGCGGTCGCCCCGCGGGGGAGCTCCAGAAGGTCGAGCGCGGTGTCGTGCAGTACCGCCCGTAGCGCATCCGCACCACGCAGGCGAGGGCGCTTCGGCGCTCTCGCTCGTTGACGGCCGGGCCGGGGCGGGACGGTCGAACTCGCTGCGCGCCGACGTGCTGTCCATCCCATCGGCCCCGGCCTGCGTGCAGCGTAAGGCGCGGAGATGCGTCGCGCTAGTGGCTCAACCGGCCATGTGCTGCCTGATCACCCACTTCGCCGAGTTCTTCGTAGTTCGTCGCGATACGGCGTAACAACTCACGCGTCTCCTCCATCGAGAGGTGCCCCTGGATGCGGTTGCCGTCCGCTGAAATCCACGCGATGTTCTTCTTTGTGTGCCCATACCCAACACCAGCGCCAGGCCCCTTCAGCGGGTTCAAATGCCCAACCTGGAACGCGGCGCGACCGTGCTGTGGGTTGAGCACTTCATGGGCGAAGGCGGCGTATGAGTGCACATCGAGCGTGATCGGGCAGCGTGAGACGTCGCCTCGGGCCTGAATCACGTCTCGGGCGAGGAGTGCTTCGCGGACGTGGCCGGGGAACCCGTCGAAGTATGCGATCTGCTCGATCAACTCGTGCTCAACCTTGATGCAATCGCGGCGCAGCGAGAACTGAACGGAAGCGGGATGCGCCTCCCACCGCTTCTCGCGATTCGTCTGCGTTGTCCCCGTCTGCGCACGGTCGGTGAGGTACGTCTTGACGCGGATCTTGACGATTGCTGTGAGCACGTTCGCGGTCTCGGCGTCGATGATCTGCCGGTCGCGTAGTGCCCGCCGTAGAAGCACGGTCTGCTCGACCTCGGGGTCTCGCCAGATCCACTGGACGTTGTCGGCGACGTGGATGCGGTCGAGCTTGCGCTCGTTGTAGTCGACAGGTACCTCGTACGGGAGAATCGGCACTTCCGCGAACGCAGTCAGGACACGACGCTCGTCAGATCCGTCTGTTGCCGCTCGCCCCTCTTCCAGCAGGCGCGCGAGTGCGTCTTCGCACTCGGTGTAGGACGCGCCGCGTGGATCGTTGGCGAGGCGCGGCGTCCAGCGCACTTCGAACTTCGTGGACGTGACAGCCTCGTTGACCAGCTCGATGAGGAATGTGGCGCGTACCAGGCCCATCAGCGCGTGCGATGCCTGCGCGCCTAGAAGCTGCTCGACCTCGCGATACAGGCCGCCGATTCGAGCATCGTCGCGAAGCAGCAGGTGGAGAACCTCGAAGAGGCGTCGTCCCGAGAAACGCTGCTCCGCGACAGCACGTTCCAGCGCTTGCTGAGGCATAGCCGCCTATTCTCAGGCAGCGGCACTGTCAAGTGCGGCGGGGTCAGCTTACGGAGGTAACGACGAGCGGCGGCGCAGCGACTTCGAGGGCCGCCGCTCGTCCCAGCTCGCGTGCAGCGACGCGGTTATCGATGGCGTGTTTGACCATCTCGGTGATCCGCTCCCTGGCGGCTTCACGCCTCGGTATGGGCAGCACTAGCTCGTTGATGCGCTTGCCGAGGGAATCGATGATGTCCTGCGTGAATGACTTCGCCTTTATCTGACGACGGACGACCGGACTGCTGAGCACCGCGAGGAGGAGCCAAGGGTTGAGTACTGGATCGTTCTCGCGGACGCGGATCTTGTAGAGGTGGCTTTGGTAGACGATCCGCGTGTCATGGCGAGTCACCATCGCGCACGTTCCGATCAAGTAGGTGCCGTCCTTAACCATCAGCAGATCGTTTTCACGGACGTCCTGCTTCTTCTTCAGTCGGTCGAACGTCTTGACATCGACGCGGTGCTTTGGATCGACCTTGATCTCCCACGTAGAGATGTCAGACGTTCGGACGAACGGCACGCCGTCGCCGCGAAGATACTCCAGCTTCCCGACCTCGTCGCCAGTCGCGACGTCGACTCGGTCAGCGTCAGCGAGCTCGCCGAAGACGAGTAAGTCGTGCGTCTCGCGTAGGGCGTGAAGATCGCGGTCGACCTGCGGGTCGTAGTAGCGCGGCGACAGGATCCCGTTAGTCAGTTCCTCCTTGTAGAAGCCCAGCCACTCCGCGCCTTCCTCCTCTGGTCGCTCCGCGCAGTGGAAGGCGGACGCAATCCGAGGCAGATCGTCGTGCGGAATGCGGTTCCCACGACTGTCGTGTCCACACCAGCGCGCCTCGGCCATGAAGATCGGCCGCGTCTCGGACTTGCCGCGTCGGAAGACGAGCAGGCACGTCTTCGTGTGCGTACCGCCCTTGCCCGACGTCTTGAACAGCGACTCGGGCATGCCCACGACCGCTTCAACGGACGCGACGTCGAGAAGGATGTGGCGCACGTAGCCGTAGTTGGCATTCGAGAGAAGGCTCTCAGGCACAACCATGCCGACGCGTCCGCCAGGACGTACGAGCTGGAGACAGCGTTCGAGGAAGAGCACCTGCGGCGGAACACTCCGCAGCAGCTCCTTCGTAGGGACGTACCCGCGGTTCGAGAGCTTCCAGCGGTACGCACTCGCGAACTTCGCACGCAGAGCCTCCGACGCCGCCACGATTCGCGTTCCAAAAGGCGGATTCGTCAGGATCACATCGTAGTCGCCTTCCGGCAGGGTAAGCGGCTTGCCGTACTGATCGAGCCATGCGAGCGAATCGCCGCAGACGATGTGCGCCGGGGCTGCAGCAGCAACGACGACGTGGCGCTGCGCGAGCGATGCAAGGTATGCGTCCTTCTCGACGCCGTACAGCCACTTCGCGACGTCGTTGCGATCCGCGCCGTTGCCAATCAAGTGCCTCGCGGCGCTGCTCAAAAACCCGCCCGCGCCGCTTGCCGGATCGAGCACTGTCTCGCCCGGCTTTGGATCAACGATGCTGACGAGGAGTTCTATCGCATTCTGCGGCGTGAAGAACTGCCCCTCCTGCCCTCGCATGGCAGATCCGACGAATGTCTCGTAGAGATCCCCTAACGGGTCGCGTGTCGGCGTCGAAAGATCGAGCTGGGCGAGTCGCGAATCAACGAACTCGATTGCCTCGTCATCGAGCCGGATTGGTTCGCCAGGATCGAACCCGTGCAGCTCGTCTCTGAGCCGGTCGAACGCGTCGCGGTATGCGAGTGCTAGGTGAGCCTCGCCGGGGGTGTTTCCGTTGACAAGGAACGCCTTACAGAGCAGGCATTTGACGACCTCATCGAGGAGCGCTTCATCACGGGTCGCACCAACTACGCGTCCAGCGAGGAAGTTCCTGATGTCGCGGTAGACACGCTTCTGGTCGGACTCGCCATCGAAGATCTCGGCTACCCGCGACGGGGACACAAAGGAAGGGGAGTGCGAATTCTTCATCGGTTAGCGTTTGGCGGTTCCGGCGAACCTAGGGTCGGCATCGGACGGACGGACGGTAGCTCGCCGCGGCCGCGCGTACCGGCTAAGCGGCTAGATGCGGCTCGTAGAACGGCTACGCCGACCACTTCGCAAGTTTGTTGCCCCAGTAGAACACGCCTTGACGGGCTGCACGAGGAGACCACCTCGAAGCGTGAGGGGTCGGGCCGAGAAGCGCGAGCCCGAGGGCGTTGCTGCCACTGATGCCAAAGTGCTGCCGCGGCTAGGGTGAGTCGGCGTGAGCGGGCATGAGGATCAACCGGGTAGCCATGCGCCCTGGTGAGCCTGGATTAGCCCCTGCGGCGTACAAGTTCTTCGGCCCGCACCTCGGTCTTGCCTTCGCCCGCTCCGAGTTGCTCGAGCGCTGGCGACCCTACAAGGTGCGCCCCGCCGCCGACGTGCCGCTCGGCCACCGCTTCGAGACGGGCACGCTGCCGCACGAGCTCCTCGCGGGGTTCGTCGCGGCCTGCGAGTACGTGGACTCGATCGGGCTGGACGCGATCGCTAGCTACGAGCGGGAGCTGGGCGCTCGCTTCCTGTCGAGCCTGCCCGAGTCGTGCCGGCTCCACGGGCTGCCGACGATGGAGGGGCGCGTTCCGACCTTCTGCTTCACCGTCGAAGGTCTGACCCCACTCGAGGTGGCGACGCGGCTCGGCGAGCGGGGCTTCGCTGTCTGGCACGGGAACTACTACGCGGTCGAGGTGATGGAACGGCTCGGGCTCCCGGACGGCGGCGTTCGCGCCGGCATCGTCCACTACAACACCGACGAGGAGGTCGACGCGCTGCTCGCGGAGCTTCGCGCGCTGTGAGACTGCTCGTCCTCGGCGGCACGAAGTTCCTCGGCCGCGCCGCCGCCGAGGCGGCGCTCCAGCGGGGACACGAGGTGACGCTGTTCAACCGCGGGGAGACCAACCCCGAGCTCTTCCCCGAGGCGGAGAAGCTCCGGGGCGACCGGGACGGCGACCTCTCGGCGCTCGAGGGCCGCGAGTGGGACGCGGTGCTCGACCCCTCGGGCTACGTGCCGCGCGTGGTCGGCGCCACGGCCGAGCGTCTCCGCGGCTCGGTCGGGCACTACGTCTTCGTTTCCTCGATCTCGGTCTACGACGAGCTGGGCACGCCGGGGTTCGACGAGAGCGCACGCACCGTCACGCTCGACGATCCCACCACCGAGGACTACCTCACGAGCGGCGCCGTCAACACGTACGGAGGGCTGAAGGCACTCTGCGAAGAGGTCGTGCGGGAGGCGTTTCCCGACGCGTCTGCGAACGTGCGTCCCGGCCTGATCGTGGGGCCGCACGACCCGAGCGGACGCTTCACCTACTGGCCGCTCCGGCTGGCGGGCGGTGGCGACGTGCTCGCACCCGGCGACCCGGCTCGCCAGGTGCAGTTCATCGACGTTCGCGACCTGGCCGAGTGGATCGTCCAGGTGGCGGAGGAGCAGACACCCGGCACCTTCAATGCCACAGGGCCCGAGCCGACCGTGACGATGGGCGAGCTGCTCGAGACCTGCAACGCGGTCGGGGGCGCGGAAGCGGAGCTCGTCTGGGTCGACGAGACCTTCCTACTGGAGCAGGACGTGGGCGCGTGGATGGAGCTACCGCTCTGGGTGAGCGAAGCCGACACGTGGTTCCTGCAGGCCGACGTCTCACGCGCGCTCGCAGCGGGACTGCGGTTCCGCCCGGTCGAGGAGACCGTGCGCGACACCCTCGCCTGGGCCCGGCAGGCCGGCGCCGGCCTCGTCACGCCCGGCCAGGTCGGCTCGGCAGGGCTCGACCCACAGCGCGAAGCGGAACTGCTCGAGGCCTGGTCGCGCCGCTAGAAGCCGCCTCACTCGTAGGCGGCGCGGGCTCGATCCCAGCGCTCGTCGTCTCGGCGGATCTTGTCGGGATCGACTCCCCGGGCCTCCGCGAGATCGACGGTCAGGAGCTGGAAGCGGACGATGTCCACCACGGGGTGCACGGTCGGGACGAGCGTCGTCTCGCAGCCGAGCTCCTGCAGCGCACGTACCGCGCCTGCCGCCCGCTCGGCGGCTCGGCCCTTCCCCTCGAGGACGAAGGCGCGCACCGATTCGTCCACGGCGGCCAGGTGCCCGTGGAGAAGCTGCTCGGTCTCGTGCGCCTCTGCGGCCACGAACGCTCCCTCGCGCAGCTTCAGGGCGGCTTCCTGCGCGGTCGGCCAGTCCCACCCCGCGCCCGCGATCAGGAAGCGCTCGTGCGCGCTCACGGGCTCGCGCTGCTCCAGCGCCTCGCCGACGGCGCCCGGCAGCACGCTCACGTCCTCGCCGCGCAGCGCTGCCAGCGTCGCGACCGCGCACGTATAGCTCCCGGTGTGACACCAGCTGCGCTCCACCTCCGGCGTTGCGACGAGGATCTCGTCGGCGAGCTCTCCGAGCGGGCTCTCCGGCTTCGCGGTCACGAGCCAGACCGGCCCGCCGAATGCGCGGGCGGCCTCCACGGTGAGCGGCGTGTCGCCCTCGTGGCTGACCGCGACGAGGAGGTCGGCCTCCTGCTCGGGCGTGAGCACGAGCTCCAGCGCCTGCAGAGCCGGGCCTCCCGTCTGTGCGGCATGGAACGAGGTGCCGCAGCCGGTGTAGAGCACACGCCCTTCCGGCAGGCGCCGGTCGGTCGGCACGCCGCGCAGCCACTCCGGCTGCGCGAAGATCGCCTTGCGCGTCTCTTCTCCGGCCATCTGTGGAGCATCCCGCATCGGGAGGGTCGGCCGCGTCGATAGCATCGCCCGCGTGCCGGCTCCCGAGTTCATCCACCGCGAGCGCGTCCGCTTCGGCGACCTCGATGCGCTCGGCCACGTCAACAACGCGGTCTTTTTGACCTACATTGAGTCCGCCCGCGTTGCGTTTTTGTTCGACTCGGGCGCAGCCACGAGCCTCGACGACATGTCCATCATCGTCGCCCGCATAGAGATCGACTTCCGGGCCCCGGTGCGTTTCGGCGGCGAGGTCGAGATCGCGGTGCGCGCGAGCCGCTTCGGCAGCAAGAGCTTCGACCTCGAGTATGTGCTGCGCGTCGACGGCCAGGTGGTCGCTGAGGCCAAGAGCGTGTTGGTCGGCTACGACTACGAGAAGCGCGAGTCCGTGGCGATCCCCGACGAGTGGCGGGAGAGATTGGCCGCATGAGCGTGTTCCAGCGACATGAACTCTCGAACGGCCTGCGCGTGGTCACGGCCGACATGCCGCAGGTGCAGTCGGTGACCTGCATGATCATGCTCGCCGCCGGCTCCCGCTACGAGACCCCCGACACGAACGGGATCGCGCACTTCGCCGAGCACATGTTCTTCAAGGGAACCGAGCGCAGGCCGACCGCGCGCGAGATCGGCATGGAGGTCGACTCGCTCGGCGCCGAGTTCAACGCCTTCACGAGCAAGGAGTACACGGGCTACTACGTCAAGTGCGCGGCGGACTACCGCGACCCGGCGCTGGACGTCCTCGTGGACATGATCCGCAACTCCAAGTTCGAGCCCGAGGAGATCGAGCGCGAGAAGGGCGTGATCGTCGAGGAGATGAACATGTACTACGACACGCCGCGCGACTTCATCGGCGGCGTGTACGACCACCTGCTCTACGGCGACCAGCCGCTCGGGTGGGACATCATCGGCCGCAAGGAGACGGTCCGGGCCGCCACGCGCGAGACCTTCCTCGACTACGTGGGGCGCTGGTACAAGCCCGTGCGCATGGTGGTCGGCCTCGGCGGCCGGCTCAACGGCGACGCGCTCGGCACCGCAGAGCGTCTGCTCGGCGACCTCGAGCCCGACGACACGCCGGCGCCCGAGCCGGTTCGCCTGAACGGCGACGACGGCCCACGGGTCACCATCCACCACAAGGACTCCGATCAGGCGCACCTCTGCCTGGGCGTGCGCAGCTATCCGTTCGTGCACCCGGACCGCTACGCCCTCCAGCTGCTCGCGACGATTCTCGGGACCGGGATGTCCTCGCGCCTCTTCAGCGAGGTGCGCGAGCGACGCGGGCTCGCGTACTACGTCTTCGCCGCCAACCAGAGCTACACCGATGCGGGCTCGCTCTACTCGCAGGCCGGCGTGGAGATCGCCCGCTGCGACGAGGCCGTCGAGACGATCGCCCACGAATTCCACCGCATCGCGGGCGAGGCGGTGCCGGCCGACGAGCTCGAGAAGGCGCGCGCCCTCGCGAAGGGCCGCTTCGTCCTGCGGCTCGAGAACCCACAAGGGATGACGATGTTCGGCCTCAGCCGCGAGGTGCTCGAGGGGCGCGCGGTCGAGCCGGAGGAGATCCTCGCCGGGCTAGACGCGGTCACTGGCGAGGACGTCCTGCGGGTCGCCCAGGACGTGATCGGCTCGAACGGGATCAACCTCGCGCTGATCGGCCCGTTCGAGGACGAGGACCGCTTCGCCGCCCTGCTCGCCAAGGCTTGACGCGACGCGAGGCCGCGAAATCAGCTAGTCCTCCCTGCCCTCCTCGGCGCTCGCGCGCTCCTGGAGCTCGTCCACAACGGTCGGGTCGGCCAGCGTCGTCGTGTCGCCGAGCGTGCGGTTCTCCGCCACGTCGCGCAGCAGGCGGCGCATGATCTTGCCGCTGCGGGTCTTCGGCAGTTCCGGGGTGAAGACGATGTTCGCCGGTTTCGCGATCGGGCCGATCTTCACGGCGACGTGGTTGCGCAGCTCCTCGAGCTTCTCGACCGAGCCCTCCTCGCTGCCCTTCAGCGTCACGTAGGCGACGATCGCCTGGCCGGTGCGCTCGTCCTTGCGCCCGCAGACCGCGGCCTCGGCGACTTCGGGGTGGTCGACGAGGGCGCTCTCGACCTCGATCGTCGAGATGCGGTGCCCTGAGACGTTCATCACGTCGTCCACGCGGCCGAGTAGCCAGAAGTCGCCGTCCTCGTCGATCCGGGCGCCGTCGCCCGCGAAGTAGACGCCGTCGTACTTCGACCAGTACGTCTCGCGGTAGCGTTCGTCGTCCTTGTAGATCCCGCGCAGCATCGCGGGCCAGGGGCGACGCAGGACGAGGTAGCCGCCGCCGCCGGGGCCGACCTCGTTGCCCTGCTCGTCGAACACCGCGGCGTCGACGCCTGGGAACGGCTTGGTCGCGGAGCCGGGCTTCAGCGTCGTGATCCCCGGCAGCGGCGTGATCATGATCATCCCGGTCTCGGTCTGCCACCACGTGTCCACGACGGGCGTGCGGTCGCCGCCGACGTGCTCGCGGTACCAGACCCAGGCCTCGGGGTTGATCGGCTCGCCGACCGAGCCCAGCAGGCGCAGTGACGAGAGGTCGTGCTTGGCCGCGTATTCGGGGCCCCACTTCATGTGCGTGCGGATGGCCGTGGGCGCCGTGTAGAGGATGTCCACCTTGTAGCGTTCGATGATCGCCCACCAGCGGTCCTTGTCCGGGTAGTTCGGCACGCCCTCGTAGATGACGCCGGTGGTGCCGTTGCAGAGGGGCCCGTAGACGATGTAGCTATGGCCGGTGACCCAGCCGATGTCGGCCGCGCACCAGTACACCGAGTCGGGCTTGACGTCGAAGATGTAGTAGTGGGTAGACGCGGTTCCGACGAGGTAGCCGGCGGTCGTATGCGCGATCCCCTTCGGCTTCGCCGTCGTGCCGCTCGTGTAGAGGAGGTAGAGCAGGTCCTCCGCGTCCATCGGCTCGCAGGGACACGTCTCGGGGTCTGACCCCTCGTCGGCCACGAGTTCCTGCCACCAGAGGTCGCGGCCCTCGGTCCAGGCGACGTCCCCGCCGGTGCGCCGGTAGACGATCGAGCGTTTCACTCCAGGGGCGTCCGCCAGCGCCGCGTCGGCGTTGGCCTTCAAGAGGACCTTGGTCCCGTTGCGCAGGCCCTCGTCCTGCGTGATCAGGAGCTCGCAGCCCATGTCGTTCAGGCGGTCCGAGAGCGCGTCCGCCGAGAAGCCGCCGAAGACGACCGTGTGCGGTGCGCCCAGCCGCGCGCAGGCCAGCATCGCGATCGGCAGCTCCGGCATCATCCCCATGTAGATCCCGACCGGCGTGCCCTTCTGTACGCCGAGCCGCTTGAGCGCGTTCGCCAGGCGGACGACCTCGGCCTGGAGGTCGGCGAAGGTGATCGTCCGGCGCTCGTCCTCCGGCTCGCCCTCCCAGTGGTACGCCACCCTGTCGCCGTTCCCGGCCTCGACGTGCCGGTCGATGCAGTTGTACGCGACGTTCAGCTTCCCGCCCACGTACCACTTCGCGTACGGCGCCTCCCAGTCACAGAGCGTGTCGAAGTCCTCGAACCAGGTGACCCGCTCGCGGCCCTCGGTCTCCCAGAACTCCTCGAAGTCGCGCTCGTAGATCTCCGGCTGCGCATTGGCTTGCGCGGCGAACTCCGGCGGCGGCGGGTAGCGACGCTCCTCAAGCAGGATCGTCTCGATCGAACCCCCGCCCTCCTGGCCGGCCGGGGAAACGCCCACTAGGGCTCGAGGTCGTACGGGTACTCGGTGAGCACCTCGGCGCCGTTCTCGGTCACCAGCACGATGTCCTCGAGCCGGCAGCCGCCGTAGCCGTTGCGGTAGAGCCCGGGCTCGACGGCGATCACGTCGCCCGCGACCAGCTCGCCAGGCCCGCGGCCGAGGGTCGGCTGCTCGTGCACCTCCAGTCCCACCCCGTGGCCGAGCGAGTGGTAGAAGCCGTCCTTGAGAACCTCGCCCGGCTCCTTGGAGAGCAGCGTCGGGAAGCCGTGCTCCTCGAAGACCTCGCAGCAGAGGCGATTCAGCTCGCTGCCGGCGATGCCGGGTCGAACCGCGGCGACGGAGCGGTCGAGCGCCTCGCGGCAGAGCGTGTGGAACTCGCGCAGCTCGTCCGAGGGCTCGCCGACGACGAACGTCCGCGTCATGTCGGCGAAGCAGCCGGACTCGCGGTCGCGCGGAAAGAGGTCGAGGCAGACGGGCTCGTCGGGGGCGATCGGGCCGGAGCCCATGTCGTGGCCGACGGCGGTCTGGGCGCCGTGCGAGACGATGAACTCGTCGGCGAAGGCGCCGTTGGCGGTGAACGCCTGCTCGACCGCGAACTTGATCCGCTCGCAGGTCAGCGGCTCGCCGTCCAGCAC
>JBBRZN010000022.1:0-29924 GCA_038236705.1 Gaiellales bacterium
CTTGGCCCATTCCTCTGTTGGAGGAGCGTCGAAGAGTTCTGTGCACGCGAGCAAGAGCGGTTCGTCACCCGAACCCACACGCAGGATCTTCATCGACCAAATGGTAGGGACTGGAAAGGTCTCCGTCGTCTGGGCCAGTGTTCGTGAGTGACGCCCGATCGCTGCAGGTCGTCTTGCGCGCAGGACGTGGGTCGACGATGATCGCGGACAAGTTCTCCAAGACCCCCCGTGCGTATCGTCACGGGCTCACGAGAGGAGCGGCATGGTCGCAATAGTTCTAACCTCGAAGTAGCCGACTACGACGAATGGAAGAAACTGTTCGACTCCGACCCAGGCGGCCGTAAAGGCATCGCCACGGGACACACCGTCTCCCGCAACGTCGAGAACCCCAACGACGTCTTCATCCGCACCGAATACAGGTCCGTCGAAGACGCGAAGAAAGTCCGCCAGCAACTACTCGATTCAGGCGCCCTCAACAACTCCACCGTCAAGACCCCGCCCACCATCATCGAAACCGCAGACCAGGCCACCTACTAGAAGACGTCAGCCCACAACTTTCGGCGGCGAGAGACTCGGTCGGCCCCGCGGCCGGGATGGTTTTGCGGCTCAAGCCTCAAGTGTTTTAACTCAGCCCAGATCAGCGTCCAACGATAGGAAAGTCGCCTGTGCCAGCGTGCGGCAATGTCCCCCGAGCTGCCAGCTCGGCTCCCTCTGCCAGCTCGGCTCCCTAGTAGTCGCGTTGACTGAGTTGGCGTTTAGCCAGGAACCTTTGCCTGCTCGCTGATGTAGGTGGACAAGACCTCCGGCAGCTCCATCTCCGGCGGGTTGTTGAGATCGAGTCCTGAGAGAGCGAGGACGTGCTCCTTGAACCAGAGATCGAAGTCTTCCTCCGACTGGGAGAACTGGCCCAAAGCCTTCGCGAAGTCTTCGCTCTCGATGTAGATGACGGCGGTGTCGCCAGCGTCAGTGTGGGCCAGCCAGGCGATCTCCCGGGTGATCCCGAGTCGCTCCTCAGAATCGCGGAACTCGTTGCGTCGCGAGCCTTCGACTTCACGGTAGAACTCACGGGTCGCCTCTGACTTGCCGGGTAGAACCGGGACGACGAGACAGGTCTGCTCCACGACTCCTCCTTTGTTTGCGTCTGCCTAGCGACATTACGCCAGCCGACCCACGATCACAAGAACTTGCGGCCCGTCCGGATGTCGGGCAAGGACAGAGCCTCCTGTGCCAGTGTTCGGGAATATCCCCTGAGGAAGCGAAGGTGCGAGACTCGGGTCGGATCGCTGCAGGCCCGTTCGGGCACAATCCCCGACGTGGATTACAGGATCTACCACGCCGTCAACGAGTTCGCAGTTGACTTCAAGTGGCTGGCGCACGCCACCTACTTCTTCGAGACCGTCGGAGTCGTGGTCTACGGAGTGGCGGTCGTCGTGCTCTGGTTGGCGACGGCGCCCGGCGAGGAGCGGGGCTGGAAGCTGGCTGCGCTCGCAGGAGGCGCGGCCGCGGGCCTTTCCTTACTGATCAACCAAGTCATCGCCAAAGTGATCTGGCATCGCCCTCGACCGTACGAGACCCACCCGCAGGTCTACCACCTAACTCATTCTCACGATCCCTCATTCCCGAGCGATCACGCGAGCGCGGCCTTCGGGATCGCATTCGGCATCTACTTCGTCGATCGCCGGGTCGGCAGGTTCTTTATCGCGGTCGCGACGCTAATCGCAGCGGGCCGCGTCCTCGTCGGCGCTCATTACGTGACCGACGTCCTTGCCAGCCTCGTCATCTCGGCGATCGCTGCCTATGTGATCGTGCGCTTTACGCGGCCCCTGCTCGATCTCTGTGTTCGGTTGTTCGAGCGGCTGTCCGACCCGGTGGTCAGGCCGCTTCACAGGCGGCGGCAGCGCCGAACGTCTCTGCCCGCCCGCTAAAACCCTGCACTGCACCCGTGGCATGGGCCCCTGAGAGGCCCCGCTTCGCGGCGATCTATGCTCAGTCCTGTGGGGCGCGCTCTCACAAGCGACAGGCGTTGCCTGTCCCGCTCGCGGCGGAGGGCCGCCATCGCGGCGATCGGGCCGCTCGTTGTGCTCGCGGGGATTCTGTGGGCGCTCGCGCAGCCTGAGCGCCTCCTGCTCCTCGACCCGGACGCGCACGGCTTCTGGTCGCTAGCGGTGGAACCGCCGCTGCTCGTCCTGGTGGCAGGCGTCTTCTTCCAGGGGTTCATCGCCTCGGGCCTCCTCCGCGATCTCGAGCGGTCGGAGCTGGGCTAGCTGGAGCCGCGCTCCGAGCACGTCCACTGGATGTTCGCGACGGGCTTCCTGGTCCTCGCCGCGTGCCTGCTCGCGCAGGCGATCGTCGGGGACGAGGTCTGGAATCTGAGCGCCTGGCGCCGCTACTTCTTCCCCGGCTTCGGCTTCGTGATGGGGCTCGCGATGTGGGGCGTCGCGGTGCTCTCGGGAGGCTCGACGATTCACCTGCTCGCGCACTGCACCTGGGCGCAGGTGATGATGCTTGCCGGTGGCGCGCACCTCGGTCTCGCGCGCGGAAAGCTCCAGCACCGCTTCTGGCGGTTGACCATGCCTCTCGCGCTCGGAGTCTCGGGCCTCGCGTTCATCAGTCACGAGGAGAACGGCTGGTTGCACAGCCGTTCGGCGCTCGTGCACCATATCTGCGGGTGGACGCTCGTGGTCGGCGCGCTCTTCCCGCTCGGCGCGGCGTTCCGGCCGCGCTCGCGCTTCTTCCGCCTCGGTTTCGCGGCGACGTTCGTCGTGCTGGCGATCACGCTGTTCGCGCTGCGGGACAGCGGTCCAGTCCTGGGCAACATCTCGTCGACCGGCCGCGGGGACGAACGCCGCTGATGGCCGCGGCCTTCGGGTCGCTCCTGGCATCGCCCTGCGTGTCTAAGTAACGCCTCGGGAGAGCTCAGCGTCGGCTGGGCCAGTGTGCGGGAATGTCCCCGAGCGATCCACCTTGGCTCTCAAGACGTGGGCACAGCCGGCGGCCAGAACATGCGGTAGGCGCACCCGAGCCGACTGAGCCGCTACAAAACTCTGTTGCCCTAGTCTTCGGTCGATGCTCGGAAGACTGCGCCGAGGGCTGCGCAGGGTCTTGCTCGGCTTGATCGAGGTTCGGTCGCCGTACAACGATTGAGTCCGGGATCGGACGCGTTGGTCCGTCTCGAATGGTCGAGTTGGTGTGGGCGAGGTTCAAATGGGAGAGGACGTTCAGGGCCGATGCCTCGCGGCCTCGTGATCCTGCTTCGAGGGCGCACGCTCGGCCGGTTCAGTGTCAACGGCGCGCCGGCCTGCTACCAACCTCGACAGCCTTCGTTTATCGCGGTTACGACGTTCGTCCGCGTAACAAGCTCAGCGTCCGGCTGACACCGCGTCCGCCCCGGCGAGACCGGAGCAACATCGCTTGGGACAGCGTCCTCTCATCAGAAGAGGCCAGCTCGGCTAACTAGCCCGTGAGGATGAATTCGCGGATCACCGCGAGCGCTTCCTGCGGTTGTCCCGGAAGACCCCGTGCCCGGCGTCGGAGAACACCTCGAGCACAGCGGCCCCCGGCGGCGTGATTGACTCGAAAAGAGGCTTCGTGACGACACGGCAGGCGAGGATCGACTCGACATCGAATGCTCGTGGTTCTGGGTCTGGTCGCTCGTCGGAGCCGCCACGCCGTCCGCCTGCGTCGCACCGGCGCATAGCGGCGCTCCCGCGCGTCAGTATCTTCGTGCCGGTGAAGGTCGGAATCGTCGTCCCATATTCGTGGTCCTACTGGGGTGCAGTTCCCGAGCACGCCGAGCTCAAGGCCGAGGCGCTGCAACGGCTCGGGGTCGAGACGCGGACGCTCATGGGGCACGACCCTCCGGGGAGCTTCACGCGCGTGCTGCATCCCCGGCACGGTCGGCACGGGCAGCCGCCGGCGGACGTGATCCCGGTCGGGCGCTCGGTGATCGTGCCGGCCAACGGAGCGCTGCCGAACATCATCCTCAGCCCGTCCGCGGTGCCGCGGATCAGGCGGATCCTCGAGCGAGAGCGCTTCGACGTGGTGCACCTGCACGAGCCGATGACGCCGATCATCTGCACGGCCGTAATGGCGTGGGCGCGCTGCCCGATCGTCGCGACCTTCCACGCCTCGGGCGGGCTCGGCTGGCTGCACGCGGGCCGGCCGGTGTGGGGCTTCCTGATGGACCGGATCGACCACCGGATCGCGGTCTCCGATGCGGCCAGCGCCTCCGCCGCGCGCTGGTTCCCGGGCGACTACGAGGTGATCGCGAACGGCGTGCTGATTCCTCCGGAGGCCGACGCCGGCGGACGTGAGAACCGCGTTGTCTTCATCGGACGGCACGACCACCGCAAGGGCATGCTGGTGCTGCTGCGCGCCTGGCCGGAGATCCACCGGCGCACGGGCGCACGCCTGCGGCTCGTCGGCGCCGACCCGCTGATGGTGCGACTGGCGCTCTCGCGCGTGGGCGAGGGGGACGCGGAGGGGATCGACGCACTCGGGTTCCTCAGCCAGGACGACCTCACGGCAGAGCTGCTGGCTGCCAAGGCGCTGGTGGCGCCGTCGCTCGGCGGCGAGAGCTTCGGGATGGTGCTGACCCGGGCGTTTGCCTGCGCGACACCGGTGGTTGCCTCGGACATCTCGGGGTACCGTGACGTCATGACGGACGAGACGGGCCTGCTCGTCCCGCCGGATGATCCAGGCGCGCTGGCGGACGGGGTCACTGGCCTGCTTACGGACGAGCCGCGTCGGCAGCAGCTCGGGGCCTCGGCGCGGCGGCTCGCCCAGGAGCGCTACTCCTGGAACGACATCGCACGGCGGCTCTCCGCAATCTACGAAGGGCTCGCGTGAACTACCGCATCCCGGGGACGCCGCTGCTCCGGGCCGTGGTGGTGATGGCCGCCGCTGCGGGGGTGGTCGCCCTGCTGTGGTGGCGCGGCCCGAACTGGAGCCAGGTGTGGCACGCCTTCGACGCCGTCCGCTGGCAGTGGGTGGCAGCGGCGATCGGGCTGAACCTGCTCTCCGTCATGGTGCGTGCGGTCGCCTGGCGCACCGTGATCAAGCAGGCGATGAAACCGCCGCATCCGAGCTACATGCTCGTCTTCTCGGCGTTCTCGGTCGGGCTCTTCGCGAACGCGGTGTTGCCGGGGCGGATCGGCGAGCTCGCGCGCGTCGCCGTGCTGACGCGGAAGCTGCGGCTCCAGGGACAGGGCGAGAGAGGCACGTGGGCGGCGCTCGTCGGGACGGTGTTTGCCCACCGCCTCTTCGACCTCGTGCCGACTGCCGGGCTGATCCTCTACGTGCTGTTCACGGCACGCATTCCCCACTGGGCAATCACGAGCCTCGTCGTCGTGCTGGCAATCGGCTTCGGGCTGTTCGCGTTCGCCTTCGCGAGCGCGCGGAACCGCCGCCAGTTGGAGGAGCTTGGGCCGATCCGCCGCCTGGTGGAGATGGGCCGGCACGGTCTCGGCGTGCTGCACGCGCCGGGCGCCGCGGCGGTAGCGGCGTTCTTTCAGTGCCTCGGCTGGCTCTGCCAGTTCTTCGCGGTCTACACGGCGATGCGGGCCTTTCACATCCACTCGCCGCTACCCGCAGCCGGGCTCGTGCTGCTGCTGATGAATGTGGCGACGCTGTTCCCACTCTGGCCGGGCAACATCGGCCTGCTGCAGGCGGCGATCGCGCTGCCGCTGCGCTCGTACGGCGTGCCCGCGGGGAAGGCGATCGCGTACGGCTTCGGGCTCCAGGCGATCGAGGCCTCGGTGGGGATCGGCGTCGGCCTGATCTTCCTCGCGCGCGAGGGCCTCTCGTTCGCGATGCTCCGGCGCATGCCGCAGGCGGCTGAAGCGGAGGTGCCCGAGGATCAGGCGGGAGTGACCGAGGCCCGGGAAGACAGGGCCCGTGCCCGCGCTCGCATCTCCCGCTAGCCTCAAGGGCGTCCTCTCGGCGGGTGAGGCCGCTGCGGCTTTGGCCCGCGGCTTCCGGCGGGCCGGCGCGGAGGTCGACGAGCTGCCCATCGCCGACGGGGGCGAGGGGACCGCTGAGCTGCTCGGCGCGAAGGTGATGCGGGTGGAGCAGGTGCACGACGCCTTCGGCCGGCCTCGCGAAGCGCCGATCCGGGAGCTCGCGGGCGGCACCGTCGTCGTCGAGAGCGCGGACGTGCTGCCGCTCGACCCGGGGCGGCTGGACGTGCGGGCCGCCTCGAGCCGGGGGCTCGGCGAGCTGCTCGCGCGCGTTGGCGCGTGCCCGCGGCTACTGGTGTGTCTCGGCGGCACGGCCACGATGGACGGCGGCGTGGGGCTCCTCGAGGTTCTCGACGAGCTGCCCGGGCCGACGACTGTGCTCTGCGACGTTCGCGCCACGCTGCTCCAGGCGCCGCGGCTCTTCGGGCCGCAGAAGGGCGCGCTCGCCGACGATGTGCTCGACCTCGAGCAGCGGTTCATGTTGCTCGACCACGCGCAGTCCCTGGCGAAGCTGCCTGGTGGCGGCGCTGCGGGCGGCCTCGGCGCGGCGCTCGCCTCGCTCGGCGCCGAGCTCGTGCCGGGGGCGCTCTATGTGCTGGACGCGATCGGCTTCCGCCAACGGGCGGCCGCCGCCGATCTCGTCGTCACGGGCGAGGGCACCGTCGACCGGGCGACCTTCGAGGGCAAGGCACCGGGCGAGGCGTTACGGATCTGCGAGGAGCTCGGCGTGCCGTGCGTGCTCTTCGGCGGGCAGGTCGACGAGGGGATCGAGGCAGTCGCTCTCAGCGGCGATCCAGCGCGCGCCGCCGAGGATCTCGAGGAGCTAGGCCTCGGCCTCGGCCTGGCGTAGCCGCTTGGCCATGGCCTGGAGCAGCGGCCAGGCGATGCGAGGCTCGTTCTCGACGATCGGGCGGAAGTCCCAGAACGTGAGGCCGTAGCACTTCAGGTCGGACTCGGCCTTGATCGAGGCGGTGCGGTCGCCCTGGTCGATCATCGCGACGTCGCCGAAGTAGTCGCCCGGGCCGAGGCGGCCGCGCTCGTCACCGTGAACGGTGACGGAAGCCTCGCCGCTCTCGATCACGAAGAAGCCTGCGCCGCCCTCGCCCTCGGTCGCGACCGGCTGGCCGGCCTCGAAGGTGCGCTCCTTGAACGACTCGCTCAGGCGCCCGAGCTCGCGCGGCTCCAGCCCCGCGAAGAGCGGAATTCGCTGAAGGAGCTCGACGGATGGTCCGGCCACGCGCAGATTCTTACACGGTCGAGATACCCAAGCGCGAGCCCACGACCGCTTCGGCCGCCTGGGCGCTGCCGGCATGGCCGGTGACGGCGCCCAGAAAGTCCTCGCGATCCAGCGCGTAGAGCTCTGCGTCGGTCGCGGCCCGAACGGTGGCCGTGCGGGGCACGTCGCGAAGCAGGGCGATCTCGCCGAAGTAGGAGCCGGGCCCCTGGCGGCGCGGCGGGGCCGCGTCCAGCACAACTTCGACCTCACCGTCGGCGACGATGTAGAAGTGGTCGCCGTGCTCGCCCTGGCGGATGATCTCCTCGCCGGCGCGCACGTGTACCGACACGAGCCGGGACGCGAGCTGCTCGAGCACCGGCGGCGAGAGCGGAGCAAAGATCGGGATCGACCGGAGCAGCCCCAGCTCGCGGTCGTGCGAGGGCGCTGCGTCGAGCTCGGTGAGGCTCGCGTGCGTGAGCACCGAGATCCCGGGCAGGAGGGAGCCGACGATCACGAGCGCCCAGCGCACGCCGACCGCGCCGATCAACACCGGAGCAAGGATCGCCCCGGCGGCGACGGTCCCGTAGAAGAGGCTGTGCAGGACGCCGAAGACCCGGGACAGCACCTCACTCGGCGTGTTCCGCTGGAGGAGCGTGAAGCCCGAGACGTCCTCGACGATGATCGCGAGCCCGATCAGGCCGAAGACCGCAAGCGCCACGCCGGTGTTGGGGAAGGCGCCGAGCAGCAGCAGAGGCCCACCGGTGCCCGCGACGGCGATCCCGAAAGTCGTTGCAAGGCGTCGGTGACCGACCAGCGTCAGCGAGACGAGCCCGCCGATGAGGCCGCCGACGCCGACTGCCGCATTCAGATAGCCCACCCCGGAGGAACCGAGCTTCAGCAGCTCGAGTGCCGACACGGCGACCAGGACGCTGAAGGCCCCGTTCACCAGCGTTTGTGCCGAGAACAAGCCGACGACGAGCCGTAGCCGGCGGTCGCGTGCGATCGCCCGGAAACCGGCGGCCGCTTCGTCGCGGAGGTGCGTCCGCTCCCGCTGTAAGGGCGGCTCGGTCGTCCTGAGCAGGCCGGTCAGCTGGAGCGCCGACCAGACGAACGTGCCCGCCGTGACCGCGAACACGACCCAGACCGTGGAGACGGCGAGCAGCAAGCCGCCCAGCGCCGGCCCTACGCAGAAGCCGAGACTCTCGATCGTGCTCGAGCTGACGTTGGCGGCGGTCAGCTCCTCAGGCGTCCTGGCCAGGGACGGCAAGATCGCCGCCTGTGCCGGCTGGAAGGCGGTTGTCGTCACGGCCACCGCCGCGGCCAGAGCGTAGACGGCCTCGATCGGCGTATGCGTGAGCACGCAGACCGCCATTCCCGCCAGCCCCGCTGCGCGGAGCACGTCGGCTGCGAGCATCACCGGGACACGGGGATAGCGGTCGCCGAGAATGGCTGAGAACGGCGAGGCCACGGCTGCGGGAAGCCAGCGAATCAGCCCGACGAGCCCGACCGCGGAGGCCCCGCCGTGACGGTACGCGTACACGACGAGGGCGATCGCGTAGGCCCAGCTGCCGATGATCGACCCCGCCCAGGCGAGCTGCAACCGGCGCAACGCAGGGTTTCGGTAGACCTCGCGCATGGCGCGCGATGACTCGCGAAGGCGCTCCCGCAAACGGCTCACGCGCGCAGGATGTCAGCCGCGATTGCGTTTTTGAAGCGGCGGCGGGAAGATTTCCGTGGCAACCACCGTCTAGTGTGCAAGTTCAGCAAGTCGACAAGGAGGCAGTTCAGATGGAAGAGCGGCCAGAGGACACCAGGAACGACGAGAACGAGAACGAGGACGAGGACGTCGAGGGCCACGCGCATCACGCACCGCAGGTCGGCGCCCCGCAGGTCGGCCAGAACGTCGGCAAGGACGACGAGGACGACGTCGAGGCGCACTCGAACTTCGGCGCTCCGCAGGTCGGCGCCCCGCAGGTCGGCCAGAACGTCGGCAAGGACGACGAGGACGATGTCGAGGCGCACTCGAACTTCGGCGCTCCGCAGGTCGGCGCCCCGCAGGTCGGCCAGAACGTCGGCAAGGACGACGAGGACGACGTCGAGGCTCACTCGCACTTCGGAGCACCGCAGCACGGCAAGCCGCAACACGGCTAGGACTTCGAGCTCAGTCCAGTCACTAAGAGGGAGCCGAGAGGCTCCCTCTTAGCGTTCCTGTAAAAGCTGTTCGAGAGCCTTGAGGAGGCGCAGCGCGGCTTCCTTGCGCTCGGGCTCAGCGTCGGCGAGCAGGGACACGAACCGCGCGACCGCCTCAGCCTCGCCGCCCTCGGACTCGAGCACCGCCCGCGCCGCCCGCGTCTTCTGCAACAGGTCGAGCGCGATCGCGGCCTCGTTCGCGAAGAGGCCGAGCAGCTCCATCTCGGCGAGCGAGAAGGCGGCGTTCGCCGGCCGGTCGAGCACCTCGAGCACGCCGAGCGCCCGGTCCTCGTACAGGAGCGGGACGGCCATGATCCCCTTCGGCACGAAGCCCGTCGATTCGGCCGCCTCGCGCGCGAAGCGGGGATCGTTCTCGAGCTCTTCGACCACGAGCGGCTGGCGCGTGACGAGCACCCAGCCGGCGATACCGGTGCTCGAGGGGAAGCGCTGGCCGACGAGGTCTCCCGCGCCTTCGCCGGCGACGGCCTCGAAGACGAGCTCGTCGGAGGGCTCGTCGAAGAGGAAGACCGAGGAGGCGCGGGCGCCGAAGATCGCGCGGGCGACCTCCACGATCGACTGCAGCAGGGCGCGATACGAGTCCTCGGAACCCAGCGCGCCCGCCGCGACGGCAGCTCTCAGGTCGTCGCTCATCGCCCTCCTCCCACGTTGTTGGCGGTCAGGTAGAGCACGTTCTTCAGCTGGAACGGAGTCAGCTCAGGGTGCTTCGCCATGATCAGCGCGCAGATGCCGCTCATGTGCGGGGTCGCGAAGCTGTTGCCGGTCGAGAGGATCTTGCCGCCGCCGAGCCAGGCGATCTCGACGCCCACCCCGCGCGCGAAGAACTCGACCGGCGGCGCCGGGTTGTAGAAGAACGTGTCCGGCTCCGGCTCCTCGTGGCTCCCGACCGAGATCACGGACGAAAAGCGCCAGGGGTAGCTCTCGACCGGCATGTTGTGCGCCGAGGCCACGAGCACGGTGTTCCGGAAGTACGCGCTGTCGGCGAGCTCGTGCAGCAGCCCGGCGAACTGCCGTTTCGTGGTCGAGAGGCTCATGTTGATCACGTCGAAACCCTGCTCGACCGCCCAGCGCAGGCCGCCGAGCAGGACGGGCCCGCTGCCTTTGAACCCCGCTCCGAGCACACGCGCGCTGATCAGGGTGCACTCGGGCGCGAGTGCGCGGACGATTCCGGCGCAGGCCGTGCCGTGGCCGCAGAGGTCGCCCTCGGTGTCCTCGATGAGCTCGATCTCGTCCTCGTCCCCGAGGCGATTGAAGGCGACCGCCTGGTCGATCTTCCCCACGAGCGGGTGGCCGGACTCGACGCCGCTGTCGAGGATGCAGACGCGCACGCCCTTGCCGGTCGAGCCGCCCCAGGCCCACTCGCGCGTGACCCGCTCCGGCCATTTGTCCCCGATCGAGATCTGGTCGCCGGCGCCGGCCGCGAGGCTCCAGGCGGGGAGGCTCTCGGCGTGGTCGCGTGCGGGCTCTTCGTGTGGCACCCGCGGATCGTATTGCGCGAGCTACTGGTCTGCGAGGAGGCGGCGGACCTTGTCGACCACACGCGGCTCGGGCTCGATGCCCTCGGCCTGGAGCGCGGTCTCGAGGTCGGCGAGGAGCGCGGCGCGGAACTCGGCGTCTGCCTGGGCCCGCACGACGATCTGGTCGATCTCTGCCTTCGCTGCGGGCAACTCCTGTGCCGCCTGCACCCAGCCCATCGGGGCCGGGGGAAGCATCCCGATCAACCGTGCGAGTGTCTCTGGGTCGTAGTTGCTCATCACGTCACCTGCTCACTGGACGGGAGTGGGGGGCTGTTTCTTCCCTCGAAGACCATCCGGAGTCTGTCGAGGCAGCGGGAGATGCGGCTGGCGATCGTCCCGGCGGGCAGGCTGAGGCTGTCGCCGATCGTCCGGTAGCTCTCGTCCTGGGCGAAGAAACGGTCGAGGATCTCGCGGCAGTTCTCGGGCAGCTCGGCGAGGGCCTCGTGCACGTCGAACGCCTCTTCCACCTCGGTGAGGACGTCGTCGGCGGGCACATGTGCGAGGTCCTCGACGTCGGTCTCGACTTCGCGTGACCCCGAGCGCAGGCGGTCGATGCAAAGGCGCCGCGTGAGCTGGGCGATCCAGGGGCGCACGGCGTCGTCGTCGCGGAGCGAGTCGAGCCGCTCGTAGACCCGCGCGAACACGTCCTGGAAGACGTCCTCCGCGTCGTGCGGCGGGAGCCGGAAGCCCTGGATGGTGATGGCGTAGACGTAGCGGGAGAAGCGCTCGACAAGCTCCCGCCAAGCCTCGTCGTCGCCTTCACGGCAGCGGGCGACGAGGGCGGCGTCGGTCAGCTCGGCGGTCAGCGTTGAGCGGCCCGCAGCCGCTTGGCCATCGTCTCGAGGAGCTTCCACGCGATCGAGGCGTTCGACTCGACCAGCGGACGGAACTCCCACGAGGTGAGGCCATAGCAGTGCAGGTCGCTGTCGGCGATGACGGTCGCGCTCCTCGCGCCGTCGTCGATCAGGGCGATCTCGCCGAAGTAGTCGCCGGGGCCCAGCTTGCCGCGGTCGGCGTCCCGAACGGTCACGGTCGCCTCGCCGCTCTCGATCACGAAGAAGCCCGCGCCGCTCTTGCCTTCGCCCGCGACGGTGCTGCCTGACTGGAACGTGCGCTCCTTGAACGAGCGCGCGAGCCGCTCGAGATCGCCGCGGTCGAAGTCCGCGAAGAGAGGGACGCGCTGAAGGAGCTCTACTGGTGCCTGTGCCATGGCCGTATTTTAGGGCTTTGTAGCTTCGGCGCGACCCGCCAGCTCTTCGATCTTGCCTTCGGCGGTGTCCAGGCGCTCCCTGCAGAAGCGGTAGAGCTCCTCGCCGCGCTGCCAGAGCTTGAGCGCCTCGTCCAGCGGCGCCTCGCCGCTTTCGAGGCGCTGGACGATCTCCTCGAGCTCGCGCTGGGCCTGTTCGAAGGTGCGCTCGTCGCTCATTTCGTCTCCTCGACCCGGGCGCCGAAGCCGCCTTCCGCCAGCTCGACCTCGACGCGCTCGCCGGGCTGGACAGCCTGGCCGGAACGGAGGATCTGCTCGTTCGCGCGGACGATCGCGTAGCCGCGCTCGAGCGTGGACTGCGGCGAGAGGGCGCGCAGGCGTCCGGCTGTGTGCTCGAGCCTCGCGCGGCCCCGCTCGAGCAGGAGGCGCGGAGCGCGGCCGAGCCGCTCGTGGGCGCGTCCTAGGCGCTGGCGCTCGCGGTCGAGGCTACGCCGGGCCCCGCGCTCGAGGCCGGAGCGGGCGCGGCCGAGCCGCTCGAGCAGCTCGGCGAGGTCGGGCACGACCAGGCGGCCGGCGACGCTCGGGGTCGAGGCGCGCACGTCGGCGACCAGGTCGCAGAGCGGCGTGTCCTGCTCGTGGCCGACGGCGGTCACAACCGGCACCGGGCAGCCCGCGATCGCGCGGACGAGCCGCTCGTCGCTGAAGGGCAGCAGGTCTTCGAAGCTGCCGCCGCCCCGCGCCACGACGACCACGTCGACGCCTTCACGGCAGAGGGCGGCGAGGGCCTCGATCACTGCGCCGGCAGCGCGGGGCCCCTGCACGTAGGTCTCCGCGACGAGCACCGAGGCAGGAGGGAAGCGCGTCGTGATCACGGTCAGGACGTCGCGCTTGGCGGCGGCGTCGTTCCCGGTCACGAGGCCGATGCGGCGGGGCAGGAACGGGAGGGGGCGCTTGCGCTCGGCCGCGAAGAGCCCCTCGGCGCCGAGCTTGCGCTTCCGCCGCTCGAGCGCCGCGAGGTGGTCGCCCAGGCCGAAGCGCTCGAGCGAGAGAGCGCGCAACCGGAACTCGCCACGCGCCTCGTACAGCTCCGGCCGCCCGTAGGCGTGAACGCGGTCGCCGTCGGTGAGGTCGAGCTGGAGCGCGTCGAACTGGCCCCGCGGCATCGAGACGCCGAGGCACGAGCCGTCCTGCGGGTCCTTGAGCGTGAAGAAGACACTGGCCCAGCGCGCCTGGCGGCGCAGCTCCGTGACCTCGCCCTCGACCCAGACCGTCGGCAGCCGACCTAGCCAGGAGGCGACGCCCCGGTTGAACGCGCCCACGGAGTAGACGCGGCGGTCACCGTACTCGATCGCCTCGACCTTCACCCCTTCAGGATACGGGGCGCTCAGCCGGTGTCTAAATCAGGATCTCGGCGGCTGTCTCTGGGGAGCAGCCCTGAGTGATCAGGTCGGCCGCGTGGTGCAGGTCGGCCTCGCTGTGCGCGATCTTCTCGGCGAGCGGCAGCGGGTACCCGGCCTCCATCAACACGTGCAGGCGCCAGCTCTCGACTTTCGCCTGTTCGTCCCTGGGTGTCTCGGCGACTTGTGTCATCGGTGGTTCGGGTAGTTCGTCCTTTGGTAGACGAACCCTGCACGCGGAAGTTTGCGTTGCCTTGCTCAGCGCTCCCGAAACGTCGGTGCGAGCCTCGACCCGGCGTCGTTGACCGCCTCGTCGATCTTCCGCTGCAGGTCCTGAAGGCGCGCGTTCAGGACCGTGCGCTCCGCTTCCGCGTCGGCCGCGAGCGACTGGACCTGCGAGCGGAGGTCGGCCTCGGCCTCGCCGATTCGCCGCTGAAGCTCCGCGACGAGCTCGTCCCGCTCGTGCTCGAGGGTGTTGCCGATCTGCGACAGCTTGCGCTCGAGCCGCTGGCTGCCGGCGTCGGCCACATGGGCGAGCCGCTCCGCCAGGACGCTCTGAGCCTCCTTCGCGAAATGTGCAACGGCCCTGTCGAGCTCGCGCGAGAGCCGTTGCGCGGCGTCCTCTCGCGCGCTCTTGATCGCCGCGCCGAACTGCTGCGACACGGCCTCGGAGAAGCTGTTGGAGGTTCGTTCGACGACTCGCTTGAGCTGGTCGAGCTGGCGCCGCTCCACATCCGCGAAGCCGGTCTGGATCCGCTGGATCGCCTCGGCCTCCTCGGCCGCGACGCGCTCGCTCAGCTCCCGTTCACGCTGGCGGAGCCGATCGGCGACCTCGTGTAGCGCGCGGCGCCGGTCGCGCTCGTGCGACTCGAGCTCTTCGTGCGCACCCTGGGCGTTCTCGCGCGCGGCCCGTTCGAACTCCGCTTCGAAAGTCGCGAGCCGCTCTCGCTGGGCCTCGCTGGCGGTGTCGAGTTGCTCGGTGTCGAGCTCGATCCGCGACTGCGCCTCGGCCATCAGCTGCTGCTGGCGCTGTGAGAGCGTCGTTAGCTGCGCCGCCAGTGTCTGCTCGGTTCGCGAGAGGTCGGCCGTCCACTCGGCCAGCCGGCGGCCGACACGCTCCTCGACCTTGCCGAGGGCGTCGCTCAGCTCGGCGCTCGCCTTGCGCTCCCGTTCGGCGAACGCGGCGCGTCGCTCCTCGGCGATCCGGCGCTCTTCGCCCACGAGGCGCGAGAGCGAGTCGGCGCGCGCGCGGGCAAGCGTCCGCTTGATCTCTGCCGCGCGGGCCTCGGTCTCCCGGGTCACGAGCGCGTCCAGCCGCTGCTCCGCCTCGGCGAGCTGGCGCTCGACGTCCTTCGTGCGGGCGACCAGCCGCCGCAGCGCGATCGTCCCGAGCTGCAGCGCGGCGCAAACCGTCAAGCCGCCTGCTGCGACCGCGAGGCCCTGTGCAGGCTCCAGCGCGAAGGCAACCCACGCGGCGGCCGCCGCGGTTCCGACGAGACCGGTCAGTGCACGCAGGACGGTGCGGGAGACACGGCCGAAGAGGGCCGCCGCGGTCGAGCCGAAGACGGCGACGACTGCTCCTGCAAAGACGAGCTCGAAGACCTCCTCCCGCACGCCGGCCATGCTACGTCAGCCTGAGCGCGAGCAGCGCGGCGGCGAGGCAGACGTGGGCGGCGGCGAGCAGCTGGAGCGCCTGTTCCTGGGCCCCGTACAGGAGCTCGTGGGTGATCGGCTGCCGGGTGCCGTCGCGCAGCTCGAGCGTCCCCGTCACCGCGGCCACGCGGCGGCGAGCGTGGCGCACCGGGTTCGAGAGCACCCGCTGCACGTAGCTCGTCAGCGCGGCGTAGCCCGCCGCGAGGAGTGCAACCCAGGTGATCGTTTCGGCGCAGGCGAAGTAGCCGGTCAGCAGGGGGAAGGCGCCCCATGCAAGCGCAAAGCCTGCGCTGTTGTGGATCGCGCCGCCGAAGAGCTCGAGGTTGTAGGCCGGCACGAGCACCGCCCCGACCGCGACGAAGACGAGCAGCCAGAGATCGAACTCGAAGGCGCCCGCGATCCCGAGCGCGACCGCGCCCGCGAGCGAGAGGACCGTGAGCCCGACGAGCACCCGGTTCGGGATCCGCGTCGCGAGCGGCCGTCCGTTCAACTCGTCGAGCGCGTGCGCGGCCACTCCCATCCCGAGGAAGAACGCCGCCCCGGCCGCCGCGAGCCGCCCCTCTCGGAGCTCAGGCGCGAGCGCCGCTCCGATCGCCACGTAGCTCAGGTGCCAGGCGGTGTAGGGCGGGTGGAGCAGTGTCACGTAGTCGCGCCAGCCGCCGGGCGCGAGCGCGTAGAAGGCCGGCCGCGCTTCGGTCACGCTCGCCGGCCCCAGACGACCGTGCAGCCGCCGAGGCTCAGGCGGTGGGCGCGCACATCCTCGAAGCTGGCCTCGCGGAAGGCGTCCAGCAGCCGAGGCACCGGCCAGCGCTCGTCGAACTCGCGGATGCTGCCGCCGAGGAACCGCCCGACCTCGTGCCACGCCGGCGAGATGACCCGGCCGAGCGTGGGGAGACCGACGTCGACGTAGAGGTTCCAGAGGGCGCGCGGGGTGGGGCCCGGCGGGACGCCGAAGTCGAGGAGCGATGCGGTCGCGCCCGGCCGCAGCACGCGCGCCAGGCCCCGTAGGCCGGCCGGGACATCGCTCAGGTAGCGGAGCAGGTAGGCGGCCGTGAGCCCGTCGAAAGACTCATCTTCGAACGGCAGCTCCTCCGCGCTCGCCTCGACGAGGCGGACTCGATTCGTCCCGATCCGTCGGCGCGCCTCGGCGAGCATCTCCGGGCTCTGATCGACCCCGACGACGAAGCAGCCCTTCTGCCGCACGAGCTCGAGCGCGACCGCGCCGGTGCCGGTCGCCAGGTCGGCGACGACGTCATCGGGCCTCACCCCAACGCGCGAGACGAGAAAGCGCCGCCAGCGTGGGTCCTGGCCAAACGAGAGCAGACGCGCGTAGCGGTCGTAGCTCGGGCCGAGCGGGGCGAACAGCTCGCGGGCGCGCGTCTCGATCACGCGGTGAGTCTAGGCTGGCCGGGTGGGTCTGGACGACGATCTGAGGCGGACGGCGGAGGCCGCGGTCGTCTACGCGGCCGACGGCGAGGAGCTGGTCGGGATCGTCCCCGCCGAGCCGGCGAGCGGGCTGCGGCTCTACGTCTGCGCCTACGGGCAGGAGGACGAGGCGACCTGGCTTGTGCTCGACGCGACCGGCGTCCCGGTCGAGGAGCGGGCGCTCGTGCGCGACGCCGTCTCGATCGCAGCCCTCTGCGAGGTGGCCGAGGAGGCGGCGGGAGTCGAGCCGGACGCGCCCCGGGTTGCGAGCCCCGCCTACCTCGACGAGCTCGGCTCGAGCGCCGGGCCGGAGCTCGCAGGCGCGGTCAAGGGCGCGACCGGCACGGTGGACGAGCTACTGCGCGACGTCGAGCGAAGCTACAAGCGCCCGCTGAGCTAACCTGGGCGCATGGAAGGCTTCCCGTTCGGGGGCGATCCCGAAGACCTGATGCGCAGCCTGCGCGAGTTCGCCGAGCAGCAGGCCGAGACCGTGCAGGAGGCGCAGCGCGAACAGTTCGCGACGCTGACGCTGAACACCGCGGTCGAGCTGACCGCAGCCGCGCTCGCGCAGATCAATGCCGGCGGCTCGGCGGACGAGCAGACCGCCGCGCTCCGCGACGCCATGCGCGTGCTCTTCCCCGAGGCGGTGGCGCTCGTCAGTGCCGCGCGCCAGGGGTTCATGCGGGAGGGATAACGCCTAGCGGGGTGAGACGGCCGCGGCGGCCAAGCCGCCCCGGCCTCCAGATAGCCAGTCGTAGCCTAGAATCGCGCGGCCCGTGAGCCTCGTCGACTCCGCCATCGTCCGCCTGCTTCCGGCGGTGCCCAAGCAGGTCGTGCGGCGGATCTCCGAGCACTACATCGCGGGTGAGGAGCTCGACGACGCGCTGCGCGTGGTGCTCGAGCTGAACGCCCAGGGCAAGCTCGCGACGCTCGACGTGCTCGGTGA
Source organism: Gaiellales bacterium (assembly GCA_038236705.1). Lineage (GTDB taxonomy): Bacteria > Actinomycetota > Thermoleophilia > Gaiellales > Gaiellaceae > AC-32. The sequence continues at coordinate 17,527 of JBBRZN010000022.1, forward strand.
GGAGGTGACCGACCCGGAGGAGGCCCGCGCGATCGCCGGTGCCTACCGCGAGGCGATCGACGCTTTCAAGCGCGGCTCGCTCGACTCGAACATCAGCGTCAAGCCGACGGCACTCGGCCTCAACCTGAGTCACGAGCTTTTTCGCGAGAACCTCGAGGCCGTCGTGGCGCGCGCGGCCGAGCGCGACAACTTCGTCCGGGTCGACATGGAGGACTCCTCCACGACCGACGACACGCTGCGCATCTACCGCGAGCTGCGGGAGGCGGGGCACGACAACGTCGGCATCGTGCTCCAGGCGCGGCTGAAGCGGTCGATCGACGACGTGCGCGCCCTCGCCGATCTGCGCCCGAACGTGCGGATCTGCAAGGGCATCTACCTCGAGCCGCCGGAGATCGCCTTCCGTGATTTCGAGGCGGTGCAGGCGAGCTTCGTGCAGACGCTCACGGAGCTGCTCGACGGAGGCAGCTATGTCGGGATCGCCACGCACGACGAGTGGCTACTGGAGCAGGGGAAGCGCCTCGTCGCCGAGCATGGTCTCGGTCGCGACGACTACGAGTTCCAGATGCTGCTCGGCGTCCGTCCCGCCCTCGGAGACGAGCTCGTGCGCGAGGGTCACCGGCTTCGGATCTACACGCCCTTCGGGCGGCACTGGTACTCGTACTCGCTGCGGCGGCTGCAGGAGAACCCGAAGATCGCCGGCTACATCGCGGCGGACACGTTCAACCGCCTGTTTCCGCGTCGCAACGGCTCTTCGTGATCTGGGCGCGGCTCGCGTAACGAGGCCGCGGAGGGCCAAGGTGCCTCGCTGCCCGAAGCAGTCCGGCTCCCGAGCCAAATCGTGCGGCATCGGATCCGCGATGGGTGGCGGGAGCTGTCTCCTCAGGCCAGTGCTGTGACGAAAAGTCACACCTTCGTTCCACCAGCCACGTCTCGCCGGGCCAGTGGCCGGGGACAGTCCCCGGCCTTGGCCGTTTGGGGCACGTCCGGGCTAGAAGGGCTTGCGCGCGATCAGGATCAGGTCGCCCGGGACTCGCACCTCGCGACGGCCCCAGCGGTTCGGGTCCGGGAGTTCCTCGAGCCGCTCCAACGCCAGCCCGGCGCCTCCGAGCGCGTGCACCAGCCGCCCGATCGGCCACGTCTCGAAGTAGCTCTCGTGCCAGTGCAGCATCTGGTCGAGGCAGGCCGCGACCGGGTGCTCGTCGTAGAGGAACAGAATGCCGCCCTTCTTGAGAGCGGCCGCGATCCCGTCCGCCCAGCTCTCGAGGTCGCCGATCTCGGCCAGCGCGCCCCAGGAGGAGTAGACGACGTCGAAGCGCTTGCGGCGCAGCTCGACGGGCAGGGCCTCGGGCGAGGCGGTCACGAGCGCCGCGTCCGGGAGGCGCTTGCGCGCAGCCTTCACCGTCTCCTCGGAGGAGTCCACGCCCGTGACCAGCGCGCCGAGGCTCATCAGCGCCGCGGTCTCCCGCCCCGCACCGCAGGCCAGATGCAGCACGTGCCGCCCGCCGATGTCAGGCAGCCGCTCCCGCACCGGCTTCGGCAGCGTGCGGCTGCCGCGCGTCGAGGAGCGGCGGATCCGCTTGTGCGCCTCCTCCCAGGCGCGAAGGTTGGTATCGGTTGGTTCCATCAGGCGAGCAGGGAGAAGCCGCCGTCGACGATCAGGGTCTGGCCGCGCACCATCTCGGCGCCGGGGGAGCAGAGGAAGCAGACCGCCTCGGCGACGTCGCGCGGCTCCACCAGCCTGCCCGCCGGAGTGCGCGCGAGCCCGCTCGAGATCATCTGCTCGCGGTTCGGGAAATGGTCGAGCGCGCCGGTCTCCACGACTCCGGCCGAGACGGCGTTCGCGCGGATCCCGCGCGGCGCGAGCTCCACCGCGAGGTAGCGGACGAGCGCTTCCAGCGCGGCCTTCGAGACGCCGACGAGCACGTAGTTCTCGAGCACGCGCGTCGAGCCGAGGCTCGAGACGCCGATGATCGACGAGCCCTCCGGCATCTGCGGCGCGCACGCGCGCGTGAGGCTCAGCAGCGCCCGCGCGTTCGCGTTGAGGGTCCAGTCCCAGTGCTTGTCCTGGGTCTCGAGTGCCGGCTCGATCACGCCCGTGGCCGCGTTGTGAACGAGCACGTCGAATGGGCCGAGCCCGGCGGCTTCCTGCGCCACCCGCTCCGAGGACACGTTGCCGCGCAGGAGCAGCGGCTCGGCGCCGGCGGCGCGCAGCTCCTCCGCCGTTTCCTCCGCGGCCTTGTCGTTGCGGAGGTAGCCGATCGCCACGCGCTTGGCCCCGAGCTCGGCGAAGCGCAGCGCGATCGTCTTCCCGATTCCCCGCGAGCCTCCGGTCACGAGCACCGAAGCGCCATCGAAATTCATCGCCTCGGCGGGAGCGGTTCGTCCGCGGGCGCGGTGCTCGGGATCTCTCCCCAGCCGGGCCGGTCGCGCGGCACGCGCGGGCCCTCCCTCGCCTTCGAGGAGGCGTGGGCGAGGCGGTCGAGCAGCTCCATCTGCACCTCCGCGTAACGACGTACCTCGTGGTCTGCCGGAAGGTCGAGCACGAGCTCCTCGACACGCGCACGCAGCTGGTAGGCGAAGTGCGGGGTGGCCGGGGCGACGAGCGCATCGACGTCGGCGGTGGTTGGCTCCGGCATGAGCAAAAGCCTACTGGGTAGTGTCGAAGAGATGCGTCGCCCGGAGCTTGCCGACCTGATGCTCGTGGCGACGGTCACCCTCTGGGCCCTCAACTTCACGGTGACCAAGTACGTGATCTCGCATGGCTTCCAGCCGATTGCCTACAGCTGCCTGCGCTTCGGCGGCGCGGGGCTCGTCTTCCTGGGGATCACATTCTTCCGCGAGCGCTCGTTCGCGATCGGGCGGCGCGACCTCATGTTCCTCGCGATCGCGGCGCTGATCGGGATCTTCCTGAACCAGCTCGCCTTCTCCTACGCGATCAAGCTGACGACGGCGACGACGGTCGCGCTGCTCTTCGGGACGCTGCCCGCTCTGACCGGGATCTTCGCGTTCGCGCTCGGGATCGAGCGCTTCGGCTCGCGCTTCTGGCTCGCGGCCGTGCTGGCGTTTGTAGGGGCGGCGCTCGTCGCGATCGGTTCGGGCGGGGGCCTGTCGGGCCAGCTCTGGGGCGACGTGCTCGGCTTCCTGGCCTCGGTCACCTGGGCGTGGTACTCGGTCGCCGTTTCTCCGCTCCTGAAGCGGTACTCGACAATGCGGATCAGTTCGCTCGCGTTCGTGATCGGCACGGTGCCGCTGCTCATCGTGGGCTCCCAGCAGCTCGTCACGCAGGACTACGGCTTCGGCGCCCTGATCTGGCTCTCGCTCGCCTTCGCCGTGCTGGGCCCGCTGGTCGCCGCGAACCTGCTTTGGTTCGGTGCGATCAGCCGGGTGGGGCCTTCGCGCGCCTCGGTCTTCGCCAACCTGCAGCCCTTCCTCGCGGCCTTCTTCTCGCTCCTGATTCTCTCGGAATCGATGACCCGGCTCCAGGTCGCGGGCGGAATCACGATCGCCGCCGGGATCCTGCTCTCGCGCAGTACCAGCCGGTCGACCGCCGACCCGGTGGCCGCGTGACGCCGATTGGCGAACGCCTGGCCCGGACCCCGCCGGGCTACCGCTACTCGATTGGGCGCATCCTTGCGATCTACTCCGGCCTGATGGTCGCGCTGCTGCTCGCGGCGCTCGACCAGACGATCGTCGCGACCGCCTTGCCAAGGGTCGTCTCCGAGCTCGGCGGGATCACGCAGTACGCGTGGGTCTTCACGGCCTACATGCTCGGCTCGACCGTCACGGTGCCGCTGTACGGCAGGCTCGGCGACGTCTACGGGCGCAAGCCGCTCTTCATCGTCGCGATCTCGATCTTCATCGCCGGCTCCGCGCTCTGCGGGGCGGCGCAGAACATGGTTCAGCTCGTCGTGTTCCGGGCGATCCAGGGCGTCGGCGCCGGCGGGATCTTCCCCCTGACGCTGGCGATGGTCGGGATGATCGTGCCGCCACGCGACCGCGGCCGCTACCAGGGGCTGATCGGTTCCGTCTTCGCGGCTGCGTCGATCATCGGGCCACTGATCGGAGGCTTCATCGTCGACAACGCGAGCTGGCGCTGGATCTTCTACGTGAACCTGCCCGTCGGAGGCGTCGCGCTGGCCGTGATCCTGATCACGATGCCGAAGCGGCGCACCAAGCAGGAGCACTACATCGACTGGCTCGGCGCGGGGATCCTTGCGCTGGGTACGAGCTCGCTCCTGCTCGGGCTCGTCTGGGGCGGACGCGACTACCCATGGTCCTCCCCCCACGTGCTCGGGGCGCTCGCCGCGTCGGTGCTGCTGCTCACGCTCTTTGGGCTCTGGGAGAGGCGCGTGCCCGAGCCGATCATCCCCTTCCACCTGATGCGCAACCAGACCGTCGCGGCCAGCGTCGCCTGCATGGCGTTCGTCGGCATGGCCATGTTCGGGACGATCAGCTACGTGCCGCTCTTCGTGCAGGGTGTGATCGGCACCTCGGCGACCTCATCCGGTGTGGTGCTCACACCGTTGTTGCTGGGCGCGGTGATCACGAGCTTCATCTCCGGTCAGATCGTCTCCCGGACCGGCCGCTACCGGCCGAACACGCTGCTGGGGCCGCTCATCCTCGGAGCGGGAGAGCTCCTGCTGTGGCGGCTGAGCGTGAACGCCACGAACGCGCAGGCGGCGAGGGACATGGTGATCGCCGGGATCGGGCTCGGGCTGATGATGCAGATCTTCGTCCTCTCGGTTCAGAACTCGGTTTCGCGCGCGGAGATGGGGACCGCAACCGCGCTGACCCAGTTCTCGCGCTCGATCGGCGCGACCCTTGGCGTGACCCTGATGGGCGTGATCGTGAACCAGGGCCTGCCTCCGAGCGTGCGTGAGCACGGCACCGTGATCCATCGGCTCCCGCCCGCCGGGCGCGAGGCGCTCGCGAACGCGCTGCACCCGGCCTTCCTGCTCGCTGCGGGGGTCTGCGGCCTTGTGTTCGTGATCTCGGTGCTCTGGGTGCGCGAGGTGCCGCTGCGGCACGGCTTCGAGGATGTGGCCGTGGGCGACGAGGCCTCCCCGCAACAAGCCGCACCAAGGCGCTCGCTTGCGACGCCGCCCTCAGGGGACGCGGGCTGAGCCCGTGTCCCCGCCTGCGCCGCTGACCCGGGCGGCCCGCTTGTCCGCAAACGCTCTAAGATCCGGTCGTGAGCTCAAATGACTTCATGCCGCTCGACGGCTGGGATCACGTCGAGTTCTGGGTCGGCAACGCCAAGCAGGCGGCGTACTACTACGAGCACGCGTTCGGCTTCACGCCCACCGCCTACGCCGGCCCCGAGACGGGCGTCCGCGATCGCGCCTCCTACGTGCTCGAGCAGGGCGAGATCCGCTTCGTGGTGACGAGCGCGTTCCGGCCCGACAGCGAGATCGCGCAGTTCGCCTGTCGCCACGGCGACGGCGCCAAGGACGTCGCGCTCCAGGTGCCGAGCGCGGGCGAGGCGTTCAGCCAGGCGGTTCAGCGCGGCGCGCGCGGGATCCTGGAGCCGCACTGGATCGAGGACGACTTCGGCCGCGTCGAGCTCGCCTCGATCGCGACCTACGGCGACAACGTGCACACGTTCGTGAACCGGCGCGAGTACGCGGGGCCGTACCTGCCGGGCTACCGCTCGACGACCGAGAACGGACACGCGGGCACCGGCGTCGGCCTCAAGCTGCTCGACCACGTCGTCGGCAACGTCGAGCTCGGCCGCATGAACGAGTGGGTCGAGTTCTACGAGCGGGTCTTCGGGATGACCAACATCGTCCACTTCGGCGACGACCAGATCCAGACCGAGTACTCGGCGCTGATGTCGAAGGTGATGGCGGACGGCAGCGGCAAGATCAAGTTCCCGATCAACGAGCCGGCCGAGGGCAAGCGCAAGAGCCAGATCGACGAGTACCTCGAGTTCAACGGCAGCGCGGGCGTGCAGCACATCGCTCTGCAGAGCGACGACATCGTCGGCACGGTCACGGCGATGAAGGAGCGCGGCGTCCCGTTCCTCGACACCCCGGATGCCTACTACGAGGACGTGCAGGGCCGGGTTGGCGAGATCGCCGAGGACTACCGCGACCTGCAGCGGCTGAAGATCCTGGCCGACCGGGACGAGGACGGCTACCTGCTGCAGATCTTCACGAAGACCGCGCAGGATCGGCCGACGGTCTTCTTCGAGGTGATCGAGCGCCACGGCGCGACGACCTTCGGCGAGGGCAACTTCAAGGCCCTCTTCGAGTCGATCGAGCGCGAGCAGGCGCTCCGCGGGAACCTCTAGCTAGTCGTCCGGGATCTCCCAGCGGCGCAGGCCGCGGCTCGGGTCCCAGGCGAGGCCGTAGCGGTCGGTCCCGAAGATCACGAACCCGGCCGAGCCGACGTCGAGCGCGAACAGGTGAAAGGCCGGCTCCTCGGGCTCCCAGTCGATGCGCGCCTTGATCGTCTCGCGGTAGCGCTGCCGGGCCGCCGGCTCCTGAACCTCGCGGGCCTGCGCGTAGAGCTTGAAGTCGCCCTCGGTGCCCTCGCGGTCGGAGACGACGCTGTGCACGACGCAGCGCGGGTCGCGCAGGAGGTCGCGTGCCTTCGGCGACTGCCACATCATCCCGAGCATCAGCTCCCCGTCCACGAATTCCGGCTCGACCGGACTGATCCGTGGGTAGCCGTTCTTGCGCAGGGTGCCGAGCAGGCACAGTTCGCGGGCGCGGAGGCGTTCTTCCCCGAGCGAGGCGAGCTCTGGACACGCGGCCGCGAACTCCTTCCAGCGCATCGCCGCACAGGCTAACGGCGGGTCGCAAGTCCCGGATGCGCTCGGGATCCTCTTACTGAAACCAAAACAGGAGGCTCAACTGACAAGGAAGCGCTGGATTCGCTCAGGGTTGCTAGCAGGTGCATTTGCTCTCGCGCTGGCCGCGAACGGTTTGGCCCGCCCGTTTCAGGGGTCCCCGCCCAAGACGACGCTCGGGCCATACAACGTCGTCACCGACGACCACGGCACCTGCACGAATGTGTGGGCCACCGACACCGTCAAGCGGACGTTCACCGTCAAGCAGAACCCGAATGGGAGCTACCGGCTCATGCGGCGCGATCGGGGCAGGTTCCTCACGAATCGCGGACGGAGTCCGGGCAGGTGCGAGAAGAGCAGCGGGCATGGCCACACTGTCCTCGCGAACAGGACCGGCACGATGCAGGGCTTCCTCGCGGGGACGATCACGGGCGGGACGTTCCGCCCGAACGCGAGTTGCCCGGCCAACTGTGGGTTCACCGACGTCTGGATTGCGACGTTCTTCGGCCCCGGTGCTCGGTTCTCGTGCGAGCTCAACTCGCGCGATTGCCGCTTCGACTTCCAGTACGACGCTTCCAGGCGCTTCCGCTGGCGGCACTGGTCCGACAAGGGGACCGGCGCAGGCCGCTTCCTGAAGGAGCGCTTCTACGGAGACATCGCTAACGCATAAGGAGACAGGAGATGAAACGACTGCTCGTGCTACCCGTGCTGCTCGTCGCGGTCCTGGCCCTCGTGGCAGTGGCCGGCGCCGTCTCGGCGAAACAGCCGCACCCGAGCAAGGTGAAGACCGTGATCCACACGACCGACGGCGGCTGCGCCGGGAACACCTGGGCCGACGACACGATCACGCGCACGCTCAAGGTGCACCTCAACAAGAACGGCTCGTACCGGATCAGGGAGCAGGACAAGGCGACGTTCGTGACCAACGCCGGGGGCGCCACGGCGAGCCCTGGCAACTGTCCTGAGAACACAAGCCGGCACGGCCACACCGTCCTGCCGGGGAAGACCGGCACGATGAAGGGCTACCTCACAGGCACCGTCACGGGCGGCACGTTCAACCCGAACGGCACCTGCGCAGCGAACCCGTGCACGCAGGCGCTCTTCATCGCGGCCTTCTTCGGTCCGACGGCGACGTTCTCGTGCCGAGCCGACAGCGCCGACTGCAAGTTCAAGTACGACTACCACGCCAAGAAGAACCAGGGGCTGCTCTTCCGCCACTGGCAGGATCGCGGCCACGGCGCCGGAACGCTCCTGCACGAGAAGTTCAAGGGCGATATCGCCAGCGCCTAGCTCCTAGCTCGCAACGTCCAGCAGAAGGGCTCGCCGAAAGGCGGGCCCTTCTCGTTGCGTGCGATCCTTCGCGCCGTGAGCCCGCAGCGCCGCACCGCCCTCGTTTCGATCGTCGCCGCGTGCGTGCTGATCGCGGTGAAGCTCGTGGCCGGAATCGCGACCGGCAGCCTCGGCCTGCTCTCCGAGGCGGCTCACTCCGGCACCGACCTGATCGCCGCGCTGCTGACCTTCGTGGCGGTCGGCGTCTCGGGGCGCCCGGCCGACCTGGGTCACGCCTACGGCCACGGCAAGGCCGAGCACCTCGCCGCCCTGGCGGAGGCGGCGATCCTCGTGATCGCGAGCCTCGTGATCGCCTGGCGTGCGCTCTGGCGACTCTTCGGGCTGGCGCACGGGAACGTCGACCCGCGCTGGTACGCGCTCGTCGTCCTCGGCATCGTGATGATCGTGGACGCGACGCGCGCCAGCGTCTCCTACCGCACCGGCAAGCGGTACGGCAGTGCGGCTCTCCAGGCGAACGCTCTCCACTTCGCAAGTGACCTCGCCGGTTCCGCCGCAGTGCTCCTCGGCCTCGTCGCCGCGCGTGCCGGCTATCAATGGGCCGACTCGGCGGCCGCGCTCTTCGTCGCGTTCCTTGTCCTCGTCGCCGCCGGGCGGCTGATGCGCGTGAATGTGGACGTCCTGATGGACCGCGTGCCGCCCGAGGCCGAGAAGGCCGCGCTGGCCGCGATCGCCTCGCTCGAGCCGCGGGTCGAGCTGCGCCGGCTCCGCATGCGCCAGGCGGGCGGCCGGCAGTTCGCCGACGTGGTCATCGGCGTGCCCCCCGGCGCGGCGGTGGGCCAGGGGCATGCGGCCGCCGACGCCCTCGAGGAAGCAGTCCACCGCGCGTTGCCGGAGAGCGACGTGGTCGTCCATGTCGAGCCGCAGCAGGACGAAGCGCTACGCGAGCGGGTGCTCGCGGCCGCCCAGCGTGTCCCGCGCGTGCGCGAGATCCACAACCTGACCGTCCTGCGCGTCGGGCCGGTGACCGAGGTCTCCCTCCACCTCAAGCTCCCGGGCGAGCTGCCGCTCGAGGAAGCTCACGCCGTGGCGACCGAGGTCGAGCGCGAGATCATCGAGTCGGTGCCGGAGGTGGACGAGGTGCAGTCACACCTCGAGCCGCTGGCCGAGGCGGGAGAGGGCCGCAGCGTGCACGAGGCGGCCGCCGACCGCGAGCTCGTCGAGCGAATCGTGCGCGAGACGACCGGCTCGCCCCCGCGCGAGCTCCGGTTCCTGCAGACCGATCGCGGGCTGCTCGCCTACCTGACCCTGGGGCTCGACGCCTCCACCTCGCTCACCGAGGCGCACACCCGCGCCAGCGAGATCGAGGAGCGGATCCGCCGCGAGCGGCCCGACATCGCCGACGTCATCGTGCACACAGAACCATGAGGCTCTGCATGTTCACCCCGCTCGAGAGCGAGGTCCGAGGCTGGCCCGGGGTGATCGAGGGCGGGCGCGTGATCCAGCTCGCGGCGCAAACGCTGGAGGCGTTCTTCACCGGTGGCGGCCAGGCCCGCGAGCACGCCGAGTACCCGCTCGACGAGGTGCGGCTGCTGGCGCCGGTACGCCGCCCGCCCTCGGTACGCGACTTCTACGCCTTCGAGGAGCACGTGAAGAACGCGGCTCGCGTCACCGGCCGGCCCGGCGTGCCCGACGAGTGGTACGAGATCCCGGCCTTCTACTTCTCGAACCCGGCCGCGATCTACGGGCCCGGCGACGAGATCCCGTACCCTGAGGGCTCCGAGGCGCTCGACTACGAGCTGGAGGTTGCGGCGGTGATCGGCGCCGGAGGACAGATCGGCGGCTTCACGATCATGAACGACTGGTCAGCGCGCGACCTCCAGCGGCGCGAGATGAAGATCGGGCTCGGGCCGGCGAAGGGGAAGGACTTCGCGACGTCGCTGGGACCGATCGTCGTCACGCCGGACGAGCTCGGCGACCTGCGCCTGGAGATGGTCGCCCACGTGAACGGCGAGGAGCGCTCACGAGGCAACCTCGGCCACATGTACCACTCGTGGGAGGCGATCGTCGCGCACGCCGGGCGCGACACCGAGCTCCGGCCGGGAGACATCCTCGGCTCGGGAACCGTCGGCACCGGATGCATCCTCGAGCACGGCGACGAGCGCTGGCTCCGGCCCGGCGACGAGGTCGAGCTCGAAGTCGAGGGGATCGGCGTCCTGCGGAACCGCGTCCGCGCTTAACCGGCACGATAGGGCCGTGGAAGCCGAAGTCGTCGTCGTGGGCGCGGGCGTGAACGGCCTCGCTGCGGCCTGGGCGCTGGCTCGTCAGGGGCGCGACGTGCTCGTGCTCGAGCAGTTCCCGCTCGGGCACACGCGAGGATCGAGCCACGGCGCCTCGCGCATCTTCCGGCTGGCCTACCCGGAGGCGCACTGGGTCCGGCTGGCACAGGAGGCGCTCGATGGGTGGCGTGAGCTCGAGGCCGAGACGGGCACGAAGCTGCTCGAGCTGAACGGCCTGATCGAGCTGGTCAGCGATCTGAGCGAGGGCTCGAGCGCGGCGCTCGACGAGTGCGGCGTGCCCTGGTCGGTGCTCGAGGCCGAGGAGGCGGAGCGGCGGTTCCCGCTGCACGTCGGCGACGGGCTCCAGGTACTGCTGCAGGAAGCTGCCGGCTACGTGCGCGCCGACCGGGCGCTCGAGGCGTTCTCGCGCGGCCTGCGCGTCCTCCCGGAGACGAAGGTGCTCTCGCTGGACCCGCTGGTCACGAGCAGCGGACACATCGACGCGCAGGCGGTCGTCGTCACCGCCGGCCCCTGGGCCAAGGAGTTGCTGGCCGGAGTGGTCGACCTGCCGGTGGTGCCGACGCGCGAGACGGTCGCCTACTTCCGGCTGGAATCCGACAAGCCGGTGCCGTCGGTGGTGGACTTCGAGCCGGGCTCCAACCTGCACGGCACCTACGCTCTGGCCGCCCCCGGGATCGGTCTCAAGATCGGCCGGCACAAGTCGGGCCCGCCGGCCAATCCGGACGAGGATGGACGGCCGGACCCGGAGATCGTCGAGCAGGTCGCCGAGGTGGTCGCGGAGCGCTTCCCCGACGCCGACCCGGCTGCGGTCAAGGCAGAGACCTGCTTCTACACCAACACCGACGACGACCGCTTCATCCTCGAGCGGCACGACCGGATCGTGGTCGGCTCGGCCTGCTCGGGCCACAGCTTCAAGTTCGCGCCCGCGGTCGGCAAGCGGCTCGCCGCCCTCGCGGGGGAAGCTCTCGCCTGAGGCGGTCGCTTGCGACGCCGACCAAGGAGGCCGTGCCGGCTCGGCGGGCGCGTCCGTTCAGCGCACTGTCTGGGAAGCAGAGCGAGTTGCCCTCGTCTGGAGATGCCTCTAAGTATCCTTCGCGCGTGCCCACGTACCAGCTTCGAGGCGACGTTCCGCGCAAGCGGCACATCCAGTTCCGCGACAACGGGCGGCTGCTGACCGAGGAGGTCATGGGCCTCGAAGGGTTCTCCGGGAACGAGTCGATCCTGTACCACCTCACCTCGCCGTGCCGGATCAAGGAGCTCGGCGACTTCGAGCCGATCGAGCGCGACGAATGGGTGCCTGACGCCCACGCGCACCGGCACCTGGCGACGATGGGGCTCGAGCCCGAGGGCGACGCGATCACGGGCCGGCGCCTGCTGATGTGGAACCAGGACGTCGAGATCTCGCTCTGCCGCCCGGACGGCGAGATGGACTACTTCTTCCGCAACGGCGAGGGCGACGAGGTGATCTTCGTCCACGAGGGCAAGGGCACGCTGGAGACGATCTTCGGCGAGGTTCCCTACGGCGAGGGCGACTACGTGGTGATTCCCCGCGGCACGACCTACCGCTTCCGCACCGAGGGCGAGCAGCGCTACCTGGTCTTCGAGTCGCCCGGCCTGATCGAGATCCCGCGCCGCTACCGCAACGAGTACGGCCAGCTGCTCGAGCATGCGCCGTTCTACCACCGCGACATCCACCCCCCGACCGAGCTTCAGACGCACCGCGACCAGGGCGAGTTCGTGGTCAAGGTGCGGATCCGCGACGGCTACCAGACCTACGTCCTCGACTACCACCCCTTCGACGTGGTCGGCTGGGACGGCTACGTCTACCCGTGGACGTTCAACATCGCCGACTTCGAGCCGATCACCGGCCGGATCCACATGCCGCCGCCCTCGCACCAGACCTTTCAGGGGCGCAATTTCGTGATCTGCTCGTTCTGCCCGCGCAAGCTCGACTTCGACCCGGAGGCGGTGCCGATCCCGTATCACCACTCGAATCTGAACTCGGAGGAGATGATCTA
>JBBRZN010000023.1:0-28903 GCA_038236705.1 Gaiellales bacterium
CAACGGCCGCCTTGAGAGCGCCCTTGTTCATCTTCGATCGGCCGGGGATCTTGAGTCGCTTGGCCTCTCTGAGCAGTTGCTCCTTTGTCCGCTCCTTACCCTGCGCCATGAGAGCCTCCCTTCGGTTGTGTGCCTTGCCTCCCCCCAATCGCGCGCGGCGAAAACTGGCTGTACGGATCGCGACAGGCTGCGAGGCCACCTAGGGCAGTCGCCTGGGCCAGCGTTCGGGAATGTCCCCTGAGCGGCGCGAGGGGTCGGAGGGGTCTCGCGAACCCAGCGTGTAGCGGCACTGAACGCCCCATTAGGATCTATCGATCGCTTCTTCCGACATGCAAGCGCTGCGAGCGGCGATCGCCGAGGTCGAGGTTACCGCCAGCCAACTGGATCCTGGACGGGCGCAGCAGGGCGCGCTGTGGGCTGCAGTCGGGTCGCACGTTCTCGATACTGCCTCCGCGCTCGGGGAAGCGCCGGCCTACGTCGACGACGGCCTGGACGACGCGACAGCCTTTGCGATCGACGATGCGCCAGCCGACATTGCTGAGGCGCTCACGACGATCAAGGCGGTCGAGAACGTGGGCATCAACCAAACGTCGGGAGGTCACTTCGCCTTCATCCCCGGCGGTGGGTTGTTCCCGGCGGCGCTCGGCGATCTCCTCGCAGCGATCGGCAACCGCTACGCCGGCGTCCACTATGCGGCGCCCGCGGCAGCCCAGATGGAACGCTCGCTCGTGCGCTGGATGGCCGGGCTGGTCGGCTACCCCTCGACCGCCGGGGGCGACCTGACATCCGGCGCGAGCGTGGCGAACCTCGAGGGGATCGTCACCGCCCGCGACGCCGGGGCAATCGGGTCAGCCGACGTGCCGCGAACCGTCGTCTACCTGACGAGCGAAACCCACCACTGCATCGAGAAGGCTCTGCGGATCTGCGGTATGGCCGAATGCGTCGTCCGGCGGGTGAAGATTGACGAAGGCCGGCGGATGCGGCCCGAAAGTCTCGAGGCACTGGTGAAAGGGGACGTCGCGGCCGGGCTGAATCCCTGGCTCGTCGTCGGCACGGCGGGGACGATAGATGCGGGCGCCGTCGATCCGCTGGCCGCGATCGCCGACATCGCAGACGCGCACGGCCTGTGGCTGCAGGTCGACGCCGCCTACGGTGGCTTCTTCATCCTGACCGAGCACGGCCGTCGGGTCCTGGCCGGAATCGAACGGTCGCGCTCGGTCGTCATGGATCCGCACAAGGGTCTGTTCCTGCCCTTCGGATCAGGTGCTTTGATCGTCCGCGAGGAACTGCAACTCGCGGAGGCACATCGGTACAGCGCCAGCTACCTGAGCGAGGCGCGCGAAGAGGGCGGCGGGTTTTCGGCCTCCGACCTCTCTCTGGAGCTCAGTCGGCCATTCCGTGGGCCCCGCCTCTGGCTACCACTCAAGCTCTTCGGCCTGGCTCCATTCCGTGCTGCACTGGAAGAGAAGCTGCTCCTCGCCCGATACTTCCACGCGCGCCTGTCAGAGCTTCCAGGCTGGGTACTCGGCCCGCCACCGGACTTGTCTGTCGTGACGTACCGCTACGTGCCGAAGAACGGGGACGCGGACGACTTCAACCGGCGTCTCCTTCACGCTGTCGCCGCTGACGGACGCGCAATCATCTCGTCTACCGAAATCGACGGCGCCTACACGCTGCGCCTCGCCATCCTGCACTACCGCAGTCACCTCGATCATGTCGACGACCTGCTCGGCGTACTTACCCGCGAGGCGTCTCGACTCGAAGCCGCCTGACGCGACGATGAACATCTGCCGGCGCGCTTACCGCCAGCGCTTAGCCTCCTCGCCTGCGCCAGTGCGCGGGAATGATGCCCGAGGGACGCCGCTCACCGACGTATTCGCGGCTCCCGTCGACTGGTGTGTTGCCTTCGATCGCGTCAGACGCGATAAGGGACTTAATGTCCAGCGCAAAGTTGTACGACACGATCGGAGCCACCTACACCCTGACGCGGCGCACCGAGCCGCGGATCGCCGCGCAGGTTTGGGCTGCGCTCGGCGATGCGCGGACAGTGCTTAATGTCGGGGCTGGCACCGGCTCTTATAACCCTCCGACCGTGACGTCACCGCGGTCGAGCCGTCGGCAGTCATGCGTGCGCAGCGTCCCGCAGGCGCAGCGCGGTGCGTGGATGCCACCGCGGAGAGCCTTCCGTTCGAGGACCAGTCCTTCGACGCCGCGATGGCTTTTGCCACCGTTCATCACTGGCAGGAGCCGATTGCCGGCCTGCGCGAGATGCGGCGCGTGGCTCGCCGCGTGGTGGTGTTCACGTGCGACACCACTGACCGGAGTTGGCGTCGCCGGTTCTGGCTGACTCGTGACTACCTCCCCGAGGTCTCTGCCTCCCGCGTCGGCCTGGCTACCGAGCTGGCTCGCGCGATCGGAGCCCGGATGGAGCCGGTGCTCATTCCATGGGACTGCGCTGACGGCTTCTTCGAGGCGTACTGGCGCCGGCGCGAGGCGTATCTGGACGAGAACGTCCGTCGCGGAATATCGGTGTGGGCCAGCGTCGGCCCGGACGCCGAGCAGAGGGCAGTGCGCAGCCTCCGTGACGACCTCGGGTCGGGTCGATGGGCCGAACGCAACCGCGACCTCCTCGATCTCGAGTCGGCAGAGCTTGGCCTTCGCCTCCTTGTCGCCTGAACCCGCCGTACCACTTCGCTGGGCCAGCGAGCGGGAGTGTCACCTGACGGTGGCGTCGGCGACGTGGTCGCGTCTCGACTTGTGGGCTGGATGTTGCCTGGAACGAGGATCGCCGGCTGGGCGAGCGTCCAGGATGTCCCTTGGTGCGGCTATACGCTGGCTGCCCTGTGGGACTTCCAGCACGGATCAGCGCCGTCACGCTCGTCTGCCAAGACATCGGGCGCATGGCTGCGTTCTACCGACAATTCGGCTGGCCGGAAGCACCGACGAGTGTGCCCGAACACGTCGTGTTTCAGTGCTCGAACGGCGTTGTTCTCGGGCTCTTCTCCGAGGCGAGGTTCGAGCGGCAGTTCGGCCGTGTTGCCGAAGGGTTTCGCGGCGTCATGTTCACGATCCACTGCGACCACGAAGAGGCGGTCGTTCAGGCCCACCAACAGCTCCGCGACTTTGACGACGTCGCCGATCTGGATCCGGAGCCCACTCGGTCAGGCTGGGGATACGGCTTCAGCTTCCGCGACCCTGAAGCCAACGTCTGGTGCGTCGCAGTCAAGTATGGCTCGCAGTTCGATGACCGCGGCGGCTTCATCTACCCCTGACAGCCAACCGACACGACCTTCGGATGCGCCAGCGTAAACCGACACGACCTTCGGATGCGCCAGCGTTCGGGAATGTCAACCGACGCCGCCGCGGGGGTCATTCGTCGACGTGGTCGGCGGTGGCGGTTGCATACCGCGGGCGCCCGGTGGGCCGGTAGACCTGGATCGTTACGCCCTTCGAGTCGGCTCGCGAGTCGACCAGGTCAAGCGCAATGTCCGGGCCGTCGTCGGGGAACAGCCGCGTGCCCTGGCCGAGGACTACGGGGACGATGAGCAGGTTCATGTCGTCGACGAGGTCGTTATCGAGCAGCCACCGGATCAGGGCGCCGCTGCCGTGCACCTGCAGCTCACCCCCCGGCTTCGCTTTCAGCTCGCCGATGGCCGCCGCGACGTCGCCGGAGAGGACGGTCGTGTTCGCCCAGCGCGGTTCGGTGAGCGTGTTCGATACGAGGTACTTGGGCTTTGTGTTCAAGGCATCTGTGATCTGGTGGTTGCCCGGATCTTCCGCCGCGGCGCGAGCCCGCTCCTCTGCGCCCCAGTGGCCGGCGAAGAGCTCGTATGTCCGCCGACCGAACAGGAACGCGTCGGCGCGCTGGTAGGTCTGGTTGATGAACGTCATGGTCTCGTTGTCAGCCACTCCCATGGCCCATCCGCCGCGCTCGAATCCGTTCCTGCGGTCCTCATCCGACGCGCCGCCGTTTCCCTGCATCACTCCATCGACGGTGACTTGCGTCATGGTGGTCAGTTTCATGGTCGCAGCTCCCTTCTCGCTGGGTTTTTGTCGTCGTTTGATTCGACTGGACCGCGGCGCCGATCTCATCGGTCGCAGCAGAGTCCGTCCGGCGAATTCGACCCGGAGGATCTGGAATACGAAGCGGACTAGGACCGCGACCTGGGCGAGCGTGCGGCAATGTCCCCCGCGGCGGTCGGTTAGAGCAGGAGCGTCACGAGGCGCGTTGGTCCGTCAGGCCGGGGCCGTGGTTCCGATACCGTCGAGCGCATGACGATCCAACGCATGGAGCACGTGGGCATCGTGGTCAACGACCTCGCAGCCGCGACGGCGTTCTTCGTCGAGCTCGGACTCGAGCTGCAGGGCGAATGGTCGGTCGAGGGCGGTTGGGTGGACCGCATAGTCGGGCTCGAGGGCGTCCAGGTGGACGCCGCGATGATGGAGACCCCCGGACGGCCACGGACGGCTCGAGCTGGTGAAGTTTCACGCCCCGTCGGGGCCGGGAGGCGATCGACACGCGCCGGCGAATACCCCGGGCCTCCGCCATCTCGCATTCGCAGTCGACGACATCGACGCCGTCGTCGCTAGCTTGCGAGCCCGTGGCGCGGAGCTCGTTGGCGAAGTGGAGCGCTACGAAGACAGCTATCGGCTCTGCTACGTCCGCGGCCCGGAGGGGATCATCGTCGAGTTGGCGGAGCAGATCAGCTGAGGGCTCCGGCCGGGCCGCAAACGACGGCGTAAGCACCCAGGGCTGGGCCAGTGTGCGGGAATGTTCCCTGAGAGTGGCTTGCCTCTCAGGCCTGCGAGTATTCGAACGAGGCCGAGCTCGTTGTTGTCGGGGTCTGCGGGCCAGGTCTAGGGGCGCGCGACAGTCGCACTGACTGCCGGCCGCCCGCTGCGATCAACGGCTAATCCGCCGCCGCCGCAGCACTTCGAGCACGAACGCGACGACGGCGAGCACCGCGCCAAGCGTTCCGAGCACGGCGGCGACTGTGGTGACGGTGTCGCTGCCGCCGCCTAGGCCCTTCGTCGAGCCGATGATGAAGCCGATGACCGCGACGAGGATGCCGGCGACATTCCACGGAATGTATGAGCGGTTCCACACCGTCGGGGCGAATCTATGGCGTCACGCACGCGGCAGCAATTGAGACCGACCGAGGTCGCCCGTCGAAAGCGACCCTACACACGGCAGTCGCAACTCCACCGAACGCGGGAGCGACGACCATGCCCCTCCTCCCAGATTGAAGCCCCCCGTTTCTGGGAGCTTCAATCGTCAGCGACTCTGACACTGCTGCTTACGCCGGAGATCAGGCAAAGAACCGCTTACAACACTCCATTGAGATGTTGTAGATGCAACATGCCATGTTGTTAGCGGCTTGCGTGGCCGGGTTGAAGCAACACGGCATGAATGGCCCACCCGCAGCGAAGCTCGTAGTAGCGAACGTCGCACCGAGCGCCGTCAAAAACGTCGTCAGCCCGAGCAGACGTAGCGCGAACTTTCTCATGCCAGACCTCCTTCCTCGTTTCGAGGTTTCCAAGGACGGCGGCGCCACCACGATAAGACATGGCAGAACTCGTGTCTAGGGCTTGTCACCCACCCGGCATCGAGCCTTTATGAGCGTGCGCGCTCACAGGTGTAGCCGCCGTACGCGGCTGTTTACAGGAGCGCCGGGTGGGCCAGCGTTCGGGAATGTCCCCCGACCTTCGGCCCCTGCTCATACCGAAGGGGGTGACGACGAGCCGAAAGCCCGGGCGCCGGAAGGCAAGTCAAACGAAGAACCTAGCTACCCTTCTTCCGTGTTGAGCATCCAGCGCCTACGTGAGCGGATGCCGCTCGTCGTCTTCATTCTGCTTCTCGTCTTGCTCGTAATGCTCGTGGGCATCGCGTGCGCGTGCGCAAGCGAGCACCCGATGAAGGCGGCTGACCGGGCCGTCTCCGCAGCCGCGGCGACGCCCGCGCTGATCGAGATCTGGACGTACACGGTCGCCGCGATTCTGCTCGTCGTCTTCATCGTCCCTCAGAGACGACGCGCGCTCGGCCGCGCTTCGCCGCAAGAGCTGCAGCGCTTCCTCTTCTGAGATCGAGGCCACGCCGCGCCTCTTAGCGCGGCGTACGTCTCATCCGTCTCTCAGAAGGAGGAACCGCATGTCAAGACAGAAGAAGGGCCGCCCACCGAAGGGGCGACAGACGCGACAAACGAAGCAACGCCCCATGCCGCAGCGCCCGTGGTGGTTATACGGCTCCGCCCTGCTGGGCGTAGTCGGCTTGACCGTCGCAATCGCGGTCGTAGCCTTTGGCGGCCGCGGCGGAAGCCCATCCGGCAGTACGCAGCAGCAGGCCTCGGCCGGTCTTCCGGACACACCCGATTACCACTCGCTGCTCGTTAGCCCGACTAACCCGCGGAAGCTCGTCCTCGGCACTCACTACGGCCTCTACGGCTCCTCGGACGGCGGCCATCACTGGCGCTTCGACGCACTGTCCGGGAATGATGCGATGAACCTCGCTCGCCCGACAGGCGTGACGGTGTGGCTTGCCGGGCACCTCGTGTTCAAGAAGAGCACCGATGGCGGCAGGACCTGGAGCGATGTTCGGCCCTCCGGGCTGCCGAGTCTCGACATTCACGGCTTCGCCGTTGATCCGCGCAACCCAAGGACGCTGTATGCCGCAGTCGCCGGCCAGGGCTTGTACTGCTCACGGGACGGCGGCCGCTCCTTCTCGCTCGCCTCCCAAGAGGTCGGTGGCAGCGTCATGGCGCTTGCGGTGCTGCCGGACAGTCGGGTGCTGGCAGGCGACATGCAACGCGGTCTGCTCGAGAGTCGCGACGGCGGCAAAGGTTGGAAGCTGAGGCTGCGGGCGCAGCTGATGGGGCTGGCAGTCAACCCGAGCGACCCGCGGCGCATTCTCGCGACGGGTCAGGGGATTGCGCTGACGACCAACGGGGGACGGAGTTGGCGCTCGGTGCTCGACTTGCCCAACGGAGCGGGGCCGGTCGCCTGGTCTGCGAGCAACCCGAAGCTCGCTTATGTCGTCGGCTTCGATCGCTCCTTCTACCGCTCGGTCGACGGCGGCGCGAGCTGGCACTCGGTCGAGGGGAGCTGAGGACGGTGCTGCAGTACCTAATCGCCGCCTGCGCCCTCGCTTGCCCGCTCGGGATGCTTGGGATGATGTGGCTCATGCGCGGCCACGGCCGCCGTAGAGGCAAGGAGTAGGAATGGCCGAGCCTGCCCGCCAGTCCTCACCGCCGGAGGCTGGGGCGCACGCGAACGCGCAGCCTCCGGCGCGGCCTGTCAGCACGTTGCTGCGTGCACTGCAGGTGTTGGCGCTCGCGTTGGTAGTGGGGCTGCTCGCGCTGCTCGTCTGGCGGGTTATCGACGCGGGACGCGGCACACGGCTCGTGAGCGAGGTGCGCGCTGGGAAGAAGCCGCTCGCGCCTTCGTTCACCCTGCCGGTCCTGTGGCGCCACACGGAGACCTGGCCGGCAGACGCACAAGGTGCGCTCGGAGATGGGCAGCTGGCACTTAGCGAGCTGCGCGGTCATCCCGTCGTCCTCAACTTCTGGGCCTCCTGGTGCGTGCCTTGCGGGAAGGAGGCGCCGCTCTTTCGCGCCTCCGCCCACGCGCACCGAGGTCAGGTCGCCTTCCTCGGGATCGACATCAACGACTTCAAGGGCGATGCTCGACGCTTCCTGCGCAGGCACAAGGTCAACTACGTCTCTGTGCGCAACGGAAACGGGTCGCTGCAGAGCCGCTACGGACTGACCGGTGTCCCCGAGACCTACTACCTGAATGTGGCGGGTCGAATCGTCGGTCACTCGCCCGGACAGGTAACACGAGAGGAGCTCGCTGAGGGCATCCGACAGGCGATTGGGGCGACGCCATGAGGCGGATCTACGTGATCAAAGTGGCGCTGCTGGCCGGGATCATCATCGCCGGACTCCTCATCGCCTACTCGACATGGAGCCACGACCCCGCTGGGGTCGCAGGAGCGCCAGGCGCACCTGCGAGGCCATATCGAGGGAGCAAGCCCCCGTCCGATGTTCGTGCTCCGAACTTCGCGCTGCGGAGCTATCGCGGCCAGCTTGTCCGGATGCGCGGTCTGCTCGGAAAGGTTGTGCTCATCACCTTCATCGACACCGCATGCACAGACAAGTGCCCGATTATCGCCTCGCAAGTGGCTGCCGGTCTCTCGCTCTTGCCGCGGTCAGCGCGGCGCCAGGTCGTCGCGCTTGCGCTCACGGTGGATCCCCGAGTCGACTCGCCACGGAGTGTGCGTCACTTTTTGGCGCAACGCCATGCGACCTCGCTTGACTTCTTGCTCGGGACGGTCAAGGAGCTTCGCCCGATCTGGAAGGCGTTTTACGTCGTCGCCGCCCCCGAGACGGGCAACTCGAACGTCCATTCTGCAGACGCGCGTATCTTCGACCGACTTGGAGTCTGGGTCTCAACACTCCGACCCGGCGTTGACATGACTCCGAGCAACGTCGCGCACGACCTGCTCATGGCGCTGAAGCGGAACCGAGGCCCCTCGTGACCGCCCGGCAGTTTTTGTCGGAACTCGATCCGTGGGCCGGATGGAAGCTCCCACTTGCTGCGACGTTAGTCGTGGGTGTCACGCTCGCGCTAATGGTGATCACCATCGTCGGCAACCTGTCAATCGGGTTTTGGCCGTGATCCATCGTCCACCCTCTCCAGCACATGCGCTCACCTCCGCCTGTTGCCCTTCCGACGAGCTAACAGGTGTCACAGCAAGCGTCGCCGCCCTGAACAGACGCTTGGCCGAGGCCTTCGCCGGATGACGCCGCCTGGCGAGGAGTCGGTCGCTGAGACCGTGACCGTGGTCGAGCACAAGTCGTTCCTCTCGCTGTACGAGGACGAGCTCGCCGACGAGGGCCTCATGCTTGAAGTAGTCGACGTAGAGAAGGTCCCGCGAACGACGGTCAGCATCTTCCCGGACGCCGAGAACAAGGATCTGGTCGCGCTCGACCTCGAGATACCCCGGCTCTCCCACGGCATCGGCATCGACTCGGACCTCAGCGACCTCGATTTCGAGGACGTCCGCAAAGCCTTCTCGAACCTTGAGCCGCTCCCCCTCGGCGAGACGCGTGAGGAGGAGATCACTTATGAGGGGCGGCACCTCATCATCGATGAACTGATTGAGCAGATGAAGATCAAGCTCCCACTGCTTTCGGACCCAATCGGCGCGATTTCCTTCTATCGCGAAGAGCTAGAGCGGGCCGTGAAGATCAAAGGCACCCACCAACGGCTTGCCCCACTTCTTCAACGCTTCATCGAGGAGGTGCTCTTCGAGAAGTCGGTGGACCTCTACGACGACCGGGTAGTCGGGCGGCTGGCGGACAGTGATGTGCGTACTTACATCCAGGCGACCTTTATTCCATTGCTCCGGAAGAAGGTCACCCGCCATCAGGAACGACTGGCCGAGGAACCACCACAGTCGGTCACCGTCTGGAAACCCTTTCAAGCGACTCACTCAGAGACGCACCCGGCCCAGATCGCCGAGCGCACGCCGTTCAACCTTGTGCCCTGCAATCGGCAGCTCGAGGTGGCGATGACCCGCTTCCTCGATCACGCCGATGACGTTGCCTCGTTCGCCAAGAACCAGGGGCCGCAATGTCTCCGAATCGACGCGCTTACCGCCGAAGGTCGACGCTCGCTATATGCCGCCGACTTCCTGATTCGGCGCACTAACGGCAGTTACGTCTTGGCCGAGACCAAAGGCCGCCCTGATCCCGATGTTGCGGGTAAGGCTCGCGCCGCGGCGGAGTGGTGCAAGGCCGCGTCGACCAGCAAGGTCAAGTGGGAGTACCTCTACGTCTCCGAGGACATCTTCAAACAGTTCGCCGGCGACTCCGTCGTTGAACTGCTGCGCACGTGCCGGCCAACCCTCAAGAAACTCTTGGAGGAGGCCGGTTCCGCGCAGATGGCGCTCCCGCTTGGCCAGACTGACACCGAGGAGTTCAATCGGACCGTCTATGAGTTCATCTCCGAAGACGATCTCGGGTCGCTCCCGCTCCGAGCGCGCAAGGGAATCCAAGAGGCGGTCCTCCTGTTCGACTACATGGCGAAAAAGAAGAAGGTCAGTTTTTCGCCCGTGTTTCAACCCCTGCTTGGTCCACTCGACGCGATCGCCGAGGCGATCCTCCTCGACCGCCTTGAGCCAGAGCTTCCCGAGGAGTCTGAGGAACAGGATGGGTTCTTTTCTCCCAACCTGAGCGCAGAGAAGAAGAAGCATCGAGAGTTCCTGGAGAATCAGGTCTCGCTTCTCCGGCGATTTCTAGTCCACCGAAGTCCGATCATGCCCATCGGAGTTCTGCGCTTCTGCTTGCAGTACGCGGCCAAGGACGACAAAGCCCCTGACGGCATTCTCGCCGCGGTCCGTAAACGGTTCAGCAACCTTGCCGAGACAGGCCTCGGCGAGCTGCTCGGCGGCGTCTACGAGTTCCGCAATACATACGTAGCTCACAGCAAGGATGAGCTTGATGATCGGGTTAAGGCTGAGGAGGCGTTGCGTCAGTGGATCGACGCGATCCACAAGCTCAGCGGCAGTTCGGCGCCACGTCTCGGATCAAGTGATCTGGCTGCAGGAGCCTCAGCGCCGCGCTAGCGATTTCGTCCGGGTCGCTTTGGCATTTACTCTCACCAGCTGGGGTCGTGGGGTTATCCCAACAGGCAGGCGAAGCCGAGGATCGGGTGGAGCTCGATCGCGTTCGGCGCCCGACCACTTCTAATCCTCGCCTTGTTGCGCCTTTCGCTGTTGGGCCTCGACTCGCGCACGGTCGTCTTCGAGCATTTGTTGGGCTGCTTGCTCGGCGGCCGCGAAGAACCTATTGCTGATGCCTTTCGCCGCCACCGGGACGAGAATGAAGCTGCCAATCGCGAGTCCGCCCGCGTATCCCAAGAGCCACCAGGAGGAGAACTCCCAGGCGTAGCCCGCGAGTTGTAGAACGAACCCTGCACCGAGCAAGACCGCGCCGCTGAAGGCGTAGCGCCGCTCTTCGGCGCGAGCACGCATCCGCGCGCCGCTGTAACCAAGGACCGTCATGGACTCGTGCGCCAGGTCGCTCGGACGAGCACGCAAGATCGCGAGGAGGACGAGGATCGCTCCGCTGATATCGAGCGAGACGCCCGTGATGAAGAGCCACCGCATTGCGCTCCGAAGCTAACTCACTGAGCGCCAGTTGCGCGCGCCAGTGAGGACCTAGGGGTTGCCGGTCACGGCGCCCTTGAACCGCTCCCAGGCGTTCGTGTGCCTGTAGCTGCACCCGCCCGGGTGGCGGTAACGACCCGTGAAGTAGTCGTGTCACTCGCCGCAATGCAGTGGACGCGCTTCGTCCTCGGTCCCGTCGCGTACAGGCCCGCGACGATCACGAACGCGGCCACAGCCACGAGGACCAGGACGAGACGCTTCACGAGCTCACCCTAGCGCTGGTCAGTGAGCGACCCAGTTGCGCGCCAGCGAGTCGCCAGCGTCGTAGAACTCGGCCGGTGCCAGAACTCGACTACGCGGTGTTGTGCGACTACGTCCGCGCCGAGGGTGGCCTCGCGCACATGATCGCCGCCGGGATCGACACCATCTTCGCGCCGGAGGTTCCGGCCGGTCAGAACCTCGGCTTTTTGATGCGGATCGCCTTTGCTCGGACGGAGTGTGGGCGACCTCACCGGGTCGAAGTGATCTTTCAGGACGAGGACGGCGAGCGGCTCGCGGAGATCAGCGGCGCTCTCTCGCCCCAGTGGCAGGAGGGCCTGCCGCCGGGCTGGAGAGTCGGGGCGCTGTTGGGCCTCAACATCGGCATCCCCCTTCCGCGCTTTGGCCTCTACTCATTTGAGGTGCTCGTTAACGACAACCAGGTAAAGACGATCCCGCTCCGAGTCCTGCAGCCAGAGATGCCGGCACCGGAAGCCGAGGGCGAGCCCGAGCAATAGGTGGTTCGCTACTCCGACCACGCGAGGCAGAAGATGGCCGAGCGCGCGATCAGTGAGGAAGACGTAGAGGCAGCGCTAAGCCGACCAAGCCGCGAGCCCACCCCCGGCCAGCCGGGTACGATTTGGCTGTGGGGCTATGCAGCGGGATCGCGGATCCTTAAGGTTTGCGTACCGACGACCGATCATGAGTTCGTGATCACGTCAGCTTGGCCTGGCTCTGGGGAGGAGACAGAACGATGATCATCCGCTACCGCTACGACCAAAACGCCGACGCGCTCGACATTCGTCTCCGCGAAGGGGCGACCGTGGCGCGGACCGAGCAGATCGACAGTGGCACCCTGATCGACCTCGACCAGGACGGCGACGTGATCGCGATCGAAGTCGTGCGTCCGGCGCGCCGCTGGCCCCTGAGCGAGATTCTCGAGCGGTTCACCGTCGACGAAGGGCAGGCCGAGATCCTCCGCTCGCTCTGGGCGGAGCCGCGGAGCTACCTCTTCGCGGAAGCCGCCAGGGTCGACGCGGGCTCAGACGCCGGCGAGTTCGTTCTCGCGTAGCCAGCCTGGGCGTTCAGCTCCGTTGCTCAGGCTCTCCCAGGGTGCGCGTACAGATGCGCGTACAGGCTTGGCTCTATCGGGCGCATTTTGCTGTAGTTAGATGCAACGTCGAAAGGGTGCCTTTGCAGGCACTTTCAGCGCGGCGCGGTTTCTTGCAGCCTCTCGGCCCGGACTCATAATCCGTTGGTCCCTGGTTCGAATCCAGGCGGGCCCATTCGAAAGTCGCTGCTAGGCGTGAGCTTTCCTCCGCGCTGCTCTCGGGCCGGTTTCGGCCGTGCCTATCGCGCCCTTGCGGTGAGGCTCGAACCGATCGCAGGCAGGCCGCCTTAGACTGACCGGTCGTGGCTCCTGTTTCGTCGTCCCGCGACGACTGCGGCTGTCGTGGATCGCCGACTGGATCTTCGGCATAGAAGGCCGGCGGGCAAGTAGTTGTCAGTTACGGCTTCGGCCGAGGCCCTAGGGGCTGCGCGGGACATAGACCCAGTAGCCCTCCTGGCTTGTCGCTAGGCGGTAGTTGCGCTGGACTGCCGAAATGACTGGTACACCAAAGTGATCCGTCTCACCAGGAGTCGGACAGGTCGAGCGGTCGCATGAGCACGACCTTCGAGAAGGCATGGGCATCGAGCCACGACCAGGCGAGTGCGGAGTTGCTCGCCGCTGCGCTCGGCCAGCTCGTCGAGCAGCCGTTCGTAGACGCGCTCGCTCGGCGTGGCCGCATCGCCCTCGCCCGACTCGAGCAGGGCGGAGCCCTTCACGAGCCGGTGGAGCTCCTTCGTCACGCCGTGCATGTAGACGGCGAGCGACGAGCCTCCGTAGCAGACCAGCGCAAGGCGGAGCTCCTTCGTGGAGACGGCGTCCACGCTCGAAGGCTGGCACCGTACGGCGAGATGTCAAGACCTGGCGGCGTGGCTAGAATCACGGTAATGGCCGAAACCGGGACGATGCGGGTCAAGAGCGGCCTCGCCGAGATGCTCAAGGGCGGGGTGATCATGGACGTCACCACCGCCGACCAGGCGCGGATCGCCGAGGACGCCGGTGCGGTGGCCGTGATGGCGCTCGAGCGCGTCCCGGCCGACATCCGCCGGGACGGCGGAGTGGCGCGCATGGCCGATCCGGACAAGATCCGCGAGATCCAGGAAGCGGTCTCGATTCCCGTGATGGCCAAGTGCCGCATCGGCCACTTCGCCGAGGCCCAGATCCTCGAGGCGCTCGAGGTGGACTACATCGACGAGAGCGAGGTGCTCACGCCCGCCGACACCGCGCACCACGTGGACAAGTGGGGCTTCACCGTTCCCTTCGTCTGCGGCTGCACCAACCTCGGCGAAGCGCTGCGCCGGATCGCCGAGGGCGCCGCCATGATCCGCACCAAGGGCGAGGCGGGTACGGGCGACATCGTCAACGCGGTCACCCACATGCGCTCCGTCTTCGGGCACATCCGCAGGCTCGGCGCGCTGCGCGAGGAAGAGCTCTACGCAGAGGCGAAGGAGCTGCGCGCGCCGTACGACCTCGTCAAGTGGGTCGCCGAGAACGGGAAGCTGCCGGTCGTCACCTTCACGGCGGGCGGGATCGCGACTCCGGCCGATGCCGCGCTCTGCATGCAGCTGGGAGCGGACGGCGTCTTCGTCGGCTCGGGGATCTACAAGTCGAACGATCCTTCACCACGAGCGAAGGCGATCGTCGAGGCGACCACGCACTTCCGCGATCCGGAGATTCTGGCGCGCGTCTCCGGCGGCCTGGGCGACGCGATGAGCGGGCTCGCCGCGGCCGGCATCCCGGCCGAAGACCTGCTCGAATCCCGCGGCTGGTAGCTAGCCCCCGGAGGGCAGCGCCACGATGAAGCGCGAGCCGATGCCCGGCTCTGAGTCGACGGACAGCTCTCCCTCCATGCGCTCGACCAGCTCGCGGCAGATGTAGAGGCCGAGGCCGCTGCCGCCCACGCCCTTGGTCTGCTGCGGGTCGAGACGATAGAACTTCTCGAAGATCTTCTCCCGCTCGGAGCTCGGGATCCCGAGCCCCTTGTCGGAGACCTCGATCAGGCAGCCGTCGCCCGCCTGCTTGAGCCTGATCCGGACCTCGCCGCCGTCGGGCGAGTATTTGATCGCGTTGTCGAGGAGGTTCACGAGCACCTGCCGGAGCTTGTTCTCGTCGCACATGATCGAAGGCGCTCCGTCGGCGTTCAGGCTCAGCGTGATCCCTTCGGGCAGGTGCATCGACGCCGACTCGATCACGCCGGCCGCGACCTCGGCCGGGTTGAATTCGGTCACGCTCAGCTCCACGGCGTCGGCGTCGAGCTGGCCCGCGAGCAGGATCTGCCCGACGATGTGCGACAGGCGGAGTGCCTCGGACTCGATCATCTCGAGGAAGGTGGTTCGATCCTCGTCCGAGAGCTCGATGTCTTCGCGGCGCAGGGTGCGCACGGCCCCGTAGACGGCCGCCAGCGGCGTGCGTAGCTCGTGCGAGGCCGTCGCGACGAAGTCGCTGCGCGTCTTCTCGAGGGCATGCTCTTCGGTGACGTCCTGGAGGGCGTAGACCGTTCCCTCGCCGAAGTCCACGCCGGACACCGCGACCCAGAGCTCGCTCCCGTCGAGCACGAGCGGCACCGTCACCGGCCGGGTGCGGGAGGCCCCGGGCTGCGCGAGCGGAACGTGCGAGGTGAGGGACGCCCAGGCGGGGACGACCTCGTCCACCGGCTTCCCAAGCGCGTGCGCTCCGTCCACGCCGGTGATCGCCGCCGCCGCCGGGTTCCAGTGCCGCACGACACGGTCGCTATCCAGCAGGACGACGCCGTCCGCGACGTAGGCGAGCGCCTGGGCGGCGTTGGCGCCCTTCTCGGCCTCGCCGTAGAGGCGGGCGTTGTCGACCGCGACGGCCGCCCGGCGAGCGAGCTCGCTGGCGAGCTCGAAGTCGGCCTCGGTGTACTTCGGGTGCGTTTCCGCCGCGATCAGCGTGAGCGCACCGAGCGTGCGGCCACGCGCCGTCAGCGGCACGCAGATCGTCGAGCGCAGGCCGAGCTGGTCGACGATCTTCCTCAGCTCCTCGTCGTCGCCGATCGCGGCCTTCAAGAACTCGTCCGGGATCTCGGGGAAGAACTCCGGCTCGCCGGAGCGGAGCACCTGTGGCACGCCGTGCGGCTGGTCCGGCTTAGGCGGGTAGCGCTCCTGGAGCTCGTAGGCCCAGCGCACCTTCTCCGGGTCCTGGTGAGCCACCGCCAGGCGCACGATCTCGCCGTCCTCGCCGGCCATGTCGATCGCGCACCAATCGGCGAGCCCCGGCACAGCGAGGTGCGTGAGCTGCCCGAGCGTGAGGTTGTAGTCGAGGGAGGAGGAGAGGAGCTCGCTTGCCTCGGCGAGGAACGTCATCCGCTTCCGCAGCGCCTGCTCCTGCGCATACAGGCGGGAACGGGCGAGCGCCTGAGAGGCCTGCCGGGCCAGCGCGATCTTCATCTCGCGCCGTTCGAGGCCGAACTCGACCTCGTCCGCGAACGAGAGGGTCATAGCGCCGAAGACGCGTCCCTCGACGGCGAGCGGGAGCACGGCGATCGAGCTGCCGTCCTGGCCCCGTTGCGAAAGCTCGGGGAAGAGCTCGTTGCGGTCGGTCAGGGTGGAGATGAAGAGCGGCTCGCCGGTCCGCATCACCTGCGACATCGGCAACTGCGCGGAGACGGGAAACCGAACCCAGTCCTCCATGGTCGCGCTCGCGTAGCCCTGCTGGGCGAGCAGCTCGACGCTCTCGCCGTCGTTGCTGAGCACGCCGATCGCTCCGGCGCGCGCTTCGGCGGCGCGGACGCCTTCGGTCAGGATCGCGTCGAGCACCTCCTGGGGGGTGACCGCTTCTGCGAGCAGCTCGGCGACTCGCTGGAGTCGGAGAGCGCGGTCCTCGCGTTCGTGGATGCTCACTCTTCGTGCTCGGTGGCGATGCCGCGCTGCAGCTGCTCCCGCTCTCCCCGCTCGATCCGCTTGAGGACGTCGTCCGCGAGCTCGCCGATCCCGACCGGGTCGAAGGGCTTGACGACGAAGCCGACGCCGCCCAGCTGCTCGCCCAGGCGCCGATCTGCGGGATCGGCGCGCGCGGTGACGAAGATGATTGGAATGTCCTTCGTGCTCTTGTCGGCGGCCAGCGCGCGAGCGACGCTCCAGCCGTCGAGGCCGGGCATCATCACGTCGAGCAGGATCAGATCGGGGCGTTCGCGCCGAGCCAGCTCGAGCCCCGTTGCGCCGTTGTCGGCCTCGAGCACGTCCATGCCCGAGGCGCGCAGGTTCACGCGGCAGAGCATGCGGATCGAGCCTCGTCGTCCACCACCAGTACCCGCCGCGTCTCGTTGCGTGCGGAACCCCGGTAGTCGCCGCTTCCGGCCTGCGGGCGCTTGGGCATGCGGGAGCCGGCATGACACTGCCACTGCTGCCGCCCCGCGGCGGTCCTGGCCCGGCGAAGCGGAGCTGAGCGAATCGGGTGTGCAACCTCTGCTCTCACTCGCGTTCGGGGATTGTAGTCGGGAACCGGCTTCTGAACAGAGGCCGGGACTACAATCGCTCGCGTGAGCGCACCCGTGAGAATCGGAGTCCTGGCGGTACAGGGCAACTTCCGCGAGCACGCCTCGATGCTCCGCCGGCTCGGCGCGGAGGCGGTCGAGGTCCGGAAGCCGGAGGAGCTCCTCGACCTGGACGGCCTCGTGATCCCGGGCGGCGAATCGACGGCGATCGCGCGACTCGTGCGCCTCTACGGGCTCGAGGAGGCGATTCGCGCGTTCGAGCGGCCGCTGTTCGGCACCTGCGCGGGGATGATCCTGCTCGACCGCCGCCACCTCGGCCTGCTCGACCTCGAGGTGAGCCGCAACGCCTACGGGCGGCAGGTCGCGAGCTTCGAGGCCGACCTCGAGCTCGCCGGGGAGGACGAGCCCTTGCGGGGAATCTTCATCAGGGCGCCACGAGTGGTGAACATAGGGCCGGAGGCAGGTGCGGAGGCAGAGGTCGAGGTGCTGGCCGAGCTCGACGGCGAGCCGGTGCTCCTGCGCCAGGGGCGCGTGCTCGTGGCGGCCTTTCACCCGGAACTGACCGAGGACACGCGCGTGCACGAGCGATTCCTGGATCTCGTCAGAGAGGAGAGCGGTGTCAGGGCATAGCAAGTGGAGCTCGATCAAGCACAAGAAGGGCGCGGCCGACGCCAAGCGCGGCAAGCTCTTCTCGAAGCTCTCGCGCGCGCTGATCGTGGCCGCCCGGGAGGGCGGGGTCGATCCCGCCGCGAACCTCGCGCTCGCCAACGCGATCGAGAAGGCGCGCTCCTACTCCATGCCGAAGGACAACATCGAGCGCGCGATCGCCTGCGGCTCCGGTGCCGATTCGGATGCGGAAACCTTCGAACAGGTCGTCTACGAGGGCTACGGGCCGAACGGCGTCGCCGTGATCGTCGACGCCCTGACCGACAATCGCAACCGCACCGCCGCTGACGTTCGCGCGGCGTTCTCCAAGCACGACGGCAACCTGGGAAGCTCCGGCGCGGTCGCCTGGCTCTTCGAGCGCCGTGGGCTGATCCTCGTGGAAGCCGACCGGGCCGACGAGGACGAGCTGACAATGGCGGCCGCCGAGGGAGGCGCCGAGGACGTCGAGCAGGACGGCTCGAGCTTCCGCGTCACCTCCCCGCCCGAGGCCCTTACCGCGGTGCGTGAGGCGATCGAGCTGGCGGGCATCGAGGTCGAGTCGGCCGAGTTGACGATGGTCCCGAAGACGACGGTCAGCCTGGACGACGAGAGCGCGGCCAAGAAGACGCTGCGCCTGATCGACACGCTCGAGGAGAACGACGACGTCCAGGAGGTCTACGCGAACTTCGACATCCCGGAGCGCGTGATGGAGGCCGTCTTGTAGCTGGTGTCGATGGCGCCCTGTTGGGCGATCCAAGTCGACGGTCACATCGTGGCGACAGCACACTCGCACACGCAAGTTCAGCCGTCTCGTGGGAACTCAGGGCGTACGCCCCGATTTCGACGAGCTCGGCAATTACTTCGCCGATGGTCTGCGTCGCGTCGATTTCGTGCGTGCAGGTGGCGCGGAACGCCGGCTCGACCTCAGCAAGGTGGCTGAGGACGAGCCGGCGTTCTTCAATCGTCTTGCCGTAGCCGTTCGTCGTCCTGCTCTCGATCCGGCGCAGAAGTACCTCGGCGGGCGCGCTCAACAGGACCACAGCGTCGAACCAAGAGTAGAACCGGCCTTGGTTGGAGACGGTTTCCGACATGTAGAGCGTCGGCCCGTGCTCGCTTGAGAGAAAGCTCAGCGAGTCAGACCGCTCACTCCAAGGTGGCTCGTCGGTGTCGACCACTTGGAACCCGCGTCTCCCGAGCTCCACCAGAGCGGTGGACTTCCCCGTGCCTGACATCCCCGTTACAAGGGCTCTTCCCACCTGCGAGAGGCTATTCGAGCGGCCTCGGGTGACCTTCGCGAACACTGGCCCGAGCCGCCGTACTAGAGCAGGCCGCAGCCAAGGTGCTACTTATTTCTCGCGACCTCGCTAGCCTCCGACGCGGTTGCTCCACCCTCAACACCACGATCCTGGAGGTCATATGAGCGCTTACGCAGTTGCGCATCTCGGCGAAATCGAGGAGATCAGCGACGGCCGCTGTCCGTCGCGGCCTGTCCGTCACCACTTCGGCATCACCTCCTTCGGCGTCAACGCGTGGACGGGCCGCGACGCGGGCGACCGGATCATCAACGAGCACGACGAGGCGGAGGAGAACGAGGAGCTCTACCTCGTTCAGCAGGGCCGCGCAACGTTCGAGCTCGACGGCGAGCGCGTGGACGCGCCCGCCGGCACGCTCGTCTTCGCCCGTCCCGGGGTAAAGCGAACGGCATTCGCTGAGGAGCCCGAGACGACGATCATCGCGGTCGGCGGCACGCCCGGAGAGGCGTACGAGCCGCACGGCTATCAGCTCTGGGCCCCGCTCCGCCCTCTCTACGAGAAGGGCGAGTACGCCGAGGTGGCCGACCGCGGACGAGAGCTGGTCGAGGCTCATCCCGAATACGCTTACCTGTTCTACAACGTCGCTTGCTGCGAGAGCCTCGCGGGAAGGAGGGCCGAGGCGATCGAGCACCTCCGACTCGCGATCGACCGGTCGGAGAAGTGTCGCTCGCTCGCTGCCAAGGACTCCAACTTCGATCCAATCCGCGACGAACCCGCATTCCAGGAGCTGCTGTCTAGCCACGCGGCGGAGCCGGCAATGGGCTAGCAGTGGCCTAGCGCAGCCAAGCGGCTGCGACTGGTGAACTGCCGCATGACGCAAGTTGGTCAAGTCCCGGTCGTGATCTGCCGATCCGAAAGACGTGGCGCAGCGCATCGCTCTCGCCGTGGCCATCCTCGTCTCCGTCTCGCTCGCCGGCGGCTTGTCTGTGCGCGCCGAGCCCGTCGCACGCGCGAAGCCGCGCCCGGCAAGGCGCACCGCTGTCGCGCGGCTGTCGCCGTCCCCTGCGTCGAAGAGCACCGCGCTCGGAACTCTCGTCGCGCATGTCCGCCCCGGTCGCGTGGTCACGGTCCGGAGCGGCCCGAACGGCCCCGTGGTGGCGCGCCTTTCGTCGCGAACAGAGTTCGGCTCCGGACGCACCTTCGCCGTCACGCGGGCCGGCCGCCGCCTGGCAGTGATCACGAGCGAGTTGCCGAACGGCCGCGTCGGCTGGCTCGACACGGGCAGCGGTAGCCTTCAGTTCAGCCGCACGCGCGTGACACTCGACGTCGACCTGTCAGCGCGCGAGCTGCGCGTCCGCGGCGGCGGGAGCGTGATACGCAGGATGCGCGTCGGAACCGGCGCGCGCGGGACGCCGACTCCGACCGGCCGCTTTGCGATCACCGACAAGCTTCCCGGATCCGACTTCTCGGCGTCGGCCTACGGCTGCTGCATCCTCGCCCTCTCAGGCCATCAGACCAGCTTGCCGCGTGGCTGGACCGGCGGCGACCGCCTGGCGATCCACGGAGGCTCGACCGCGGGGACAGTCAGCACGGGCTGCCTCCACGCCGCCGCGCGCGACCTCGTGTGGCTGATGCGCTCGGTGCCGCTCGGGGCGCAGATTACGGTTCACCCGTAGCGTCGCAGCGCGGGACAAAGACCGTCGAAGGCCACCCTCCGCAACATCTTCGAGAAGCTCGGCGTCCGCTCGCGCACGCAAGTCGCGCGCGCCGTCTCGGAATGATCCATCGCGCGTTCATCGCGGACGGGTCAGCTCGAGCTTCACCTCGAACGGCACGGTCCCCGGGACGAGCCCGAGGTCGAGGTCGCCGCGCAGCTTGAGCCAGCGCGGACGGTCGTCGCGTCTGGCGAGCGCGACCTCCATCTCGGCCTAGCGCACGTCGCCAGGGTCGAACGGGAGCGAGGGCAGCACCGGCTTCAGGTCGCGCAACGCCGCTTCGACGTTCACGTCGGCGCGGGCGCAATCGAGGCCTTCTGCGCACGGGCTGCGCCGGGCGTGCCGGGCCCAGCGGGCCAGCCGGAGTTTCGCGAGCGGCACCTCGCCGGCCCGCAGCTCGGCTGAGCGCTTGATCGGGACGATTGCGTCTACGGTGACGTGGAGCTCGATCGTCCCGGTGTTCACGCGCGCGAGGCCTGCCTGGGCCCGCTCGAAGACGCCGTTGCCACCCTGGCTGCCGCAGCCGGCGACGAGCAACAGGGCCACCGGCAAGAGCAACCGCCGCATGGTCGGAGGCTAGACGGAGGAACGTCCGAGGCGATGCCTAATGTGTCGACGTGACGGTTCTCGGCATCGACCCGGGTACGGCTGCTTGCGGATTCGGCATCGTCCAAGGAAAAGGAAACCGTCTGAGGGCGGTGGAGTTCGGCTGGTGGCAAACGTCCGCCAAGCAGCGCCCCGAGCTGCGCCTCAAGACGATCTTCGACGGCGTCATCGACCTGATCGAGCAGTTCAATCCGCGTGCGGTCGCCGTCGAGGAGTCCTTCGTCGGCGTCGACGCCCGCACCGCGCTCTCCGTGGGGCAGGCCCGCGGCGCCGTGCTCGTCGCGGCCGCGTCGCTCGGCGTCGAGTGCGTCGAGTACGCGCCCTCGCACGTGAAGCAGGCCGTCTGCGGCTACGGCCGGGCCGAGAAGGCGCAGGTCCAGCGGATGGTGATGGCGATCCTCGGGTTGAAGAAGGCGCCTACCCCGCATCACGCTGCGGATGCGCTCGCCGTGGCGATCTGCCACGCGCTGGCGCCGCGCCTCCTCCGCGCGACCGGCTGATCCGCCGGGCGGCAGGAACGTCCGCGCGCACGCCTAACCTCTCCTTGTGATCTCACGTCTGCGCGGAAAGCCCGTGGGGCGCACGGGCGAGCGGCTCGTGCTCGACGTCGGAGGCGTCGGCTACTCCCTGGCCGTGACGCCGACGGCGCTGCGCCTGGCCGAGCGCGGGGGAGAGGTGAGCCTCGAGACCTACTTGCACGTGCGCGAGGACGCTCTCCAGCTCTACGGCTTCGGCGAGCCCGCCGAGCGTGAGCTGTTCGAGCACCTGCTCGCGGTTTCCGGAGTCGGCCCGAAGGTTGCGCTCCTGATCGTCTCCGGCTCGCCGCCGGCCGACCTGCGCCGCGCGATCGCGCTCGAGGACACCGCCCGCTTCGAGGCGATCCCCGGGATCGGGAAGAAGACTGCCCAGCGGGTCGTGCTCGAGCTGAAGGAGAAGCTCGGCACGATGGACGAGCCGGTGGCGATCGCCGGCAAGCCGCACGCGGTCGCCCGCGACGCCCTCGTCGAGCTCGGCTGGTCGCTGACGGAGGCCGAGGAGGCCCTCGCCGCCACCGATCCGGGCCTCTCACCCGAGGAACGGGTGCGACAAGCTTTGAGGGCCGCATGACCGCGGAGACGCAGCTTCTCGCGCCCGCCGTCAACGATGAGGAGGAAGAGCTCGACCACTCGCTTCGCCCGCGCCGGTTGGACGAGTTCGTCGGCCAGGAGCGGATCAAGGAGCAGCTCTCGATCGCGCTCGAGGCGACACGCTCCCGCGGCGAGGCGCTCGACCACCTCCTGCTGATCGGCCCCCCCGGGCTCGGCAAGACGAGCCTCGCTTTCATCGTGCGAGAAGAGCTCGGCGTCGAGCTACGCTCGGCGGCCGGGCCTGCTCTCGAGCGCAAGGGCGACGTCGCCGCGATCCTCACCTCGCTGGGCGAGCGCGACATCCTCTTCATCGACGAGATCCACCGGCTCAGCCGCGCGGTCGAGGAGATCCTCTACCCGGCGCTCGAGGACTTCCGGCTCGACATCATCGTCGGCCAGGGCCCGGCGGCGCGAACGCTCACGCTCGACCTGCCGCCGTTCACGCTGATCGGCGCCACAACCCGCACCGGGCTTCTGACGACGCCGCTGCGCGACCGCTTCGGCATGACGTTTCGACTCGAGCACTACGAGCCCGAGGACCTGGCGCGGATCGTGCGCCGCTCGGCGCAGATCCTCGAGGTCGAGATCGAACCCGAGGCCGCCGAGGAGATCTCGCGCCGCTCGCGCGGCACGCCGCGGATCGCCAACCGGATCCTGCGGCGAGTCCGCGACGTCGCCGAGGTTCGCCACCAGGGCGCGATCACTACCGAGATCGCCCGCGAGGCGCTCGACTTGCTCGAGGTGGACGATCGCGGCCTGGAGCGGATCGACC
Source organism: Gaiellales bacterium (assembly GCA_038236705.1). Lineage (GTDB taxonomy): Bacteria > Actinomycetota > Thermoleophilia > Gaiellales > Gaiellaceae > AC-32. The sequence goes on from JBBRZN010000023.1 coordinate 23,105, forward strand.
GCGCGCTGCTGAAAGCGATCGTGGAGAAGTTCGAGGGCGGCCCGGTCGGCCTCTCGACGCTCGCCGTCTCGCTCGGCGAGGAGCCGGACACGATCGAGGACGTCTACGAGCCGTACCTGCTCCAGCTCGGTTTCCTGCAGCGGACGCCGCGCGGCCGGATCGTGACGAAGCTCGGCCGCAAGCACGTGGGTGTTTTTGCCCCCGACGCCACGAGCCTGTTCTAGTGCCCGAAGTCTGGCGCCCCGGCAGCGCGGGACCGGTGGACGATCTGGTCAACCGCATCCACCTGAGCATCGAGGCGTTCGCCGAGAAGCACGGGAGGCAGGCGCTGGTGGAAGTGGAGCTGCGCGACGGCCCGAGCACCGTGGTGCGCTCGATCTCCGCCGAGCCCGGCTCCGGCTTCGTCACGCTCTGTCCGCACAGCGACGACGGCGAGGACGAGGAATGGATCGTCCACGTCGCCGCCGTCGAGCGCATCACCCTGCGCGCGGCCGAGGAGCGGGAGCCCTTCGGCTTCTCGCTTCCAGACGAACGCTAGCCCGCTCCCGTTCAGCCGATGTGGATCCGGTAGACCTCGGTGCCACCGGCGCTCGGTACCCAGATGTCCCCGAACGCCGAGGCGGTCGGGAACGGCTTGGTGCCGACAGCGATCGTGTTGACGACGGTGTTCGTCGCCGGCTCGATCCGGGAGACGGTGTTGGAGCCGAGATTTGGCACGAAGACGGTGCCGTCGTCTGCGATCGCCGCGTTCTCTGGCTGCTTGCCGACGCGAATCGTGGCCACCACCTTGCGCGTCTTCGGGTTGATCCGCGAAACCGTGTTCGAAAGGTGGTTGGAAACCCAGATCCCGGAGTTCGAGACCGCCAACGAACGAGGCGTCGTACCGACGCGTATCGACGTGACCTTGTTGGTGCGCGGGTCGATTCGGAACACACGACGACCAAGCAGCGACCCGACCCAGACGGCGCCGGCGCCGTAGCGGAGGTTCGCCGGTCCCGCGAAACCCGGGATCTTGATCTTCCTGCCGACCTTGTTCGTGCGGGGATTGATGCGGAGGACGTAGCCGAGGTTCGGCTCGGTCGCCCAGATGGCTCCCGCGCCGAAGGCGACATCCCAGATCTGGTCGGGCAGGTTGATTCGCTTCACGACCTTGAGCGTCGCCGGGTCGACCCGGATCACCGAGTGCGAGCCGTAGCCGTCCACCCAGACGCTGCCGGCTCCGATCGCGACGCCGCAAGGCCCTGCGCCAACCGGAATCGAAGCGGTGACGGTGTTCGTCGCCGGGTCGATGCGCGCCAGCGCGTTCGCGCCTCCCACACCTACCACACGTAGCCGAAGCCGCCCGTCTCCGAGCAGGGCCCGGCACCGGTTTCCGGGGCGCCGGTCGCGGCAATCCCCGTTGCGATGATCACCACCGCACACGCCGTGCAGAAAAGCAGCATTCGCGCCATCGTTCCCCTCCACGCCTGCACCTCGTGCACCGTCCTCTGGCGCCAAGGTAGACACGCCGCTGGCCATTGTTAAGGTCCACTTCGGTGTCGATTTCGTGGACCAGTTGAACCGCACGCCGGAACTGCTGGTCAAGCTCGACCGTCGCTCCGGCGAGACGCTCTCCGCACAACTCGAGCGGCAGCTCCGCGAGGCAATCCGTGAAGGGCGGCTGAAGGCCGGAACCCTGCTTCCCTCGACGCGGGCGCTGGCCGCCCAGCTCGGGATCTCGCGCGGCCTCGTCGTCGGCGCGTACGCGCAGTTGGGCGCCGAGGGGTACCTCGTTCTACGCCGTGGCGCGACCGCGCGGGTCGCTGGGGCAGTGAGTAGGCCGGTGGTGCTCGAGCCGGAGCCGCACGAGAAGCGTCCGCGCCACAACCTGCGGCCGGATCTTTCCGACTACGCCGACTTTCCACGTGAGGAATGGGCGAAGTCGTATCGCGCAGCCTTGAAGAGCGCGCCGGACGGGGAGCTCGCGTACGGCGATGTTCGCGGCTCGCCTGCGCTGCGCACTGCGCTCGTCTCCTACCTCGGCAGAGCGCGTGGAGTTGCGGGTGGGCCCGAGCACACATTCGTGTGCGGCGGGTTCGCCCAGGCGGTGGGCTTGCTTTGCGCCGTTCTGCGGCGGCTCGGCCGTGAGACCATCGGCATCGAGAATCCCGGTCACGCCGTGATCCGCGAGATCGTGGCACGCACGGGCCTGAAGACGTTGCCGATCCCGGTGGACGAGGAGGGCATCGATGTAGGAGCGCTCGACCGGGCCGGTGCGGACGCCGTGCTCGTGACGCCCGCACACCAGTTTCCGACCGGGGTAGTGCTCTCGCCCGAGCGCCGAGCGGCTCTGCTCGCGTGGGCCGAACGAAGGGAGGCGATCGTGCTCGAGGACGACTACGACGCCGAGTTCCGCTACGACCGCGCACCCGTAGGGTCGCTCAAGGGGCTCGCGCCCGAGCGAGTCGCCTATCTCGGCTCGGCGAGCAAGACGCTCGCGCCTGCCCTGCGCCTCGGCTGGCTGATCGCCCCGTCGGCTCTCGTGCGCCCCCTCGCCGACCAGGTCCTCTACAGCGTGATCGCGCCACCCCGATTCGAGCAGCTCGCCTTCGCGGACTTCCTCGAGCGCGGCGAGCTCGACCGGCACCTGCGTCGTATGCGGGTTCGTTACCGCAGCCGTCGCGACGTGCTCGTCCGTGCGCTCGAGCGTGAGCTGCCCGAGGTCGAGGTCCGCGGGATCGCCGCGGGGCTCCACGTCGTCGGCGTGCTCCCGGCCGGCACCGACGAGCCGCGCGTGCTGGCCGAGGCCCGCGCGCGCGGGATCGGCCTCTACGACCTCGGCGAGCACCGCATCGGCCCGCCGGGAGAGCCGGCGCTCCTGCTCGGCTACGCGGTCTCGAAGGAACCGGCGATCCGAAGGGCGGTGCGAGCGCTCGCCGAAGCCGTAGAGGCGGCGGAGAACTAGTCGAAGCGCTCTCCTCGTAGCCGGCCAGGACACCCGACCAGGCCGAGTCGTAGCCCTGTCGCACCGACCCGCCGCGCTCGCCGAGGTTCTGCCAGCCGCGGTGCTCGAGGTCGACGCGGGTCTTCTCGCCCTCTTCGGTGAACGTGACCTCGATCTCCGTTCGAGGCCGTCCTCGCGACTGGGGTTCCACGAGAGCACGAACCGGTGCGGCGGCTCGAAGGCGGTGACGCGCGCCCACTCGAGTTCCTCACCCTTGGTCGTGCGCTCGTAGAGCCGCCCTCCCGGGCCGTCGAAGATCACAGTCTCGGGCGTCGGACCGCCCTCGTCCACCTCGATCGAGTGCGTGTCGAGCGGCCATCAGTCGTGGATCCGCTCAGTGAAGGTCGAAAAGGCGTGCTCGACCGGGCAGTCCACCGTGATCGAACGGCGGATCGCTCCCGTCTCGGTTGCCTGCGTGCTCATCCGTTTCTCCTCTCGCGTTCGGCCGCCGCCTTGAAGCCGGCGAGGGCCTCTGTCCAGAAGCCGTCGAAGTAGTCACGGAGCTCGCCGAGCCCGTCCGGATCGAGCCGGTAGAGCCGGCGCGTTCCCTCTCGCCGCTCCGTTACGAGACCCGCGTCCTTCAACACGCGTAGGTGCTGCGAGACGGCGGGCCGGCTCAACGGCAGCTCGGCCGCGATCTCCCCGACGGGACGGGGCCCTCGGCGCAATTGCTCGCAGATCGCCCGTCGAGTCGGGTCGCCCAGCGCATCCATGGCCGTTCTGTAAGCCATGACTTACGTAAGTCGAGACTTACGCTACGGGGCTGTCAAGCTCTACGGACCCGAGTACGAGAACTCTGCGAACTCGGCGTACTTGCCGCTGTTGTCGAATTCGAGCCCGCCGGCCGAGAAGACGGACTGCAGCGACATGCCGAGCTCGGTCCTCGTGGAGGTGAAGCCGGTGACCTTGTCGAGGTAGATCTCCTCTTCAGCGCCGGTTACCGGGTTCTTGATCCGCGAGATCGCCACGTCGTAGACCTCGCCGCCGCCGGCGCGGATCTTCGTGTTGATGCCCGCGGCCTCGAACTCGATCGGCGCGTAAATCGTGTCGAGCCACTTCGACGTGACCGTGTTCCAGATGTCGAACGGAAGGCCGCTTTCGCCGCTCTTCCACAACGTCTCGAGCGCCTCACGCTGCTCGCCCGAGGTCGACTCGTCGATGACCAGGAGACTCGTCAGATTCCCCTCGTGCACGGCGCCCGGCGAGCTACCGCTGTAGAGGAAGGCAACGCCGTCGAGGGACGTGTCCCCGTAGCGGCCTTCCTTGACCAGGTAGGAGTAGGTGCCGTCGCAGTTGCCGTGCGTCGGTGGCGCGTCGAAGTTGCACGGGCAGCCCCAGTCGCAGTTGCATTCGCCCACGATCACACCGCTCATCGTCCAAGGCTCCATGGCTGTCCTCCCGGTCACTCGCGCGATGGTACGCCGTTCAGCGCCGGAATTGAAGCTCGTGCCACGACGGCGTCGGCGCCAGCTCGAGCAGCGCTCGCTCGCCTCCGGGCTCGAGATAGGCGAACTCGGAGGAACCGTCGTCCCAGGCGACCTCAAGCCGGCCGTCCTTGACGCGGTGGTCGAGCCACGCGCCGCGGAATACGAGCTTGCGCAGCCAGTAGACGAGAGACTCGCCGTCCACCAGCGAGAGCCGCTCCCAGTGGCGTACGAGGTAGCGCCCGAACTCGCTGCGCGGCTCCTCGATCACGCCGTCCGCGGTCAGCTCGACGAGGTCCTCGGTCTCTTCTTGATCGAGCTCGTTGTCGTCCACGAGCCCGAGCTTGAACGCCGCGGAGGTCACCCGTTGCGCGAAGTCAGGCGCATTGAAACTGAAGCGGAGGCGGAGAAACTCGACGACGATGTCGTCGCCCGATGAGTAGTTGTCCACGTTCACAAGTGGAGGATAGTTGCGTCACTAGACTGACTCGGATGAGCATGCGGGCCGCAGTCGCGTCGGGCCTGGTGACCGCAGCGCTGGTGCTGCTGGCGGTGGGCGTGTTCGAGCTCTCGCTGGAGCGGGCGGCGATCCTGGCGCCGGTGCTCGTCGTGGTCTTCGGTGCAGCCGCGGGCCTCCTCGTGCTCTGGGCAAAGGTCGGCTGGGAAGCGCTGCAGCGGCGCAGGCGTCCGTGGCTGGTGGCCGCCGTCGCGGTGGGCGTGCTCGCTCTGCTCGTCGGGCTCTCGCTGCTCGGCGTGAAGCTCCCACGCGAGGGCTAGGGCTCGAAGCTCAGGGCTCGAAACACGCCGTCCGGCGGCCTCCGTACCGTGAGTTGCCCATGCAACGGCAGGATTGGCAGCTGCGCGACGAGTGCTCACGCGACGAGGTGGAGGCTCTCGTGCGCGTGCTCGGTGTGAGCGACACGCTGGCGGCGGTGCTCGCCCGGCGCGGCTACGCGGATGCGAATCGAGCCCGGTCGTTCCTCGCAGCTGAGCTGCCCGAGCACGACCCGTTCCGACTCGGTGACATGGAAGGCGCCTGCAGGGCGATCCGGCGGGCCATCGCCGAAGGGAAGCGGATCTGCGTCCACGGCGACTACGACGCGGACGGGATCTGCGCCACCGCGCTGGCGGTGCTCGTGCTACGCGAGCTCGGCGCGGAGGTCTCGTCGCACCTGCCGAGTCGCTTCGACGAGGGCTACGGCCTCGCCCGCGACACCCTGACCCGCCTCGCGGAGGAAGGCTTCGGCCTCGTGCTGACCGTCGACTGCGGCGTGACAGCCGTCGAGGAGGTCGCGCACGCGCGGGCGCTCGGGCTCGAGGTCGTGATCACCGACCACCATCGCGCGGGGCCGGAGCTGCCGGACTGCCCGGTCGTCGGCCCGTACCGCGGCG
>JBBRZN010000024.1:0-28277 GCA_038236705.1 Gaiellales bacterium
GACCTCGATGACGATCAACAGTCCCGCCGCGATGATGCTCGCCTTCTACATCTGCGTCGCCGAGCAGCAGGGGGTCCCGCGCGCCGAGCTCCGCGGGACGATCCAGACGGACATCCTCAAGGAGTACATCGCCCAGAAGGAATGGATCTTTCCGCCGGAGCCCTCGATGCGGCTCGTCACGGACATGGTTCAGTTCTGCTCCGAGGAGCTGCCTCGCTGGCACCCGATCTCGATCTCCGGCTACCACATCCGCGAGGCCGGCTCGAACGCCGTCCAGGAGTTGGCCTTCACCCTCGCAAACGGGTTCGCCTACGTCGACGCGGCGATCGAGCGCGGGCTGGACGTCGACGAGTTCGCGCCTAGGCTCTCCTTCTTCTTCAACGCGCATCTCGACTTCTTCGAGGAGATCGCCAAGTACCGCGCGGCACGTCGGATCTGGGCGCGGGAGCTGCGCGACCGCTACGGAGCGAAGAGCCCGCGCTCGTGGCTGATGCGCTTCCACACCCAGACCGCAGGGGTCTCGCTGACCGCCCAGCAGCCGGAGGTGAACATCGTCCGCACTGCCCTCGAGGCGCTGGCCGCGGTCCTCGGCGGCACGCAGTCCCTGCACACGAACTCCTTCGACGAGGCGCTGGCGCTGCCGACCGAGAACGCAGTTCGGCTGGCCCTTCGCACCCAGCAGGTGATCGCCCACGAGACCGGAGTCGTGAACACGATCGACCCACTCGGCGGCTCGTACTACGTCGAGGATCTGACCAACCGCCTCGAGGCCGAGGCCTACGACTACTTCGACCGGATCGAGAAGCTGGGCGGTGTCGTGCCTGCAATCAAGGAGAACTTCTTCCAGCGCGAGATCGCGGAGGCGTCCTTCCGTTATCAGGCCGAGGTCGAGGCGAAGCAGCGGATCATCGTCGGCGTCAACCGCTACGAGCTCGAGGACGAGCCGATCGAGATCCTGCGCATCGATCCCGCGCTCGAGGGGCAGCAGATCGCACGCGTCCAGGCGCTGCGGGACCGCCGCGACAGCGCGAAGGTCGAGGTCGGTCTGGCCCGCCTGAAGGAGGGCGCCGCCCGCGAGGACGTCAACCTCATGCCGGCGCTCGTGGATGCCGCGCGCGACTACGTCACTCTCGGCGAGATGTGCGACGCCCTGCGCGAGGTCTGGGGCGTCTGGCGCGAGACGCCAGTCTTCTAAGGTTTCGAGGCTAACCCTGCGCCGGTTTCGTCGTCTACGATCTGGATGGCCGTGAACGTCGTCCAGTCAGCCTTGTCCTCGCCCCGTTTCAACAGGTGGCTGCCGTGGCTTGCGGCCGCGCTGCTCGCAGCGGGCGTGATCGCGTTCCTGATCGTGTACTTCGGCAATACCGCCAACCCGGCGAAGGAGACGTTCGGGGGGCCGGCGCAGACTCCGCAGGTCGTCAAGCAGGTTCCGCTCCCGCAGGCTGCGCGCGTAACCGCCGGCAGGTTCATCCTGACCGCGGTCGCGCGCAGGAATCTCGACGAGGCGTGGAACCTCGCCACGCCGAACGCCAGGGGCGGGCTGACCCACAAGGAGTGGATGACGGGCGAGATCCCGATCGTTCCCATGGGCGTGCCGATCGACAAGGCCGTGATCACGAAGATCCTCTATTCGCACGCCAAGGAAGCCGAGATCAACATCGTCATCGCCCCCAAGCCGAACAAGCTCAGAGTGAAGGATCAGCTCTACGTCATGGATCTGAAGAAGGTCGGCGAGGGCGACAACGCCCGCTGGCTCGTCGACTACTGCCAGCCGCATGCCTCAGCGGGCGTTCCCTACCACAGCTAGCGCTCGCCGCACACCGGGTCTATGCTCGTGCGGGTGAGGCGTCTGCTCTCCTCGCCGCGACGGAGGCGCCGGTTCTTGCGAGCCTCCGGGGTCGTCGCTGCCGCGGGCTGCGCGATCGCGATCGGCTTCCTCTATCCGAACACCGGGCGCGAGGAGGCGGGCTTCAGTCCCGGCAAGCCGCAGGTCACGCACGCTGAGCCGGCCGCGAGCCCGCTCTCGAAGAGCGACCTCGCCGCAACGGAGGCGACGCTCGACCACTTCGTGACGACCGCCGTCCTGCGGCGCCACCTCGACGAGTCGTACGACCTCGTCAGCGACCAGTTGCACGGCGGCTTGACGCGGGCCGAATGGCGTACGGGCGACATTCCGGTCATCCCGTTCCTCGCTCGGGACTTTGCCTTCGCCAAATCGAAGCTGAAGTATTCGTACGCCAACTTCGCGCGCTACGACGTGCTCATCTGGGCCAAGCCCCACGCGACCACCAGCTCGACGTCGTTCTCTCTCGAGCTGCGCGCAGTCGGCACCGGCAAGGGGCGCCACTGGCTGGTGGACTACTTCGAGCCGGTGGGCGGCGGGATCTCGATGCCGGCCAGGCCGCCGCGGAACCCGCTCAGCCTCCGCACCCCGCAGCCGAGCGCGACCGACGCGCCGCTCGGGGTCGGCTGGGTCTTCGTCCCGCTCAGCATCTTCAGCCTGATCGTGCTCGTCCCGACCGGCCTCGCGATCCGCGGCTGGCTGCGGAACCGGCGCGCCGACCGCGAGTACGCGGCGAAGACGCTTCCGCCGCTGCCCCCGCGCTCGACCTAGATCTCGATCTCCAGACCGTCGGTTGCGAGCTCGAAGCCGTTCTCGAGCGGGCGCTCGGCCGGGCGGTGCGTGAGCAGCAGCCGCTTTGCCCCGGCCGCCTCGAAGGCCTCGAGCGCCTCGATGGCGCTGAGGTGGCCACGCGTGCCGCCCTCAGGATTGGTCTGGAGCAGGGTCGCCTCGCAGACGAACAGGTCGGCGTCGCGGGCGATCTCCTTCAGGCTCTCGCTCGGGCCCGAGTCGCCGGAGTAGCCGACGACGGTGCCGTTCGCCGAGGTGCGGAAGCCGAAGGCCAGCAGGTCGTAGTGCAGGACCCGGTGCGGTGTCACCTCGAAGCCCCCGGCCTCGAAGGTCTCGCCCTCGGCGTACTCGCGCAGGTCGAAGGCCTGCTCGAACATCTCCGGCCGCCCGAGGCGCTGGCCGATCGAGCTCAGCAGCTCACGCCCTTCCGGCGGTACCCACACCTGCGGCGGAGCAGTTCCCTCACCGGGGCCGAGGGTCGAGCCCCACACCCAGGGCACGAGGTCGCCCCAGTGGTCGAGGTGCCAATGGGTGATCGCGATCGCGTCCACGCTGGGCCAGCTTTCGCGTTCGCGTAGCTTCGCGAGCACGCCCGGACCGCAGTCCAGGAGCAGGCGCCCGGGGCCCTCGAGCAGGTAGCCGGACTGGGCGCCGCCGGGGTTCGGCCACGCCGGGGAGCACCCGACGACGGTCAGTTTGACGCTCATATACTCAGCCTCATGGCGCAGAAAATCCGTGTGGTCATCGCGAAACCCGGTCTCGACGGCCACGACCGGGGGGCGAAGATCATCGCACGCGCTCTGCGTGACGCGGGGATGGAAGTCATCTACACCGGACTTCACCAGACCCCGGAGCAGATTGTCGAGACCGCGATTCAGGAAGATGCGGACGCCGTCGGCATCTCGATTCTCTCCGGCGCGCACATGACCCTCGTGCCCCGGATTCTCGAGGGGCTGAAGGAGAACGGGGCGGAAGACGTGCTCGTCGTGCTCGGCGGGACGATCCCGAGCGAGGATGCGGACGAGCTGAAGAGCCAGGGCGTCGCTGCCGTCTTCACCCCTGGGGCGCCGACCGCGGAGATCGTGGACTTCCTCAAGGGCAAGGTCCTGGCCTGAGCGTTCTGGTCGAGCGCGACGGTGGGATCGCGACCGTCACGATCGACCGGCCGGAGGCGATGAACGCCCTCGACCGGCCGACGCTGCAGGAGTTGCACGACCGCCTGCGGGAGACGAGCGCGGACGCCGAGGTGCGCGTCGTCGTGCTGACCGGATCCGGCGGAAAGGCGTTCGTCGCCGGTGCCGACATCAAGTACATGAGCGGCCTCGGAGTCGAGGAGGCCAAGGACTGGGGCGCGCTGGGCCACGAGTGCGGCCAGCTGCTCGAGACGATGCCGAAGCCGACGATCGCGGCGATCAACGGCTTCGCGCTCGGCGGGGGCTGCGAGCTCGCGCTTGCCTGCGACCTGCGCTACGCGGCCTCGACCGCGAAGCTCGGCCAGCCCGAGATCAACCTCGGGCTCATCCCCGGCTGGGGCGGCACGCAACGCCTCGCGCGCGCGACCACTATCGGGATCGCCAAGGAGCTGACCTTCACCGGCCGCCTCGTGGACGCCGAAGAGGCCCACCGGATCGGTCTCGTCAACGGCGTGCACGACCCGGTGCTCGACAAGGCGCGCGAGGTCGCGGCGCTGCTCGCCTCGAAGAGCCCGGTCGCGCTGGCCGCGGCCAAGGCGGCGACCAACCGGGCCCTCCAGGGCGAGCACGAGCGGAACCTCGAGCAGGAAGGCGCGGACTTCGGCGAGCTCTTCGTGGGCGAGGACGCGAAGGAGGGGCTCACGGCCTTCGCCGAGAAGCGCGACCCGGTCTTCAAGGGCCGCTAGCTGGCGACGAGCGAGACGAGCGCGGCGCTGAGGGAGAGGTCGTCGCCGCGCTGGGCCTTCAGCGTCGTCGGCGCGGGCGAGGTCCAGAGCACGACCTGCTGGCCGACCTTGGCGCTCGCGAGCTTCGCCGGAGTCCCACGCCCGCCGGGCTTCGCGACCGTCTGAACGGTGGCCGACTCGGGCACGAGGACGAGCATCCGCCGGCGCAGGTTCGACTGGCGCTGCCGCATCGGCCAGGCGCCGATGCTCGAGGCGCGAATCTGAATCGCGTCGCCGGAGACCGCGGCGACCGTCCCGCGCAGCTCGAGCGTGAACGGCGTCCCCCGCGGCGCCGCGAAGAGCAGGTGCTGGCCACGCTGGAGCCACGCATACGGATCGACCGCGCCCTTCCCGCCCGGATGCAGCTCGAAGTGCAGGTGCGCGTGGATGCCGTTTGCGTCGCCGGAGTCGCCCACGTAGCCGATCGGCTGGCCCGCGACGACCTTGGCGCCGTCCTTCAAACCCTTCGCGTACGAGGTTCCGGCGACGCACTTGCCGCGGTTGTCGTTCTTGGACGTGAGGTCGTTGTTGAGGTGGATGTAGTAGTAGGTCGTGCCGCTGCCGCCGTGCAGGTAGAGCATGCAGCCGGCGCTGGCGCTGGTCGTCCAGAACCCCACCTTGCCGGCCTCGGCGGCGAGTGCCAGGTTGCGCTTCGGCGCCACGATGTCGATCCCCTGGTGGGCGCCCCCCGCCCGCGGGTCGCCGAAGTCGTCGGTGTAGGTCGCTTGCCCCAGCACCGGGAAGATGATCTTGGCCGGGGGCGCTGCAGCCGCGCCGGTAGCGAGGGTCAGGAGGGTGAGGACGAGAAGAAGGGTTCCTCGGGCTGTGGTCCGGTGACTGTTCACGGTTCCGGGTCGCTCCGAAGCGCCAGACCCTAGCAGGGCCTCTATACGCCCTCGGTAAAGTCCGCGCGGCATGAAGATCGCCGTCTGCGCCAAGCACGTGCCCGAAGCGACCGCCCAGCGGCGGCTCGACCCGCAGACGAAGCGGCTCGACCGCTCCGGCGAGGGAACGCTGAACCAGTTCGACGTCCATGCGGTCGAGGAGGCGCTGAAGCTGCGTGATTCCGGGGCGGATGCCGAGGGTGAGGTCGTGATCGTCTCGCTGGGGCCGGAGCGCGCGCTCGAGGCCATGCGCAAGGCGCTCGCGATGGGCGCCGACCGGGTCGTGCTCGTCAGCGACGAGGGCGCGGCGGGCTCGGACCTCGTTGCAACCAGCCGCGTGCTCGCGGCCGCGCTCGAGCGCGAGGGTGCCGACCTCGTGCTCTTCGGCCAGCAGGCAAACGATTCCGACGGCGCCGTGCTCTGGGCCGCGGTCGCCGATCGGCTTCAGCGGCCGCTGATCTCGCAGGTCGCCGAGCTCACGCACGAGGATGGGAAGGTGCGCGGGAAGCGGCAGACCGAGTTCGGTTACGACGTGATCGAGGCGCCCCTTCCTGCGGTGATCGCCGTTTCCGACGCGATCAACGAGCCGCGCTACCCGTCGCTGAAGGGGATCATGGGCGCGAAGAAGAAGCCCCAGGAGACGGTCTCGCTCGGCGATCTCGGCGTCAATGCAGACGAGGCCGGCGAGGCGGGCTCACGCACGGAGGTCTATGCGCTGTGCGACCCTCCGGCGCGCGGCGACACGGTGAAGATCGAGGACGACGGGTCGGCGGCGGACAAGATCCTGCGGTTCCTGCAGGAGAAGAAGGCATTGTGAAGACCCTCGTCTTCTTGGAGCACCACGAGGGCAAGCTGCAGAAGGACTCGTTGGGCGTGCTCGGCAAGGCGGCATCGCTCGGCGGAGAGGTGGAGGCGGCGCTGGTCGGCGAGGGAATCGAGGGGCTCGCGGCCGAGGCCGGCAAGCACGGCGCCTCCCGGGTCTACGTGACCGACGACGTCCTGCTGGCCGCACCGCTGCCGCAGCCGCGGGTGGACGCACTCGAGAGCCTCCTCGAGGACGGGGGCCACGACACCGTTCTCTTCGCGGCCAGCGTGCTCTCGGCTGATGTCGCAGCCGGCCTCGCCGGGCGCCTCGGCGCGGGGCTCAACTGGGATCTCACCGACCTCGTCGAGGAGGACGGACGGCTCGTGGGCAAGCGCCCCGCGCTCGGCGACTCGGTTTACGTCGACGTCGGCTGGACCTCGGAGCCGCGCCTGGCGCTGATCCGCTCCGGCACCTTCGAGCCCGCCGAGACGGGCGGCAGCGCGGAGGTCGAGAAGATCGAGCCGCGGCTCCAGGACTTCTCGCTCGCCGCGCGCATGGTCGAGCAGGCGCACGAGGAGAGCGAGGGGCCGTCGATCGAGGACGCCGACGTGATCGTCGCCGGGGGGCGCGGTCTGGGCGGCCCGGAGAATTTCGCGCTTATCGAGGAGCTCGCCAGGGCCCTCGGAGGCGCGGTGGCCGCGACGCGCGCGGTCGTCGACGCGGGCTGGTACCCCTACGCGGCCCAGGTCGGCCAGACCGGCAAGACCGTCTCGCCGAAGCTCTACGTCGCGGTCGGCATCTCCGGTGCAATCCAGCACAAGGTCGGGATGCAGAGCTCCGGCCTGATCGTCGCGATCAACAAGGACCCGAACGCCCCGATCTTCGAGTACGCGGATCTCGGGGTCGTCGGCGACCTGCACGAGATCGTCCCGAAGCTGACCGAGCTCGTTCGAGCCCGAAAAGCCGCTTGAGGCCCTCCGACCACCCACCGCCGTTCGACCCGGCCGAGTTCGTCACCGCGCCCGGAGAGCCGGAGATCGAGGTCGGCGTGCTGATCGTCGGCGCAGGCCCGGCGGGGCTCGCGTGCGCGATCCGGCTGGGCCAGCTGCTCGAGGAGGCGCCCGAGCTGGCCGACCGCCTCGGCGAAGTGCCGGTCGCCGTGCTGGAGAAGGGCAAGCAGCCGGGCTCGCACCTGCTCTCGGGCGCGGTGGTGAACCCGCGCTCGCTGCGCCGGCTCTTCAAGGATCGCGTGCGCACGGACGAGATGCCGTTCTTCGGACGGGTCGAGCACGAGTCCGTCTACTTCCTCACCCCGAAGCGGGCGCTGCGCATCCCTGCGCCGCCGACGATGCGCAACAGCGGCAACTACGTCGCCTCGCTTTCGCAGCTCGGCCGCTGGCTGGCCGGCCAGGCGGAGGAAGCCGGTGCGGTGATCCTGCCGGAGACGACCGGCCACAGGCTGCTCGTCGGCGACGGCCGCGTGCGTGGCGTCCAGACGGGGGACAAGGGCCGCGGGCGCAACGGCGAGGAGCTGCCGAACTTCGTCCCCGGCGACGAGGTGCAGGCGAAGGTGACCGTGCTGGCCGAGGGCACGCAGGGCCACCTGACCGGGATTGCGCTCGACCGGTTCGCGCTCCAGGGCGAGAACCCGCAGGTCTGGGCGCTCGGCGTGAAGGAGGTCTGGAAGGTCGCGACGCCCCTCGACCGCGTTATCCACACGATGGGCTGGCCGCTGCGGGCCGGGGCGAAGTACCGCGAGTTCGGCGGCTCGTTCATCTATCCGATGGGCGAGGACCTGGTCACGATCGGGATGGTGGTCGGGCTCGACTACCGCGACGTCGAGCTCTCGGTGCACGACGTCCTCCAGGAGCTCAAGACCCACCCGCTCGTGCGCAGGCTCCTCGAAGGCGGAGAGCGGGTTGCCTGGGGGGCGAAGACGATCCCGGAGGGCGGGTTCCTGGCGCTCCCGAAGCGGCTGCACGCGCCCGGTCTCCTGATCGCCGGCGACGGCGCGGGGCTCGTGAACGTGCCGGCGCTGAAGGGGATCCACTACGCGGTCGAGTCCGGCAGGCTCGCGGCCGAGTCGGCCTTCGCCGCGCTGCAGCGGGGCGAGGCTCCGGGCCGGCGCGGGGCACTCGCCGGTTACGACGAGGCGCTCGAGCAGAGCTTCGTCTGGCGTGAACTGAAGCAGGTGCGCAACATGCGGCCCGCCTTCGGCCGAGGCTTCTGGCTCGGGGGCGCGCTGGCCGGCGCGATGACCGCGAGCCGCGGCAACTTCCCACCCGGCGACGCGAGCCTGGAGCACGACGCCGACCAGGAGCTGATCCGCACCGACCGCTCGAAGAGCTACCCGGTTCCCGACGGCAAGCTCACCTTCGACAAGCTCTCGTCGGTCTTCCTCAGCGGCAATCAGACGCGTGACGACGCGCCGAACCACCTCCGCGTGCGCGACCGGGTGCCGCCGGAGATCGCTGAGCTCTGGACGCGAATGTGCCCGGCGCAGGTCTACGAGGTCGGCAACGACGCGGGCGACGGCGACGTCCACGTCGAGGTGACCCCGTCGAACTGCATCCAGTGCGGCGCGATCACCGCCAAGGGCGGTCGCCTGACCCCGCCCGAGGGCGGCTCGGGCCCCGAGTACAAGCTGACGTAGCCGTCCCTCCCGTTCCAAGTAACAGTCTGTTACTTGGAAATGAGACCGCGGACCCTCGCGGCGCCGCGGGTTCCAGCCCGCTAGTAACAGACTGTTACTTTGGCGATAGGCTCGAATTGTGGTCGAGCTCGCTGACGTCGAGGCTGCGCGTGAACAGATCGGCAACCGGCTGCATCGGACGCCGGTGTTGCGCTCGACGACTCTGAGCGAGCTCGCGGGCGCGCGCGTCTTCCTCAAGGCGGAGCTCTTCCAGAAGACGGGTTCCTTCAAGCCGCGCGGGGTGCTCACCAACCTCGCGGCGCTGAGCGAGGAGCAGCGCCGGCGCGGAGTGATCGGCGTCTCGGCCGGCAACCATGCCCAGGCGCTGGCCTGGGGTGCCGCCGCGGAGGGGCTCGACGCGCTCGTGGTCATGTGGCGGGGAGCGAGCGAGGCGAAGATCGAGGCCACACGCGGCTACGGCGCCGAGGTCGATTTGGAATCGCCAGGCGCGACCGAGGCCTTCGACCGGCTCGCTGAAGTGATTGAGCAAACCGGACGCACCCTCGTGCATCCGTTCGACCACCCGCTGACGATCGCCGGCCAGGGCACGGTAGGCCTCGAGCTGATCGAGGACGTTCCGGACGCGGACGTGGTGCTCGTCCCCGTCGGCGGGGGAGGCCTCATCTCCGGGATCGCCACGGCGGTGAAAGGCCTGCGGCCCGGGGCCCGGGTGATCGGAGTCGAGCCGGAGCTCTCGCCCGCCTTGCACGACGCGCTGGCGGCGGGAAAGCCGGTCCCGGTCATTCCGCGCTCGATCGCGGACGGCCTCGGCGCTCCCTTCGCCGGCAAGCACGGTTTCGAGATCTCCCGCGAGCTGGTCGAGAGCGTCGTGCTGGTGACCGAGGGGGAGATCGCGGAGGG
Organism: Gaiellales bacterium; assembly: GCA_038236705.1. Taxonomy (GTDB): domain Bacteria; phylum Actinomycetota; class Thermoleophilia; order Gaiellales; family Gaiellaceae; genus AC-32. The sequence continues at coordinate 9,793 of JBBRZN010000024.1, forward strand.
AATGCGGTTTCTCTACGCCCGCGCGAAGCTGGCCTGCGAGCCCGCCGGGGCGGCCACGACCGCAGCGCTCGTGGCCGGGAAAATCCGGCTTCAGCCGGGCGAAACGGTGGTCGCGGTCGTCTCGGGCGGCAACGTGGCCAGCCAAACCGCCGCTGCTATCCTGGGTGGACAATGAAGGCCGACATTCATCCCGAGTACGTCCTGGCAACCGTTCGCTGCGCCTGCGGCAACGAGTTCCAGACGCGCTCGACGAAGCCCGAGCTGCACGTCGAGGTCTGCTCGAACTGCCACCCGTTCTACACGGGCAAGCAGAAGCTGATGGACTCCGGCGGCCGGGTGGAGCGCTTCCAGCGCCGCCTCGAGAAGGCCGGCCGCAAGGCCTAGCTAGCCATGTCGCAGCCCATCGGTGGGCAAGCCGTCCTCGAGGGCGTGATGATGCGCGGCCCCTCGAACTGGGCGGTCGCCGTACGCAAGCCGGACGGCCAGATCGCGGAGGTCTGCCGCCCGATCGAGTCCGTGATGAAGCGGCACTGGTTCTTCCGGCTGCCGGTGATCCGCGGCGTGATCGCGCTCGGCGAGTCGCTCGCGATCGGCTTCCGCGCGCTCTCGATCTCGGCGCAGTACGCGGCGCAGGAGGAGGGCGACGAAGAAGTTCAGACGGAGCTCTCGCGCGGCGCGCTCTTCTTCGCGTTCGCGGTCGCGATCGCCTTCGCCGTGCTGCTCTTCAAGGTCACGCCGGCGCTGATCACGAACTGGCTCCCGATCGAGACCACCGGTTGGTTCGTGATCGTCGAGGGCCTGATCCGCGTCTCGATCTTTATCGCGTACCTGAGCGTGATCTCGCTCCTGCCCGACCTGCGGCGCGTCTTCCAGTACCACGCGGCCGAGCACAAGGCGATCAACGCCTACGAGGCCGGCGAGGAGCTCGAGCCGGAGATCGTCCAGCGCTACAGCCTGATCCATCCGCGCTGCGGCACGGCCTTTCTGCTCTGGGTGATGGTGATTGCGATCTTCGTGTTCGCGTTCTTCGGGCGGCCCCACTGGTACTGGCTGATCGCCACGAGGATCTTGCTCCTGCCGCTGATCGCCGGGATCGCCTACGAGCTGATCCGCTTCGCCGGCAAGCACACGGGCAACCGCTTCCTGATGGCCCTGCTCGCGCCCGGGCTCTGGCTCCAGCGCCTCACGACCCGCGAGCCGACGCTCGACCAGCTCGAGGTCTCCATTCGCGCCCTCCGCGATGTGCTCGCGCTCGAACAGCGAGATTCGGCGGGTGAGTCGCCCAAGGTCGAGGTGATGGCCTGATGGACGAGCTCGTCGACGACGTCGAGCGCTCGTATCGCGAGACGCAGGAGCGGCTCAGCGACCCCGCCGTCTACAACGATCACCGCGAGGCCGCCGACGTGGGGCGGCGCCTGAAGGAGCTCGAGGGGCCCTACAAGCTGGTCCAGGAGTGGCGTCTCGTCACCGCCGATCTCGACGCGGCCCGCGCCGACTCCGACCTGAAGGAGCTCGTGCCCGACCTCGAGCAGAGGGCGGCCGCGCTCGAAGAGGAGCTCAAGCTCGCGCTCGTCGAGACCGACCCGGCCGACCGCAAGGACGTGATCGTCGAGGTCCGCCAGGGTGTCGGCGGCGACGAGGCGGCGCTCTGGGCGGCCGACCTCTTCCGGATGCTGACCCGCTACGCCGAGCGGCGCGGCTTCGCGATCGAGCAGCTCGAGACCAGCGGCAACGAGTCCGGCGGCTTCAAGGAGGTCGTCTTCGCAGTCAAGGGCGACGGCGCCTACTCCGTCTTCAAGTGGGAGGCGGGCACGCATCGCGTCCAGCGGGTTCCCCACACCGAGTCGCAAGGGCGGATCCACACCTCGACGGCGACGGTGGCTGTGATGCCCGAGGCCGAGGAGGTGGAGATCGAGATCGACCCGCACGACCTGAAGATCGACGTCTACCGCTCGACCGGCCCCGGCGGACAGAGCGTCAACACCACCGACTCGGCCGTCCGGGTCACGCACGTTCCGACCGGGACCGTGGTCGCGATGCAGGACGAGAAGTCGCAGCTCCAGAACAAGACGAAAGCGCTGCGCGTTCTGCGCGCGCGCCTCTTCGAGCTGGAGCGCGAGCGGCAGCAGGCCGAGCAGTCGGAGGCCCGGCGCTCGCAGATCGGCGGCGGCCGGCGCGCCGAGAAGATCCGCACCTACAACTTCCCTGAGAACCGGCTGACCGACCACCGCGTCCACCTCACCGTGCACCGGCTCGAAAAGATCCTGGAAGGGGAGTTGGAGCAGTTCACGGAGGCTCTGGCCGCCGACGAGCGGCGGCGCGCGCTCGAGACCGCCACGGTATGACCGCGCCTTACGCGTGTCGACCGGTCAGTTCAGACGGACGCGCGGCGGAGCCGCCCGTCCTGAGGACGGCGCCGACAAGCGGCGCCTCAGCGGCGTGACGCTCGGCGACGCCCTTGCCCGAGCGACGGCCAGGCTCGCCGAGGCCGGGATCGAGTCGGCCCGCCTCGAGGCGGAGCTTCTCCTCTCGAAGGCGTGTGACGACTGCGCCCGGGCGCTGCTCTATGCCGAGCTCGACCGGGAGCTGAGCGAGGAGCAGGAGAACGCCTTCGAGCGGCAGGTCGCCCGCAGGGAAAAACGAGAACCGCTGGCCTACGTGCTCGGCGAGTGGGGCTTTCGCCGGCTCACGCTCAAGACCGACCGGCGGGCGCTGATCCCGCGGCCCGAGACCGAGGTCGTGGTCGAGCGCGCGCTCACCCACATCCACGGCCTGGAGACGCCGGAGGTGCTCGACGTCGGCACCGGCACGGGAGCGATCGCGCTCGCGATCGCGGACGAGGTTCCGGACGCGCGCGTCACGGCGATCGACTCGTCGCCGGGCGCGCTAGCCCTCGCGCGCGAGAACCTCGACCTCACGGGCATCAACGGCCGCGTCCGGCTCGTCGAGCACGACCTGACGAGCGGGCTCGGGGAGGAGCAATTCGACCTCGTCGTCTCGAACCCGCCGTACATCGAGCCCGAGGAGCTGGAGGCGCTGCAGCCCGAGGTGCGCGACTGGGAGCCGCACGTCGCGCTCGTCGCTTCGGGCGCGACCGAGGCGGTGGCGCGCGCCGCCACCGAAGCGCTGCGCCTGGGCGGCTGGCTCGTGCTGGAGACCGCCGCGACCGCAGGCGAGCGCGTGGAGCGGCTGCTTGCCGAGCTCGGCTTCGAGCAGGTTACGATCACGCCCGATCTGGCAGGAAGGGACCGGGTGGTGGAGGGGCGATGGAGGGGCTAGAGACACGCGACGGGCGACGCCTGGCGTATCGGCGCACGGGCCACGGTCCCATGCTGGTCTGCCACGGCGGGGGCCCCGGCTTCTCGTCGCTGTACCTCGGCGACCTGGCCGGCCTGGGCGACGAGCTCGAGCTCGTCTTGCTCGACCCGCGCGGCACGGGCGGCTCGACGAAGCCTTCCGACCCCCGCGCCTACGCGATCGAAAACTACGTCTCCGACCTCGAGGACCTGCGCGAGCACCTCGGCCTCGAGCGCATCCAGCTCTTCGGCCACTCGCACGGCGGCATCGTCGCGATCGCCTATGCGGCGCGCTATCCGGAGCGGGTCGAGCGCCTGATCCTGGCGAGCACCCTGGCGCGGTTCTCCCCCGAGCAGGAGGCTGCGATGGCGGCGGCCGTCGAGGGCTACGCGGACGAACCATGGTACGAGGACGCGCGGGCCGCGCTCGAAGCCGAGGAGGCGGGCGACTTCGAGACCGACGAGGAGCTGGCCGAGCTCTCGTTGCGCGAGTTCCCGTTCTACTTCGCCCGCTACGGCGACGACGAACGCGCGTACGTCCAGACGCTAATAGGGGACACGCCGAACGCCGATGCGCTTCGCCTCTTCAACCAAGAGCAGGTGCCCACGTTCGACCTACGACTCGAGCTCGCGCAGATCGCGGCACCCACGCTCGTGATCGCCGGCGAAGAAGACTTCATCACCGGGCCGCTGTCCGCCGCCGAGCTCTCGGAAATCGCCGGCGCCGAGACCGTTCTGATCCCGGGCTGCGGGCACTTCATCTTCGTCGAGGCTCCCGAGGACTTCCGCGATTCCGTGCTCGCCTTCCTCGGCGCGGGAGCGCGCGCGTGATCGACGAGGCCGTCGCCGAGCTGAAGGAGGGCCGGCCCGTCGTGCTGCCGACCGACACCGTCTACGGGCTCTGCGCCGATCCCTACCGCGAGGCGCCCTCGCGGGAGCTCTACCGGATGAAGGGCACGCCGCCGGACCAGCCGATGGCGCTCGTCGCCCGCGATCTCGACCTCCTCTTCGAGTGCGTGCCGGAGCTCCGCGGCCGCTCGGGCACGATTGTGCGCGCGCTGCTGCCCGGCCCCTTCACGCTGATCCTGCCGAACCCGGCGCAGCGCTACCGCTGGATCACGGGCTCGACTCCCGACCGGATCGGCGTGCGCGTGCCGGAGCTCGCGGGTCCCGGCTCCGAGGTGCTGGCGCGCGTCGGCGCGGTCGTGGCGACGAGCGCGAACGTCCACGGCGGCCCGGACCCGCGCAGGCTCGAGGACGTCCCGGTCGAGATCCGAGCAGGCGCGGCGGCGGTCGTCGATGGGGGCGAGCTTCCCGGAACGCCTTCGACCGTGCTCGATCTCACCGGCGACGAGCCACAGGTTCTCCGCGAGGGCGCGGTTCCCGCCGAGGAAGCCCTGGAACGGGCGCTCGCCGCAACCGTCGGCAGGTAGCGCAAGTACCATCCCTCCCGTCGAATCGGACCGAGGAGAGGCCATGGCCGTAGCGCAGGAAACCGTGCAGCACCTCCGCACTGCCGGGCTGGCTGAGGTCGACCCCGCAATCGCGGAGCTGCTGGGCCGAGAGCTAGAGCGCCAGCGCGGTCAGGTCGAGCTGATCGCCTCCGAGAACTTCACCTGGCCCTCCGTGCTCGAGGCGGTCGGCTCGGTGCCGACCAACAAGTACGCCGAGGGCTACCCGGGGCGGCGCTACTACGGCGGTTGCGAGGTCGTCGACGAGATCGAGCAAACCGCGATCGACCGGGCGAAGGAGCTCTTCGGCGCCGAGCACGCGAACGTGCAGCCCCACGCGGGGGCGCAGACGAACATGGCGGTCTACATGGCCGCGCTCGACCCGGGCGACACGATCCTCTCGCTCGAGCTCTCGCACGGGGGCCACCTGACGCACGGGCTCAAGGTCAACTTCTCGGGCCGGCTCTACACGATCGTCCACTACGGGGTCAGCCGCGAGACGAACCTCGTGGACTACGACGAGGTGCTCGCGCTGGCCAAGCAGCAGAAGCCGAAGCTGATCATCTGCGGGGGCTCGGCCTATCCGCGCACCGTCGAGGCCGACCTGTTCCGGGAGATCGCCGACGAGGTCGGCGCGCTCCTCCTCTGCGACATGGCGCACTTCGCAGGACTCGTCGCGGCCGGGCTGCACCCGAGCCCGGTGCCGCACTGCGACTTCGTCACCTCGACCACGCACAAGACGCTCGCAGGCCCGCGCGCCGGATTCGTGCTCTGCAAGGAGGAGCACGCGCAGGCGATCGACCGCGCGGTCTTCCCGGGCATGCAAGGTGGGCCGCTCGAGCACACGATCGCCGCCAAGGCGACCTGCTTCCGGATCGCCGCGACCGAGGCCTTCCGCGACTACCAGACCCTCGTGCGCGCGAACGCCGACACGTTGTCGGCCACGCTGCAGGAGGGCGGGCTCGACGTTCTCACCGGCGGCACCGACACGCACCTGCTCCAGGTCGACCTTCGCTCGACCGCGTGGTCGGGCAAGGACGCCGAGGAGCGGCTCGCCGAGGTCAAGCTGACGGTCAACCGCAACACCGTGCCCTTCGACGAGCGGCCCCCGACAGTCGCCTCGGGCATCCGAATCGGCACGCCCGCGGCGACTATGCGCGGGTTCGACGAGGAGGACTTCCGCGAGGTCGGCCAGGTCATCGCCGGTGCGCTCGGCGACGACGCTGACGTCACGGCGCTGACGGCCCGCATCGAGACGCTCTGCGAGCGGCGGCCGCTGTACGCGGGCTTCCGGGGCTACACCACGTACGTAGCGTGACGGAGACGGTCAACGGCGTCACCGTCGTCACGCACCCGCTCGTCCAGCACAAGCTCTCGTACCTGCGCGACAAGAACACGCCGACGGTGCACTTCCGCAAGCTCGCCAACGAGCTGACGCTGCTCCTCACCTACGAGGCGACGAAGGACTTCCCGACCGAGCCCGACGAGGTCGAGACGCCGCTCGAGCGGACGACGGTGCAGCGGATCGCGGGCAAGAAGGTAGCCGTCTGCCCGGTGCTGCGCGCCGGCCTGGGCATGCTCGACGGCGTGCTCTCGCTCGTCTCCAGCGCGCGAGTCGGGTTCATCGGCCTCTACCGCGACGAGGAGACGCTGCAGCCGGTCGAGTACTACATCAAGCTGCCGGAGCTGGGCGACGGCGAGCGCGACGCGATCGTGCTCGACCCGATGCTCGCGACCGGCCGCTCGAGCGCGGCAGCGGTCGACGCCGTGAAGAAGGCGGGCGCGCGGTCGGTCTCGCTCGTGTGCCTGGTGGCCGCGCCCGAAGGGATCGCGCACTTCCAGAGCGAACACCCGGACGTGAAGGTCGTCACCGCCGCCATCGACCGGGGCCTCGACGAGCGCGGCTACATCGTTCCCGGCCTCGGTGACGCCGGCGACCGCCTCTACGGAACCAAGTAGCAGCCATGTGGGAGACGCTGACCAACCACCTCGAGGTGCTGTACGGAGCCGCGCTCGCGCTCGTGATCGTCGTGCTGCTGACCCCAGCCGTCGGCGGGATGGCGCGGATGCTCGGCGCGGTCGACCGGCCGGGCACGCGTCGGCTCAACCGGAGTGCCGTGCCGCGCCTCGGCGGGCTCGCACTCTTCTTCGGGATCTTCGTGCCTGCGCTCGCGTTCCTACCGCTCGGCCGGGAGACGAAGGGCCTCCTACTCGGCGCGGCAGTCGCCACGCTCGTCGGGGCTATCGACGACTTCCGCGGCCTCGTCTGGTGGGAGAAGCTCGGCGGGCAGATCGCCGCGGCCGCGATCCCGACCGGCTTCGGGATCTGGGTGCAAAGCTTCACGTTCCCGCTCGTCGGCGTACACGAGCTGCCGGGCTGGGTCGGCGTGCCGCTGACGATCCTCTGGATCGTGGCGATCATGAACATGGTCAACTTCCTCGACGGGTTGGACGGCCTCGCCGCGGGCGTCTGCGGCATCTCCGGCTTCACCTTCTGCCTGATCGCGCTTTCTCTCGGCCGCCCCGAGCCGGCAATCCTGGCGGCGATCGTCTTCGGCGCCTGCCTCGGCTTCCTGCGCCACAATTTCTATCCGGCGCGGATCTTCATGGGAGACTCGGGGGCGCTGCTGCTCGGATTCACGCTCGGGGCGCTGGCCGTGCAGGGCCTCTTGAAGACCGCTGCCGTCGCGACCTTGCTCTTTCCGCTGCTCGTGCTGGCCATCCCGATCCTGGACACCTCCTTCGTGGTGGCGAAGCGGATCAAGTACGGCCAGCCGGTCTACGGCGCCGACCGCACGCATCTGCACCACCGGTTCCTGAACATCGGCTACTCGCAAAGACGTGCCGCGCTCACGATGTGGGCCTGGTGCGCGGTGCTCGCGGGGGCCGCCTTGGCCACGCGGTTCATCCACCCGCATGCCCACGGCGTCTGGCATCTGTGGCCGACGGCGGCGGTGGGCTCGATCGGCGCCGTCGCTCTCGGGGCCTCGATCTACATGGTCTACCTGCTCGAGATCGTAAAGCTCGCGAACCCGCGCATCCGCCGCCGCGAGCAGGAAGCGCGCGAGGCCACTGCGCGTCGCACGGCCTAGCGGCCCAGGAACTCGTCCAGCCGCTCGAGGTATCCGGGCGCACGCGCGAGACCATGGTTGGCGCCCGGGATGACTGCGCGCTCGGCGTTCAGACGCTCCTCGAGCACATCGCAGACTGCATCGAAGGCGGCCCCGTGGGCCCCCGAGATCACGAGCTTGCGGAAAGGTGCCGCCGCGAGCGCGTCCAGAGGAATCTCCGCCTCCCACGGCGGGCGCTCGACCATCAAGGCGCGCGCGCCCTGATCGAGTTCCGGCGGGAGGGGGTCGGGAACCGGGTGCGTGCTGCCGACGATTTCGCCGAAGCGGCGCAAGAACTCGGCCGGTTCATAGTGACCGGCTGCGAAGAGCTGCTCGAGCTCCCCGACGATCCGCTCGACCTCTGGGTTCCCGCGCGCGACCGCGAACGCCGGCGGCTCACTCACGGTGAGCGACCGTACTGCCTCCGGCCGTTTGGCCGCGATCAGGAGGGCGATCACACCGCCGTAGGAATGGCCGACGAGATGAGCTCCGTCGCCGAGGAGCGGAGCCAGCTCCTCGGCCTGCTCGTCGAAGTCGATTCGCTTGAGGAGCGGGCCTGGCGGATAGCCGCCGCGATTCGGAATGACGAGCTCGAAGCGCTCCGAGAGAGGGCGTACCGGAGCCCAGGCGTTCTCGCCATTACCGACGCTCCCGTGAATGAGCACGACGCGCATTGACCGATCCTAGCGTGAACAAAGTCGGCCAAAAACGCGGCGGTTGAGCCGATTTTCGCTGTCACAAGGTTTGGTATGCTCGGGCGCGCATGGAGCCCAGCCCTCGTTCTTCGTTCGAGCCGGCCGGGGCCGGTGCATTGCTCGGGGGCGTGACCGCCGCAAGCGTGGGCATCGGCGCTCTCGTCGGCTGGGCCGCCGGCTCGGTCGGCCTCGGGATCCTCGGCGGAGCCTTCGTCGGCATTCCCGCAGGCGTGTTCGCCGTCTACAAGCGCTACCGGAACGCCTTTTGACCCGCGTCGGCATCCTCGGAGCTCCGCGGCCGATGCCGCGCAGCTGGGTTCCGGCGCTCGGCGGCGGCCTGATGATCGCGCTCGCGCTCCCCGTGTTCCTGGTCGCCGGCTGGCGGCTCTCGGGCTGGGCGATCGCGGCGGTTCTCTGGGCAGGCGGCCAGTGCTTCGGCCTGCTGCTCGCTCGGTTCCGTCCCTCGCCGGACAACCTCGCCGGCTCCGGGGTGCTGGCCTTCGGGATGATGATTCGCATGCTTGCGGTGCTCGTCGTCCTGCTCGTGGTCGCCTCGAGCGATGGCGACGTCGGTCTCGCGGCCGCGCTGGTCTACGGACTCGCCTACACCGCCGAGCTCTGCCTCTCGCTCGCCGGCTACTTCAGCCAGGAACCGACCGCGTGAGGTTCCTTCCTAAGGTGACTCTAGGAGCCGTCTGGCTGCTGGCACTTGCGCTGCCGCCCTCCGCGCTCGCGCGCGGTAAGTTCGACCCGACCACGGAGTTCGAGCAGCACGAATGGATCTCGATGCACCTCGGCCCGGTGAACATGTCGATCACCAAGGCGGTCGTATACCTGTTCATCGGGACTGCGCTGACCATCCTGCTCGGCCTGGTGCTGATGCGCGGGAAGACGCTCAACCGTCGCCAGACCGTCGGCGAGCAAATCTACGAGGTGGCACAGGTGCAAGTCGCCGAGCAGGGCCTGCCGGCAAAGGCGATCGGCCGATGGTTTCCCTACGTCGCCACGCTGATGCTGTTCATCTGGGTCGTCAACGTGATCGGCTTCATCCCGCTCCCGCTGACCGGCGAGACCTGGCATGGGGTCCCGACTTGGGGAATCTACGCCGCAACCTCGTCGCTGTCGGTGACCCTCGCGCTCGCGCTGCTGACCTTCGGGTTCACGCACTTCGAGGGCATTCGCTGGAACGGGCCCGTCCGCTACTTCAAGAGCTGGATCCCGGAGGCCCCGAAGGCGCTGCTCGCACTGATCGTGCCCCTGGAGATCCTCGGCCAGTTCATGCGTCTGATCTCGCTGAGCGTGCGTCTCTTCGCCAACATGCTCGCGGGCCACATCCTGATCCTGACCTTCATCGGCCTGATCTTCATTCTCCAGAGCATCGTGCTGGCCCCGTTCGTGATTCTCGTCGGCACCGTCTTCTACATCTTCGAGGTCGTGATCGTGGTCTCGATCCAGGCGTTCATCTTCGCCGCCCTGTCCGCCATCTACATCGGCTCGGCGATCGAGCCCGAGCACTAAGGCTTCGCTTGCGATGCCGACCAAAAGAGGCTGTGCCGGCTTTGCCGGTGCAGCCGGCCAAGGCTTCGCTTGCGATGCCGACCAAAAAAGGCTGTGCCGGCTTCGCCGGTGTAGCCGGCCAAAAGGAGGAAGCGTGATTGCAACTGTCCTCGCCGCTACCACGGGCGACGTCACCAAGGCCGGCAAGGCGATCGGCCTGGCGCTCGGCGTCGGCCTCGGCGCGCTCGGCGCCGGCATCGGGATCGGCAACATCTTCGCGTCCATGATCCAGTCGGTCGCCCGCCAGCCAGAGCTCCGCGGTGAGCTCACGGGCATCCAATGGCTGGGCTTCGCCCTCACCGAGGCGGTCGTCTTCTACGGCCTGCTCGGCTCGATCCTCGCGTACGTCCTGGTCTGATGGAGACGATCTGCCCAGTCGGAGGTCTCTGATGCCCCTCGCCTCGAACCCACTGATCCAGGTCACGCCGGGGCTGATGATCTGGACGATCGTCTGCTTCCTGATCACGCTCTACGTGCTCAAGCGGTTCGCGTTCGGCCCGATCCAGAAGGCGATCGACGAGCGGCGCGAGCGGATCCGGCAGTCGATCGAGGAAGCCGAGCACGCGCGCGAGGAGGCCCGCACGCTCCTGGCCGAGCACAAGAAGCTGATCGGCCGGGCCAAGACCGACGCCGAGGAGATCCTGGCCGAGGCGCGGCGGATCGCCGAGGCGAACGAGCGACGGATGCGCGAGGAGCTGGAGACCGACCGCCAGCGCCGGCTCGAGGAGACCCGCAAGCAGATCGAGGCCGAGACCAGGCGCGCGCTGGAGCAGATCCGGCTCGAGGTCGTCGACCTGAGCCTGCTCGCGGCGACGAAGGTCACGGGCAAGGCGCTCGACGACTCCGACCACCGGCGCCTGATCGAAGAGGCGATCGCCGAGCTCGACTTCTCGGTGCTGGAGAAGAACGACTGATGACCGTCGTCGACCGCGTCTACGCTCGCGCGCTCTTCGAGGCTGCTCAGGAGCAGGGCCGGCTCGAGCCCGTGCGCGAGCAGCTCGAGCAGGTCGTGACGGCCGCTGCCGAGGTTCCCGAGCTGCGGGAGCTCCTGCGCAACCCCCAGCTCGACCCCCGAGCCCGCGCTGCCGCCCTCGAGGACGTGCTCGCTGGGGGAGACCAGCTGCTGCGCAACTTCCTGCTCGTGCTCGTGGACAAGAGCCGCATCGGCGAGCTTGAGATGATCGCGGAGGAGTTCGAGCGCCTGGTCGCCGATCAGGAGGGCGTGCTGAACGCGGAGCTGACCACTGCGATCGAGCTCTCGGACGACGACGAGCGCCGCCTTCTGCAGCAGATCGAGACGGCCTCGGGCCGCAAGGTCGAGGCGACGCGGCATGTCGACCCGGGCCTGATCGGCGGGATCGTGCTCCAGGTCGGCTCGCACCGGCTGGACGCAAGCGTGCGCGGGCGGCTCGACCGCCTGCGTCGCGCGCTCGTAGGAGCTAGCAGCTGACGTGACGCGTGACGTTGTCCAGCCGGCGGTGCTCGAACGTGTAGCAGCTCGATTCCGGGCGCATCTCGCGCACGCTGGTGGCGACGTCGGCCTGGCAGCGGTAGAGCGCCTTGCTCTGGTAGCTCCCGTGCTGCGTGCACGTCACCTGGCTCGAGTCGGGGCTTCTAACCAGGATCGCCTTTTCGACGTCGGAGGTCTTGGAAGCCGACGAACCGCCGCCGCAGCCCGCGGGCACGAGGAGCGCGGCCAGTGCGATGGCCTTGAGATAGCCTGGAATTCCGATGCGAAAGCTCATAATCGCGTTTATCGTCTCGCTGGGACTGCTGGCCGCAGCTCCCGCGCAGGCCGGGATCCCGGATCTCTACAGCGGCAGCTGGCCGGCGAAGCTTATGCCCAGCAACGAGGCACTCGGGACTATCACCTGGGTGCCGGTGACCGAGGAGTGGGGGCGAGGCGTCCTGGAGCAACCCTGGGGAGGCGCGCCGTTCACCAACTGCCCGCCGAAGGGCCAGACGCGCTTCTACCTGGGCCGCTACGGCACGGGCGGGAAGCTGATCGCCTGCACGGTCGGCTCGGATGGACGGCGCCTGCACGGCCGCTACGACGGTCAGGGCGGCGAGTTTCGCCCGGGCAGCTTCGACGTCTCGATCATCACCGCTCCGAGCGTCGACGAGCAGGAGTTCGAGGGGGTCTACGTCGAGGACGGCGGGATCACGACGGACTGGTGCGGCGAGCTGATCAGCTCGACGCGGCCCGACGTGCTCGCGCCGCGGATCTCGGCGCTGCCGAGCTTCGGCCGCGTGGGCAAGGCGGTGCGCCTGCGCTTCTCCGCGTCGGACGACCGCAACCTGGTGCGCGTGCAGTTCCAGATCAGACGCGCCGGGAAGGTGGTCGGCTCCGTCAGCTCGGCGATGCGCCGGGTGGACGGCAAGCCCAGCTGGTTGCTCTGGCGCCCCAGGCACCTGAAAAGCATCTTCGGCCAGAAGGGCACTTACGTCATCGTCGCGCGCGCGTGGGACCGCTACGGAAACGCCAGCGCCCGCAGCACCTCCACGCTGCGCCTGAAGTAACCCCTTCCGACCTCAAGGAGTGGCCGTGAAGCTTCGTCCCGAAGAGATCACCTCGATCCTCAAGCAGCGGATCGAGCAGTACGACGTCGAGACCGACCTCGCCGAGGTCGGCACCGTCCTCCAGGTGGGTGACGGCATCGCCCGCATCTACGGGCTCGAGAACTGCGTCTCCCTGGAGATGCTCGAGCTCGAGCACGGCGTCACCGGCCTCGCGTTCAACCTCGAGGAGGACAACGTCGGCGCCGCGCTCTTCGGCGACTGGGACCAGATCAAGGAGGGCCAGCCGGTCAAGCGCACCGGCACCGTCGCGAGCGTCCCGGTCGGGCCCGAGCTGATCGGCCGGATCGTCGACCCGCTCGGCAACCCGGTGGACGGGCAAGGCCCGCTGAATGCGAAGGAGCGGCGGCCGCTCGAGTTCAAGGCGCCGGGCGTGATCCAGCGCCAGCCGGTGAAGGAGCCGGTGCAGACCGGGATCAAGGCGATCGACTCGATGATCCCGATCGGCCGCGGCCAGCGCGAGCTGATCATCGGCGACCGCACCACCGGCAAGACCGCGATCCTCGTGGACACGATCCTCAACCAGCACGACCAGGACATCTTCTGCATCTACGTCGCGATCGGGCAGAAGTCCTCGACGGTCGCGCAGGTCTACGAACGGCTCAAGGACGCGGGCGCGATGGACTACACGGTGATCGTCACCGCGCCGGCCTCCGAGGCCGCGCCGATCAAGTGGATGGCGCCCTACGCGGGCTGCGCGATGGGCGAGCACTTCATGTTCAACGGCCAGCACTCGCTCGTCATGTACGACGACCTCTCCAAGCACGCCGACGCCTACCGGCAGATGTCGCTCCTGCTGCGCCGCCCGCCGGGCCGCGAGGCCTACCCGGGCGACGTCTTCTACCTGCACTCGCGCCTGCTCGAGCGCGCGTGCAAGCTCTCGGACGAGCTCGGCGGCGGTTCGCAGACGGCGCTGCCGGTCGTCGAGACGCAGGCCGGCGACGTCTCCGCCTACATCCCCACCAACGTGATCTCGATCACGGACGGCCAGATCTTCCTCGAGGCCGAGCTCTTCCACTCGGGCGTGCGGCCGGCGATCAACGTCGGCATCTCGGTCTCCCGCGTGGGCGGTTCGGCGCGCACGAAGGCGATGAACAAGGTCGCAGGCAGCCTCAAGCTCGACCTCTCGCAGTACCGCGAGCTCGAGGCCTTCGCCCAGTTCGGCTCCGAGCTCGATCCCGCGACGCAGAAGATCCTCGCCAAGGGCGAGCGTCTCGTGGCGGTGCTGAACCAGCGCCAGTACGACCCCTGGCCCGTCGAGGAGCAGGTGGTGGGCATCTACGCCGGAGTGAACGGCTACCTGGATTCGATTCTGGTGGTCGACGTCCCGCGCTTCCTGCAGGAGCTGCGCGACCACATGAAGGCCGAGGAGACGATCCTGAAGGAGATCCGCGAGCAGGGCGACCTGCCCGACGAGCTGCGGGAGCGCCTGAACAAGGAGCTCGAGAAGTTCGTCAAGGGCTTCAAGACCTCCGAGGACGAGCCGACCGCCGCGTAGTGGCAACGGTTCAAGACCTCAAGCGGCGGATCCGCTCGATCCGCAACACGCAGAAGATCACGAAGGCGTTCGAGCTCGTCGCCTCCGCCCGGCTCCGGCGCGCCCAGGCGCGGATCGAGGCAATGCGGCCCTACGCCGACCGCATGATGGAGCTGATGGTCGGCACCGCCAGGGCGAGCACGTCGCTGCGCGGGCTGACGCTGCTGCAACGGCGCGACGTGAAGCGGGCGGCGATCGTGGCGATCACCGGCGACCGCGGCCTCGCCGGTGCCTTCAACGCCCAGGTCCTCCGGCACGCTTTCGCGCTCGACCGGCAGCTTCGCTCGGACGGGGTCGACGTCCGCTGGCTCGTGTCGGGCAGGAAGGGCCGCTCGACGCTGACCTTCCGCCGCTACGAGATCGACCAGGCGTGGATCGGGTTCAGCGACCGCCCCTCCTACCACGACGCGCAGACGATCGCGCACCGGATCACCGAGCTGTACGAGTCCGGCGAGGTCGACCGCGTCGTGCTCGTCTACAACCGCTTCGTCTCGGCGCTCACGCAGAAGGTGGTCGAGCAGGACGTGCTGCCGATCCCCGAGCAGCTGCTGCGGGAAGACAGGGCGGACGCCGAGGCGCACGAGTCGGCGCTGCTCGGCGACTTCATCTACGAGCCCGAGCCGGAGGAGATTCTGGCCCGCCTGCTTCCGGTCTATGTCGAGACGGAGCTCTACCGCGCGCTGCTCGAGTCCGCCGCCTCGGAGCAGGGCGCGCGCATGACCGCGATGCGCAACGCCTCCAGCAACGCCGGCGACCTGATCGAGAGCCTCACGCTGGACATGAACCGGGCCCGCCAGTCGGAGATCACCCAGGAGATCCTCGAAGTCGTCGCCGGCGCCGATGCCTTGACGCAGTAGAGACCCCTAGCCGCCGGAGCCGGGCTTTGCCCGGCGGGAGGCTCGCCACCAAGAACCTCTGCCGGCTCCTGAAGCCCTTGCAGGACACTGCCGTGGGCAAGGAGGGGGTTCGTGGGGGAACCAGGGGTCCCACGCGCCTGCGTCAGAAGTGTTTAGAATGATGCACCTGACGGTAAGCTCCTAACCGAATACTCGACTACGGCGTCTAAGCTGCTGACGCAGAAGGCGAACGACGCCGTTATGCTTCGCTCCCACCCGTGGCCGATAAACCCGAACTTCTCTCATCCGGCGCCGGACTAGGCGCAGCGGTCGCGGCCGAGACCGGCACCGAGCTCGGCGAGCTCGAGGCGGTCGCGGCGCGCGGGTACTGGGAGCAGGTCTGGCGCAGGTTCCGGCACGACAAGGCGGCCATCGCCAGCGGGCTGTTCATCATCCTCCTGTTCCTGGCGGCGTATCCCGGAGCGGCGATCGCGAAGATGCTGCTCGGGCACGGGCCGGGAGACATCTTCGGCACCAACGGCCTCGACCCGAACACACTGCTGCCGGTGGGGCCGTTCTCGCACGTGGCCAACCTGGACGGGAGCGGCACCTCCCTATTCGTCCTGGGCTCGGACAGCCAGCTCGGCCGCGACGAGTTCCTGCGCCTCCTCTACGGAGCCCGCGTCTCGCTCGAGGTCGCGATCGGGGCGACGATCTTCGGCATGGCCGTCGGCGTCGTGATGGGCGCGGTCGCCGGCTACTTCGGCGGCTGGATCGACACGATCGTCTCGCGTATCACGGAGGTCGTGATGGCCTTCCCGGTGCTGCTCTTCATCATCGCGCTGGCAAGCACCGTCGGCGACCGGCTCAATCACGTCACCTTCGGCTTCCTCCAGCCCGGGGTGTTCACCCTGACCGTCGTGATCGGCGTCTTCGGCTGGTACTACCCGGCGAGGATCATCAGGGCGGTGGTGCTGTCCCTCCGGGAGAAGGAGTTCGTGGAGGCTGCGCGCATGCTCGGCGCGAGCGATGCACGCATCATCCGCTCGCACCTGCTGCCGCACCTGGTCGCGCCGATCATCGTTTACTCGACCCTGATCGTGGCCCAGAACGTCCTGCTGGAGGCCGGGCTGTCGTTCCTCGGCATCGGGATTCCACTCGAGGTGCCGAGCTGGGGGAACCTGCTCTCAACCGCGCCCGAGTACTACCTGGCCCAGCCCTGGCTGATGATCTGGCCAGGCCTGGCACTGCTCGTGACGACGCTTTCTTTCAATCTCTTGGGCGACGGCCTGCGGGACGCCTTCGACCCGCGTTCATCTCACTAGCGCACGCTTTTCTAACTATTCCCCAGGCACGGCGTCTCACGGGCTGAGGCGTAAAGCGTCCAAGCCAGCGACTCCGCGCTGGCGTAGGAAGTAGGAAAGGAGTCACATGCAGAAGAAACTGTGGATCTCGATCGTGACTGCCATGATCGGGGTCGGGCTTCTTGTTGCTGCGTCGTTTGCCGGTACGGCAAACAGTGCTTCGCAGAGCAAGGGCTCGGCTTCGAAAGTGGGGGGCACGCTCCGAGTGAACCTCTCGACGACGGACCTAGAGTTCACCGATCCGGCGCTCGACTACGAGTCAACCGGGTGGCAGGTCGAGTACGCCACCGCCCTCAAGCTCCTCAACTGGCGGGAGACAAAGGCAACGCTCTTCCCCGAGGCCGCTGCGGCGTTCCCGCGGGTTGCGGCAGGTGGCCGCAAGTACACCTTCACGATCCGCAAGGGACTTCGCCTGAGCAACGGCGAGGCCGTCACTGCGGCGAACTTCAAGCTCGCGTTCGCGCGTGCGACCAGCGCGAAGATGAACTCACCGGCGGCCGCGTTCCTCAGCGACCTCAAGTCGGTGGTGGCGAGGGGCAAGTACACGTTCATCATCAACCTCAAGGCGCCGAGGCCCGACTTTGCCTCGATCGTCTCGATGCCGTTCTTCATGGCGATCTCCAAGAGGACGCCGATCGACCCGAACGGCGTGAAGACGCCCGCCTCCGGCGGTCCGTACTTCATCTCTGCGCGTGACGTCGGACGCAGCGTCGTGCTCAGCCGCAACCGCTTCTACAAGGGCACGCGGCCGCACAATCCGAACACGATCACGATCAGCGTGAACACGAACCTCGACACGAGCCTGCTTCAGGTTCGGAGCAACCAGCGCGACTACGACATGTTCGGAGTCCCGCCGACCGCTCACGTCGAGCTGCACAACAAGTACCCGAAGCAGTACCACGTCAGCCCGGGCGTGATCACCGATTACGTCACCATGAACACGACCTACGGGTCGAAGGGTGAGGGCATCAAGAACCACTCCTGCTTCAACGGCAACTCGGGCGTCGGAGTCCGCACGCGTCGTGCGGTCAACTACCTCATGAACAGGCCGGCAGCACTCGCACAGCGTGGCGCGTTCGCAGGAACCCCGACCGACCAGGTTCTTCCGCCCACGATGCCGGGCTTCAAGAACTGGAAGATCTACCCGACGGGCAAGCCGAACCTGACCAAGGCGAGGTCGCTCAAGCCCAAGAAGTGCCCGAGCACCGTCTTCTACGGCAGCACCAGCCCGATCTCGATCGCGATCATGCAGCTGGTCAAGGCCGACCTGACGAAGATCGGTATCAACACGACGCTCAAGACGTTCCCCTTCGCCGTCCGGATCGCGAAGGAGGGCCACCGCGGTGAGCCCTTCGATCTCGATCTGCAGGCGTGGGGTGCCGATTACCCCGATCCGGTCGACTTCATCGACATCCTGCTCGACGGCCGCAACATCCAGGCCGAGAACAACAACAACAACTCCTACTTCAACCACGTGGGATTCAACAACAGGATGCGTGACGCCGGTCGTATCTCGAACCTTTCCAAGCGCTACGCCGCGTGGGCTCTGATCGACCGCGACGTGATGAAGACGCAGGCTCCGATTGCGCCTCTCTTCTTCCGCACGGTTCGTGAGTTCACCTCGAAGCGCATCGGCTGCTGGTCATACCAGCCGATCTACGGTGCGATGAACCTGAACGCGGTCTGCATCGGCTAACACCGATCGACCACGAGACGGAGGCGCCGGCTCCGGCCGGCGCCTCTTCTCTTTTTGACTGCAAAGCTGCGGTAGAGTTCCGCCGCACGTGACGGTGGAGAGGCCTAAGACCCGGTGATTCACTACATCATCCGAAGGTTGCTCTGGGCGGCGGTGCTGTTCCTCGCCGTCACCGTCGTCACCTACATCATCTTCTTCATCATCCCGGCCGACCCGGCGCGCGCAGTCGCGGGCAAGAACCCGACGCCCGAGATGATCCTGCGCGCCAGGCACTACCTCGGGATCGACAAGCCCGTGTACATCCAGTACCTGCGGTTCCTCAAGCGGCTCGTGGTCAACCAGGATCTCGGTCGCTCGTTCGCGAAC
>JBBRZN010000025.1:0-27999 GCA_038236705.1 Gaiellales bacterium
CCGGCTCGGCGCTGAAGGCGCTCGAGGGCGACGAGGAGGCTGCCGCGAAGATCCTCGAGCTGATGCAGGCCGTGGACGACTACATCCCCGAGCCCACGCGCGACACGGACAAGCCGTTCCTGATGCCGATCGAGGACGTCTTCACGATCACGGGCCGCGGCACCGTCGTCACGGGCCGGATCGAGCAGGGCAAGATCGAGTCGGGCAACGAGGTCGAGATCGTCGGCATCCACCCGCAGGTCGCGAAGACCGTGGTCACCGGGCTCGAGATGTTCCAGAAGACGCTCGACTTCGCCCAGGCCGGCGACAACGCGGGCGCCCTGCTGCGTGGCACCAAGCGCGAGGAGGTGGAGCGCGGGCAGGTGCTGGCGAAGCCGGGCTCGATCACTCCGCACACCCAGTTCAAGGCCGAGGTCTACGTGCTCTCGAAGGACGAGGGCGGGCGGCACACGCCGTTCTTCAACAACTACCGCCCGCAGTTCTACTTTCGCACGACGGACGTGACGGGCGCGATCAAGCTGCCGGAAGGCCAGGAGATGGTCATGCCGGGCGACAACACCAACATGGAGATCGAGCTGATCCAGCCGATCGCCATGGACCAGGGGTTGCGCTTCGCAATCCGCGAGGGTGGCCGCACCGTCGGCGCCGGCGTCGTCACAGCGATCGACAAGTAAGAACGCTACGCGTCATCGGATGAACACGCCAAACAGAAAAAAGATCAGGTAGACGCGGATGCCGCAGAACAAGATCCGCATCCGCCTCAAGGGCTACGACCACCAGCAGCTGGACAAGTCCGCGAGCCAGATCGTGGAGACTGCTCAGCGCACCGGCGCGACCATCACCGGGCCCGTGCCGCTGCCCACCGAGAAGAACGTCTACTGCGTGATCCGAAGCCCCTTCAAGGACAAGGACTCGCGGGAGCACTTTGAGGTGCGCACGCACAAGCGCCTGATCGACATCCACTCGCCCACGCCGAAGACGGTCGACTCGCTGATGCGGCTCGACCTCCCGGCCGGAGTAGACATCGAGATCAAGCTCTAATGGCGACCCCCTTCCGCCCATCTCGCACTCTCGGAACCGCTGCAAAGCGGCGTCTCGCGGCGTCCTCAGTCGCGCCCGTAGCCTCCGGCTACGAACGCTCCCTGCGTCCTTGCGAGACTTGCTTTTCGCGGCCCGAGAGCACGATCTGGGCAAAAGGTGATCGGTGAGGCTCGAGTGAAAGGCATCATCGGCAAGAAGCTCGGCATGACCCAGCTCTTCGACCCGGAGACCGGGCAGGTGACGCCCGTGACCGTGATCGAGGCGGGCCCGTGCCCGATCGTCAAGGTGAAGACGGTCGACTCGGACGGCTACGAGGCCGTGCAGCTCGCGTTCGACCGGGTGCCGGAGCGGAAGATCTCCAAGGCCGAACGCGGCCATCTCGGCGAGCTCGAGCCGCACCGACGCCTGGTCGAGTTCCGCGGCACCACCGAGCTGACCGAGGGCGAGAACGTCACCGTCGAGGCCTTCGAGCCCGGCGACAGCGTCAAGGTATCGGGAATCGGGATCGGCAAGGGCTTCGCCGGCACGATCAAGCGGCACAACTTCAGCCGCGGCCCCGTCTCGCACGGCTCGCACAACGTGCGCAAGCCGGGCTCGATCGGCGCCTCCGCGACGCCGTCGCGCGTCTTCAAGGGCCAGAAGATGGCCGGCCGCATGGGCGGCAAGCGAGTCACGCAGGTCGGGCTGACGGTGCACGAGATCGACCCGGAGCGGAACTTGCTCCTGGTCAAGGGCGCGGTGCCCGGCCCGAAGAACGGCTTCGTCGAGGTCAGAGAGGACAAGAGCCGTGGCAGCGCCTAAGGCCCCCCTGCTCGACAAGGCGGGCAAGTCCGCCAAGAGCCTCACGCTCGAGGAGGCGGTCTTCGGCGCCGAGCCGAAGGCGCACCTCGTGCACGAGACGGTGCGCGCCGAGCTGAACGCGGCCCGCGCGGGCACTCGCGGCGCCAAGAGCCGCGGCCTCGTCGCCGGCGGCCGCTCCAAGCCGTGGCGCCAGAAGGGCACCGGCCGGGCCCGAGCGGGCTCGATCCGCGCGCCGCACTGGACCGGCGGTGGGCTTGCGTTCCCGCCGATGATGCGCAGCTTCGAGTCGAAGGTGAACCGCAAGGCCCGCCGCGCAGCGATGCGCAGCGCCCTCTCGGCACATGCGCTCCGCGGCACGCTCGGGGTGCTCGACCCGGGCGGCTTCGACGCGCCGTCCACCAAGGACGCCGCCCAGCTCGTCGGCGCCTGGGGCAAAGACGCGCCGCTGCTCCTCGTCACCCAGCCCGAGGAGGATGCGCTGATCAGGTCCTTCCGCAACCTCGCGCGCGTGGAGATCACCGTCCCGAGCGAGCTCGAGGTACATCAGCTCGTCCGCGCGCAATCGCTGCTGATCACCGAGCAGGCACTCGAGCAAGTGCAGGGCAAAGCCTCATGAGCCTGCATCCGAACGAAGTCCTGCTCGCGCCGGTGGTCTCCGAGAAGAGCTACGCCATGATCGAGGACCGCAAGTACTCGTTCCGGGTCCACCCGGACGCGCACAAGACCCAGATCCGCCAGGCCGTGGAGGAGCTCTTCCACGTGCACGTGATCGGGGTCAATGTGTCCAAGGTGCAGTCGAAGCCGAAGCGGCGCGGCCTGGTCCACGGCCGCAAGCCCGGCTGGAAGAAGGCGATCGTGCAGCTCCGCCAGGGCGAGTCGATCGAGATCTTCGAGGGGGCCCAGGTCTAGTGGCCGTCCGCAAGTACAAGCCCACCTCGCCGGGCCGGCGCTTCATGTCGGTCTCGTCCTTCGAGGAGATCACGAAGACCGAGCCCGAGAAGAGCCTGCTCGAGCCGCTGAAGAAGAGCGGCGGGCGCAACAAGTACGGCCGCATCACCCGGCGCCACCAGGGCGGCGGGCACAAGCGCCGCTACCGCGTGATCGACTTCAAGCGCCTCAAGGACGGCGTGCCGGCCAAGGTCGCCTCGATCGAGTACGACCCCAACCGCTCTGCCCGGATCGCGCTGCTGCACTACGCCGACGGCGCCAAGGCATACATCCTCGCGCCCGCGCGGCTTCAGGTAGGCGCCACGGTCGAGTCGGGCCCGGGCGCGGACATCAAGCCCGGGAACGCGCTGCCTCTGCAGAACATCCCCACGGGCACGCTCGTCCACAACGTTGAGCTGAAGCCCGGCCGTGGCGGGCAGCTCGCGCGGAGCGCCGGCTCGGGCGTCCAGCTCGTGGCGAAGGACGAGGGCCAGGGCGTCCTTCGGCTACCATCGGGCGAGCTGCGCCGGGTCCCGCTCACCTGCCGGGCGACGATCGGCCAGGTCGGCAACGTCGACCACGAGAACATCACCGGGGGCAAGGCGGGGCGCAGCCGCTGGCGGGGCAAGCGCCCCACGGTGCGCGGCTCTGCGATGAACCCGGTCGACCACCCGCACGGCGGCGGCGAGGGCAAGTCGAAGGGCGGCCGCCACCCGGTCACGCCCTGGGGGGTGCCGACCCTCGGCAAGCGCACCCGCCGCAAGCACAAGGAATCCGACAAGTTGATCGTCCGCGGCAGGCGCCGTGGGAAGGAGAAGCGATGAATTCCAACCCGCGCAGACTCCGGCCTTCGGCCTCCGCTGCACGCTCCGACTCTCGCAACGTGATCGAAGGGAAGGGAAGTTGAGTAGATCGAGCAAGAAGGGACCCTTCGTGGAGGAGCGGCTGCTCGGCCGCATCAACAAGATGAACGAGTCCGGCTCGAAGCAGATGATCCGGACCTGGTCGCGCTCCTCGACCGTTTTTCCCGACATGGTCGGGCACACGATCGCGGTCCACGACGGGCGCAAGCACGTGCCCGTGTTCATCACGGAACAAATGGTCGGGCACAAGCTCGGCGAGTTCGCTCCCACGCGAACCTTCCGCGGCCACTCCGGCGACCGGAAGACCGAGGTGAAGCGCTGATGGCAGCTGCCGCCGAGCGACGGGAAGTGAAGGCCGTGGCCAAGTGGGTGCACGCCTCGCCCCGCAAAGCGCGGCTCGTGGTCGAGCACATCCGGGGCCGGTCGGTCCCGGAAGCGCGGACCGTGCTCGCCTTCACCCAGCGCGCGGCCGCTCGCGACGTAGCCAAGGTCCTGAGCTCGGCCGTCGCGAACGCCGAGGCGAACCACAATCTCGTCGGCGACGAGCTGATCGTCTCGGCCGCCTACGTCGACGAGGGCCCGGTGCTGAAGCGCTGGCGCGCCCGCGCGCGAGGCCGCGCAGCCCGGATCCAGAAGCCGACCTGTCACATCACCATCAAGCTCGTCGAGCCCGAGCGCGCCCCTGAGCCGGCGCCGCCTGCGGAAGACGGGGCGGATGCCAGTGCGAAGCGCAAGCCGGCGGCCAAGAAGGCCGCGCCGAAGCGCAAGACCGCGAAGAAGAAGGAGGCGACCACCTAGTGGGTCAGAAAATCCATCCGGGCGGGCTGCGCGTCGGCGTCATCCACGACTGGAAGTCGAACTGGTACACGGGCACGAAGGAGTTCCCGGCCTACCTGCTCGAGGACATCAAGATCCGCGAGCACATCTACGGCAAGCTCGCGCACGCGGGCCTGTCCGACATTCTGATCCGCAAGGACGCCCAGCGGATCACGATCGACATCTACACCGCGCGCCCGGGGATCGTGATCGGCAAGTCCGGCGTCGAGGTGGACGCGCTCCGCAAGGACATCCACGGCATGACCAACAAGGCCGTGCACATCAACATCAACGAGATCAAGCGTCCGGAGCTGGACGCGAAGCTGGTCGCGCAGTCGATCGCCGAGCAGCTCGCCAACCGCGTCAGCTTCCGTCGCGCGATGAAGCGCTCGCTCGCCTCCGCGATGCGCTCCGGCGCGATGGGCGTGAAGGTGCGGTGCGGCGGCCGGCTCGGCGGCGGCGAGATGAGCCGCTCGGAAAGCTACTCCGAGGGCCGGGTCCCGCTGCACACGATCCGCGCCGACATCGACTACGGCTTCGTCGAGGCGAAGACGACCTTCGGCCGCATCGGCGTGAAGGTCTGGATCAACAAGGGCGAGATCATGCCGGAGGGCTACGAGGGCATGGCTCAAAAAGACGCGCGGCTGGGCGACCAGGACCAGGCCCGCCGCCGCGGCGGCACCTCCGAGGGTCTCGGCGCTTCCCGCGAGGGCGGGCGCGGGCGCGGTCCCGACCGCGAAGGGCTCGGCCCGGTGCGCCAGCGCAAGAAGGGCGGCGGCGCGGCCGGCCCGCGTCGGCCGGGCGGCCGTGGCCGTGCGCGCGCCCAGGAGAGCACCGAGCGCACGCCGCCTGAGGGGCAGGCGCCGCCTGCCGAGGAGCATGGGCCGGAGGCAGAGGCCCCAGCCGAAGCGGCGAAGCCGGGCGAGACCGCCGAGAAGGGCGACAGCTAGATGCTGCTCCCGAAGAAGACGAAGTACCGCAAGTACCAGCGCGGCCGCCGGAGAGGCATCTCCAAGGGTCAGACGACGGTGCAGGCCGGCGACTACGGGCTGAAGGCGCTCGAGGCAGGCTGGATCACCAGCCGGCAGATCGAGGCCGCCCGAATCGCGATGACCCGCAAGATCCGCCGTGGCGGGAAGGTCTGGATCAACGTCTTCCCGGACAAGCCGGTGACGCAGAAGCCGGCCGAGACGCGGATGGGATCCGGCAAGGGCGCCCCGGAGCACTGGGTCGCGGTCGTGAAGCCCGGGCGCGTGATGTTCGAGCTCGCGGGCGTCGACGACACGCTCGCGAAGGAGGCGCTGCGCCTGGCCGCGCGCAAGCTGCCGATCAAGACGAAGGTCGTCACCAGGGAGGCGGATCTGTTTGCGAGCTAGAGAGCTACGTGACCTGACCGACGAAGAGCTGGAGATGCGGCTCGCCGACACGCGCCAGGAGCTGTTCAACCTGCGCTTCCAGTCCGCGACCGGCGCGCTCGAGCAGCCCGCGCGCCTGAAGCTCGCGAAGCGCGAGATCGCCCGCATCCTGACCGTCCGCAACGAGCGAGAAGGAAGCCCAAGCCTGACGCGAGAGACCAATGCCTGACAAAAAGAACAAGACACCTGAAAACAGGCCGGAGGCAGAGGAGACTCCCGAGGCCGTCTCGGAGGAGACGGTGGAGGAGACTCCGGTGGCAGAAGACGCTCCGGCCGAAGAGCCCGTAGCCGAAGAGCCTGCGGCCGAAGAGCCCGCGGCGGAAGAGCCCGTGGCCGAAGAGCCCATTGCCGAGGAGGAGCCCGCCGCCGAGGAGGAGCCTGCAGCTGAGGAGCCTCTGGCCGAAGAGCCCGTGGCAGAGGAAACTGGGCCTGAGGCGGAGGAGCCTGCGGCCGAAGAGTCCGCGGCTGAAGAGCCTCCGGCCGACGAGCCTGCGGCCGAAGAGCCCGCGGCTGAAGAGCCGGCTGTCCCGGCGGAGGAAGCCCCTCCAGCGCCCCAGTCCGGGCCGAAGCCGAAGCGAAAGCGCCTGCCGCGCTCACAGCGCCACAAGCACTCGAAGCCAAAGCGCGAGCGGCCCGCCGAGCGCCGCCCGATCGTCCGGCTGCCGAAGCCCGAGCACGAGCGCGGACGCAGCCAGGAGCGCCGCGGCGTCGTCGTCTCCAACGCGATGGACAAGACGATCGTGGTCAAGGTGGACACGATCAAGGCGCACCCGCGCTACAAGAAGGTCGTCCGGCGCTCCTCGAAGTTCCACGCGCACGACGAGCAGAACACCGCGAACGTCGGCGACCTCGTCCGGATCGTCGAGACGCGCCCACTCTCGAAGACGAAGAACTGGCGCCTCGCGGAAGTGCTCGAGGAGGCCAAGTGATCCAGCAGGAATCCCGCCTGCGCGTCGCCGACAACACGGGCGCCCGTGAGATCCTGTGCATCAGGGTCAAGGGCGGCTCCAAGCGCCGTTACGCACGAGTGGGCGACGTGATCACCGCCACCGTCAAGAGCGCGAGCCCGCAGGGCGCGGTGAAGAAAGGCGAGGTCGTCGAGGCGGTCGTCGTCCGCACCCGGAAGCCCTTCGGCCGCGACGACGGCACCTCGATCGCCTTCGACGAGAACGCCGCCGTGCTGATCGACACGGCCCGCAACCCGCGCGGCACCCGCATCTTCGGGCCGGTCGCGCGCGAGCTGCGCGAGAGGAACTTCATGAAGATCGTCTCCCTCGCCCCCGAGGTCCTCTGATGAGCCACAAGATGAAAGTCAAGAAAGGCGATCTCGTGCACATGCTCTCGGGCAAGGACCGTGGCAAGGAAGGCCGCGTGCTCGAAGCGCGGCCGCGCGAGCGCCGCGTCGTGGTCGAGAACCTGAACATCCAGAAGCGGCACACGCGCCCCCGGCCGATCAAGGACTCGAGCCGGATGGGCGGCACCCAGATGACTCCCGGCGGGGTGATCTCGAAGCCGGCACCCGTGCCCGTGGCCAACGTGATGCTGGTCTGCCCGACCTGCAGCCGGCCGACGCGGATCGGGATGACGACGAAGGAAGTCAAGGGACGCGAGGTGCACGTGCGCGTCTGCAAGCGCGCCGATTGCGGCCAGGAGATCGATAAGTGAGGCGTCGCTTGCGATGCCGTCCTCAGGACGCACGAGCGCCGCTCGTGCGTCCGTCTGAACCGACCGGTCGATGCGCCGTCCGTCAGGAGATCGATAAGTGAGCCCGCGGCCCCGCAAGGCGGAGACGAACGGCTACGTGCCGCGGCTGAAGGCGAGCTACGAGCAGGAGGTGCGCCCGCGCCTGAAGGACGAGCTCGAGCTGAGCTCGATCATGCAGGTCCCGCGCGTCCAGAAGATCACGCTGAACATGGGCGTGGGCGAGGCGAAGACCGAGGCCAAGGCGCTCGACGGCGCAATCGAGGAGCTGACCACGATCGCCGGGCAGCGCGCGCAGGTACGCAAGGCCCGCAAGTCGATCGCCAGCTTCAAGCTCCGCGAGGGCATGCCCGTCGGCGCGCGCGTGACGCTGCGCGGCGCCCGCATGTGGGAGTTCCTCGACCGGCTGGTCTCGATCGCGCTTCCGCGCATCCGTGACTTCCGCGGCCTGGATCCGGCCTCGTTCGACGGGCGCGGCAACTTCTCGCTGGGGATCCGCGAGCAGATCATCTTTCCCGAGATCGACTACGACTCGATCGCCGCCGTTCGCGGCCTCGACGTCGCGATCACCACCACGGCGCCCGACGACGAGCAGGGGCTGGCGCTCCTGCGCGCGCTCGGGATGCCGTTTGCACAGACGAGCAGCGAAGGAGAGTTCTAGTGCTCCTCCCAGCAATGAACGCCCGTCTCTCGCCCGCTATCACACGGCGCCAGAGCCTACCCTCGCCCTTGCGCAGGCTGCCAGCCTGCGCAGCGGGCGAGTGCGGCCTCTGGCTTAGTGCTAGCGACCGAGAACCTGGACAGCATCACTGGAAGGAGCACTAGTGGCCAAGAAAGCCCTGATCGAGAAATCGCGCAAGCCGCAGCGCTTCAAGGTGCGGGCCTACACGCGCTGCAACCGCTGTGGGCGGCCGCGCGCCGTCTACAAGAAGTTCGGGCTGTGCCGCATCTGCCTGCGCGAGCTCGCCCACCAGGGCGTCATCCCGGGCATGACCAAGAGCAGCTGGTAGGAGAGGTGGACGTTCGAATGACACATTGTGGAAGCAAGGACGCGTAGCGTGCAGACCGACCCGATCGCAGACATGCTCACCAGGATCCGGAACGCGAACCACGCGCTGCACGAGCGCGCCGAGATGCCGAGCTCGCGGGCCAAGACCGAGATTGCGCGACTCCTCAAGGAGGAGGGCTACATCCGCGACTACGAGGTCAAGCGCGAGGAGGACACGCCGTACGACACGCTCGTGATCGAGTTGAAGTTCGGGCGCAACCGCGAGCGCGTGATCACCGACCTGAAGCGCGTCTCCAAGCCGGGCCGTCGCGTCTACGCGCGCAAGGACCGCTTGCCGCGCGTCCTCGGCGGGATGGGCATCTCGATCCTCTCCACCTCCAACGGCCTGATCACGAGCCGAACCGCGGCCGAGCAGGGAGTCGGCGGAGAAGTCGTCTGCTTCGTCTGGTGAGCCAATGAGTCGAATCGGTAAACAGCCCATTGAGCTCCCGGCCGGCGTGTCGGTCTCGCTCTCGCCCGGCCGCGTGATGGTGAACGGCCCGCTCGGCGAGCTGACCCAGCAGGTGCCGACGCGCATGCAGGTCGAGCAGGAGGACAGCACCATCGTCGTCAAGCGCCCGACCGAGCGAGGGGACGACCGTGCGCTGCACGGCCTCACGCGGAGCCTGATCGCGAACATGGTCGAGGGCGTCACGAGCGGCTTCCAGAAGCGCCTCGAGATCCAGGGCGTCGGCTACCGCGCGGCCGTGCGCGGCACCGATTTGGAGCTCAACGTCGGCTTTTCGCACTCCGTCGTGCTGAAAGCCCCGCAGGGGATCACGTTCGAGGTGCCGACGCCGACCGAGGTGATCGTCAAGGGCATCGATAAACAGCAGGTCGGCCAGACCGCGGCCGAGGTGCGCAAGGTGCGCCCGCCCGAGCCCTACAAGGGCAAGGGGATCCGCTACGAGGGCGAGTACGTGCGTCGGAAGGTCGGGAAGCGGGCATGAGACGTCGCTTGCGATGTCTCATTCAGGCTGGACGGGATCTGCCCGTGCAGCCGTCTGAAACGACCGGTCGACGCGCGGGTCGGCAGGAGCGTTACCTGTGAGCGCGCTCTCCGTTCGCGACGCACGCACCCGCAGGCACAAGCGCGTGCGCGGGAAGGTCGTCGGCACCGCCGAACGGCCTCGCCTAGTCGTGTTCCGCTCCAACCGCGGCATCGAGGCGCAGGTGGTGGACGACCTCGAGGGCAAGACCCTCGCAGCCGCGAGCTGGCTGCAGCTGAAGGCGGGCAAGGGCTCGAAGGCCGCGAAGACCGCCCAGGCGGCCGAGGTCGGCAAGCTGCTGGCCCAGAAGGCGAAGCAGGCCGGAGTCGAGACCGTGGTCTTCGACCGCGGCGGTTACCTCTACCACGGCCGCGTCAAGGCGCTGGCCGACGCAGCACGCGAAGGAGGCTTGAAGTTCTAAGTGGGAATTGACGTTCGAGAACGAGAGAGAGAGCTCAAGGAGCGCGTGGTCGAGATCAACCGCGTCGCCAAGGTGGTCAAGGGCGGCCGGCGGTTTTCGTTCACCGCGCTCGTGGTGATCGGCGACGAGGTCGACCGGGTCGGGCTCGGCTACGGGAAGGCGCGCGAGGTTCCGCTCGCGATCTCGAAGGCCGTGGACGACGCGAAGAAGAACCTCTTCCAGGTGCCCCGGCACGGGACGACGATCACGCACGAGATCCTCGGCGAGTTCGGCGCCGCCCGGGTGCTTCTGCGCCCGGCCAGCGAGGGAACCGGCGTGATTGCCGGAGGCGGCGTGCGCGCCGTGCTCGAGCTCGCCGGCATCCGCGACATCCTTGCGAAGAGCCTGGGCACGACGAACCCGATCAACATGCTGAAGGCGACCGTGCAGGGCCTTCAGAGCCTGCGCCGCCCGGCCGACGTGGCCGAGATGCGCGGCCTCACGATCGCGCAGGTGCTGCCCGTCAGCGCCCGCAAGCCTGAGGACGAGGAGCCTCAGCCGACCGCGCCTGAGCCGGCGGCAGCGGCGACAGAGGGGAGCGATGGCGAAGCTGAAGATCACCCAGACGCGTAGCTCGATCGGCCAGAGCCAGCGGCACCGCGGTACGCTGCGGGCGCTCGGGCTCGGCAAGATCGGCCGCAGCGTCGAGAAGGACGAGAGCCCGCAGCTCGCCGGTATGCTCAGGAAGGTCCGTCACCTCGTGAGGGTGGACACCGACTGATGGCCGAGGAGCTCAACCTTTCGAATCTCAAGCCGGCGCAGGCGCGCAAGAATCGCAAGCGCGTCGGCCGCGGCCTGGGCTCCGGCAAGGGCCGCTATTCGGGCCGCGGGATCAAGGGCCAGAAGTCGCGCTCGGGCTCGAAGAAGATGCGCCCGGGCTTCGAGGGCGGTCAGAACCCGATCTACATGCGCCTGGCCAAGCAGCGCGGCGGCTCGAAGGACGCGATGCCCGTCGGCCCGCACCGCACCTCGACGGTCCCGCTCAACGTGGCCGCGCTCGAGGAACGCTTCGACGCCGGCGCCGAGGTGACGCTCGAGGCGCTCGTCGAGCAGGGCCTGATCCGCAACACCCGCACCGACGTGAAGCTGCTCGGTCAGGGCGACCTGAGCAAGAAGCTCGCGATCACCGTGCACGCGGCCTCCGCGACCGCCCGCGAGAAGGTCGAGGCGGCCGGCGGCTCGCTGACACTGCTGCGCGAGTCGAAGGTGCGCAGGCCCAAGCGCCGGCCGGAGAGCTCGAGACGAGCCAAGCCGGAGGTAAAGGAAGCCGAGCCCGAGGCAGAGGCAAGCGAGCCGCAGGCCGAAGCCGCTGACACCGGGCCGGAGGCAGAGGCGGAGGCCGAGACCGAAAGCAAGGAAAGCTAGGTGTTCTCCTGGCTCGCCAACGCTTGGCGCGTCCCCGAGCTGCGAAAACGCGTCCTGTTCACGGCGGGCGTGCTGGCGCTCTACCGGCTCGGCTCGTGGATCCCGGCGCCGGGAGTCAACTCCGACCAGATCAAGCAGTACTTCAGCGGCCAGGGCGGCACGATCCTGGGCCTGCTGAATGTGTTCTCAGGTGGCGCGCTCTCGCAGTTCTCCGTCTTCGCGCTCGGGATCATGCCGTACATCACGGCCTCGATCATCCTGCAGCTGATGACGGTCGTAGTCCCGAGGCTGGAGCAGCTCCAGAAGGAGGGCGAGTCCGGCTACGCCAAGATCAACCAGTACACCCGCTATCTGACCGTCATCCTGGCGGCCGCGCAGGCGACCGGCTATGCGTATCTCTTCCAGCGGCAGGGCGCGCTCACCGCGAACGCGGGTCGCATCGTCCTGATCGTGATCACGCTCACCGCCGGCACGACGCTGCTGATGTGGATGGGCGAGATGATCACGAAGCGGGGGATCGGCAACGGCATCTCGCTGATGATCTTCGCGTCGATCCTCGCGTCGGCTCCGCAGGGCGTGACCGCCTGGTACAACGGCGGCGCCATGGAGAAGCTGTTCTTCCCGCTGATCGCGATCGGGATCATCGTGGCGGTGGTCTTCATCCAGGAAGGGCAGCGGCGGATCCCGATCCAGTACGCCAAGCGCATGGTCGGGCGGCGGATGACCACCGGCGACTCGACCTACATGCCGCTGCGCGTGAACATGGCCGGGGTCATCCCGATCATCTTCGCGGCGGCGATCATGGCTTTCCCGCCGACGGTCGGCCAGTACTTCCCGCAGACGCAGGGCTTCGTCAACCGGCACTTCCAGCCGACGAGCCTGGTCTACCTAGGCCTCGAGGCGTTCCTGATCATCGTCTTCACCTACTTCTACACGGCGGTCCAGTTCAACCCCGTCGACCAGGCCGACAACCTGCGCAAGCACGGCGGCTACATCCCCGGCATCCGGCCCGGCCCACCGACCGCGCAGTACCTCGACCGGGTGCTGACGAGACTGACCCTGCCCGGATCGATCTACCTGGCGGCCGTCGCAGTGCTGCCGAGCCTCTTCATCCGCTACGGCGGCTTCTCGCAGGGGACCTCGCGCGCGCTCGGCGGCACCTCGGTGCTGATCGTCGTCGGAGTCGCGCTGGACACGATGCGGCAGATGGAGTCGCAGATGATGATGCGCTCCTACGAAGGCTTCCTGAAGTAGCGATGCCTTTGGACATCCTCCTGCTCGGCCCCCAGGGCGCGGGCAAGGGAACCCAGGGGAAGCTGATCTCGCGGGAGTACGGCATCCCCCACATCGCGACGGGTGACATCCTGCGCGCGGCGATCGCCGCGGGAACCGAGCTCGGCCGGAAGGCGGAGCCGATCCTCACCTCGGGGCAGCTCGTGCCCGACGACCTGATGATCGAGCTGATCCGCGACCGGCTCGCGCGTGAGGACACGGAGCGCGGCTTCGTGCTCGACGGCTTCCCGCGCACCGCGGTGCAGGCGGAGGCGCTCGACGAGATGCTCGGCGAGATCGACCGTCCGCTGAGCGTGGTCTTCGAGTTCCAGCTCCCCGAGGAGATGGCGGTCCAGCGCCTGCAGCGCCGGGCGGGGGAGGAAGGCCGGGCCGACGACACGCCTGAGGCGATCCGCACGCGGCTTCAGCTCTACCACGAGCAGACCGCGCCGCTCGTCGAGTACCACCGCGCCCGCGGGATCCTCGTCCCCGTTCATGCCGACCGGTCGGTCGAAGAGGTGTTCGAGGAGATCCAGCAAGCGCTCGAGCAGGTGGCCGTCAGGTGATCATTCGCAAGGCACCCGCGGAGATCGACCGCATGGCCCGGGCCGGCGAGGTCGTTGCCGGCACGCTCGCGCTGATCGGCGAGCGGGCGAAGCTGGGCATCAGCACGCAGGAGCTCGACGAGCTCGCCGACGAGTACATCCGCTCGCGCGGAGGCGTCCCGACCTTCAAGGGCTACCGCGGCTACCCCGCCTCGATCTGCACCTCGCCGAACGACATGGTCGTCCACGGCATCCCCGGCCTCTACGCGCTCCGGGAGGGAGACGTGCTCTCGGTGGACGTCGGCGTGACGCTGGACGGCTTCGTCGCAGACTCGGCCTACACGTTCCCGATCGGCGAGCTCACGCCCGAGGCGGAGCGGCTGCTCGAGGGCTGCCAGGCCGCCCTCGCCGCCGGCATCGGGCAGTGCCGCGTCGGCAACCGGCTCTCCGATATCTCGCACGCGATCCAGCGCGTAACCGAGGAGCACGGCTTCTCGGTCGTCCGCAGCCTGGTCGGTCACGGGGTGGGGCGCTCGATGCACGAGGAGCCGCAGATCCCAAACTTCGGCGAGCCAGGCCGCGGGCCCCTGCTCTCGGAGGGCATGACGTTCGCGATCGAGCCGATGATCAACGCCGGGGCCCCCGACGTCGTCCTGCACGACGACGAGTGGTCGATCTCGACCGCCGACAGCTCGCTGTCCGCCCATTTCGAGCACACCGTCGCCATCACCGACGAAGGCCCGCGGATCCTGACCGCGGCGAAGACGGCGGTCAGCACCTGACGGGCGACCCGCGTGTCGAGGCGTACGCGGCGCTTCTGGTGGAGACGTGCGTCGACGTCCAGCCGGGGTGGCAGGTGCTGGTGACGGGCGGGCACCTCGCGCGCCCGCTCCTCGAGGAGGTCAGTCGCCTCGTAGGCAGGCGCGGGGCGTACGCGCTCCAGCGCGCGAGCTTGACCGGGTATGGAACGAACATCCCATGGGCGCAGGAAGCGCCCGACGAGCTGCTGGCCACGCCTGCGCCGATCGAGGCCCACGCGTTCGACCACGCCGACGGATGGATCTCGATCGAGGCTCCGGAGAACACGCGCGAGCTGACGGGCCTGCCGGCCGAGTGGCTGGCCCGCCTTCAGTCGGGGCTGCGCCCGCACCTCGAGCGCATGTTCACGCACGAGCTGAAGTGGGTCGGCTGCCAGTACCCCACGCCCGCGCTGGCGCAGGAGGCCGGTCTTTCGCTCCAGGAGTTCGAGGACTTCCTCTACGGCGCCTGCCTGCTCGACTGGGACGCCGAGCGCGAGCGGATGAGCCGGTACGCGCAGCACTTCGACGAAGCCGAGGAGGTCAGGCTCGTCGGGAGCGGGACCGACATCCGCATCGGCGTGGCCGGCAGGTCCGCTTTGGTCGACGCCGGCGGCGCCAACATGCCGGGCGGCGAGTTCTTTCTCTCGCCGGTCGAGGACTCGGCCGAAGGCGAGATCGTCTTCGCCGAGTACCCCGCCGTCTACAACGGTCGCGAGGTCAGCGGAATCGCGCTTCGCTTCGAAGCCGGGGGCGTCGTCGAGGCCTCCGCCACGGCCAACGAGGAGTTTCTGCTGGAGATGCTCGACCTCGACGAGGGCGCCCGCCGGCTGGGCGAGCTCGGGATCGGCTGCAACCCGGGCATCACGCGCTACATGAAGAACACGCTGTTCGACGAGAAGATGGACGGGACGGCGCATCTCGCGCTGGGGAACGGCCTGCCGGAGGTCGGCGGCACCAACGTCAGCCAGCTCCACTGGGATATCGTCAAAGATCTTCGCAAGGGCGGCAGGATCGAGCTCGACGGGCGAGTCGTCCAGGAGGACGGCCGCTGGCTGGTCTAGGCGGTTTGCTACCATGGTCACCCGCGGCGGAAGCCGTGTTTTTTCGTGTCTACGAGCGCCAGGACGAGGTACAGGGAGCAGATGAAGGTCAGAGCATCGGTAAAGCCCATGTGTGAGCGCTGCCGCGTGATCAAGCGGCACGGCAAGACCATGGTCATTTGCACGAACCCGCGACACAAGCAACGACAGGGCTAGTGGCTCCTCTGGCGGCATCTGGCGGCGCCTCGCCCGCTATCACGCTGCGCGACGCGGCGTCCTCAGTCGCGCCCGGGCTTCTCAGCCCGAGCACCCCCTGCGTCCTTGCCTCGGTTGGTGCTAGCGACCCAGGCATCCACCAATACCACCAGGAGAACCACTAGTGGCGCGCATTGCGGGAGTGAACCTTCCGAACCAGAAGCGGCTCGAGATCGGGCTGACCTACATCTACGGCATCGGCCAATCGACGGCGAAGAAGATCTGCACCGAGACGGGCCTCTCGTCCGACGAGAAGATCAAGGACCTGACGGACGAGGAGATCACCAAGCTCCGCGAGTACATCGACTCGAAGCTCCAGGTCGAGGGTGACCTGCGCCGCGAGCGCACGCAGGCGATCAAGCGCCTGGGCGAGATCGGCGCCTACCGGGGCATCCGCCACCGGCGCGGGCTGCCTGTCAACGGCCAGCGCACGAAGACCAACGCGCGCACGCGCAAGGGCCCGAAGAAGACGGTGGGCCGCGGCAAGAAGGCGCCGACCAAGACCTAGATGGCACCTCCTCGCCGACAAGCGACCAGGGGTCGCACGCGCCGCCGCGTGAAGAAGAACATCGCGATCGGGCAGGCGCACATCAAGACGTCGTTCAACAACACGATCGTCTCTCTCACCGACAACGAAGGGAACGTGATCGCGTGGGAGTCCGCCGGCTCGGCCGGCTTCAAGGGCTCCCGTAAGTCGACTCCCTTCGCGGCGCAGGTGACGGCCGACGCGTGTGCCCGCAAGGGCATGGAGCACGGGCTGCAGAAGGTCGAGGTCTTCGTGAAAGGCCCAGGCTCCGGTCGCGAGACCGCGATCCGCTCGCTCCAGGCCGCCGGCCTCGAGATCCTCGGCGTCAAGGACGTCACTCCGCAGGCCCACAACGGCGTGCGGCCGAAGAAGCGGAGGCGCGTCTAGTGGCCCGCGACCGTTCCCCGAAGTGCAGGCAGTGCCGGCGCGAGGGCATGAAGCTCTTCCTCAAGGGCGAGCGCTGCCTGACCGAGAAGTGCGCGATCGAGCGCCGCAGCTACCCGCCGGGCGAGCACGGCCGCGGCCGCATCAAGCAGTCCGAGTACCTGCTCCAGCTGCGCGAGAAGCAGAAGGCGCGCCGGTACTACGGCCTGCTCGAGAAGCAGTTCCGCACCTACTACTCGAAGGCCGCCAAGGGCTCCGGCATCACCGGCGAGAACCTGCTGCGCATGCTGGAAACGCGCCTCGACAACGTCATCTACCGGCTAGGCTTCGCCGCCTCGCGCTCACAGGCGCGCCAGCTCGTGCGGCACGGCCACTTCCACGTCAACGGCCGCCGCGTGAACATCCCGAGCTACCAAGTCAAGCCCGATGACATCGTGATGCTCCGCCCGGGCAGCTCGGCCGAGCAGGTCGTGCGCGACGCAACCGACCTGACCGCCTCGGTCACGCCGTGGCTCCAGGCCGACCACGACGGCCTCACCGGCAAGGTGCTCAAGTGGCCGACGCGCGAAGAGATCGACACCCCCGTCCAGGAATCGCTGATCGTCGAGCTCTACTCCAAGTAGGGCTGTGAAAGGAAGGTAATGGCAGTTCGAAACAGTTTGATGGAGTTCCAGATCCCGCGGATCGTCCACGAGGAAGTGGAGGACACCCGCGGCGTGTTCGTGATCGAGCCGCTCGACCGCGGCTTCGGTTACACCTTCGGAAACTCGCTGCGCCGCGTGCTGCTCTCGTCGCTCGAGGGCGCCGCCGTCACCTCGGTGAAGATCGAGGGCGTCGCGCACGAGTTCACGACCCTGCCGGGCGTCCGCGAGGACGTGACCGACATCCTGCTCAACTTCAAGAGCCTCATCTGCCGGCTGCACGGCGAGTCGCCGGAGATCGAGGTGCGCCTGAACAAGAAGGGCGCCGGAGCCGTCAAGGCCTCCGACATCGAGGCACCGGCCGAGCTCGAGATCCTCAACCCGGACCTCGAGATCGCCAACCTCTCCGACAAGGGCAAGCTCGAGGTGACGCTCACGATCGGCCGCGGCCGCGGCTACGTCCCGGCCGAGCTGAACCGCGGGCCCGAGCACACCATCGGCGTGATCCCGATCGATTCGATCTTCTCGCCGGTGCGGCGCGTTTCGTACGACGTCGAGGCCGCCCGCGTCGGGCAGCGCACCGACTACGACAAGCTCCGGATCGACGTCACCACCGACGGGTCGATCGACCCGCGCGAGTCGATCGGCCAGGCTGCGGAGATCCTGATCCGGCAGCTCGCGATCTTCACCGACATCGATCGCATGGAGGGCTTCGGCGAGCAGGCTGCCCTCGAGGCCCAGGCCGAGCCTGCGCTCGCGCACGGGATGGAGAACTTCCCGATCGAGGAGCTCGAGCTCGGAGTGCGCTCGTACAACTGCCTCAAGCGCGTCGGGATCGAGACGATCGGCGACCTCGTGACGAAGTCCGAGAACGAGCTCGCCGCGATCCCGAACTTCGGCAAGAAGTCGATCGAAGAGGTCAAGGAGACGCTCGCGACGCATGGCCTGAACCTGCGCGGCGAAGAAGGCCCCTCGGCGTGAGGCACCGGCGCTCTGGACGGAAGCTCGGTCGCGACGCCTCGCACCGGAAGGCGCTCTACTCCAACCTCGCCGGCGCGCTGTTCGAGCACGGGCGGATCAAGACGACCGCCGCCAAGGCGAAGGAGGTCAAGCCGATCGCCGAGCAGATGATCACGCTCGCGCGGCGGGGCGGCGTCCACGCCCGGCGGCAGGCGCTCGCGTACCTTCGCTCGCAGGACGTCGTGCACAAGCTCTTCAGCGACGTCGGCCCGCGCTTCGCCGACCGGCCCGGCGGCTACTGCCGGATCATCCGGCTCGGCCCGCGGCAGGGCGACGCGGCCGAGATGGTCTATCTCGAGCTCGTCGACTTCGTGCCCGAGGCGACGTTCGCCTTGCCGGCCCGGGCCGAGCGCGAGGTCGAGCCGGTCGAAGAGACGGCCTAGACGCTTCCGAGCCCGGCGCTCACGGTGGCGATGATCACGCCGCCGATCGTCACCGAGGCGAGCGCGCGGGCGAAGCTCACCTCGAAGAAGCGCCAGCGCAGCCACGCCAGGATCACCAGTTCGAAGGCCACGACTGCGATCGCGAAGATGATCGCGACGTGGTAGGTCGGGATCAGGAAGGGCAGGGTGTGCAGGATGCCGCCGACGAACGTGCCCACCCCGGTGATCGTGCCGCGCAGGGCCGGGTTCCCGCGCCCGGTGAGCTCACCCGTGTCGGACAGCCCCTCCGAGAACGCCATGCTGATGCCTGCGCCCACGGCGGTCGCGACTCCTGCGATGAAGGCGTCGAACGGCTTGTGCGTGTGGATCGCGATCGCGAAGATCGGCGCCAGGGTCGAGAGAGACCCGTCGATCAGGCCGGTCATCGCCGGCTGCACGCGCTGGAGGAGGAAGGCCTGCCGGTCGGTCATGAATAGAGTATACCGATCAAAACGCAAGCGACCAGAGCATAAGGCACACCTTACAAACGCGGTCAGGGGCTCCTGACGTGCGCCTGAGGCTAACGCTCGAGTACGACGGCACGGGCTTCCGCGGCTGGGCGGCGCAGCCCGGCTTGCGGACAGTGGAGGGGACGCTGCAGGAGGCGTTGGGGCGGGTCTACCCCGACTGGTCGTCGCTGGCCGTCGCGGGGCGCACCGACACTGGCGTGCACGCTCTGGGCCAGGTCGCCTCCGTGGATGTCGACGGCGGCGCGCCGGCCGCACGCGCCGCTGCCGCCCTGAACACCGAGCTCTCCGACGACGTGGCCGTGATCGCCGCCGAGGAGGCGCCGCCGGACTTCCATGCCCGCCACTCGGCGCTGGCCCGCAGCTACCGCTACCGGGTCTACCGCCGCAGCGAACGCTCTCCGTTCGAGGCCAGCCGCTCGTGGTGGTATCCGCACCCGGTCGACGAGGAGAAGCTGGCAGAGTCGGCCGACCTCCTTTTGGGTGAGCACGACTTCTGCGCCTTCACGCGCACCGAGACGCACCACAAGGTGTTGACGCGCACGATCGAGTCCGCGGTCTGGCACCGCCGCGGCGACGCCCTCGAGCTCGAGCTCACCGCCGACTCGTTCCTGCGCCACATGGTGCGAACGCTGATCGGAACGATGCTCGAGCGCTCACCCGAGCAGCTGGCGGACCTGCTGGCAGGCCGCCCGCGGGACGAGGCCGGGACGACCGCGCCGTCGGCGGGCCTCTACCTCGTCTCGGTCCGCTACTAGAAGCGAAACGAGCGGGTTGGTAGGCCCTCGGTAGGATCGGCTCGATGGCGACGCGCACGCAGAAGGACGTCCAGAAGCGGCTCGACGAGCTGCGGGAGAGGGTCAATCACCACCTCTACCGCTACCACGTGCTCGACGAGCCGGAGATCTCGGATGCCGAGTTCGACCGCCTCTTCGACGAGCTGCAAGCGCTCGAGGCCGACCATTCAGACTTGATCGCCCCCGACTCGCCGACCCAGCGCGTCGGGGTTGCCCCCTCGGAGCGCTTCCAGAAGCTGCAGCACCTCACGCCGATGGGCTCGCTGGAGAAGGTCACCGACGACGAAGGCCTGCTGAAGTGGGCAGAGGACGTGCGTAAGCGGCTCGATTCGGACGAGCCCGTCGTCTACGTGATCGAGCCGAAGATCGACGGCTCAGCGGTCTCGCTCGTCTACGAGAACGGCACGCTCACCCGAGGGGCGACGCGCGGCGACGGCTTCACCGGCGAGGACGTGACCCAGAACCTCCGCACGATCAAGTCCATTCCCCTCACGATGCGCCTCGGCGATGGCGAGGACGCGCCGTTGCGACTCGAGATGCGCGGCGAGGTCTACTTGCCGATCTCCGCGTTCAACCGCCTCAACGAGCGGCTTGCCGCCGAGGGCAAGAAGACCGCGCCGAACCCGCGCAACGCGGCCGCCGGCTCGCTGCGCCAGCTCAACCCGCAGATCACGGCCGAGCGCGACCTCTCGATCTGGGCCTACGGCGTCGGGCACCGCGAGGGTCTCGCTTTCCAGACGCACTCGGAGACGATCGCGTGGCTCCGCGAGCACGGCTTCCGCACCAACCCGTACACCGAGCGCCTGCAGACGATCGAGGAAGTCGCGCAGGCCTGCCGCGAGTGGGAGCTACGCCGCACCGAGCTGGATTACGAGATCGACGGGATCGTGATCAAGCTGGACTCGCTCGAGCAGCAGGGGATCCTCGGTGCGCTCCACCAGCGCCCGCGCTGGGCGAGGGCGTTCAAGTGGGCGCCGATGACCGCCCAGACGACGCTGAACAAGATCGCGATCCGCGTCGGCCGCACCGGCGCGCTCAACCCCTGGGCGATGCTCGAGCCGGTCGAGGTGGGCGGCGTCACCGTCTCGCGCGCGACGTTGCACAACGAGGACGACATCAATCGCAAGGACATCCGCGAGGGAGACAAGGTGATCGTCCAGCGGGCGGGTGACGTGATCCCTCAGGTGGTCGGGCCGGTGCTGCCCCACGCGAAGGGCACGAAGCCGTTCCGGATGCCGAAGAAGTGCCCGCTTTGCGGGACAAACATCGTCAAGCCCGGGGGCGAGGCGATGCACCGCTGCCCGAACCGAGCCTGCCCGTCGCGCGGCCTGGAGACGCTGAACAACTGGGTGATGGCGGCCGCCGACATCGAGGGCGTGGGGGAGCAGCTCGTGCGCCGGCTCTGGGAGCTCGGGCTCGTGCGCTCGCTCCCAGAGCTCTACCGCCTGACCAAAGAGCAGCTCCTCGAGCTCGACGGGTTCCAGGAGAAGAGCGCCTCCAACGTGATCGCCGCGATCGAGCACTCGATCAAGGCGGTGCCGTTCAGCCGCGTCCTGTTCGGGCTCAACATCCCGGACGTGGGCTGGGTGACGGCCCAGAGCCTGGCGCGCCACTTCGGTGGCGTCGGGCGGCTTTCGGGCGCGACCCAGGAGGAGGTCGAGGAGGTGGACGGCATCGGGCCGGAGCGCGCCGAGGCGATCGTCGAGTGGTTCTCGGACGCCGAGAACCGGGCGCTCGTCGAGGAGCTCCAGCAGCTCGGGCTGCGGTTCGAGGCCGGGCCGGAGGAGCGTCCGGTCGAGGGGCCGCTGACCGGCAGCACCTACGTCGTCACCGGCACGCTCGAGGGCTTCAGCCGCGAGGAGGCGCGCAAGGCGCTCGAGGAGAAGGGCGCCAAGGTCGCGGACTCGGTCTCGAAGAAGACCACCGGCGTGATCGCGGGCGAGAGCCCGGGCTCGAAGCTGGCAAAGGCCGAGCAGCTCGGCGTGCCCGTGCTCGACGAGGCGGCCCTGAAGAACCTCCTCTCCTCGGCCGGCACGGGCTCCCGCCGGTCGAAGCCCGGCTCCGCCCGCGCCTGACGCCGCTGGTGGCAGGATGCGGCGCGGGCGGCGCTTGTCCGTGCCCGGCGCACTGTCCTGCGCGCCGCCCGCTTGCCTCCTT
Organism: Gaiellales bacterium; assembly: GCA_038236705.1. Taxonomy (GTDB): domain Bacteria; phylum Actinomycetota; class Thermoleophilia; order Gaiellales; family Gaiellaceae; genus AC-32. The sequence goes on from JBBRZN010000025.1 coordinate 21,753, forward strand.
TGCCAGCGACGCCCCGAGGAGAGGAGGAAGCTACTGCGCGGCTAGCGCCGTCGCGAAACGGTCCTGGGCCCGCCGGGCCCAGAACGACGAGACCGGGTTCCCGTTCTGGAGCACGGAGAACACATACCGGCGCCTGACGTAGCCCGAGAGGGCCGATGCCTGGAAGGTGGTGCCCGTCTTCGCCAGGACGTTCCCCCGGGCCGGAGGGCGGCGCATGCGGTGGGAGAGGGTGCCGCTGATCCCCGCCACCGGCAGCGCCGCCACGAAGGCCGGACGCACCTCGGGGTTGGCCCAGGCGGTGCGCAGGATCGACGCGAGCGCGCGAACGGTGAGGCGGTCGAGCAGCGAGAGCCCGGAGCCGTCGGCGAGCCGCACGCCCGCGAGCGGCACTCCGGCCTCGGCGAGCAGGCGCCGGGCGTAGGCGGCTCCCGCGGCGCTCGTGCCGACCTCGGTCTCGATCGCGCCAAGCTGCTTCAGCACGAGCTCGGCCGTGAAGTTGTCGCTGTGACGGTCCATGTACCGCACGATTTCCGAGAGCGGGGGCGAATCCACCGCCGCGAGCGGCACCTCGTCGCCGTGGGCCTGGCCGAGCCCGGCACCGCCGACTGCGACACCGGCCCGCCGCAGCGCGTCGCGGAAGAGCAGCGCAGCCGTCAGCGCCGGGTTGCGGGAGGTCTGCCCGCGGTAGCCGGCGCGGTCCACGGTCAGCGCCGACAGCGGCGCCGACTCGTTCACGTAGTACCAGGGCTTCCAGCCCGGTGCCGTGCGTCGCACGTCGAAGAAGGTCTCGTCCCCGAAGACCGCACCCGTCACCCGGGTGATACCGGCCGCGCGCACCTGCGCGGCGAGCTCGGTGAGGTCGGCGCTCGAGAGGGTGGGGTCGCCGTGGCCGACCAGGAGCAGATGCCCTTGCCAGACCGTGCCGTTCTGCTGCCCGCGGCCGAGGACGTCGGTTTCGATCCTGTAGGCGGTGCCGAGCCCGACGAGGGCGGCGTAGGTGACGACCAGCTTCTCGTTCGAGGCGGGCGCCAGCGAGAGCGCCCCGTGCTCGGCGAACAGCGTCTCCCCGGTCTCCAGGTCGAAGGCGATCGCGGCCGTCCTGGCCTGAGAGATGTGCGGGACCGCGAGCGCTTTCGCCAGTCGCTTCGCCAGCGGCGAGCCTCCCGCGTCCGCCGGACCGGCCAGAACCAGTGCGACCAGGAGGACGACCGGGAGGCGTCGGCGGGTCATCTGGCCAATTGTTCGCGGCCCGAGCACGGTCGTCAAGCGTAGGCCGCACCCGCGACGGAGATAGGTCGAGCGGCCCTTGTCCGCCGCAGAGCCGCGCCCCGATAATCGCTGAGATGCGCACTGTGGCACCTGACGCTATCCCCGCACTGCTCGAGCAGATCGACGAGCTGCTCGCCGAGCCCCATTCCGAGGGGGAGCCGGCGACGCTTGCCCGCCTCGAGCGCACGCTGACCGACGGCTACGCCTATGCGCTGGAGCTCGAGTCGGAGCGCTGGCGGCTCGAGCAGCGCCTATCGTCCCTCGCAGGAGAGCTGCACGAAGGCGACCAGGACGTGAAGTCCCAGGAGCTCGCGCAGATCTCGCGTCGGCTCTCGTCGACCGGGACCGCCCTGGAGAGCCTGCGCTCGACGCTGACGCGGCTGCGGAGCCACGCGACGGCTACGCGCGGCGTAGTCCGCTAGACGATCCCGCTGCGCACCGCGTAGACCGCGGCCTGGATGCGGTTCTCGATCTGGAGCTTCATCAGGATGTTCGAGATGTGGTTCTTGACCGTTTTCGGGCTGATGTAGAGCTGAGCCGCGATCATCGCGTTGTCGTTGCCGGCGGCGATCAGCCTGAGGACGTCGAGCTCGCGGTCGGAGAGCTCGGCGCGGATCGAGTCGGCCGCCTCCGGCGAGATCGCCGTGGCGCGTACCTGTTGCAGCACCTTGCCCGCGATCGCGGGTGACACGAGGGACTCGCCGACGGCGGCCGCGCCAATGCCGCGGATCAGCTCGTCGACGGACGCGTCCTTGAGCAGGTATCCGCAGGCCCCGGCGAGGATCGCGTCGAGGACGTCGTCGTGCTGGTCGGAGATCGTCAGCACGAGGATGCGGGTGAGCGGTGCGAAGCCGATGATGTGCCGGATCGCCTCGATCCCGGTCATGCCGGGCATGTGCAGGTCCATCACGACCACCTCGGGACTGAGCTCCCGCACCAGCCGGACCGCCTCCGCTCCCGCCCCGGCCTCGCCGACGATCTGGACGCCGCGCTCCTCGAGCAGGTTGCGCAGCCCCGTCCGGAACAGGTCGTGGTCGTCCACCAGCAGGACGTGGGCGCTGGCGGTAGCTTCCTCGCCCTGGATCTCGACGGAATCGCTCAGAGGCCCCCCTTTTCGCGGCGGAGCCGAAAAGTCTAGTCAGTGAAGCGTGATCGTGACCGTGCGCCTGCCCCAGGCACGCGCCTGGGCGAGCGACGGGAACCAAACATCGATCGTCGCGCCGCGCACCGCACCGCCGGTGTCGGCGGCCACGCCGGAGCCGTAGCCGGGAATCGTCATCCGCGTCCCGAGCGGGATCACGCTCGGGTCGACCGCCACGATGCCCCAGCCCGTCGGCGCCCCGGTGGCAGTGCGGCCTCTGATCGCGTAGCCGGTTGCCGTCACCGTGAGCGTACGGCCTCCGAGACCGGGCTCGATCGTCGGGACGGGCTGCGCGGAGGCGACCGCCGTGAGCTGGCGCGACCTCGTCTCGACGTCGAGAGCCTGCTGCTGGAGCGACGAGATCGCAGCCGCGTTCAGCCGGCGCTGACTCGCCAGGCCCGCGAGGTATGACGAGCGCTCGGCGCGGCCCTGCTCGAGCTGGAGCGTGGACTGCACAGCCTGGTCGGCCAGCCCTTGCAGTTCGAGTTGGCGCTTGGCGAGCGCGCGGGTGATGCCCGTGAGCTCGTGCTTCGCGTTGCGCGTTTGCTCGATCACGAGGCGGTCCTGGTCGGCGATCCGGTCGAGGGAGTCGAGGATGCTGAGCGCTTCGTCGACCGAGGAGGCTCCGAGAACGACTGCGACCGGGTCGGAGTCGCCCTGCTCATAGAGAAGCTGCAGGCGACGAGCCAGCGCTGCCTGTGCGACTCTCAGCGAGTGGCGGGCGACGGCGAGGCGCTGCTGGGCGGCGGTGCGCTTTGCGCGGATCTCGGCAGTCCGGATCCGAAGTGCGACCAGCCGCGTCCTTTCGCGAGCGAGCTTCGAGTCGAGCGCGTACAAACTGAGCAACGCGCTGCGCGACCTCCCCGCCAGGTCGGCGTTCTGCTTTGACAGCTGCGATGCCCGCTCTTTGATGCTGGAGGCGGAATCCGCGGCGACCGTGCCTGGAACGAGACTACCGAGCGCCAGCAGCGTTCCGAGGACGATCGGCCAGGCTCGCAGCTTGCGCGTCTCCCCCGGCACGACGCGGCACCGTACCACAGAGCTTGTGCGGTCCGGGCCCGGGGGACCGGTCTGGCCCGTTCGGGCCAATGACGCCGTTTGCGGTCGTCCGGCACCCTTGTTAGGGTGCTGTGCTTGTGACGTACCGGCCCCTCGCAGGAGGGCGCCTGTCGAGCATCCAGCCCCCCTCCCGCTCGACGAGACGAATGGCGCCGGCAACGGTCATCGCATTGGTTGCGACCTTTGCGCTGGCTGCTGTACCCGCAGCCGCGGATCCCACAGTCGCGTCCAAACGGGCTGAGGCCCAAAGCGTTCTCGGTCAGATCCAGCAGCTCGACTCGAGCCTGGAGCGGGCGGTCGAGGCCTACAACCTCGCCAACATCAAGCTGACACGAATCAAGCACGACCTGTCCTCGAACGCAGACGCGCTCGTGGTCGCCAAGAAGAGCCTGAAGCGGGCGCAGAGGCAGCTCTCGTCGCGGCTGGTCGATCTCTACATCTCCGAGGGCCAGGATTCCGGCCTCGCGGTGCTGCTCGGCTCCTCGAGCCTCGACGACATGCTCAGCCGCATGGACGCAGTCGACCGCGTCTCGCAACAGGACTCGCTCGTCCTGCGCCAGGTCGCGCACTTCCGCCGCGAGGTGCAGCAGCGGCAGCGGCGCCTTCAGCACGCGCACAGCGAGCAGGTGCAGGTCGTCTCCGAGCGCGACGCCGCTCGCTCCTCGATCCAGAGCCAGCTCGGGCAGCGCCAGGCGCTGCTCGGCTCGATCCGCGGCGAGATCGAGCATCTCCAGGCGCAGGAGCGGGCGCGCCAGGCGGAGCTCCAGCGCCAGCTACAGGCTCAGCTCTCGGCCCAGCGGGCCGCTGCGAGCCAGTCGGTGCTGTCGCAGACGGTGACCGCCACGCCCTCGCCCACGATCGCTCCCCCGCCGGCCCGTTACGGCGGTGTCGTGGGGATCGCCATGCGCTACCTCGGCATTCCCTACGTGTGGGGCGGGGCCTCGCCCGGCGGCTTCGATTGCTCGGGCTTCGTGATGTACGTGTTTGCGCAGGTTGGCGTGTCGTTGCCACACAACGCCGCGGCACAATACGGCGTGGGGACACCTGTCTCACAAGGCCAGCTCCAGCCCGGCGACGTCGTGTTCTTCGACGGTCTCGGCCACGACGGCATCTATATCGGCGGCGGGAACTTCATCCATTCGCCGCACACGGGCGACGTCGTCAAGATCTCGAGCCTGAGCGGCTGGTACGCGTCGACATACGTCGGCGCACGGCGCTACTAGGGCGCGTACAGCTCCTCGATCTCCGTCGCAAAATGCTCCGCGACGATGCGCCGCTTCAGCTTCAGGGTAGGCGTGACTTCGTCCTCGTCTGAGCTGAAGTCGCGCGGGAGGATCGTGAAGCGCTTGATCTGCTCGAAGCGCGACAGGTCGGCATTCACCTCGTCCACGATCGCCTGCACCCGCTTGGTCAGCTCCTCGGGCGCCAGGCCCTGCGACTGCTCGGGATCGATCGTGATCAGCGCCGCAACGTAGGGCCGCCCGTCGCCGACGACGAGGGCCTGCGAGACGAGCGGCGCCGTTTTGAGCGCGTTCTCGAGGTTCTGCGGGGCCACGTTCTTGCCGCCGGCGGTGACGAGGATGTCCTTCTTGCGATCGGTGATGTGGATGAAGCCGTCCTCGTCGATCGAGCCGACGTCGCCGGAGTGCAGCCAGCCGTCGTCGTCGAGCACCTCGCGGGTGGCCTCCTCGTCCTTGTAGTAGCCGGCGAAAACGGTCTCGCTGCGGATCAGCAGCTCACCGTCCTCGGCCGCGCGCACCTCGAAGGCGGGTAGCGCGGGGCCGACGCTCCCGAAGCGGAAGCGGTTCGGCCGGTTGACCGACGCCGCGGTCGTGCACTCGGTGAGGCCCCAGCCCTCGATGATCAGGATGTCGAGCGCGTGGAAGAGCTCGCCGATCTCCTTCGCGAGCGGGGCACCGCCCGAGACGCCGAGGCGCAGCCTTCCGCCGAGCCGGTTCTTCACCTTGCGGTAGACGAGCCGGTCGGCAAGCCGGTGGCGCAGAGCCAGGCCGGGGGGTAGCGGGCGGCCCTGCTGGCGGCGCTCGCTCACCTGCCGCCCGGTTCGGAGCGCGAAGTCGAGCAGCCGCCGCTTGACGCCGTGCGTGAGGTCGAACTGCGCCTGGAGCGCCGTGTGCACCTTCTCGTACAGCCGGGGCACGCTCGGCAGGATCGTCGGGCGCACCACCGGCAGCACCTCGGCGATGCGGAGCGGGTCGGGGCAGAAAGCGATCGTGTAGCCGACGTGGGCGCCGAGGATGTGCATCAGCCGGCCGAAGTTGTGGGCCAGCGGCAGGTAGAGCAGCATCGTGTCGTTCGAGAACGCGAACGAGTCGACGTGGTCGACGCAGCCCGCCATCTCGTAGTAGTTGCGATGGCGGATCATGCAGCCCTTCGGCGGGCCGGTCGTGCCCGAGGTGTAGATGAACGTGAAGAGGTCTTCCTCGCCGACGGCGGCCTCGGCCTCGGCGAGGGCGCCCGGCTGCTCCGTTGCGAACTCACGACCGCGTGCGCGCAACCCGTCGAGGTCGGCGAAGGTGAGGACGCGCCGGGTCTCTGCGCCGGCGATCTTGGCCCGCTGCTCCTCGTTCTCGACGAGCACGGCCACCGCGTCGGCGTGCTCGAGCACGTAACGGGCGTCCCTGGGCGAGCTGTTCGCGTAGACCGCCGCGCCGACGGCTCCGATCAGGCCCAGCGCGAAGTCGAACAGCGCCCACTCGAGACTGGTCTGGGCGAGGATCCCGACCGCGTCGCCCTTGCGCACGCCCAGCGCGAGCAACC
>JBBRZN010000026.1:0-26927 GCA_038236705.1 Gaiellales bacterium
CGCCCGCTGAACTGTCCCGAGCTGTAGACGATTTGCTTACCGTCAGGAGACCAGGCGCCCGGATAGTCGCCGCCGCTCCCGCGCGGCTCGACCAGCGTGGGGTGGGTCAGCTGCCGCCGACGACTGCCGTCCCGGTTCATCACCCAAAGCGCCCAGTTGCCGTCGCCACCGTGGCCGCAGTAGGCGATCCTCCGGCCATCAGGCGACCAAGAAGCGCACTCGGCCGCGCGCGCGCCTCCGAGGTCGCGCACCCGGCGCCCCTGCGGCGTCATGACGTGAATCGTGTCGCCCCCGCCGGGCCGCAGAGCACTGAAGGCGATCAGCGCGCCGTCTGGCGACCAGGCCGGGAAAAGGCCACCGCGACGAGGCTCGATCTCACGCTGTCGACCGGTCCGGAGATCGACGACGAAGATGCCTTCTGCGCCGCTGCCGTGCGGGTCGGGCAGATAGTGGCCGCGCGAGGTGCGGAAGACAATCGCCCGCGCCGCTGGCGCCCAGCTCGGGTCGAAGTCGTTCCCCCGCCCAGAGCGCGTCAAGCGGCGCCGGCGGGTGCCGTTGGCGTTCATCACCCAGATGTCCCCTGGGCGGGTGCTGTAGGCAATGCGGCCGCGAAGCGTGGCGCGCTCCGCAGGTGGCACCGGACCGAGCGGGTGAACGAGCTGTGGCTCACGGGCGCCCGGCAGCGCCGCAGCACAGCCGATCCCAGCCACTACAGCCGCAGTGGTCAGCGAGGTCCCGATCAGGCCGCGCAAATTTCCGTCCCTGCGGCCGTATCGAACGCACTGGCCGCTCCAGCGGGCGTTGTTGGCCCCGCTCGAGCGAGCATTGCCACAGCGGCGAGCATCAGCGCCGCGGCTGCGACAACGAGGCCGCTAGCCGATTTCCTCGAATGCTTGGGTTCTCGATCGACTGATTGGATTCATGACCTCTCGTGATCTCAGGCTCCTCTTCTGGTAGGGGTCTGTTTGCTCTACGACGACGCCTTGCGGCGGGTTCCAAAAAGGTTGAGAAGCCGGGCGCCGGGTGGTGCGCGTTCCCGCCGCGCCATTTGCGATCGAGCGCCGATACGACTCCGATCCGCGGGCTGCGGCGGCGTTGCCGCCAAGGCGGAGACGTAACGAAGGTCGGACCGGAGATCGACCGTTACCGGCGTCGAGGCGGCAGGCTTTTGGCGCCGGGTGAGTGATTGGCCTTGCCGGAACAGGCGGCACGTGCGGGCAGCGCGACCGCTGCGACCAACCCAAGTCGCGGAAGAGACCTCCGGCAGGCCGAGCTCTTGCGCATCCGCTGAGCTCGAGCACGTTGGGCTCGTCCCGAGCGGGGGCTGGCAGCTTCGTTCCTCATCGCGGCAATGGGCTCCAGATACTAGGACCGCTTCGTTCGCCGGGTTCCACAGGCACGCGCCGCACTCCATCTGCGGCCGCTGCTCGGCCGATCACGACTACGCCTGTTCTCTCGATCGAAGCCCGTCGAGGGCGAGCTATGCCTCCCCGCAGGCGACGCCGACTCGTGTCGCTCGAACCCTCGCCGTAGATGGCGTTCGGCACGTGTTCCGCCGGATGATTGTTGGAACGCACCGGCACGCCTCGTCGTAGTGCAAAAGCAGTGCCTACCCGAGAAAGGTGGAGTCGTGGCTCGCATCTCTGACAAACGAAGCTGGTCGACCCGTTACGCGCTCGGCTTCGCCCTTGCTGCAGGAACCGCCTTGCTGCTCGCCCTCATCACGACGACAGCGAGGGCCGCTTCCCGCACGACGGCCATGCAGGCCCTGAGCCTTGCATCCCTGACCGGCGAGTTGACGACGAACGCATTCGCGCCCGGCGCCTCGGCCGTCTCGTTCACCGCATCGCGGGAGCTCGCCGCGGCCGCCGGCTATCGCGACCTCGACCGGCTGCTTCCGATGGAGCCGGGTACCAGGGTTCGTGCCGGCAGCGTCACGAAGACCTTCACCGCCGTCGTCGCCTTGCAGCTGGTGGCGGAAGGGAGGCTCTCGCTCGAAGACACGGTCGAGCACTGGCTACCCGGCGTCTTGCCCGACGGGTGGCGAATCACGATCCGCGAGCTCATGAACCACACAAGCGGGATTTTCAACTATACGCGCGACCCCTTCGTCCGCTCGACCTGGGGAACCGACAATGTCCCAAGCCCCGCGGAACTCGTCGCGATAGCCGCCGGCTACCCACTCGACTTCGAGCCCGGAACGGGCTGGCGCTACTCGAGTACGGGCTACCAGGTACTCGGTCTGATCATCGAGAAGGCGACCGGGCGTTCGCTTCGCGATGAGCTGGCCGCGCGGATTTTCCGGCCGCTGCATCTGCGAGCGACCGACCTTGTGCCAGGTCGTGATATCCCGGGCCCGCACGGGCAGGGCTACTACGTCTACTTCGAGGATCCGAGGATCGACGTCACGAGAACGACCTTCGGAAGCTGGGCCGACGGCGCGATCGTCTCGAACGCGTTCGATCTCGCCCGCTTCTACCGCGCGCTCTTCCGGGGCGAGTTGCTCGACCCACAGATGATGCGCGCCCTGAAGACAACCGTCGAGACGGGTGGGTTCCCAGACGGTGAGCGCGCCGGGCTCGGGATCTTCCGCACGCACCTGTCGTGTGGCTGGACATGGGAGCACTCCGGTGGAGTCGCCGGGTTCCTGACGAAGGTGCTCGCGAGTAGCGACGGCCACCGGGTAGTCGTCTTCGTCACGAACGGCTTCCTCGACGAGGGGCCCGATACCCAGATGGCGCTCGATGCGGCGGCAGAGGAGGCGCTTTGCGCCGGCTGATCTGGGTGGGCTGGACCGCGGCGGAGCCTCCCTTGATCGCGCTTCCTTGGTACGCACTGATGGATGCAGGAGCACCAGCCCGGGTTGCGCGGCAGTCGTGATTAGCGTCGCCCTCCGCCTGACTCTCGCACTTGCTCTCACCTGCATTGGCGGAGCCGCGAGCGGCGCAGGTTCCTCTGGGACGCCCTCGTTTCCCTCCCTCGCTCGACTGTTCTCCTACAACAGGGCAACCCCGCTTGAGGCACGCACGTCGCTCTTTCGAAACCAGTCGGGGGTCCGCGTGGCCTCGGTCTCCTACCGCAGCCCCAAGGCGGGTCGAGTCACTGGCTATCTCGTCCTGCCGGCAGGCGGCAGCGGCCCCTTCCCGACGGTCGTCTGGATGCCCGGCCTCGGCGCCGGTCGCGACAGCTTTCTTGCGGAAGCCTCCGACCTCGCCTCAGCGGGTGTTGCCGGATTGCTGCTCGACTCGCCGCTTGCGCGACCGCCCTACCCAGAGCTCTTCAACTACCACCGCTCGGAACGCCGTACCTGGATTCGCAACATCGTCGATCTGCGGCGGGGCCTCGACTTTCTTCAGACGAGGCTAGAGGTCGACCTGCGTCGGATCGGATACGTCGGCTTCTCCTTTGGTGCCGACACCGGCACCCTGCTCGGCGCGGTCGACCACCGCTTCGCGACGCTCGTGATCGCCTCCGGCGGCAGCAGCCAACGCCAGATGCTCGCCCCAGGCGGCTTGTTCTACAAGCCGATGCCCCGGAAGAAGCGAGCCGCCTACATCGCTGCTGCTATCGCTCCCTTCGAACCTTTTCGGTACGCAGCCCATCTCGCGCCCGCCTCCGTCCTCTTCCAGCACGGCAGGCGTGATCCAGCGTTCTCGCGCGCCAACCAGAGGAGACTGGACGCGCTCGCGAGCGAACCGAAGCAGGCGATCTACTACGCCGCCGGCCACGGGCTCAACGAGCAGGCGGTCAGCGACCGCAAAGCGTGGTTACTCGCGAGGCTCGGCGTCAAATGAGCGCCCCGCGGCCAGGACCTCAGCTCTGCTTCGCGGCGGCCGAGCTTCAAGCGCGGAGTGGTAGAGGTCGTACCGGCTGCGACGGTGGATCGCCGCGTCACAAGCCTCGTAGACGCGACCGTTCAGCTGGACGAAGTGGCCGCCTGCGCCAAGCGGCAGCCAGTAGAGGTCGACGCCGTAGATCATGTCCCGATTCCTACCATCCTGTACGGGCGATGTCCCCCAGCACACGCCGGGCCGACTAGCGAGCGCCGATCCGCGCCGGGCAGTTGGCCGTCGACCTGAGAGTCAGCCGATCGGCGTCAGCGCGGCGACGCGAACGAAGGTAGGCGAGTCGGCTGCCTCGATCACCGTGCGCGCCCGCGGGTATCGGTCGAGGTAGGTTTCGACGGCGGCGCTGTCTTCGACAACATCAGCCTGCCCCCGCAGGCGCCGGCCACGGAGCCGCACCTCGACTTCTGCGCCGACGCGCAAGTTCCGCCACCACCTCTTCCGCTCCGGGTGACCGACGAAGATCGTCAGGGTCCCCTCGCGCTCCGCATACATAACCGGGATCGTGAAGCGGCGGCCGCTGCGGCGACCACGGTAGGCTCGCCTCGCGGCGGGTAGTTCTTCGTGGCGCAGTCCGGGCAGGGACAGTGCTCGCAGCCGCAGCCTGTGCATGCCTCGCGCATCACGGCGGGATTCTACCCGTCGGTCGCGGGATGGCGGGCGGCGTTAAGCGGCGGAATGTCATGCGATGGAGTCGAGCGAGGGCTCGAGCCGCTCACGGACCTCGGCCGGCTCGTGGGCGAGCCTGGGCAGCCAGTTGAGCCGCCGCGGCAGGTACCAGTTCGCTTCGCCGAGCAGCTTCATCGTCGCCGGTAGGAGCACGCCGCGGATCAGCGTCGCGTCGATCAGGACGGCGGCCGCGAGGCCGAGGCCGAGCTGTTTCAGCGACAGCTGGGAGAGCGTTGCGAAGATCGCGAACACGAAGACCATCACGGTCGCCGCCGCGGTGACGACGCCGGCGGTCGACTTGATGCCGTGCGCAACTGCTTCGTCGGTCGCGAGGCCGCGGTCGTAGGCCTCGCGGATGCGGCTGAGGATGAAGACGTGGTAGTCCATCGAGAGGCCGAAGAGGACGACGAAGAGGAAGAGCGGCAGCCAAGAGACGATCGTGCCGGTTGAGTGGAAGCCGAGCAGCGACTCGCCGACGCCGTGCTGGAAGACGAGCACGAGCAGCCCGTAGGCGGCGGCGACCGAGAGCAGGTTGAGCACGATCGCGGTCAGCGCGATCACGAGTGAGCGGAAGCTGACGAGCAGGAGCAGGAAGGCGAGGCCGAGGACAAAAGCGAAGACGAGCGGCATGTGCGACTTAAGCGTCCCGTTGAAGTCCTTTGAGGCTGCTACCTCGCCGCCGACTGCCGCCTCAGCTCCGCTGGGGGCGATTGTCGCGCGCACGATCCGTCGCACCGTCGCGAGCGCCCGCTCCGATCTCGGGTCGCCGGCGCCGCGGCCGGCGAGTGGGATCGAGACGACGGCGACGGTCTTGGCCGGGTTGATCCCGACGTCGATCGGCCTGCGGGCCGCACCGGAGGCGAGCGCACCGTCCTGCAGCCGACCGATCGCCGCCTTTACCTTGGGCGCGTTCACGTCGCGGGCTTTGACGGCAATGGTGGCCGGAGCCGGCGAGCCCGGGAACGCGGCCTCGATTCGGTTGAGTGTCTGGACGACGGCGAGGCGTTGGGGCAGATCGCTGGCGCCTGCGGTCGCTGTGTGCAGACCGAGGGCGGGCGCTGCGAGAGCGAGCAGCAAGCCGCCTGAGAGGACCGCCGCGACCAGCGGCCGCCGCAGCACGCGTTCCAGGACGGCGGCCCAGAGCCGTGACTCGCCACCGGCCCGCACCCGGCGCAAACCGGGGATCCGCCCGAGCTCGACCTTGTCCCCGAGGCGAGACAGCAGCGCCGGCAGCACCGTGAGCGAGCCGAGCACCGCAATCGCAACGACGATGATCGTGCCGAGGCCGATGCCGACGAACGTCTGATTGCCGGCGAGAAACATGCCGGCCATCGCCACGATCACCGTCAAACCGGAGACAAGCACCGAACGGCCCGAGGTCGCGGCAGCAGCCTCGAGCGCCGCCTGCCGGCTCCTGCCGAGCGCGCGCTCCTCGCGCTCGCGCTTGAGGAAGAAGAGCGAGTAGTCGACCCCGACAGCGAGTCCGATTAGGAGCATCACCGACTTCGCAGCGTCATCGACCGGGAGCAGGTGGCTGGCGAACGCGAGCAGCCCGGTCGCGGCCGCGAACGCCGTCAGCGCGAGCAGGACCGGCACGAAGGCGGCGAGCAGAGCGCCGAACGCGACAAGGAGGATGCCGATCGTGAGCGGGATCGAGGAGAGCTCGGCCCGCCTGAAGTCCTTGCCGACCGTGTCGTGCAGGGCCTTGTCGATGCTCGCCCCGCCGGTCTCTTCGATCCGGATCCCGGGATGAGCACGCTGGAGCGCGGCGACCGCTCGCAGCGAGCGCTCGACGCCGTCGTAGGCCGCGCCCGTGCCGCCCCTCAGCTCGAAGCTGATGACGGCGGCGTGGCCGCCCTTTGCGATCTGGTCGCCGTTGCCGTTCGCGTAGGGCGAGTGGATGTTCTCGACGCCTCTCGTCGCCACGAGGACGCCGACGACGTCCTCGACCGCACGCCTGAACGCCGGACGGCGGGCGCTTCGCGTCGCGCTCTCGATGAGCACGACCTCGGAGGAGCCGCCGCGGAAGCCAGCGCCGTCGATGATCCGCTGCGCGCGCGCGGAGTCGCCGTTCATCCCGCCCGCGTCGCTCAGCTGCTTCGTCCCGACCATGCCGCCGAACATGGCGGCAACGGCAGCGAAGGCGAGCCAGCCGAGCGTCGCGGTTTTCCAGTGGCGCGCGCTCCAACGGCCGGCTCGCGCGGCGAGGTTGTTTGAGCGTCCAAGCGAATTCATCCTGCCCTCCTAGGTCGCGTTGTGGTCGCTTGGAGGCTTCCACCGCGCTGCTGCTGCGGGAATCCGGGCAGCCGCCGTTTGCGTTACGCCCGCCCGTGCTCTTTCGGGTAGGGCCAGCCGGTACTACTGCGCGTCGAGGAACTTCACGACCGCGAGCACGCGCCGATGGTCGTCGCCCGACGGCGGCAAACGCAACGTCGCGAAGATGTTTTTCACGTGCTTTTCGACCGTGTGCTCGGTGATGAAGAGCCGCTCGCCGATCCCCTTGTTCGAGCGCCCCTCCGCCATCAGCGCTAGCACGTCGAGTTCACGCTCGGTTAGGTCGGTGAGCGGATCCTCACCCTTGCGGCGTTGCCCGACAAGCTGCGCCACCACCGACGGATCGAGCACGGAGCCGCCCTCGCCGACGCGCTCGACGCTGGCCGAGAGTTCCGCCAGGTCGGAGACCCGGTCTTTCAGCAGGTATCCAACGCCCTCCGTCCCGGCCGAGAGCAGCTCGACCGCGTAGCGCGCCTGCACGAACTGCGACAGGACCAGGATGCCGGTCTGCGGCCAGCGTGACCGAATCAGCTTCGCCGCCTGCAGGCCCTCGTCAGTGTGGGTTGGCGGCATCCGGATGTCGATGATCGCGACATCCGGCTGCAAGCGACCGACAAGCGCGTAGAGCTCGTCGGCGTCGGCGGCGAGCCCGACCACCTCGAAACCAGCTTCCACCAGCAGGCGCGAGAGGCCCTCGCGCAGGATGACCGCGTCGTCGGCGACGACTACACGCACGGGATCTCCGCCCGCAGGGTGGTGCCCCGCCCCGGCGGGCTCGAGACCGTTAGGCGCCCGCCGAGGGCTTCGACGCGGTCGGCGAGGCCGCGCAAACCTGAGCCGCCGCCGGCCGCCGCACCGCCGATCCCGTCGTCGGCCACCTCAAGCACGAGAACACGATCCTCACGTAACGCGGCAAGACGCACCTCGCTGGCGTGCGAGTGCTTGGCGGCGTTCGCGAGCGCCTCGCTAGCGACGAAGTAGGCGGCGCCCTCGACCTGCTCGGGTAGGCGGCCTGCGATCGAGACGCCGAGTTGCACCGGTAGCGCGGCGCGCCTCGAGAGGTCGTCGAGCGCCGCCGCGAGCCCCCGCTCAACGAGGATCGCTGGTCGGATCCCCTGGGTCAGCTCGCACAGCTCCGCGAGCGCGAGCGCGAGCGCCTCGCGCGCTTCACGCAGAACAGGCTCTACCGCGGGTCGGTCGGCCGCCAGCTTCGACTCGGCCAGGCCGAGTGTCATCGCGATCGAAACGAGCCGCTGCTGTGTTCCATCGTGCAGATCGCGCTCGATTCGCCGCCGCTCGCTTTCGGTCGCCGTTACTAGACGAGCGCGCGAGGCCTGCAGCTCGGCAAGCCGCGCCCGCAGCTCCGCCTGAAGGCGCGCATTCTCGAGCGTTAATCCGGCAGCCGCGCAGACCGACGTCACGAGCTCATCGTTCTCGGCCAGCGCGGAATCGTGGATGAGCGCGGCGATCGGCTCCCCTTCCCGCTCGACCACCGTCGCCGCCCGCTCCGATTCTGGCTCCGGCAGCTCGACTGGAGACCCGCCGGAATCGACGTAGCGAGCGCTGGCGGGAACCCAGTAGGCAAGTTCCAGTGAGGGATCACCGAGCGCGCGGGCGAGCGCCTCGCGCAGATCGACAGAGGTCGCGCCCGCGCCGAGCTCGACCACGAGTCCAGCGACGGCGCCGCGTGCCAGCCGGCGCTGCAAGAGCACGGCCAACACGGCAATCGGGATCGAAGCGAACACGAGCGACCGCGTCCAAGCCGGCCCCAGCCCGAGCGGATGGCCGAAGATGTCGTTGCCGACCGAGATCGCCAGGGCGGCGAACATCGCACTCCCCGCCCACAGCACGGGCGCGCCCACGCGCCGCTCGGGAGGACTCGCGCGCAGCCAGCGACGCACCAGCAGCACGACCGTGAACACCGAGAGCACGACCCCGACCGTGCGCTGCCCTTGCAACAGCCCGTTGGCGACGCTGTCGTTGCGCGTCACCTCGAACGCGTTGCGCGGGCAGTCGGAACAGATCTGCGAGCGCGAGTCGGCAAACAGAAGCCAGACGACCTCGACCACCGTGACGAGCACAACCGCGGCCACCACCAGACCGAGGTCGAGCTTGCTCCGCAGTCGCCCGGTCGGGAACGAGAGCACCAGGTAGACGAAGCCGAGCAGGTACACCGACTCGAGCGCCTTTCCGAGCGTGAACGGCAAGGACGTGTGCGCGTCGGCGAGGAACGTGGCAAACCAGGCGAAGCCGATGAACACCATCAGCGCGCCCAGCCGGTTGTCCGGTCGCTGCCTCCGTGCGATCAGGCCGCTACCGATATAGGCCCAGCCGACAACCAGCGCGAGGGCCGCCGAGGCAGCCGCCGGGCTCCGCTCCCGGTCGCTTCCGAGCGCGAGCAGAGCTGCGCCTACTCCCGCGCCGAGAGCGAGCAGCCCGATGAAGAGGCCACGCCTCATCAGCCGACGGAAGAGATCGTTCACCCCCGCCCGCGCGGTGTACAGCGTCGGCACGCTCGCGCCTCCACGGCTCAAGCCTCGCAGTCGCCGTCGGCGATCGCTACCCGGCGGGCCACAGTCGTGAGAAGTACGGCTAGCCGGTAGCGCGAGTCCCGCCAGCGGGCTGTCGCCACCGATGCCGAACGACCACACTCGAGGGCATGACGCTCACTCACAACAGCGAACCGTTGACCACGAACCGCCTCGCCGCCGCCGCGCTCGCAGCACTTGGCGCCGCCAGCGCAATCCCGATCCCGCTGGCCCAACTCGACTTCGCAGGCCTCTTCAACGCGTTCAACATCGACAGCGCGGACTCACCGCGGGCGCTCCTCGTGATCGCCGGCGTAGGAGGCATCCTCACCATCGCCGTCCTCGCCCTCGCCTTCGTCGGCGTAGGCCTGACGCTCACCGGCGCGCCCGCCGCCCGCAACGTCTTGATCGCCGCCGCGCTCGCCGGATTCGCTACCGCGATGCCGCTCTGGATCCCCGCCGGCGTCGTGATCGGGGCGGCGGCGCTCCTGCTCGGCCCCTCGGCCGACCGCCGCGGATCGAGCGAGCACCCGCGCCGGAACCTACCGCGCACGACGAGCGTAGAAACCCGTACACCGCGACAAGGAGAGGTCTGACGAAAATGGTCGGCAAGCGCTGGCTACCGCTCGCCTTCACCACCATCACCGCGCTCGCACTCTGGGCCCTCGCCGCCGCCCACGGCTACGGCTGGCAGATGATCTGGCTACCGGCCGCGGTCGCGGGCGCAGCCTGGCCACGCGACCGCAAGCACACGCTCGACCACTGCCTCCGGCGACTCCGCCGACAGCGGGTCGAGAGCAGATGACGCTTCGCGTACTCGTCACAGCGGCGGTCGCGCTCGCGCTCTCGGCCGCCTGCTCGGCCGATGCGAAACGGCAGGGACGACCAACCGCCATCGCTTCCGCTCGGCGCTCGAGCCTGCACGGCCGGATCGCCTACAGCACACGCGGCGGCGACATCTGGGTGATGAACGCAAACGGCAGCAGGCGCCGCCGCCTCACCCGCTCCGGAACCGGCAACGACTTCGACCCCGACTTCTCACCAGACGGGCGGCGAATCGTCTTCCGCACCTCCCGCGGACGCTACCTACCCGACCCAAGCGGAATCGGCCTCGAAGGCATCTTCGTCGTCGACGTCCGCACCCGAAGGGAACGGCAGATCCAACCGCGCACTGGCGGACTCTTCCCCGCCTGGTCACCCGACGGAAGCAAGATCGCCTTCAGCGGCGTTTCCCCCAGCAGCGGCCGCCTCGACACTATCCACCTGATGAACCCCGACGGCAGCGGAGTCGTCGACCTCGGCCCGCCCGGAGAGTGCGCCACCTGGTCGCCCGATAGCTCAAAGCTCATGTACTGCTCGCACCCCGGCGACGGCAACTGGCCCCGTCTGGGTCATGAACGCCGACGGCAGCCGCCGCTGGCAACTCACTCATCCCAAGCTAATCGAGCCCGCGGGCGCACACGGCGATTATCCCGGCGCCTGGTCACCCGACGGCACCCGCCTCGTCTACAGCTCTGACGTCAACGGTGACCGCGAACTCTTCCTGATGAACGCTGACGGATCCGACCAACACCGGCTCACCCGCTTCCGCGGCGGAGACGGCGCCGAGGCCTGGCTCCCCGACGGCCGAATCGTCTTCGCCCACTTCCACGGCAGCGAACCGCTGCCACACTGGTACCTCATCCGAGCCGACGGCAGCCGCCTTCGCTCACTACCGCAGCTCTACGGAGCCGGCGACCCGCTCGACTGGTTACCGTAGACGGCCATCACCTGAAGGACTCGACCCCACTCGTTCGGCGGCGTATCGCGGATGTGGCGGCCGCCCATCCGCTCGTAGAACCCGATCGCGTTCGGCTCCGCTTCCCACTCGAGCCAGCGCGCGCCGAGCTCGTTCGCTCTCCGTTCGGCGAGCCGAAACAAGGCCGAGCCAACGCCTGCCCTCTGCGAGGTGGGCTCGACCCAAAGATCTTCCAGCACGCAGAATTCGTCGCACGGCACGACGCGCATCCACGCGATCGGATGGCCGTCCTGTTCCGCGACATAGATCTCCGCGTTCGGCGCAGCGTCCCCGAAGAGCCTGAGCGTGTCTACCCATCGCCCGACACGCTCCTGGTCGTAGCCCCAACTCGCCTTCGCGGCAGACGCAATCTCGCGGAGGCGTTGCTCGTCTTCGCGAACGGCTTCTCGGATCGCGACGCCGTACCCGTTGGCCAGCTCGTTCACGTTCGCCTTGCCAATCCCCCGGAGCGGTCGCACGGAATCAGGTGCTCCAGCCGGATCAGGGCTGCGATCCCGGCGCCGTGAGCGGCCTCGAAGAAGCGCGGCTCTCGACCTGGACCCGCGGTAGCCATTCGAGCCAGCTTGGCAGGTACCAGTTCCAGCGGCCGAGCAGGGTCATCGCGCTCGGCAGGACGACCGAGCGGATGATGGTGGCGTCGAGCAGCAGCGCGGCGGCGACGCCGAAGCCCATCTGCTGGAACATCACCAGGTCGCCGCGGGCGAAGCCGGAGAAGACGGCGACGATGATCAGCGCCGCGCCGGTGATGATCCGGGCGGTCGAGGCGACGCCGTGGGTGACTGCGTCGCTCGTGTCGCCGCTTGCGTCGTAGCGTTCGCGGATGCGGCTGAGCAGGAAGACCTGGTAGTCCATCGAGAGTCCGAACAGGACCGAGAAGAGAAAGAGCGGCACCCAGGCTTCGATCGTGTCGACTCTGACCGAACTCTTCCGTCAAGACACCGGAGGAGATCCGTGCCTGCGCCGACGCGGTCCTGAGCGAACTCGATGATGTCCCCGTGCGCTCGTTCGTGCTCACGCTCGCGCACCGGCGCACGCGTGAGTGCCTCCGCGAGGAGGAGTGCGCCGTGCTGACACGCTAGGCACCAGGCTCCTGGCCCCTACTAGCGTTGTGCACGCAGACGAGCAACGCTCCGATGGTTCCCTTCCGCGCGTCCGCAGGAGCTGCTGGCCGCACTGGCGCCCTGCTCGCTTTTAGGCGATCGCGCTCAACAGCAGCCTGCACGCGCCGCCGGCTCGACCACCAGCAGCCCTTTGCGTTCCGGCTCGCGCGTCTTCACCGCCTTGATGACCGCGCCGTGCATGCCGCTGGCGACCTCGTGGGTGAACTCGACCGAGACGTGCTCGAAGCCGGCCGCCTCGAGTCCCGCTTCGTATTCGCGCTTTGAGAGTGCGCCCGCGATGCAGCCGACGTAGGAGCCACGTTCGGCCTGCTGTTCGGGACTGAGGCGGTCTTCAGCGACGACGTCGCTGATCCCGATCCGCCCGCCGGGCTTGAGCACGCGCGCAATCTCGGTCAGCACCGCCGGCTTGTCGACCGACAGATTGATGACGCAGTTCGAGATCACCACATCGACCGAGTCCGCGGGCAGCGGAATCTGTTCGATCACACCCTTCAAGAAGTGCACGTTCCGGACGCCTGCATCGAGTGCGTTCGTGCGCGCGAGCGCGAGCATCTCGTCGGTCATATTCTGCCTGGTCGAGGTCATCACGGTGACGGTGAATCCGCAGCATTACTTCGTGCAGCACGTCTTGCAGTACGTCTTCAGCGTCCTCACGCCGGCCGACGCGACGCGAAATGAACTCGAGCAGAAGTTTGTTGAGCTCTCGGCGTGGTTCCAGGGCTCGAGCCCATTCTCTTGGATGAAGTACGGGTAGCCGGCCGACTCGCGCACGACCTGCCGCGCCGCCTTCTGCTGGTATTCGATCCCGAGCGTCGCCGCCGGCCCGACCAGCGCCACTGGGGCGGCGCCGTCGGGGAGGCGGCCGAGCTCGCGGTACTGAAAGAGAGGCCATCGTTTGCGTCACTCGTCGTCTCGAGAAGTTATGCCGCCGGCGCCGGCGTCGGAGATAGCGCTTCGGGCGAACCGCTCGCCGGCGGCTCGTTGCCACCCGTGTCGAGGCGGAACGGCGGATACTGGTCGGTCATCAGCAAGGTGTAGGCGCCGACACGGTAGAGCCAGCGGTTCATCCCCATCACGAAGTCGAAGACAGACCGCGGATACCGGCCAGCGAAGAGCAAGACGACTCCCGCGACCACAACCAGGAGCTCGATCAGGCCCGCGCCCCACGGGCCGTAACCCGTGTCAGAGATCAGCGGCCAGCCGCCGCCGAAGAAGGCGATGACGAGAAGGTGCGGGATCACGAGCAGCCACCACTTCACGAGCACGAGGCCGCGCGAGAGTGAGGCCGGATAGTCGACCTCGAGGCGAGCCGGGTAGCTCGGGTCGTCCTTCAGCGAGAACGGCGGATAGCGGTCAGTGCCGAGTGCGCTGTAGGAGTAGAAGCCGACACGCCAGCTCCAGCGGAGGACGCCGACGTTGAAGTCGAAGATGCCGCGGGGATAGCGTCCGACAACGAGGATCGCAAAGAAGGCGAACACGGTCGAGATCGCCAAACCAATCCACAAGAAAAGCAGCACGATGAAGTGCGGGACTGCGAGCAGCCACTTGAGGAGCCACAGCCCGCGGCTCAGCGCTGGGTCGAGTTCGCCCTCGAGCCGCAGCGGATAGACACTTGCGTTTGTAGACATGATGGTTCTCCTCTTGCTTGCGGGCACGCGGGATCGCGCACCGGGCGGGCGCCGCCTGAGGGCGGCCGGTCAGATGGACTGGTAAGGACAGAGCGTTTGGACTGGCAGCGGAGTCGCGGGCGCGCTCGCTTCCGCGTGGCTAGCCGCTGAGCGCTCGCTAGACGAGCGGTCGGTCGACGATGTAGCGCCAGAGGCGACGGATCATGCTCACCTCCTCGCTCGCTTCCGTGGTGTCGGCGAGGTTCCGATCGCGCCGAGACCCTCCGAGCCGCCGGACGCAGTGGGGCGGGTGCGGTGAAGGTAGGGCATCAAATCCGTAGATCACGATCGGCACAGCGGCCGTTGCGAGCACGAATGTCCGAAGCACCGGCGGCAGCGTTCGCAGCCAGTCGCCGAAGGCGACGTTGATGACCGTCAGCGTCGGAAAGACGCAGAGCCAGATCATGATGGCGAGCTGGTGCTTGCTCGGTGGCGCAATCTGCGCGCGTGGGTTCTTGGTAGCGGTCATGGAGCGCGGTCAAGGCAGGAGCGGGTCCTCGAAGGGCGCCTGGTTGAGCGGCAAGTGACTTGAACTCGCTACCCGCGGTTGTGTGCCGCGCGCCCGGATACGTAGCAGCAGGCTGGCCCACTTTGGTAGCCACCAGTTCGCCTCGCCCATGAGGCGCATAAGTGCCGGCACGAGCAGCGCACGGACGATCGTCGCGTCCAAAATGATTCCGGCCGCGAGGCCGATTCCGAGGGCTTTGGGCTCGTAGCCAGGGATTGTGGAGAACACGAGAAAGGCGAACATCAGAACGAGGGCGGCACTCGTCACGAGCTTTCCGGTTCGCGCCAGGCCGAGCTCGATCGCCTTTGTCGTCGAGCCGGTCTCGTCGTAGGCCTCACGGATGCGCGTGAGCATGAAGACCTCGTAGTCCATCGAGAGCCCGAACAGGAAGGCGAAGATCATCACCGGGATGTAGGCCGTTACCGACTGGATCGCCGCGAGGTTCCAGAGCGATGAGCCGTGGCCCTGCTGGAAGACGAAGACGACCACTCCGAAGCTCGCGGCGAGCGAAAGCAGGTTCAGTAGCACCGCCTTGACCGCCAACACGATCGAGCGGAAGGCGCGCGTGAGCAGGATCAGCGTCAGGATCAAGACCAAGGCGAGCGCATAGGGGAGACTGCCGAAGAGCGCGTGCAGGAAGTCGCGGTCAGTCGCGGCGAGCCCCGTCAGCGAGCCATTCGTATCCTTAAGGCTCGAATTGGCGCGGTTGATGATTCCCTGGATCCCCGGCGCGGCGCCGTCGATTCCAGGGAACGCTTCGATGAAGGAGTTCGGGCCGCGCTGCCATCCAGGAGGCGCGATTGCTCCAGTAACCCCCGGCGTCGCACGCAGCTTCGCTGCGACGAGTTGCGCGTTTCCGCCACGCTCGACGAGCACGTTGAGTGGCTTCATGACGCCAGGGCTGATCCCGGCGGCGGTGAGTTGGTCGCGGCCGGCGATCGCGGTCCCGGTTCCGGGGAAGTACTTCAGCTGCGGCTCGTTCGCGTTCAACTGTGTCCCGAGCCCGGCGAGCGTGGCCACGATCGCGAGGCCAAGGACCCCGACTGCGAGCGGGCGACGGAGCACGAAGCGCGCCCAGCGACCCCAGGCCCCGTCTTCGGGGTGGCCACGGTCGATGAACCGCTTCGGCATCACCCGGACGCTGTTGATCCGCGTCCCGAGAACAGACAGCAGCGCCGGCAGCAAGGTGAGGCTGGCCAGCACGGAGACGGCGGGGATCAGCATGCCACCGATGCCCATCCCGCGCAGCAGCGGCAGGGGCAGCACGATCATTGCCAGCAGGCTGACCGCGACCGTTGTCCCGGAGACGATCACGGAATGCCCGGCGTGCGTCATCGTCTCGACGAGCGCCGACTCGACGTCGTTTCCTTCACGCAGCTCGTCGCGGAAGCGGAAGATCATCACGAGCGCATAGTCGATCGCGACACCGAGACCGACGAGCGTGATCAAGAACTGCACGATGATTGAGACGCTGGTGATGTAGGTCAGCGCCCAGACGAGCGTGAAGGTGTTGAGAATCGAGGCAAGCGCGACGATGAGGGGCATCAGGACGGCGGGCAGTGTCCCGAAAACGAAGAGGAGAATCACGAGCGCGCCAAGGCCACCGATCAACGCCTCCAGCACAACGCTCGAGCCGCCACTCGATCCCTGGCTACTCGCTTCCCCGAGCGCGTCGCGACCGGTCACGTTAACGGTGATCCCGGCTGCAAGACCGTCCGCCGCAGCAGCGCGCAGCTTGCCTGCGCCGCTCAACTTGTCGACCCCGTTCCGGCCCGCTGGATAGACCTCTTGGAATGTCGTGTGCCGATCGCGCGACACATAGGCGCGGCTGCCGGTTGAGAAGTACGAACTCGTGAGCGCGCCCGGATACAGCGTCGCCACCCTCGCCATCGCCGTGCGAACCGCCCGGCTTTCGGTTACGTCACCGCTCGAGGAGTGGAAGACGACGACGTTTGGCGCACGCACGCCGGCCCCGAACGCCTTCAAGGTCCGCTGGCCGGTCTCGTAGGCCGGCTTCCCAGGGACGGCCAAGCTCTGGTACCAACGCGAGGAGAGCTTGCCCGCCGCGACGCCACCGACCAGAGTCAGCACGACCCAGGCAACGATCACCGCCCAGCGGTAGCGAGTGATGAAATGGCCGAGGCGTTCGAGCCGACCCGCCGGCGACGTAGGGCGTGCGTCATCGCTCTGAACGTTCATTTCGACTCCTCTCATGGCTAGCTGCGCACCGGTCGGCACCGCAGTTGGGCGTTTTCTCGAGAGTTACTCCGGCCAGCGTCGGCGTTTGCACCGTCGAGCCGCCGCGGACCTGCGACGCCGCGGTTAGCCAACGCCGCCCGCCGGGAGTACTTCGGGAACCTTGCGGGTCCATGTAGTTCCTCCCTTCTCCGACAGCGGAGGTTGTTCGGGTATGCGGGGGACACTCGAGGTGCTTCACTTCGCCGAGGTTGCACGTAGCCGAGCTAAGGGGCAACTTTCGTTGCTGTTTCTGGGAATCGCTGCGGACCCGACTTGTGAACCGAACAACGGCTTGAGTCAGGTCTCGCGCTTGGCCGGAAGCGTTAGACGGTTTCGGTCTTGCGGCGGGGCGCCGCGCGCACGTGCATCCGCTGGCCGTGGCTTCCGTGAACGCTCAGGATCTCAACCGGCTC
The DNA here is from genome assembly GCA_038236705.1 of Gaiellales bacterium. Lineage (GTDB taxonomy): Bacteria > Actinomycetota > Thermoleophilia > Gaiellales > Gaiellaceae > AC-32. Next base: position 17,062 of record JBBRZN010000026.1, read on the forward strand.
GTCGTCCGCCGGGCCGAACCAGTGCGGCAGCCGCGTGTCGAACTCGGCGACTTCGCCAGGCCCCATCGTGATGTCGTGCTCGCCCAGGACCAGCCGCATCTGTCCGGACAGCACGTACAACCACTCGTAGCCCTCGTGCGTCCGAAGCTCGCGGTCCCGTTCCGGCGGAATGATGACCTTCCACACGTGCAGACCACTCGACTGCTCCGTCAGCGGAAAGACCATTCGACCGTTGCGGACGCGCGGCTTGAGCCGGATTCGAGGGTCGCCGACGTCAGGTGCACCAACGAGTTCGTCAAGCGGTACCTGATGGGCTTCGGCCAGCGGTAGGAGCAACTCGAGGCTGGGCTTCCGCTGGCCGCTCTCCAGTCGGGACAGCGTGCTCTTCGAGATGCCTGTCCTCGCGGCGAGCGCCGTCAAGGTGACGCCGCGGCGCTGACGCAGTCGTTTCAAGCGGGGACCGACTTCGGCCAGGACGCTCGGGATGGCCGGTGATTCCGCCACGACGGCCACGCTACTAGTCGTTCCCAGAAACAGCAACGGAAATTGCGGCCGGCCCCTGTTGTCGTGCACCGTCACGTCGATGAAGTCTGAGACCTACGACGTGGTGGTGGTCGGCGGCGGCGCGGCCGGTTTGAGTGCCGCGCTCGTGCTCGGCCGAGCAAGGCGCCGGGTCGCAGTCATCGACGCCGGAGCACCACGGAACGCACCGGCGGCGCACATGCAGGGCTTCCTGTCTCGCGACGGGATCCCGCCCGCCGACCTCCTCGCCGCCGCGCGAGCAGAACTCCGCAGCTACGCCGTCGAACTCGTCGACGACCACGTGGCCGCGATCACAAGCGGCTTCACGCTCCGACTCGCCGGCGGCCGTACGGCGAGAGCGCGACGGCTGCTCCTCGCGACGGGTGCCGTCGACGAGCTGCCCGACATCCCCGGCGCCCGCGAGCGCTGGGGCCGGGACTTCCTCCACTGCCCGTACTGCCACGGCTGGGAGGTGCGCGATCAACCAATCGGGGTGCTCGGCACCGATCCCGGCTCCGTCGACCACGCCCACCTGCTTCGGCAATGGTCGGACGACGTCATCTTCTTCGCGCACACCTACCCAATCATCGCGAGCGAGCGGGCGACGCTGGACGAACGAGGAGTGCAGGTTGTCGACGGTCTTGTCGCGCGCTTCTCAATCGTCGACGATCGCCTGAACGCAGTGCAGTTGGCCGACGGTGGCGCCATCCCCCGGGCCGCGGTCTTCATCCGGCCGACTCTCCACGCCCGCAGCGACGGTCTGATCGAGTCCCTGGGCTGCGAAGTCGACCAGGGAGGATTCGTCCGCGTCGATGCCACCGGCAGAACGAGCGTGATCGGCGTCTGGGCGGCCGGCAACGTCGCCAACCCGCGCGCACAGGTGATCACCGCTGCAGGCGAAGGATCCGCAGCCGCCATCGCAATCAACGCCGACCTCGTCGAGGAGGACGTTCGCAACCCCCCACAGCGTCACCGCGTCAAGAACAAGCGGTGACGCGGTCAACCATGAAACCGAAGGGACCCATGACCAAAACCACTGAAAACCCGTCCGCACGGATCCCGCCGCCCAACAAGCACCAGCTCGCCTTCATGATCTGGCTGTGCGTCTTCCCAACGCTGACGGCCATCAACTTGGCGTTCGGGGACTGGCTCCGAACGATGTCACCGGTGCTCCGCACCCTCGTACTCGCAACGATCGCAGTCCCAATCGTGATCTACGGACTGATGCCGCACCTCCACCGGCTCCGCGCGCGGTTGCTGACGATCGACCGTGTCAGCTAGCGCTCCGCAAGGCCGCAGGCTCGAGCCCGAGCCTTTCCTCCACGACCTCTTTCCATATTCTTCGTCGAGCGTATCGAGGGATTTCCTTCGAATCCGGCACGCCGAAGCAGTAGGGTCGGAGGGGCGTTTCCACGCCTGCCAAGGAGGAACCGGGTGGTCGCCGACTCAGGGGCGTTCGATGCGGACAGCCGCGTTTCCTACCCTCGGGCGACTGGCTCGGTGCTCGCTGCTGTGGCGCTCGCCGCTTGCGGTGCGGCCGCGTGCGCGGCCGCGCTCGCACTGACGAGCGACCATGTCTCTCATCCCGGCGTGCACGCCACGCTGATGGTCTGGATGGTTTTGGCCTACGTCCTCGCCGGGCTCGTCGCGTGGTGGCGGGGCCGGGAGATTCGGTTCGGCTTGTTGATGATCGCGGCAGGGGCCGCGATCTTCGTCTCGAGTAATGGGGGTCGCTAGCGCCGACCAACCTCCTCAAGCCGCACCGCGATCAGCTTCTGCACGAGCGTTTTTGGCAGCGGCTCATCGATAGGAAAGTGCAGCGCGCTCTTCGTCATCGTGTAATCGCGAAGCTCGTCTGCAAGCTGCGGAAGAACCGAGCCACTGAACGGCAAATAGCTCAGGTGATTCTGAAAGGCAGCAAAGCCGGCGACTGTCTTGCCCTGCACGCGGAACGCCGGCACACGGTACGAGATCACCTCTTCGGCTTCCGGGATGATCTCGAGAATCGTGCGGCGCAGTGCCTGGAGCGTGCTGCGCTTCGGCTCCTCAACACCTCGCAGGTACGCGTCAACCTCCGCGACAGACACCAGCACCGAGTCTAGACGCGCCCTATCTCGCTACTCGTCGTCATCCTCGCGAATAGGATGTTGGCGAAGGCAACTCGTCGTGCGCAGCGACGTCCCCGCCTATCGGCAGGAAGGACGCGCCCCGAGCAGAGCCCGCCCGCGAGGAACCAAGGCTTAGCTTGGCTGAGCTGTGGCAATCAGTCGGCGCAACCGCCTTCCTCCTGCAATACGGCGCAGGCAGCGCGACGATCAGCGAGCTCGCCGAGCCGTTCGGCATGCCGCTGACCGGGATGAAGAAGCACATCCGCCTACTCGAGGAAGCGGAACTGGTCACGACGGAGAAGATCGGCCGTGCGCGCAGATGCACGTTAGTGCCCTGCGCCTTCGAGGGCATAAGCACGTGGCTGCAGCGGCTCGACCGCTTCGCCTAGGTCGTCGAACGGACGAAAGGAGCACGATGAGCACCACTGCGAAGAAGCGCAAGCAGCAAAAGAACCAAGGATTTACCGCCGAGGAAAAGGCCGCGATGAGAGCGCGCGCGAGAGAGATGAAGGCGGCCGAGGACGGGGAAAGCGCGGTGCGCGCCGCGCTCGCCGCGATGGCCCCACACGATCGCGCGATCGGGAAGCGGCTACACGCGCTCGTCAAAGAGAGCGCCCCGGACCTCTCGCCGAAGACCTGGTACGGAATGCCCGCGTACGCGAACAAGGACGGCAAGGTCGTCTGCTTCTTCCGCAACGCCACGAAGTTCAAGGAGCGGTACGCGATGTTCGGCTTCAACGACAGCGCGAAGCTCGACGACGGCTCCATGTGGCCCATCGCCTTCGCGCTGAAGAAGCTGACCAAGGCAGACGAGGCCAGGATCGCGAAGCTCGTCAAGCAGGCGGTGAGCTGAACGATGAACGAGATCACGGTCACGAACCAGCTCGAGATCCGGGTCGAGCGGGTCTTCGACGCGTCGCGCGCCCGCACGTCTTCTCCGTCTTGACGGATCCGCAGGTGATCCCCGAGTGGTGGGGCGACGGCGCATTCTCAGCTAGCACCGTGGGCCGTGAAAGCTCAGCTACCGGCTCGGTCCTTGAAGAGCTGCTCAGGTACCCGGCGTGGCTGGGTCTTCCGTCCAGGGCATCGTGCCTCGCAGGTTCGCGGCAATCAGCCTTCGGTCCGCCGGGTCCCAGACGAGAACCGTGTCGGCCTGGGCAAGTGCGACGAGCGCGGTCATCGCCGCCAGGCTGGGAGCAACGACGTGGTGGCGGTCATCGCTTGTCACGATCATCAGCTCAAAATCACCGTCGTCGCCATCGGCGCCTGCGATCCAGTTCGCGTTCATGATCTTGACGCGACGCGCTTCCTCGCTCGCTCCAGGCACGTTCCCAGCGTAAAGACTTCGGCGTGTCCGCCAACTTTGGCAACGAAGGATGGAGCCTTTATGGAGCCCCGTGGTTGCAACCGGTGGCAAGCAGTGGCAAATCGCGCAGCAGCGAAAACGGCGGAATCACGCCAAAAACCGTTGCCGTCGGTTGCCACCAGTTGCCGGAGAAGTTCCATGGTAAGGAGGGGGTCGACGGTTCGAGTCCGTCAGAGGGCTCTGCAAAAGCCCCGCACATGGGGCTTTTTCTTTCTGATTGCTTTGCACGGTTTCCAGTGTGCATCAGGTATGGAGCCCTTTATGGAGCCTTCAGCTCCAGAACGCCCCTCTTGATAGCCGCGCCGGCCCGACTGGCGAGCGCTTCCGTGGGTTTCAAAACTCTGATTCGTGCCGGGTTTGCCCGCTACCTCCAGGTCCGCTTGCACGGGCTCCGGCGCGACCTGGCCGACTACGTGGACTACTACAACTTCGAGCGCGCGTGGGGTGCGTTAATTCGGTTCCACCTGCAAATCGGCATGTTCCGAGTCACCGACCTGAGTTTTGACACCCGACAGGGTCATTCAGGTGCTCTTGGGAGGGGAGGCGCGGCTACCGGAGGTCGTCGCGGAGCGCGAGGCCGACGAGTCGGCCGTCTGGGGTGGTGACGAGGATGCTGGTTAGGTTGGGCGCGCCGATCCGTTCGAGGAGTGCGTCGGTGCCGATGCTCGGCCGGACGGTGCTTGGTCCGCGGGCCATCGCTTCCTCGACCGACTCGTCCGTGTCCGCGGCGAGGGCTTTGCGGCCGAGGCGGCCGAGGACGACGCGCTGCTCGTTGATGACGACGCAGGTGTCCCAGCCGGCCGCGCGGACGCGTTCGCGCACATCTGTCAGCCGCTCGTCGAGCGTGCAGATTGGCACATCGCGTGCGACGTCTCCGGCCGTGCGCTCAGGGACATTCGTTCCGGCTCGCGGCAGACCGTAGGAACCCCAGTCTTTTTTGCCGGCGACGTAGTCGTAGACGCGCGGGAATCCCATTGCCTCGAGCCGCCACGCGGCTCGTGGGCTGAGGTCTCATTGGTAGTCGTTGCAGTAGGCGATCACCGGCCGTTCGTGCTCGAGCTCGCGTGGCGCGCGCTCGTCCAGCTCCTTGAGCGGAATGTTGATTGCGCCCGCGATGTGTTCCTCGCCGAACTCTTTCGCAGGGAGCACCTCAACGAGCTGCGCGGTCTCGTCGGCAATCAACCGTCGGACCTCGTCCCGATCGATAGAAGTCGGCATCGTCCTCTTTTGATGTCCGTTCAGTGGGAATCGATTCGTACGATCGGGCTGCGGGCGAACGGCGACTCGTAGTCGAGCCCGAGGCGCCGGTAGACGGCCGCCGGCACGGAGATGTCGGCGAGGTAAAGGTCGCCGACGACGTCGGGGGCGTCTCCTTCGCGCAGCGCTTGTTTTGGCAGGGCAAGCGTGAGCGTTGCCTGGGCGCGCACATGCGGTTCGTGCAGGATCGAGGTCTCGAGCTCGAGCCCGCTGGGAACGTCGAGCGCGAGTACGGGCGCATTGGGGAGCGCGCGGATCAGGCGGGCGACCTCGCCGCTGGGTGCGCCGCGCAGGCTGTAGCCGAGTGCGGCGTCGATTACAAGCGAAGCGTCCGGCAGCTCTCCGCCCGGGCGGAAGTCGACAGCGACGCCGATCGCATGAAGGCTCGCATACTGACGCCTGGGAACCGGATCGAGCCGATCGGGCGGACCCGTGAGGCGCACCTCGACCTCCGCGCCCGCGACCGCAAGCTGACGTGCGCCGGCCATGCCGCCGCCGCCGTTGCCACCGCTGCCGGCGATCACGAGGACGCGGCGGCCGCGGGCGTCGCCGCCGAGCAACTGTCGTGCGACCACAGCGAGTGAGCGGCCGGCGTTCTCCATCATCTGCTCGAGCGCGACCCCGAACTCGTCGATCATCAACCGGTCGACCTCGCGCATCTGCGCGACCGACAGCCAGGGCAGCGAGTCGGCGGCGATCGACGGGAACTCGGGCGGCCGAGCTGCGTATGTGCGCGGTGCGCGCAGCTCCGCCGGCCAGCTCGGCTCGAGCTCGACGCCGAGGCCGTCGGCAACCCGATTGACGTAGTTGAAGTAGGAGACGACCTGGTTCGCATCGACGACTGCGCGGTCGTCCAGGCCGTGGGCGCGCAGCCGCTCGACGTCCGCGACCTCGCCTGGGGCCTGAGCGTCAGCTTGCGCGCGTAGCGGCAGAGCGCGGCCAGCCGCGGCGGCAGGCTGTCGAGCTTTCCGGAGGCGACCGCCTCCGCCAGCGATGCCTCGCCCGCTTCGCGGGTAAGCGCCTCGCCGTGCTGGACGACTCAGTAGTGGCAGTCGTTCGCGGCCGAGATGGCGACGGCAATCGCCTCCCGTTCGCTGCGCGCAAGCGGCGAGTCGCCGAACATGATCGTCCGGTACAGGCGCTCATGCGCCGCGAGCGCCTCGGCGTTCAGCGAATGCGAGGCGAGGATGTTCGGCAGCGATTCGGCGCCGGCTGCCTGCTTGACCCAACTCATCGGTCCTCCTTTCTCCTACTAGCGGACTGTGAAGCTTCCGTGCATCAGCGTGTGGTGCGGGTCGCAGACGTAGCTGTAGCGCCCAGGCGCTAGTTTCATCTTGATCGTCTTCGTGCCGACGAAAGCGACGGTCGTGATCACCTTGTTCACGCCCGGGCCTCGCAGGTGGAAGTCATGGATCGGCGAGCGATCGGCGACCGCGATCACATACACGCCGGCGGGAAGCCTCCTCAGCGGCCGGCCGCCCTGCCTGACGTGGATCGAGAAATCGGGGCCGACAGTGCCCTGCAGTTTCGGCAGCGCCGATCCGGCCCGGCCCGCGGCGAGCGCGGTCGCAGTCGCAGCGACGAGCGCGACCGCAAGCAGCTTGCCTAGCAACTGCGCCTCCTTTTCGCGGGCCACCGGCCGGTTAGAGGGAGGTGACCGCGGAGCCGATTCGTACATGCTTCGGAGTAGGCGAATCGCGGGGCGGGAAGGGTGCATCTGAGTCATCGTCTGCCAACGACAGGGGGAGCCAGATGGCGCTGCACCAGGCTGACCGGCGCAAGGTCGATCGCGACGAGGTGTTCCTCGAGTACACGAAGTCGATCTGTCCGGTCTGTAAGCGCGTGCTCGATGCGGAGGTGAACGTGCGCGACAACCGGGTGATCCTGCGTAAGCGCTGCCCGCAGCACGGCCCGTTCGAGGCGCTCATCTACTCGGACGCGGAGCTATACATGGCGCAGCAGCGCTACAACAAGCCCGGGACGCTGCCGCTCGAGTTCCAAAGCGAGGTCAGCGATGGGTGTCCGCTCGACTGCGGCATGTGCCCCGAGCACAAGCAGCACGCCTGTCTGGCGATCGTCGAGGTGAACAGCGGTTGCAACCTCGACTGTCCGATCTGCTTCGCCGACTCGGGGCACCAGCCGGACGGCTTCTCGCTCAGCTTCGAGCAGGTCGAGTTCATGCTCGACCGCTTCGTGGCCGCCGAAGGCGAGCCCGAGGTCGTCCAGTTCTCGGGTGGCGAGCCGACGATCCACCCACAGATCCTCGAGTTCATCGCGCTCGCGCAGGCGAAGGGAATCCGGATGGTGATGCTGAACACGAACGGGATCCGGATCGCCCGCGACCGCCGCTTCGCGCGCGAGTTGGCTGCGCTGAAGCCTCACCTTTATCTGCAGTTCGACGGCTTCGAGCTGGAGACGCACCTGAGGATTCGCGGCAAGGATCTGCGGGCCGACAAGCAGCGCGCGCTCGACGCCTGTGCCGAGAATGGACTAACGGTGACGCTGGTGGCGGCGATCGAGAAGGGCGTCAACGAGCAGGAGGTAGGTGCGATCGTCCGCTTCGCCCTCGCTCACGAGGCCGTGCGTGCGGTCGCGTTCCAGCCAGTCACGCACTCCGGCCGCCACGTCGAGTTCGACCCGCTGGAGCGGCTGACGAACGCCGACGTGATGAAGCTCGTGGCCGCGCAGGTGCCGGAGTGGTATCGGCTCGACGATTTCGTCCCCGTGCCCTGCTGCTTTCCGAGTTGCCGCTCGATGAGCTACGCGTTCGTCGACGGCGACGGCGTCGTCCCGTTCACGCGTTTGCTCGAGATCGACGACTACCTCGACTACCTCTCCAACCGTGTGCTCCCCGACCCGGAGGTGCGGCAGGCGCTCGAGCGGATGTTCTCCTCCTCGGCCACCCCGGGCGCCGAGCGGGCGCTGCTCGCCTGCGAGAGCTGCGGCATCGACCTGCCCGGACGGCTCGACGAGCTCGAGGACAAGGTGTTCATGATCGTGGTTCAGGACTTCCAGGACGCGTACACGCTGAACGTGCGCCAACTGATGAAGTGCTGCGTCGTCGAGCTCGTCCCGGACGGACGGCTGATCCCGTTCTGCGCCTACAACTCGGTCGGCTACCGCGAACAGGTGCGCGCAGAACTCTCGGGTGTCGAGGTCGCGCCGGTGGTGCCGAACGCGCTGCCGCTGCAGCCGCTCCTGCAGCCGACGCCGTACGGATCGAAGACCGCCAACGGCACCGGGATCGTCGCCCCGGTGAACGCGAGCAACGTTGGCCGCGGGCTCGAATGACGATCGCTCCCGAAGAGATCAAGTCCTGTTGTGCCGCCGCCTACTCGAGCGAGGCGGCACGTTTCCTGCTCGGCGACTCGTTCCACCCCGGCGGAGCGGCGCTCACCTCACACCTGATCGCGGCGCTCGAGGTCGGCACCGGCGCGACGGTCGTCGACGTCGCCAGCGGCCCCGGAACAAGCGCCCTGCAGCTGACCCGAGAGACCGGCGCGGACGTGATCGGGGTCGACCTGTCGCCGACGAGCGTCGCCGCGGGCGCCCGGGCCGCCCGTGACGCTGGCCTGAGCGAGCGGGTGCGATTCCTCCAGGGCGACGCCGAGGCGCTGCCGCTCCCAGACGCGAGCGTCGACGGCGCCCTCTGCGAGTGCGCGCTCTGCACCTTTCCCAACAAGGAGGCCGCCGTGCGCGAGCTCGCGCGCGTCCTTCGCCCCGGCGCGCGGCTGGCGCTCGCCGACGTGACAGCGGACGTGACACGGCTGCCGCCCGAGCTGACCGGCCTGCAGGCTTGGATCGCCTGTATCGCCGATGCCCGGTCGCTGGCAGAGCTCGCGAGCCTGCTCGGCGGCGCCGGCTTGATCGTCGAGCAAGCCGAGCGACACGATGAGGCGCTCGAACGGCTGCTCGAGCGGATCGACGGGCGCCTGCGCGTTGCCCGGCTCCTCGGCGCCTCCTTCGTTGATGGCGCCCTTGCGCGCGGCCGTGACCTGGTTGCCGCCGCGCAGGCGGCGCTCGCGCGCGGGGATCTCGGCTACGGCGTCGTCGTCGCCCGCCGGCCATAACGCCGCCAACTCGGAAGGCCGAGGGGTAAATGCCGTGGCCTGGGGGAAGCAGGAGTCTCGATGGCGCGACTGGTGATCTTCGACGTGCTCGGAACGCTGTTCGATCTCGAATCCGTCCGCGCGAGATTGATCGAGATCGGGGCGCCGGAGCTGACGCTCGAAGACTGGTTCGAGCGGCTGCTGCATACGGCGCTGACGCTGACCACCGTCGGTCAGTTCCGCCCCTTCCAGGAGATCGCGGACTCGACGCTGAAAACGACGTTCGCGCAGCTCGAGCTCGATGCCTCGCGGAGGGCGGACGTGCTCGACAGCCTCAAGGCCGTCGCGCCCTACGACGACGCGGAGGCTGCGCTCGGATCATCTCGCCGGCGCAGGCATCCCGATTGTCGCGCTCAGCAACGGCGGCGCGAGCAAACGAAGGCGATGCTCGAGCGAGCAGGCTTGCTCGAGCGTTTCGAGCGCATCTTCGGCGTCGAGGAGGTGGGCGCCTACAAACCCGACGCACGTCCCTACCGCCATGTGCTCGACGAGATGGAGCTCGAA
>JBBRZN010000027.1:0-26767 GCA_038236705.1 Gaiellales bacterium
GGCGGCGGCGTCGCCTCGGCGGGCCTGGCGATCGCAAAGGCGCTCCGGGCACGCGCGCTCGTCACCTCCTCGAGCGACGAGAAGCTCGAGCGGGCCCGCGAGCTCGGCGCCGACGCGACGGTCAACCACGCGACGGGCGACGTGGCCGCGGCGGTGAAGGAGGCGACCGGCGGGACAGGCGTCGACGTCGTGCTCGAGCACGTCGGCGAGGCAACCTGGCAGACCTCGCTCCAGTCAGCGCGCGCGGGTGGCCGGATAGTCGTCTGCGGCGCGACCACCGGCCCGAACCCTCCGGCCGCCCTGCACCGGATCTGGTGGAAGCAGCTGACGATCTACGGCTCGACGATGGGCACCAGCGCCGACTTCGAGGGCGCCTACGAGCTGGTCAAGAGCGGCCGGGCGAAGCCGGTCGTGGACTCGACCTTCCCGCTCGAGGAAGCCCGCGCCGCGCACGAGCGCATGGAAGCGGCCGAGCAGTTCGGGAAGATCGTGCTAACGATCCCGGGCTAGCCGAAGCCGAGGATGAACTTGGCGTCGTCGGACATCTTCTCGGGCGTCCACGGCGGGTCCCAGACCAGCTCGGTCTCGACGTCTCCCACCTCGGGCATCGCCCGCACGGTCTCCTCCACGTTCTGCTGGATCAGCGGCCCGGCGGGGCAGCCCATCGACGTGAGGCTGTAGAGCACCTTCACCTTCGGGCCCTGCACCTCGACGTCGTAGACCAGGCCGAGCTCGACGATGTCCATTCCGAGCTCGGGGTCCTCGACGGAGCGCAGCGCTTCCATGACGTCGTCACGCGTCGGCATTGGCACCAGGGTACCGCGGCAGGCCGTCCTCCGGGAGCTCGTCCCACGCGGCGCGGGAATCCACGAACGAGTGGTACTGCGGCCGGATCTCCGCATCGCCGTCGAGCGAGCCGAGCCGGATCGAGACCTCGTCGCCGTCGGGCCAGTGGCCGCCGAAGAGGCTCGAGCCGCAGACCGAGCAGAAGACCTTCGCCGCCGTGCCGCCCTCGGGCCTGAAGCTGCGGAGCAGCTCCTCGCCCGCGAGCAGCCGGAATTGCTCACGCGGAACGCGCCCCTGCGTCAGACCGAAGGAGCCCGAGTGCTTGCGGCAGAACGAGCAGTGGCAGTGGTTCGCCCGGCGGAAGGGCAGCTCGACCTCGAAGCGCACGCCGCCGCAGAGGCAGCTCCCCGCGAGGGCCATCAGTAGCCGAGCAGTCGGACTTCCTCGCGGCGCTCCCGGGCGAAGAAGTGGAAGCCGTCCACGAAGCGCACCCAGTTGCAGCGCGTGCACATCACCAGCGAGTGCGTGCGCGCGCTGTCGGCGAGGAACCGCACCCCGCGCAGGAGGTCGCCGTTCGAGACCCCCGTCGCGACGACGATCATCTCGCCGGCGGCCAGATCCTCGATCGTGAAGACCTTCTCGACGTCCTCCACCCCGCCCTCGCGGGCGGCCTCGACCTCGGTTCGCGACGTAGGCCAGAGCTGCGCCTGAAGCTCGCCGCCGAGGCAGCGCAGGGCCGCCGCGGAGAGGACGGCCTGGCGCGTGCCGCCGATCCCGACCGCGAGGTGGTCGTTCGTGCCGCGGATCGCGGCGGAGATCGAGGCGGTCACGTCGCCGTCCTGGATCAGCTTGATGCGCGCGCCGGCGGCCCTGATCTCCTCGATCAGGTCGTGATGGCGCGGGCGGTCGAGAACGATTGTGGTCACGTCGTTGACCATGCGCCCGAAGGCGTCGGCGATCCCGCGAATGTTGTCGCCGACCGGCTTGCCGAGGTCGATCGCGCCGCGGGCTTTGGGTCCGACGGCCATCTTGCGCATGTACATCTCGGGCAGCATCTGGAACGCGCCGGGCTCGCCGACCGCGATCATGGACATCGCGCCGTAGCCGCCGCGAGCGACCACGCCGCGCCCTTCGAGCGGGTCGAGCGCGAGATCGACCTCCTCGCCGCCGGAGCCGAGCGTCTCCCCGGTCGTGAGCTCGCTCGTCTCGCCTCCGGCGCCGATCACGACCTTCCCGTCGATCGGCAACAGCTCGAGAGCGAGGCGCATCGCGTTGGACGCGTCCTCCTCCGCGGTCTCCTGATCGGCCCGGCCGAGCCAGCGGGCACCGGCCAGCGCCGCCCGCTCGGTCACGCGCGCGTAGCTCTCGCAGAGGCAGAAGCGCGCCTCGCTCCCGAGCGCCCCGACGCGTTTTTCGGGCTCGGTCTGCGTCATTGCCGCACCCCGAGCGGCTCGGCGGCGGCCAGCACGAGCTCCATCACCTCGCCGATCGCGTCCTCGATGTTCCCGTTCTCGATCACGGGGACGCCGTGCTTGTGAGCCCGCTCGAAGATGTACGTCTGCACGAGCCGGATGTCGTCGAAGGAGTCGAGGTACTTCTCGTACGGCCTGACGCCTTCGGAATCGGTGTCGCGGATCCAGAAGTGGCTCGCGTGCGCCTCCGCATCCGCGATCCCGAGCACGCACTGGACGACGAGCGCGCCCTGGATCTTCTTCGGCAGCATCCCCGGGACAAGGTGGACGCCCTCGAGCACCATCGACCAGCCCTCTTCGAGCGCGCGGTCGATTGCGGCCTGGACGCCGACCAGCACGTCCCGGGTCTGCTCGAGGAAGCCGCCGATCACCGCGTCGCTGCCGTCGGCGTCCTCATCGGCCATCGCGCGGCCGGCCTCGAAGCTCGAGTGGTGGATCGCCGGCATGAACTCCTGCGAGAAGAAGGCCCGCATCGTCTGGCGGACGAAGTCGGTCGACGTCACGCGCGTGATCCCCAGGCGGTACGCGACGTCGGTGGCGATCGTGGACTTTCCGGTGCCGGTCGCGCCCCCGACGAGCAGGATGATCGGCAGGTCGAGCTCGTACAGCTCGCGGTAGAGGCGGAGACGGCGCATCGCCTCCGGCCCGGCCTCGTCACCCAGCGAGTCGTGCGCCAGCTCGTCGAGCCGCTCGAACGAGATCGACTGTCGGTCGGTCGCGTTCAGGTCGGCCTCGACGGCGAGCGCGAGCTCGTAGGCCCGGTCGGCGGAGAAGCCGGCCGCGATCAGCGCGCGGGCCATCAGGCCCTTCGAGAAGGGCAGGCCGTCCTCGCCGCCGAGCGGCAGCGGCTGGCGATAGCGCCGGTCGCTCACCTGGGCACGACCTCTCTGGCGATCGCGGAGTCGGCGAGGCGGATCAGCTCGGTGTCGAGGTCGAGCACGCCGACCGGAACGAGCTGGTTGTCCGCGAAGACGACCTGGGCGCCCCGCTCCACGGCCGCCTCGGCGACCACGTCGATCGCCGCGGCCTTGATCTCGACGAGGAACACCTCCGCATCCGCGCTCGCGACGTCCTCACGGAGCGCGCTGCGGTGGGCGAGATTGCCGGAGACGAGCGTGACGTCCGCCCCGTGCTCCTCGCGCAGGTGGCGGGCGAGCGTTTCGTGCGCCTCTTCCGGGGCCGTCGAGAAGTACGCGACCCGCCGGCCGAGGATCGGCTCCGCCGGCCGCGGGCGCAGGACGGCCGGCACTACCGGAACGTCCTTCACCTGGCCGATCGCGTGCGCGAGCTCCTCATAGCCCGAGCCCGCTTCCGCACCGGTGAGCACGACGAGGTCGGAGACGAGGATGCGGTAGGCGTTCAGGTAGCCCGCCGCGACCTCGACCGGCTGGGCCGCGCTCGTCACGAGCACGCGGGCGCTTGTAGCGACCGGCGAGGTGGCGGCGCCGCTGCCGTCGAAGACGACGAGGTCGGGCTCGCGCTCGGCGGCGAGGGCGGCTCCCGCGAGCACGTTCGACTCACCGGGCGCTCCGGCGAGCCCCCCGCCGCAGCGCCGGCAGCCGATCGTCACGACCCCGGCGAGAGCTGCCGTCTCGAGGTAGTCGGAGGCGGCGTGACGGCCTTCGCGCGAGAGCTCGAGCAGGCGTTCGAGGGTCGGGCGCACCTCGGCCACCTCCGGCTCGGGCGGGCCGCCGCGGCCCATCGCCACGACGATCACGTCGCGGTCGAGCGCGAGCAGCCGCGCCAGGTGTCCGGTGACCGCCGTCTTGCCCACGCGCTTGCCCGTGCCGACGACCGACAGCGAAGGCACAGGAAACGGCGCCTGCTCCGGCGGATCGAAGCGAAAATCCGGGCCAACGTAGGGCAGTCCGAGCGCGAGCACCCGGCTCGCCACGCGAAAGCGTTCGCGAGGCCCGAGCACCGGCTCGTCCGAGAGATCGACGACGATCTCCGGGTCGAGCTCCGCGATCGCCGCCTCCAGCTCGTCCACGACCGGCACGCCGTAGTCCTCGCCGCCACGCAGCTTCTCGGTCCCGCCCGCCAGCCAGACCGCGACGAAGTCGTAGGGCAGCGCAGCGAGCGCATCGCGCACGACGGGCGCGTAGTGCTCACCGTCGATGACTGCGATCGCCCGCATCAGGTCCTCGCCTTGACCTCGTCCTCGATCCGCGTCGTGTACTTCTCGAACGCGAGTGTTTCCGTCGAGAACTGGATGATCCGCTCCTGCCCGTGGAACGGGTACTTGCGCCAGACGTCGACGTGGCGGTCGGTGATCTCGATCACGTTGTAACAGGGCCGCGTCTTCCCTCGGAGCCGCTGGGACGAGACCGTGCCCGCGTTCACCACGAAGAGATTCTCGAGCCGCCAGGCGTACGGGACGTGCTTGTGGCCGGAGAGCACGAGGTCCACCCCGGCGCGCTGGAGACACTCGAGCACGTCGCCCGCGTCGTAGACCACGTTGCGCTCGCGACCCGTGCCGGGAACGGGCAGCAGGTGGTGGTGCAGGACGAAGACGCGCAGGTCGGCCCCCTCCGCGAACTGCTCCTCGATCCAGCGGTAGCGGCCGCGCCCGATCTGACCGTTGTCGAGGTCGGGCTCGGTCGAGTCCACCGCGACCACGGTCACCCCGCCGAGCCGGAGCACCGAGTTGCGGTCGCCGAACATGTCCTCGAAGTGCACGTAGCCGACGTTGCGCGAGTCGTGGTTCCCCGGGATCACGACGACCGACTCGCACTCGATCTCATCGACGTACGACTTCGCCATCACGTACTCGTGCTTGAAGCCGAAGGTGGTCAGGTCGCCGGAGCAGATGACGATGTCGGGCTCGAGGTCGTTGATCTCGCGGATCGCGCGCTCGAGCAGGTTCGGCACGAAGTCGACTCCACCGCAGTGGATGTCGGAGATCTGCGCGATCGTGAAGGAGCCGCCGTTTCGAGCCTCCGGCATGCCCGAAGTGTAGAGCCGGGAGCCGGGGGGCTTGACGAAACCTAGTTGTGCCCTCGGGCCGCCCGACGACGAGCGAGATTCCGTCAAGCCCTCCTAGAACAGCCCCTCGATGGGCCAGTAGAGCGCGGCAGCAACGAGGCCCGCCGCCGGAATCGTCAGTAGCCAGGCGAAGACGATGTTGCCCGCGACCCCCCAGCGGACCGCAGACAGCCGCCGCGTCGCGCCGGCGCCCATGATCGAGCCGGAGATCACGTGCGTCGTCGAGAGCGGATAGCCGAAGCGAGTTGCGAAGAAGATCGTGAACCCCGCCGTCGTCTGTGCGGCGAAGCCGCTCGCGGGCTCCATGCTGATCACCCGCTGGCCGAGGGTGCGCATGATTCGCCAGCCGCCCACGTACGTTCCGGCGGCAATCGCCAGGCCCGCGGCCACGATCACCCAGGTCGGGATGTAGAAGTGCGAGAGGTGGCCGGTCTCGTAGAGCGCGAGAGCGATCACGCCCATCGTCTTCTGCGCGTCGTTGGCCCCGTGGGTGAACGCGACCCAGGTTCCCGACGCGAGCTGGCCGATCCGGAACGTGCGGTTCGCGAGCCCGGGCGTGACCCGCACGAATGCCCAGTAGAGCGCCACGAGCAGGACAAAGGCCGAAACGAAGGCGATCGCCGGGGCGGCCACCGCGGGGATCGCGACGTTGTGGGCGAGCCCGTGCCACTGCACGCCCTTGAACCCCGAGTGCGCCATGGCGGCGCCGACCAGTCCGCCGATCAGCGCGTGCGAGGAGCTCGACGGGAGCCCGAGCCACCAGGTGATGAGGTTCCACGTGATCGCGCCGATCAGCGCGGCCAGGATCGTCTTCTCGTTCGCGAGACCGGTATCGATGATCCCTTTGCCGACGGTCTTCGCGACCGCGGTCGTGACGAAGGCGCCGGCGAGATTGGCGGCCGCCGCGATCGCCACCGCCAGCCGCGGCGAGACCGCGCGGGTGGAGACCGAGGTCGCGACGGCGTTGGCCGTGTCGTGGAAGCCGTTCGTGAAGTCGAAGCCGAGCGCGACGAGCACCACCACGACGAGCAGGACGGTGTCCACTACCCGGCGCTACCGGTTCTTGACCACGATCGCCTCGAGGACGTCCGCGGCGTTCTCGAGCGCGTCCACCGCCTCTTCCAGGCGCTCGTGGATGTCCTTCCAGCGGATGATCGTCTTGGCGTCGTCGGTGGAGCGGAACAGCTCGGCGACCGCGTCGCGCTCGAGCTCGTCGCCCTTGTCCTCGAGCGCCCGCAGCTCGGCCAGCTGGTCGCTCGAGTCCTTGAAGCCCTGGAGCCTACCGACCGCCTCGTCGAGCTTCGTCGCGGCCCGCAAGATCACGTCGGCCTGCTCGCGCGCCTTCTCCGGCACGCGGTCGACCCCGTAGGAACCGAGGTTGTCGGCAGCCTCGTCGATGTGGTCGCAGATGTCGTCGAGGGCGCCCGCGAGCCGGTACATGTCGTCCCGGTCGAAGGGCGTCACGAAGGTGCTGTTGAGGAGCAGGACGACCTCGTGCGTGAGCCGGTCGCCCTCGTGCTCGAGCTCCTTGATGCGGCCGACCAGGGCCTCGCCGTCCGTGGGAAAGCGCTCGAGCAGCTCGACGAGCAGCCGCGAGATCCCGACCGTGTTGGCCGAGGCCTGCGAGTAGAGCTCGAAGAACTCGCGTTTCTGTGGAGTGAAGCGGAGCCGGGGCATCGCGCGAGGCGTCTTCTATCAAGTCCCCCGAAAGAAGTCGCGTCCGTACCCGCTGCTACTGTTGCGCGGGGGTGGCAGAAATCGCCGATTTCCAGGCTTATTGCGGCAAGGACCCGCCGCGCTTCGTCAACGACGCCGAGCGCGAGTGCGCCAAGGTGCTCGACTTCTACGGCATTCGCTGGGACTACGAGCCGCGGACGTTCGTCCTCGAGCAGGACGAGGACGGGCGCGTGACCGAGGCGTTCACGCCGGACTTCTACCTCCCAGAGCAGAACCTGTTCCTCGAGATCACGGTGATGAAGCAGCGTCTCGTGACGCGCAAGAACCGCAAGCTGCGCAAGCTCCGCCAGCGCTATCCCGGGGTGCAGGCCAAGCTCTTCTACAAACGCGACATCGAGCGGCTGGTCCAGCGATACCGCCTCGACCTGGCGTCATAGAAGCCTCCGACCCGCGGGTCGGAGACGTGTTCCTCTCGGCGGAGGAGCTCCGGTCGCGGGTCGACGAGCTCGGCGCGCAGATCGCCGAGGACTACGCCGGCAAGGAGCTGCTGCTGATCTCGATCCTGAAGGCGAGCGTCGTCTTCCTGACCGACCTCTCCCGGGCCATCCCGAGCACGCACAAGGTCGACTTCGTCGAGCTCGCCGGCTACAACGGTGCCAACACTGGTGGCCATTCACGCGTGCGCCTGCTGAAGGACACGATCATCCCCCTCGCGGGCCACGACGTGCTGATCGTCGACGAGGTCGTCGACACGGGGCTCACGCTCAACTACCTGCGCAACATCTTCGAGCTGCGCAAGCCGGAGAGCCTGCGAGTGGTCGCGCTCCTCGACCGGCCCTACCGCCGCCTGGTCGACGACCTGCCCGTGGACTACGTCGGCTTCACCGTCCCGGACGAGTTCTTCGTCGGGTACGGATTCGACATCGACGAGCGCTGGCGCAACCTGCCTGACCTGCGACTCGTCAAGATTTAGGCACGCCTAACTTTTCGCTAGACTCAGCCGCGTGATGGCGACGCGGGCAGAACGGGTCTCCGCGGGTAACGTCGAGGCGGCCGAGCGGGCCTTGCGCGGGTTCCCCGGGCCCTTTCGCATCCTTCCCTTCCTCGGCCCCGCCTTCGTCGCTTGCGTCGCCTACATCGACCCGGGCAACTTCGCGACCAACATCGCCGGCGGCTCGAAGTTCGGCTACACGCTCTGCTGGGTGATCCTCGCCTCGAACCTGATGGCGATGCTGATCCAGACGCTCTCCGCGAAGCTCGGGATCGCCACTGGGCGCAACCTGCCGGAGGTCTGTCGCGACCAGTTCTCCCGCCAGACCTCGCGCAGCCTCTGGGTGCAGGCGGAGCTGATCGCGATGGCCACCGACCTGGCCGAGTTCCTCGGAGCGGCGGTGGGCTTCCATCTCCTCTTCGGGATGCCGATCTTCGTCGCGGCCCTGGTCACGGGTGTCTGCACCCTCGCGATCCTCGCGCTGCAGCGACTCGGTTTGCGCCCGTTCGAGGCCGTGATCGCCGCCTTCGTCGGCGTGATCGGCGTCTCGTACGTCGCCGAGCTCTTCTACGCGAACCCGCCGCTGGGAACCGTCGCGTTGCACGCGGTCTCGCCGGACTTCGCCGGCAGCGAGTCGGTGCTGCTGGCGGTCGGGATCCTCGGCGCGACAGTGATGCCGCACGTGATCTACCTGCATTCCGCGCTGACCCAGAACCGCGTCGTCCCGCAGAACGACGAGGAGGCCAAGCGCCTGTACCGCTACACGAAGGTCGACGTCGTGATCGCGATGACGATCGCGGGCCTGATCAACATGGCCATGCTGGTGATGGCCGCGAGCGTCTTCTTCAAGTCCGGGATCCACAACGTGGACTCGCTCGAGAACGCGCACAAGACGCTGGAACCGATCCTCGGCGGTGCCTCGAGCACGCTCTTCGCGCTTGCCCTGCTCGCCTCGGGCCTCTCCAGCTCGACGGTCGGCACGCTGTCCGGCCAGGTGGTGATGCAGGGGTTCATCGAGCGCAAGATCCCGATCTTCGTGCGCCGTCTCGTGACGATGCTCCCAGCGCTCGTCGTCGCCGGGATCGGGCTCGACCCGTCACGGACGCTGGTGATCAGCCAGGTGGTGCTCTCGTTCGGGATCCCGTTCGCGCTGATCCCTCTCGTCTACTTCACGAGCCGGAAGGACCTGATGGGAATCCTCGTGAACCGGCGGGCGACGACGGCAATCGCAGTGCTCGTCGCCGCCCTGATCTCGGCGTTGAACGTCTTCCTGCTCGGCCAGACCTTCCTGGGCTAACCGGCTACCACCTATACCAGCGCGCCTCTGGGCCTCGGGCGAGGAAGCCGATCAGCCAGAGTACGAGCACGATCGCAGCGACGATCCAGAGGATCTTCACGGCGAAGCCGATCCCGAAGAGCAGGATCGCGAGGAGCAGAACGAGTAGCAATGCGAGCATTTCGGCGTCTCCTTTCGTGTTGTCCCGCAGGACAAACACGTGGTTCCACGCGGAGGCCGGCCCGAAACGCGCCTACAGGTAACCGAGCGGGTCTACCGCACTGCCGTTGACGCGCACCTCGAAGTGCAGGTGATCCCCGAAACAGTGCCCGGTGCACCCGACGTAGCCGATCACCTGCCCCTGCGACACGATCTGGCCATTGCCGACGGCGATGCTGGACTGGTGTCCGTACGCGGTCGAGAGCCCGCGCCCGTGGTCGATCGCGACGAGGTTGCCGTAGCCGCCCATCCAGCCCGAGTACACGACCCGGCCGGAGGCGGCGGCGTGGATCGCCGTGCCCGAGGGGACGCCGATGTCGATCCCTTCATGCATGCGGCCCCAGCGCATGCCGAAATCGCTCGTCACCGGCCCGTTGACCGGCCAGATGAAGCCGGCGGCCGAGGGCGTATTGTCTTCCGGCGGCGAGTAGGAGTTGCTCGACTGGGCGGACTGGATCTGGGAGGCGAGCGTGGCGCTCGCTTGCGCGAGTCCCGCGGCCTCGTGCAGGTACTCCTGCTTGCTCTCGGCCACGCTCCGGAGGCTTTCGCGCTTCGAGGCGCGCGCGGCGGCGAGATGGTTCTCGCTCGCGAGTAGCTCGTCCCTGAGCGCCCGCACCTGGCCCGCGCGAAGGGCGATCGTCCTGGTCTCCGCGGCCGCGAGTGCCCGGAAGCGCTTCGTGTGCTTCCGCTGCCGGTGGACGCGCTGTCTGGCTGTTCCCACCTGGCCGGCGATGTGCTTGTCCTGCGCCACGATCGCATTCACGTAGTCGGCCTGGGAGATCAGATCGCTGAACGTCTTGGCCGAAAGGAGCACCTCGAGCGAGCTGGGCTCGCCGCCTTCGTAGATGTCGATCAGGCGGTTCCCGAGCCGGTCGATCATGGCGTTGTACTCGCTGCGGTAGAACTCGTAGCGCGAGGTCTGAAGCCGGTAGAGCTCGTTCAGCCGGTCGAGCTTCTCCTTGTGCAGAGCCAGGTCCCGTTCGAGCGGCGCGAGCTGCGCAGAGACATCGCCGACCTGCGAGGCGAGGTTGCGGATCTCATGGTTGACCGAGGCGATGTCGGCGGCCAGCTCGCGCTCGCGCTGCTCGGCGCGGGCAATCTTTGCCTGGACGGCCTGGAGACGCGAGTCGATCTCCTGCTTCCGGCTCGTGACGTCCCCGCTCGCGGAGGCCGTGGTGATGGCCAGGAGGAGCACGACGACCGGTAAGAGTCGGCGGATGTGCATTTGGCGAGACTTCGGCGGTCGGCCGGGCGTCCCTGCCCGTAGGGGCTATTCCCCCTGCGGCGGCGGGCTCGGGGCCGGGCTCGGCTCCGGCACGATTGTCGGGCCGGGCGGCTCTGACGGCTCGGGTGTCGGCTCGGGCACCGGCACGGGCTGCGGCGCCGGGCTCGGCTCCGGATAGGGCTCCGGCACCGGCTGGGGGGTCTCGATCTGGGTCGGCTGCACCTGGAGCTGTGCTCGCTGGATTCGCTCCATCGCGCCTGTCGCTGTTTGCTCCATCTCTTCCTCCTTTGCCGCGACCAGCCCGTCCAGCTCTGCCATCCGCGAACGGGCCGATCCGCTCCCTTCCTCGTTGTCAGCGTACACCGCTTCCCCGAGAGCACGGGCACATTCCGCCCGCTGAGCCAGGAGACTCGCCAGTTCGCGCCTCAGGCGGAACAGCTCCACCCGCGCGCCGGAGTGGACGCTCACCGCCTCCATTGCGAAGCCGGCGCGGGCGCGCAACACCTCCACGGCGCCGCTCGAGAGGCGCGAAACCGGCACATCGGGGAGCTGGCGCGTGAGCCCGACGAAGACGAACGCGAGCACGGCCGCAACGCCGATCAGCGCACTGCCAACGATCACGTGACCGCTGACGAAGAGCACGATCGCAAGTGCGAGAGAGGCCGCGGCGAGCGCGAGCACCGCGGCCGGCGGAGTGACTCCGAAGAAGCGTGGCGCGACCACGCTCAGCTCGACCGGAACCGGGCCGGTTTCCTGCGGCGGCAGCTCCTGCACCGCGGTCTCGCTGGGACCGGCGACGCGCGTGCCGCATTCCGGGCAGAAGCGGCTCCGCTTCGAAAGGCGCGAGCCGCAGTTGGCGCAGCTAGCGGCCGCCGGCATGCACGCGCTCCTGTCGCGTCTTCCGGGGCTCGAGCGCCCGCAGCAACTCCGCCGCGCGGCGGCGCAGCGGCCCGACGAGCGCGCGGTAGTCGTCGTCGGACACCTTGCCGGTGCGGTGGTCGAACTCGAGCTCTTTCAGGGCCGCCAGCGCGCGGTCGCGCTCCTCTTCGAGAGCGATGCGCTCCTGCTCGCGCGACCCGGGCTCCTCGAGGCGATCGTGCTCCGGCGCAGGCTCACGCAGGAACGGGCGCGCGACGAGCAGCACGCAGGCCACGGCGAGCACGCCGCCCAGGACGAGCCAGATGGACAACTAGGCCTTCTTGGCGGGCGCGTACTTCGACGGACACTTCGTCACGAGGGTGTCGTGCTTGGCGACGAAGACGCCCCGTGCGTAGCGGCCGTCCACGACGACGTGCCGCCCGGTCTTGAACATGTCGGGCACGCTGCCGCGATAGACGACCTGCACGGAGGCCTTGCCGCCGATGTCCCCGACTCTGAAGCGCAGCCCGCTCTTCGAGTAGCCGTCCCCGCGGGCGTGACCCACGACCCTGCCGACGAGGGAGACGGTCTCCGCGTGACCCGCGAGCTGGCTCGGCTTCAGCTGTGCCTGGCGCCCGCCCGCGATCGAGACGTAGAGCAGGAACACCGCAAGCACGGCTGCGACCGACAGCGCGAGCACGAGCCGGACGGCACGAGGGTTCCGGGCCACGCCGTGATTCTAGAGACGGAAGGGAGTTAGCGCTCGCGAGCAGGCTCGGAGCGCCGGCCCGGGATCCGGTAGCCGTGCTCCTCGCAGAGGCTGCCGGGATTGTCCTCGGTGAGCGCGTCGCAGTAGCCCTTGCCGTAGGCCGCGCGCATGAACGCGGCGACCACCTCGAGGTTCCACTCGCCGATGTCGGCAGCCTCCCGCCAGAGGTCGGCGAGCCGCAGGTCGATGTCGAGCTCGAGTAGATCGATTCGCGAAGGGCTCTTGGCCATGAGCGCAGAGTAGAGGTGGCGTCGGACAGAATCCCGGCATGACCAAGATCCGCTTCGGCCCGGCGCGCGTGCCTTCGAAGGAGAGCCCGGAAGAGGCCGTTCGGCTCCTGCGGGGGCGAAAGTTCTCGGCCTGCGAGATCGACTTCGCCGGCGGGTTCTGGATGGACTACCCGTGGGCCGAGCGCTTCGGAGCGCTGGCGCACACGGCGCGGATCGCTCTCTCCGTGCACGCGCCGATCGCGGGGTTCATGGGCCACCTCGAGCACGACAAGAAGTTCCGTATGGCCGTCGGGATGCTCGACCACTCGGCCGGGATCGCGGTGGCCGCGAAGGCCGAGCTCGTCGTCTTCCACCCCGGTTTCCTGCTCGGCCGCACGCGCCGCGTCACGATCACCGCCGTCTGCAAGCAGCTGGGCGAGCTGCGCGAGCGGCTCGAGGGCAAGGGCCGCGCGGTGCCGTTCGGCATCGAGGTGATGGGGCGCGTCCGCGACTTCGGCAGCCTCGACGATGTGATCGAGATCTCCCGCCGCTGCGGCTGGGTCCGCCCCGTGCTCGACTTCGCACACATGCACGCCACGAGCGACGGCGCGTACACCGAGGTCGAGCCGTTCGCGGAGGCGCTGGAGGCCGCCGACGACGTGCTCGAGCCGGGCGCGCCATTCCACATCCACTTCTCCGACGTCGCCTATGCAAACCGCAACGAGACGAAGCATCTGCCCTACGGCGAGGGCACGCTCCGAGTCGAGCCGCTGGCCGAGGCGCTGAGACGCTTCGACCGGCCGGCGACGGTGATCAGCGAGTCCCCGGACCTCGAGAGCGACAAGGCGATCCAGGCCGTGCTCGCCAAACGGCGGCGCCGGCAGGCAAGCCGGAAGCCGAACGCAGGCTGAACTGGCGTCCGGAAGCCGCCCTGGCGACCTCGGGCCGTGCGCTTGTCGTGCCTCCCGCAAACTCCGGTAAATTCCGACTCGGTAGCAGTCGCGCCGCGTGCTTCGGCTGTACGGTGCCTGGACGCCGTGAGTAAACCTGTTGGAAACTCTGTGGACGAAGCGGTTCGAGGCCGACTGCGGCACGCGATCGTCGCCGAGAACGGCGCCGAGGAGCAGCTGGACGGAGTGATGCGGATGCTCGCCGAGAGGAGCCACGCCGAGGATCGGTTCATCCCCTGTTCGGCCCGAGCCGACCGCCGCCCCGGCTAGTCGTCGGGTCGGGCGGAGGTTGACGGATGCACTTCCGCCGCACGGGATGAGGTGGGGACTTGTTCGCGGGGGCGACGAGGAGGGGATGATGCGGCAAGCTGCTGAGAAGGATGATCTGGGCCGCCAACCCGGTAGCCGGAGCGTGAGCGCCGCGTGACTCCGATGCTCTTCGCCTGGACAATGTGGCTGTGCGCCGGGCTGTCGCCGCTGTGGCCGTGGACAGTCACCGGTCGCCACACCGGCAGCCCAGCCGTCAGGTTCGCGAAGCGCGCGTACACATGGGCGAAGCCCTCCTCATGAGTCTCGGCTGCCCAGGATCGGGTCAGGCGATGCGCTCGGCGCTGCTGGCGGCGGCCAGCAAGTCCTCGCGGCGCTCGTCGAGCTCCGAGGCCTCGTCTTCACGGCCACGCTCGCGCAGGAACTGAATCAGCGCCTCCAGGGTCTCCACCTGGTGCATCCGGTGCTCGCTGGTCGCGATCTTCTCGTAGGCCGCCCGCAGCAGCGCCTCGGCCTCCTCGTCGAGGCCCTGCGCGGCACGAACGAGCCCGAGCGCCATCGTCGTCGTGGAGAGTGAGGTGATGTCTTGCGGTCCTACGGTCTCCCGGGAGGCAAGAGCGAAGCGCTCCGCCTCGTCGACGCGCCCCTGCACCAGCAGCAGCTCGGCGAGCCCGCGCTGGCTCTCGCAGAGCGTCGCGCGATCCTCTAGCGGCGCGAGGATGCGGATCGACTCGCGGTAGAGCCGCTCGGCCTTGGACACGTCGCCCTTGTGGCGCGCCACCCAGGCGGAGTAGTTGAGCGTGCGCCCGAGCGTCCAGGCGGCGCCTGCCTCGGCGAGGTACTCGCGCGCCGAGTCGAGCGCGGTGTCGGCGGCGTCGAGCTCGCGGCGATAGAGGTGGAGCTGGCCGGCGAACCGGAGCGCGCGACCGCGGGCCTCGGCGCTGCCGCTCTCCTCGGCGAGCAGGATTGCCTGCTCGATCAGCGGCTCCGCCCGGTCGAGCTCGAGCCGGGCGAGGTAGACGCTCGCGAGCTCGTCCGCGGCCTCGCTCTCGAAATCCTTGCGCCCGGCCTGCCGCGCGAGGTAGATCGCCTCCTCCATCACGCGCTCCTCCTTGGCGAGGTCGCCGCGAGTCCAGGCGATCGTCGCCTGCGCCCGGAGCGCGCGGAAGCGGCCGGTGAGGTCGTCCGGCTCGAGCACGCCGAGGGCCTGCTCGATCATCTTCTCCGCGCCGGTCACATCGGCCTCGCGCAGCACCGCGGCTTCGGCGAGCGCTACGAGCGCGCGGCCCTGCGTCCAGCCGTCGCCCGCCTCGGCAGCGGCCTTGCAGACCTCTTCCATCTCCCGCGAGACCGTCGGCAGGTCGCTCAGCCGGTCGGCAGCGCGTGCGGCGAGGTAGCGGCGGCGGAGCGTCGGCTCGAGCTCGGCCGCGCGCACGAAGAGCTGCCGCGCGGAGCGATTCGCCTCGCGCGCGAACGCGCGCAGGCCGGCTTCCGTCAGCGCCTCGGCGGCCTCCCGCTGGAGCTCGATCGGCGCGGCGCCGTCCAGCTCGGCGAGGAGCCCCGTCGCCCGGTCGAGGTGGAAGGCGCGGATCTCGAGCAGCTCCTCGCCGGCGTGCTCCTTCAGCCACTCGGCGAAGCGCGCGTGGTGCTCGGCGCGGTCGGACTTGGAAAGGCCCGAGTACGCGACCTCGCGAATCAGCACGTGCTTGAAGCGGTAGGCGGCCTCGCTCGTGATGGACGACCGCGGCTCGTCGAGGACGAACTCGCGGCGCAGTAGATCCTCGAGCGGCGCGTCGAGCGAGTCGAGCTCGGGCGAGAGGCGCAGCAGCGCACCCTCCCAGAAGGTTCGGCCGATCACGGCAGCCCGCTGGAGCAGCGCCTTCGGCTCAGGGCCGAGCCGGTCGATGCGCGCGGCGATCAGCGCCTGCAGCGTGTCGGGGATCCGGCCGATGCCGGCGGTGCCGTCCTCGGCGAGCATCCGCACGGTCTCCTCGAGGAAGAGCGGATTGCCCTCGGTCTTGTCGAGCAGTAGGCGCCGGTCGTCCTCGCTGAGCGAGCCGTCGGTCATGAGCGCGTCCACGAGCTCCTCGCTCTCGCTCTCGCCGAGCGGCTCGAGCTCGATTGCGGTCGCGCGCACGCGCCCACCGCCCCAGCCCGGGCGGATGTCGAGCAGCTCCGGCCGCGCGAGCGAGACCAGCAGGAGCGGCGCCTCGCGCACCCACGTTGCAAGGTGCTCGATCAATTCGAGCAGCGGCTCCTCTGCCCAGTGAATGTCCTCGAAGACGAGCACCAGCGGCTGCTCCTGCGCCATTCGCTGCGCCCACTCGCGCGCCGCCCAGGCGATCTCTTGCTGACTCCGCTCGGAGTGGACGGCCTCGAGCACCCCCGATGCCAGGCCGAGCAGGTCGGCGACCACCTCGTCCTCGCAGCAGACCCGCAGCTTCTCGATCGCGACGTCGAGCGGGTCGTCGTCCACGATGCCTGCCGCGCACTTGACCATCTCGGCGAGCGGCCAGTACGTGACCCCTTCGCCATACGGGAGGCTGCGACCGGAGAGGACGGTTGCGCCCTCGAGCGCTTCGCTGAACTCGTGCGCGAGGCGGCTCTTGCCGACACCGGGCTCGCCGTAGATCGTGAACAGGTGCGCTCGCTTGTCGCGCAGCGCGCGCTCGTACGTGTTGGTGAGGAGCTCGAGCTCGGAGTCGCGGCCGACGAGCGGGGCCTGCTGCGCCTGTGGTCGCGCGCCGTCTCGGTTCGCGCTCAGGGCCCGCCAGGCCCAGATCTGCTTGTCGAGCCCCTTCAGATCGACCGGGCCGACGTCCTCTACCTCGACCAGCCCGAGCGTCAGCCGGTGCGCGGCGGGACCGATCAGGAGCTGCCCCGGCTCGCCGGCCTGCTGCAGGCGCGCCGCGAGCGTGACGGCCTCGCCGGTGGCGAAGGTCGAATCGCTGTCGTCGGCTACCACCTCGCCGGACTCGATCCCCGCACGGGCCTCGAGCTCGAGCTCGTCCACCGCGTCCATGATCGCGAGCCCCGCGCGCACGGCGCGCTCCGCGTCGTCCTCGTGCGACTGCGGGATCCCGAAGGCGGCCATGACCGCGTCGCCGGCGAACTTCTCGACGATGCCGCCGTGGGTGATCACGCAGTGCGAGACCCGTTCGAAGAAGATCTGGACACGGCGGCGCACGACCTCGGGATCCGCGCCCGTGACGAGGGCGGTCGAATCGACGAGATCGACGAACAGGACCGTGGCGAGCTTGCGTTCCATGCCTGGAGTGTAAAACGCCCGCGGGAGCTGGATTCTTCCGCCGCCAGTAGCATCTCGCCGTGCTCGATCCCAAGGCCTTCAAGGCCTACGACGTGCGCGCGATCTACCCCTCGGAGCTCGACAAAGAGGGGGGCTACGCGATCGGGCGCGCATTCGTCGAGGTGTTCGAGCCGAAGCGGATGGCGGTCGGGCGCGACATGCGCGTGTCCTCCCCCGCGATGGCGGAGGCGGTGATCCGCGGTGCGTCCGAAGCAGGCGCGGACGTGCTCGACCTCGGGCTCGTAGGCACCGAGATGGTCTATTTCGCCGTCGGAGAGCTCGGGCTGGACGGCGGCGTCGCCGTCACCGCCTCGCACAATCCGAAGGAGTACACGGGCATGAAGATCGTCCGCGGCGGGGCACTCCCGGTCGGCGGTGAGTCGGGGCTGCTGGAGATCCGCGACCGCGCCGTGACTCTTTCGGACATTGTCCGGGGTCTGACCCCGGGACAGGTCCAGCAGTACGACATCTGGGAGCAGTTCGTCGAGCGCGTCCTCTCTTTCATCGACCCGAGCGCGGTCAAGCTGCTCAAGGTCGTGATCGACGCGGCCAACGGGATGGCCGGGGTGATGCTCCCGCCGGTGCTCGAACGGCTGCCCCAGGTGGAGGCCGTCCGCTGCTACTTCGAGCCCGACGGCACCTTCCCCAACCACGAGCCCAACCCGCTCCTGCCCGAGAACCGCGCGTTCATCGTGAGCAAGACCCTCGAGGAGCAAGCCGACTTTGGAGTGGCCTTCGACGGCGACGCCGACCGCTGCTTCTTCGTGGACGACAGCGGCGAGTTCGTCCCCGGCGACTTCGTGACGGCGCTGTTCGCCGAGCTCGTGCTGGAGAAGGAGCCGGGCGCCAAGATCATCTACGACGTGCGCGCGAGCTGGGCGGTGCCGGAGACGATCGAGCGCGCCGGCGGCGTCCCGCTCGTGAACCGCGTCGGGCACGCGTTCATCAAGCACCGCATGCGCGAGGAGCACGCGGCCTTCGGCGGCGAGGTCTCCGGCCACTACTACTTCCGCGACTTCTCGCAGGCCGACTCGGGCGTCGTGCCCTTCCTGCTGATGCTCGAGCTCGTCTCGAAGCGCGGGCAGAAGCTCTCCGAGATCCTGCGCCCGTTCCGGGAGACGTACTTCATCACCGGCGAGCTCAACACGCCGGTGCCCGACGGTGCCGCGAAGCTGCAGGAGCTGGAGGAGCGCTTCGGTAAGGAGGGCCGGGTGAGCCACCTGGACGGTGTCTCGATCGACGCCGAGGACTGGCACATGAACGTGCGCCCCTCGAACACCGAGCCGCTCCTGCGCCTGAACCTCGAAGCTCGCTCGAAGGAGCTGATGGAGCGCAAGCGCGACGAAGTCCTGGAGGTGATCCAGGCGTGACGATCGAGCTCGGGCACGTGACCGACCGCAAGCCGCCGTTCAAGTACGCGTCGTTCACGCGCGTCGGGTTCTCCGACACCGACGCCCAGGGGATCGTCTATTACGGCCGCTACCTGCCTTATTTCGACGCCGCGCGGGTCGAGTACCACCGTCACCTCGGCCTGCTCGATGCGAGCTGGGGCGAGCACGAGTTCGTCATGCGCGCCAACACGATCGAGTACCTCGCGCCGGCCCGCTTCGACGACCTGATCGAGGTCTTCATCCGCGTCGCGCGGATCGGGCGCACGAGCGTGGGCTACGAGCTCGCCGCGTACAAGCACAAGGACGACGTGCTGATGGTGACCGCGCAGCAGACCCTCGTCCTCGTCGACCTCCGTGAGCGCAGGGCGCGGGCGATCCCCGACGGGTACCGCGAGAAGATCGGCGAGTTCGAGGGAGATGACCTGGAGGGATGAGTCACAGCGGCGCGATCGAGGTGATCGACCGGATCGTCAACCGCGGCGAGCGGGAGGTCCTTCAAGCGGTCGTCGACGTGCTCCACACCCGCTTCGAGCACTACTCCTGGGTCGGGATCTACCTCGTCGAGGGCGACGACCTCGTGCTCGGGCCGTGGAAAGGGCCTCACGCGACCGAGCACGTGCGCATCCCGGTCGGCCAGGGGATCTGCGGCGCGGCCGCGGCGACCGGCCAGACGGAGGTCGTGGAGGACGTCAACGCCGACGAGCGCTACCTCGCCTGCTTCCCCTCGACCCGCTCCGAGATCGTCGTGCCGGTCGCCTACGAAGGCCGCGTGATCGGCGAGATCGACATCGACTCCGACCGCCCGGCGGCTTTCGGCGAGGACGACCGCGCCTTCCTCGAACGGGTGGCGCTGCTGATCTCGCCGGCGTGCTCCGGAGCGGCGTCGACTAGGATTCCGCGCTGATGGCCTCGCTTTCCTATCTCGACCCCGGCTCCGGGAGCATGTTGCTCCAGATCATCCTCGGCGGCGCCGCTGCCGTCGGGGTGGGCGCGAAACTGACGTGGCGGCGTCTGCTCCGGACCCTGCGGATCCGCAGGGATGACGACGACAGCTAGCCGCACTCCAGAGCCGGCCTCTTTCCGCGACCCCGAGGCGCGCATCGTCTACTCGCCCGAGGGCGAGGTGCTGCGTGAGCTCTCGCCGCGGGCGCAGGAGGACTGGGCCGTGCTCGAGAGCGCGCGCTTCTTCCGGCGGGCGCTCGAGGACGGGCGCATCGTCGCGACCGAGGAGATCGCGCCGGGGCTGCTACGCCACGAGCGCGTGCCGTTCGTCTCGTATCCGTACGAGTGGCCGTTCGAGATGCTGCGCGAAGCCGCGCTGCTCCAACTGGGGCTTCTGGACGAGGCGCTGGCGGAAGGCTTGGTGCTCAAGGACGGGAGCCCGTACAACGTCCAGTGGCGCGGCTCGGAGCCGGTGTTCGTGGACGTCGGGTCGTTCGAGCGCCTGCGCGACGGCGAGCCCTGGGCCGGCTACCGCCAGTTCTGCACGCTCTTCCTCTATCCGATGATGCTGCAGGCCTACCGCGGGATCGCGCCCCAGCCGTGGCTGCGCGGGAGCCTCGAGGGGATCGAGCCCGCCGAGGCGCGGGCGCTGCTGCCGACGTTCCGGCGCGGCGTGCTCAGTCACGTCGTCCTGCACGACCGGCTCGAGGCGAAGCACGCCGACCGGGCCAAGGACGTGCGCGCCGAGCTGAAGGCCTCCGGCTTCCGCAAGGAGCTGATCCAGGCGAACGTGCGTGGCCTGCGGAAGCTCGTCGAGCGGCTCCGGCCGCGGCGGGGCCGTTCGACCTGGGCGGGCTACCGGGAGGCGGCGCCCTACACGGACGAAGACGCCGAGCGCAAGGAGCGCTTCGTGCAGGAGGCCGGGCACGCCCGCCTGGCCTGGGACCTCGGCGCGAACGACGGCCGCTTCGCGCGCGCGCTCGACGCCGAGACCGTGATCGCGGTCGACGGCGAGGAGCGGGTCGTCGGGGAGCTCTACACCGCGCTGCGCCGCGAGGGCTCGCGCTCGATCCTGCCGCTCGTCGTCGATCTCGCCAATCCGTCGCCGGGGCTGGGCTGGCGGGGCGTAGAGCGCTCGCGCCTCGAGGAACGCGGCCGGCCGGACCTCGTTCTCTGCCTCGCGCTCGTCCACCACCTGGCGATCGGGCGCAATGTGCCCTTCGCGGAGCTCGTCGGCTGGCTGCGCGGGCTCGGCGCGCGGCTCGTGATCGAGTTCGCCGCCCGCGAGGACCCGATGGTCGAGCGCCTGCTGTCTGCGAAGCGCGCCGAGACGCACGAGGGCTACAGCCGCGACGCGTTCGAGCGGGAGCTGGCCGACGCGTTCGAGGTCGAGCGGCAAGAGGAGCTCTCGGCGGGAACGCGCACGCTCTACCTCGCCCGGCCCCTGGCCTGACCGTGCGCCTGCGCGTCGCCGCCCTCCATTTGCTCGTCCTGTGGGCCTTCGCGGTTGCCCAGCCGCTGTTCGACCTGCTCGGCAAGAACGGCGAGTTCTTCGCCGCGCGAGGATCGACCCGCTGGGACGTCGTCCTCTTCGCGGTCGTGCTGCTGCTCGTGCCCCCGGCGATCCTGACCGGCGTCGAGGCCGTGACGCCGCGCTCCGCGCGCGGGGCGTTGCACGCGGTACTCGTCGCCTCACTGGCGGCTCTCTTCGTCCTCCAGGCGATCCGCGCCGCCGGCGGAGCCGGATGGCTCCTCGTCGCGATCGCCGCCGCGCTCGGCGGGGCAGCGGCGGCTGTCTATGCGCGTTTCGCCGGAGCCCGGCTGATCCTGACCGTGCTCGCCCCGGCGCCGCTGCTCTTCCTCGGGCTCTTCCTGCTGCACTCCGATGCCTCTCGACTGACCTTCTCCGGCACCGCCAAGGCCCTCGCGGCGGGTGCCCACGCGAAAGCGCCCGTCATCCTGGTCGTGTTCGACGAGCTGCCTGTCAACTCTCTCCGCGACTCGCACGGCCGGATCGACACCGTCCGCTTCCCGCATTTCGCCGCGCTCGCCGCCGGCTCGACCTGGTTCGCGAACACGAGCACGGTCGCGGAAGGGACGACGCACGCCGTTCCGGCCATCCTCACCGGCCGGTTCCCGCGCGCGGATGAGTTCCCCGTCTACACAGATCACCGCCAGAACCTCTTCACGCTGCTCGGCGGCGCGGCCGACCTGCACGTGGTCGACCAGGAGACGCACCTCTGCCCACCGAAGCTCTGCCCCGGGCTCGAGGGCTCCTTCCGCGGCAGGATGCGCGGCCTCGCCGAGGACACCGGAGTCGTCTACCTGCATCAGCTGCTCCCAGACGACCTCACGGGTGGGATCCCCTCGATCGCGAACGGCTGGGACAACTTC
Source organism: Gaiellales bacterium (assembly GCA_038236705.1). Taxonomy (GTDB): domain Bacteria; phylum Actinomycetota; class Thermoleophilia; order Gaiellales; family Gaiellaceae; genus AC-32. The sequence continues at coordinate 21,719 of JBBRZN010000027.1, forward strand.
CTTCGGGACGCGGGCAAGCACGAAGACCCGGGAGCGATCCCGCCGGCCTTTCGGCGATCACTGCGACCCAGCCCCCGCCCGGCGCTCTGGTACGTCCACTTCATGCTCCCGCACAGCCCCTGGCGCTACCTACCGTCCGGCCGCCGCTACTCGATCCGGCAGGCGCCCGGCTGGGGCGGCGACGAGGTGTGGAACGCAAACCAGGCGGCCGTCGACCAGTACTGGCAGCGACATCTCTTCCAGCTCGGCTACGCCGACCGCGTGCTCGGAAGGCTGATCGCGCGCCTGCGCGAAACCGGGCTCTATGACCGCGCGCTGGTCGTCGTCACCGCCGACCACGGCGTCAGCTTCCGCGCCGGCCAGAAGCGGCGCCCGCTCTCGGAGCGGAACCTCGAGGACATCGCATACGTGCCCCTCTTCGTCAAGCTTCCGGACGAGAGCAGGAACCGGGTCGAGCGGGCGCCGGCGCGAACGATCGACATCGTGCCGACCATCACCGACGCGCTGGGCGTGCGGATTCCGTGGCACGTGGACGGGCACTCGCTCCTCGGCGGCTCCCCCTCTGAGCGCGACGACGTGCTGCTCAAGGACGGTGGCAGGCGGTTCGTCGTGCCGACGGCCGAGCTCCAGGCCCGCCGGGAGCGTGCCCTGCGGCGCCAGCTTCGGCTCTTCGGATCGGGCAAGCCGCTCTCGAGTCTGTACGCCATCGGTCCAGGCCGCGAACACGTGAATCACTCGATCGACGGACGTCCGCTGGATGCACAGCTCGACGCGATCGACCTCTCGAGCGACCCGGTTCAGGTCAGCGGGCGCGTGCCGGAAGCGACGCGGGCCGTGGCAGTGGTCGTCGGCGGGAAGGTCGTCGCGGTTGCGCCGGCGGCGGCAGGCCGCTTCTGGGCTCTCGTTCCGCGCGCTCGGCTGCGCGGCGCAAACCCTCTGATCTACGCGATAAAGGCCAGAAGCTAGAGCGCGCCCGGCACGGCCGCCACCGGCCGGGCGCGCCGGGCGCCCGCCCGCCGTCCTCGAAACGAACGGGCGCCGCAGCTCTCTGGTGAAGCCCCTCTCCCCTACCTCACGTTGTAGTCGGGGCAGCGAAAAACGCCATCCCTCGTTCGAGGCACCCCGCTCGTTCGAGGGACGATCCCTCGTCCGAGGGATTCGTCTCAGTCGCGCCTAAGGCGTCGCTTCCGATGCCGCCTCAGGACGTGCGGGCTCTGCTCGCACGTCCGTCTGAAATGAGCGGTCGAACCGCGAGAGGCGGCCGCAAAGGTCCCTAAGACGGGGTGACGCGGTAGGCGTCGAAGACGGCGTCGAGGTTGCGCAGAGCGGTGAGCAGACTGCGCAGCGCCTTCACGTCGCCGACCTCTGCCACGTACCAGTTCTTGGCGAGCTGGTCCTCGACGTGGCCGCCGTACTCGACGATGTTCGCGCCGTGCTCGGCGAAGGTGCGTGCGACATCCTCGAGCAGCCGAGGCCGGTCCCACGAGTCCACGGAGATCTGCACCCGGAAGCTCTGAGTCGCGCCGCCGTCCCAGGAGACGTTCGTGAACCGCTCCGGGTTGCGCTTCAGCGCCTTCACGTTGGAGCAGTCCTCTCGGTGGATGGTGATTCCCTTGCCGAGCGAGATGTAGCCGACGATCTTGTCGCCGGGGAGCGGCGTGCAGCATTTTGCGAGCCGGACGAGCACGTCGTCCACCCCGCGGACGGTGATGCCGAAGTTCTCGCTCGCGATCGCGTGTCGCGCCTTCGGCGCCTTGAGTGGAACGGCCTCCTCATGGGCGACCTCCTCCGTCTTCAGGCGCTGGATCACCTTGTTCACGATCTGACCGGCGGCCAGCTTCCCCGAGCCGAGCGCGAGATAGAAGTCCTCGGCCTTCTTGAACCCGGTCTCGCGGATCACCTGCGCCAGCACCGAGGAGCCCTGCAGCTTCTTGTAGGGCAGGTTCTGCTTCTTCAGCGCCGACTCCAGCGACTCGCGCCCCTTGGCCTCGGTCTCCTCGCGCGTCTCGCGCGAGAACCACTGCCTGATCTTGTTTCGCGCGCGCGAGGACGCCGCCAGGGACATCCAGTCGCGTGACGGGCCGCGCCCGGCCTTCGTGGTCAGGATCTCGACGAAGTCGCCGCTCTTGAGCCGGTAGTGCAGCGGCACGATCCGGCCGTTGATCTTCGCTCCCACGGTGCGGTGGCCCACGTCGGTGTGCACCGCGTAGGCGAAGTCGATCGGCGTCGAGTTCGACGGCAGCACCTTGACCTCGCCCTTGGGCGTGAAGACGTACACCTCGTCGTCGAAGAGATCGGTGCGGAAGGTCTTGATGAACTCGCGCGGGTCGGTCTCGTCCTCCTGCCAGTCCATCAGCTGGCGGATCCAGGCCAGCCACTCCTCGTCCGCCTGGCCGTCCTTCGAGCCGACCTTGTACTGCCAGTGCGCAGCGACCCCGAACTCGGCGGTCTCGTGCATCTCGCGCGTGCGCACCTGGATCTCGAGCGGCCGGCCCTCGGGGCCGACGACGGTGGTGTGCAGCGCGCGGTAGCCGTTCAGCTTCGGCATCGCGATGTAGTCCTTGAAGCGGCCGGGCATCGGCTTCCAGAGCGAGTGGATCAGGCCGAGCGCCCCGTAGCAGTCGCGGGTTCCCTCGTCCCCGTCGCGTTCCGCGATCACCCGCATCGCCGTGAGGTCGTAGATCTCGTTGAACTCGCGGCCCTTCTTGGCCATCTTGTCGTAGATCGAATAGAAGTGCTTTGCGCGGCCCGCGATGTCGGCCGGGATGTCGACCTTCTCGAGCTCGTGCTGGAGGGTCATCGCGGCCTCGCGCACGTGCTCCTCGCGGTCGGTGCGGCGCTCGCTGACCATCGTCTTGATCTCGTCGTACTTGCGAGGGTGCAGCGTCGAGAAGGCGAGGTCCTCGAGCTCCCACTTGAGCTTGTTGATCCCGAGCCGGTGGGCCAGCGGTGCGTAGACCTCGAGCGTCTCCTTGCCCTTCTGCACCTGCTTCTGCTTGCCCAGGTACTCGATCGTGCGCATGTTGTGCAGGCGGTCGGCGAGCTTGATCAGAATCACGCGCACGTCCTGCGCCATCGCGACGATCATCTTGCGGTAATTCTCGGCCTCGGCGTGCTCGCGGCTCTGGAACTGGATCCGCGTCAGCTTGGTGACGCCCTCGACGAGCTGGGCGATCTCGTCGCCGAACTCGGCGCGCACCTCCTTGATGTCGGTGCCGGTGTCCTCGACGACGTCGTGCAGGAGTGCGGCGGCGATCGTCTGCTCGTCGAGCCGCAGCTCAGCGCAGATCTTCGCGGCGCCCCACGGATGGTTGATGAAATCCTCGCCGGAGCGGCGCTGCTGGCCCTCATGGGCGGCGGCGGCGAAATGGAAGGCCCGGGTGAGCAGATCGCGGTCGACCTCCGGGTTGTAGGCAGCGACGGTCGTGATCAGCTCGTCGATCAGCTCCTGGTGGCGTTCACCTGCTTCGAGGACCGTCATAGGAAAATTGTACTCCCCGGTTTTCGGGTGGCCGAGCGACGGTATTCCCCGCGCAGGAGCGAACTCTTCCGAGCCGAAGAAAGGCGGTCATGCGCAAGCGCCGCAACGAACGCAAGGCCGCCAAAGTGGCCCGGATGCTGGTGTCCCTGGACGATGCGGCGCGTCAAGCGCGCCCGTGGCGCCCTCGGCGCGTCCAGTTCGCGGCCGTCGGCGCCGGGGCCGGCCTTCGTCGTACGCCCTAGGCGGCACGGTCGAGCGCGGGCCGGTCTAGGAGCGCGATGAACCGTTCCGACTCGAGCAGGTGGGCCTTCGAGCCCTCGCGCAGGCCGAGCTCTTCGAACACCGCCGTCGCATCGGGATCGCGCGCCCCGGCCGGCTTGCGCCATTCGGCCTTGAGCCACTCGCGCCGCTCCAGGTAACGGTCGTCCCCCTCGAAGATCTCGCGCACGTTCAACTGAGGCGAGACGGTGCCGTTCCACTGGTTCGCCTCCAGCCGGAAGGTGACGTCGTAGTGCCCGACCCGGCGTAGCCGGTCGATCTGGCCGCCGAAGCGGAAGGCGATTGCGCTGCCGGAGTCGCGGCCGTCCTCGCGCACGCGAAAGCGCAGGTGCTTGCCGTCGCCGACCGGGCTCAGCTCGGCCAGCTCGCAGCCGGCCAGCAAGAGCGTGATGCCGGGATTGCCGAGGCCGAACGGCGCCAGGCTCGCAAGCTCGGCGCAGAGGTCGAGTGTCAGGTCGCGGCCGTGGACGAGCGCGTCCACCTTCGCGGGCGGGCGCAGATCGTCCTCGGCGAGGGCAAGGTCGCCGATGGAGGAGAACGCCTCCGCGAAAGCCTCGACGCGCTCCGGCTTGATCGAGAGTCCGGCTGCCGCCGCGTGGCCGCCCCAGCGCTCGAGGTGGCCAGCGCATTGCCGCAGCCCGTCGTGGAGGTCGAACCCCGGAATCGAGCGACCCGAGCCCTTCCAGTCGCCCTCGGTGCCGGCGATCAGCACGACGGGCCGGTTGTAGCGCTCGACCAGGCGCGAGGCGACGATCCCGATCACTCCCTCGTGCCAGCCCGCCCCGGCGACGACGTACGCCCGCCGGCGGCGATGGGCCTCCGGCCACGACTCGATCGCCTCGACCGCTTCGCGCAGGATCCGCTGCTCCACGGCCTGCCGATCGCGATTCAGGTCCTCGAGCTGCGCGGCAAGGAGCCTCGCCGGTTCCCGCTCCTCCGTCAGCAGGAGCTCGAGCGCGGCCTCGGGCCGACCGAGCCGGCCGGCGGCGTTCAGCCGCGGCGCGAGCCTGAAGCCGATCGCACCCGCGTCCACGGTGGCCGGGTCGACGCTCGCCGAGCGCATCAGCTCCTGCAGCCCGGGCTTCTGCGTGCGCGCGAGCTGCCTCAGCCCGGCGACCGCGAGGCCGCGGTTCTCGTCCAGGAGCGGCACGACGTCGGCAACGGTTGCGACCGCGACGAGGTCGAGGTGGCGCGTGAGCGCCTCCGAGGTCGCGCCGAGCAGCGCCTGCCCGAGCTTCCAGACCACTCCGGTGCCGCAGAGCTCGGTGAACGGGTACTCGCCGCGGTAC
>JBBRZN010000028.1:0-26207 GCA_038236705.1 Gaiellales bacterium
CAACGTGACGCCGACCCAGCTCTACGGACGACTGCTGGAGCTGGACGGCCCGGTCGCCGAGCGGGGCAGGCGGTTTCGCTACGGGCGCTCCGAGATGCAGATCCATTTCGCGCTCTCGGAGCCGCCGCGCTGGGAGGGCGACGAGCGGCTCGGGCAGACGGCGATCGTCCACCTCACGCTGGGCCTCGACGGAGTCTCGCGCGCGGTCAACGAGGCCGAGCGCGGCCTGCTGCCGGCCGAGGCGACCGTCGTCGTCGGCCAGCCGCTGACGATGGACCCTTCGCGCGCCCCCGAGGGCGCGGGGCTCCTCTGGATCCAGCTCCAAGAGCTGCCCTGGCACGTGAAGGGCGACGCAGCCGGCGAGCTCGACGCGGGCGACGGCACCTGGACCGAGGAGCTGCGCGAGCGCTACGCCGATCGGATCCAGGCGCGGATCGCGCGGCACGTGCCGAACCTCGAGTCGTCTCTCCGCAAGCGGGTGACCCTCTCGCCGGCCGACCTGGAGGCTGCGAACGTGAACCTGCACCATGGCGACCCCTACTCGGGCTCGCTCGCGCTCGATCAGAACCTGCTCTGGCGGCCGTTCCCGGCGAGCCCGGGGCACGCGACACCGGTGAGGCGGCTCTGGCACATCGGGGCGAGCACGCACCCCGGCCCCGGCCTCGGCGCTGGCTCGGGGACGCTGGTGGCCAAGCGCCTGCTCCGGAGGCGCCTGCTCGGGTGAGACTCTCGATCTCGCAGATCACCACGGTGAGCCAGTCGTTCGCGGACGACCTCGACGCCTACCGCGCGGCGGGCGCGGACGGAATCGGCATCTGGGAGATGAAGCTCGCCGACGACTCGCTCGAGCGCTTTCGGGCGAGTGAGCTCGAGGCGGCGACGGCGATTCCCGCTGTGCCCTCGATCCTGCCGCTGCCGCTGATGGAGGGCCCGGCCGATCCCGCCGAGCGCGTCGAGGCGATCCGCGCCGCCATCAGGCGCCTCGCGCCGTTCGAGCCGCCCTGCGTGCTCTTCCTCACCGGCCCCGGCGACGACCGGGCGACGATCCTCGAGGGATTGCGCGCGATCGCCGAGGAAGGGCACGCCTGCGGTGTCCCGGTGGCGCTCGAGGCCGTGCAACGCGAGTTTGCGCGCTTCTGGACGATCGTCAGCTCGCTCGCGGAGGCGGCCGCGTTGATCGAGGAAGCCGGCGCCGAGGTTGGGCTGATGTACGACTCGTGGCACCTCTGGCGCGAGCCGCTCGAGGAGATCGAGCGCCACCGGGACCGGATCCGCGGCGTCCACATCGCGGACTGGCGCGAGCCGACGCGCAGCACCAACGACCGCGTCCTGCCGGGGGACGGCGTCGTCGAGTTCGGCCCGATCCTCCAGGCACTGCGCTGGGAGGGACTCTTCGACCTGGAGATCTTCTCCGACTCGGAGCTGCCCGGATCGCTCTGGCGGGAAGACCCACGTGAACTCGCGGCGCGCGGGCTCGACCGTCTGCGGAGGACGGTATCGACCGCGTCTGCGTAGTCGGTGCCGGCGTGATCGGCAGCCTCTACGCGGGCCACCTCGGCCGCGTCCGCGAGCTCTCGGTGCTCTGCCGCCGCGACGAGCACGCCCGCGCGCTGAACGAGCACGGCCTGCGCGTGTCCGGCCGAAGCGACTTCGTCACCAGCCTGAAGGCGGCGACCGATCCGGCCGAGCTCGCCGAGCCGGACCTGGCGATCGTCGCGACGAAGACCACCGAGCTCGATGCGGCCGCGGCCCGCCTCGCCGGGCACTGGCCGGATACCGCGATGATGACCGTCCAGAACGGTTTCGGCGCCGAAGAGGCCTTCAGCGGCCGGCAGGTCATTTCGGCGGTCACGTTCATGAGCGGCACGCGCCACTCGGACACGCACGTCGAGTACATCCTCGACACCGAAACCTGGCTCGGCCCCTACGGCCACACCCCCTACGAGCTGGTCGAGGAGACGGCTGCGCTGATCGTCGAGTCCGGCCTGAAGGCTCAGCCGTTTCGCGACCTGCGCCCGGCGCAGTGGTCGAAGCTGATCTTCAACGCGACGGTCAACGCGGTCGCGGCGCTGACCGGCCTGCCTCATGACCCGCACTTCGCTGCGCAGGCGCGGCGCAGCGATCTCGGCCACCTCGTCCACGACCTGATGGACGAGGGCAAGCGGGTGGCCGAGGCAGCCGGCGTCGAGCTGCAAGAGGATCCATGGGAGATGAACGTCCACGCCACCCGGCGCGGAAGCCGCCACTATCCCTCCATGCTGGAGGACGTCGAGGCGCGCCGCCCGACCGAGATCGAGCACATCACGGGCGCGCTCGTGCGGGAGGCGGAGCGGCTGGCCGTGCCGGTACCACTGCATACTGCGCTCTACCGGCTCGTGAAGGCCCGCGAGGCCTCGTGGAACCCGATTGACCCCCTACTGCCGTAGGGACTTAAAATAGCGTGTTGGCGACTGTGGTTCGAGAGGAGAGGGATCAATGAGAAGAGCGACTAGATGGGGTGCTCTCGCAGCGCTCCTCGGGGCAGCTGTGGCGATCGCCGCTCTGGCTGCCACCTCAGGCGGACGCGCCGCCTCGTCGGCGAAGAAGCCGATCGTGATCGGCTGGGCGTACGACCTGAAGGGGCAGATGGCGCCCTTCGACAATCCCGCGCTCGCTGCGGCGAAGATCCGCATCAAGCGGATCAATGCGAAAGGCGGCGTCGGCGGCCGCAAGTTCGTGATCAAGACCTGCGACACCCAGAACAACAACCCGAGCAGAGCCAAGTCCTGCGCGCTGAACCTGCTCGGCGGAGGGGCGAGCATCATCTTCGTGACCTGTGACGTCGACTTTGCGACGCCGGTCGTCCAGGAGACGATCAAGCGCGGCAAGCTCGCGGTCGCGCCCTGCATCGGCACCGACCAGATGGGCCCGAAGCGCTTCGGCAAGGCCGGCAAGCTGGCCTTCAGCTTCGGCAACGTCGCGCAGGACGAGGGCTCGGCGATGGCGGAGTACGCCTACAAGCGCGGCTGGAAGACGGCCGGCCTAGCGACAAATACGCTGCTCGTCTACTTCAAGAACGTCGTGCAGGCGTTCGACAAGCGCTTCCGCCAGCTCGGCGGCAAGGTCGTCACCCGCGAGAGCTACGCGACTGGCGCGAACAACGTCAACACGGCGGTCAGCCGCCTGAACTCGCACAAGGCGGCCGTGTACGTCACCTCGACGGCGTTCGGCGAGCTGCCGGCGTTCGTCTCCGGGCTGCGCTCGCTCCACAACAACACGCCCATCCTCAACTCCTGGGCCGGCGACGGAACCTACTGGGCGCCCTCGAGCCCGAAGGTGACGAACTACTACTTCGTCACCTACGCGTCGGTGTTCGGGGACGACCCGAGCAGGGACGTGCGCAGGATGATCGCCGCGCTCAAGGCGGCCGGGGCGACCCCGGGCACGGGCGGTTTCCTGGGCGGCGCGGATGCGATCGACGGCGTCTTCCTCGCGATCAAGCGGGCCAACGGCTCGCTCAAGGGATCGGCGCTGGCGGCCCGGCTCGAGAAGTTCAAGGGCCAGGCCGTGCTCGGCGGGAAGATCAGCTTCTCGGCGAAGCTGCACACCGTCTTCGGCCGGCAGTACCGCGTGATCAAGATCCAGAACAACAAGGCGTCCTATGTGGGCCCGGTGACGGCGAGGGTCGTCCCGAAGCTCCCCTAGCCCGGGCGCGAGCTTGCCGCCGACGGCGCTCGCGGAAGGAAGCGAGAGGAGGCCCGGAGAGACTCTCCGGGCCTCCTCCGTCTCGCGGTCCTTCAAGGGCGTGCAGGCGCTGCAGGACGTGTCGCTCGAGCTGCACCGGCACGAGGTCGTTGGTCTGATCGGGCCGAACGGCGCGGGCAAGTCCACTCTCGTGAACGTGCTCACCGGCTTCGACTTCCCGGATGAAGGGGGGGTCGAGCTCGAGGGGCGCGAGATCACCGGCTGGAGCTCGCACCGGCGGGCCCGTGCCGGGGTCGCGCGCACCTTCCAGCACAGCCGCTCCTTCAGAGAGCTCTCGGTGCGGGAAAACGTGGAGGTGGCTGCGCTCGGGGCGAGGGCTGGGCCACGCGAGGCTCGGAGGCGCGCTGATGGGCTGCTCGAGCTGCTCGGCCTCTCCGAGCGCGCCGAGGCGCGCGCCGACTCGCTCGCGCAGGGTGACGAGCGGCGGCTCGGCGTGGCGCGCGTGCTCGCGACGGCGCCGGCCTTCGTGCTGCTGGACGAGCCGGCGGCCGGCCTGCCCGAAGCCGAGGTGCCGGAGTTCACGGAGGTCGTGCGCTCCGTGCGGGATGATCATGGGGCCGGCGTGCTCCTGATCGACCACAACATGGCGCTCGTGATGGGAGTGTGCGACCGGATCCACGTGCTCGACCAGGGCCGCACCCTCGCTGCCGGCACCCCGGACGAGATCCGGGGCAACCTCGACGTCGCGGCGGCCTACCTCGGCGAGACGGCGGTCACCAGGGCGGATGCCGAGGCCGATGCCTGAGCCGGTCCTGGAGCTCGCCGGGCTGGAGGTGCGCTACGGCACCGTCGCAGCGGTGCGCGACGTCTCGTTGCGGGTCGACAAGGGCGAGATCGTCGGACTGATCGGCCCCAACGGCGCCGGCAAGTCGACCACGCTGCACGCGATCATGGGCGTCCTGCCCACGCATCGCGGCGAGATCCGGCTGCATGGCGACTCGGTGCGGGGCCGCTCCCCGGAGTCGATCGCCCACCGGGGCGTCGCGCTGGTTCCGGAGGGTCGCCGCATCTTCGGCGATTTCACCGTCGAGGAGAACCTGCGGCTAGGGCTTGCTGCACACCGCACGCACAACGGCGCCGAACCGCTCGCGCTGGCGTACGACCTCTTCCCGATGCTGAAGGAGTTCCGGCGCCGCTTGGCCGGCGCGCTCTCGGGCGGCCAGCAGCAGCAGCTCGCGATCGGCCGAGCGCTCGTCGCCGAGCCCGATCTCCTGCTCCTCGACGAGCCGTCGCTCGGCCTGGCGCCGCTCGCGGTCGACGATGTCTTCCAAGCGCTGCGAAGGATCCCCGAGCGCGGCGTGACCATCCTGCTCGTGGAGCAGCGCGCGCTCCACACCGTCGCACTGGCCGACCGTACGCACGTGCTCGTCGCGGGGAAGCTGCGGCTGACCCTCGATCCCGCCGACGCGAAAGATCCCGACAAGATCGTCGCCGCCTACCTCGCCTCGTGATCCTCGCCGCCGTCAATTTCCAGACCCTCTCCGACGCCGTCGGCCTCGGGGCGATCTACGCGCTGATGGCCGTCGGGATCGGGCTCGTCTTCGGGGTGCTCCGGCTCGTCAACTTCGCGTATGGCCAACTGGTGATGGCCGGTGCGTACACGCTCGCCTTCACCTCGGCTTGGCCGGTGCCGTTGAGCATCGCGGCCTGCTTCGGGGTCGTCGTGGCGCTGTCGCTCGCGATGGAGACCGTCGTCTTCCGGCCGCTACGCGGCCAGTCGCCCGCAGTGATGCTCGTGACCACCTTCGCGATCGCGTTCCTGCTGCAGGCGATCGCGCTGATCATCGACCTCCGCGACGACACCCTCGGTGAGGTCGCGGCCTCGATCACCTCGCTGAACGAGCCGATCAGCGTCGGCGGCGTGGACATCCGCAAGATCACGCTCGTCTCGGTCGCCGTGGCCGCGTTTGCGCTCCTGGCGCTCGCGCTCCTGCTCACCCGGACAACGATCGGCCTGCACACCCGGGCGGCCGCGGCCGACTTTCGCACCGCCCGGTTGCTCGGAGTGCGCGCGAACCGGGTGATCGCCGTCTCCGTCGTGCTCTCCGGTCTCCTGGCCGCGGCAGTCGCGGTGATGATGACCGTGCAGTTCCCGCTCGTCTCGCCGGACTTCGCGCTGCGGGACACGATCGTCGTCCTCGTCGGCGTCGTCGTCGGCGGGATCGATCGGCTCTGGACGGCAACGCTGGGCGGCTTCACGATCGGGTTCGTTTCGGGCGTGCTCAACGGCGCGCTGCCAACCGACAAGACCGTCTACCTCCCCTCGGCCGTGTTCGCGCTGGTGATCCTCGTCCTGCTGCTGCGGCCGGCCGGCCTCTTCGCGTGGGGGCGGCGGGCGGCCGTCGAACGCGCATGAGGCGCGGGGCCGACGCGGTGGTCGAGCTGCTCGGGCCCTCGTCGCTCGTGGTCGCCGTCGGGCTCGTCGCGACGACCGCATCCCTGGCGAACCAGGTCTACTTCATGAACGCTCTCGTGTCGGTCGCGATCGTGGTCGCGATCTACGTCTTCGTCGGGAACTCGGGCGTGCTCTCGTTCGGCCAGATCAGCTTCGTCGCGGTCGGCGCCTTCGCGGCCGGTGTGATGACGGTGCCGCTGGAGTCGAAGCAGGGCGTGCTCACGACGCTCTTTCCGTTCCTGCGCGACCACACCATCGGCAACGTGCCGTCGCTTCTGCTCGCGGCCGGCCTCGGCGGCGTCTTCGCCTTCCTCGTAGGCCTGCCGCTGATGCGCCTCTCCGGCCTCGCCGCCGGGATCGCCACCTTCGCCGTGCTCGAGATCACCCACAACATCCTGCGCGAGTGGACGAAGATCGGTCCCGGCGCGACGACCCTCTCGCTCGTGCCCGAGACAACGGGACCGCTGCAGGCCACCATCGGCGCGCTCGCCGTCATCGCGGTGGCGTTCGCCTACCAGCGCAGCCGGCTCGGGCGGCAGCTGCGGGCTTCGCGCGAGGACCCGCTGGCCGCCCGCGGCGTCGGCGTCCACGTGCACCGGCAGCGGCTCTGGGCCTTCACGCTCTCGGGCGCGCTGGCCGGGCTCGCGGGCGGGCTGCTCGTCCACCAGCTCGGCTCGATCACGACCGAGCAGGTCTACCTCGAGCTGACCTTCCTGACCCTGGCGATGCTCGTGGTCGGCGGGCTGACGAGCCTCTGGGGCGCCGTCGTCGGCGCGCTCGCGATCAGCGGTCTCGACTCCTTCCTGAGCCAGGCCGAGAACGGGGTGCACGTGCTCGGCGTGAAGCTCGACCTGCCGGCGGGGACGCGGCTTGTGTTCCTCGCGTCGATCATGGCGCTGGTGCTGATCCTGCGGCCCTCCGGACTGACCGGTGGGCGCGAGTTGCGATTTCCGAGGCGTGCGTGAGGGTCTGCATCGTGGGCTGCGGAGCGGTCGGCTCGATCTTCGCCGGGAACCTGGCGCAGCTCGACGACGTCGAGGTGTGGGCGTACGACCTTGCGCAAGAGCATGTGGACGCGATCAACGCGGGGGGATTGCGCCTTTCGGGGGCGGGCGAGGTGGTGGGAAAGCTGCGCGCGACGAGCGATGCCGGCGAGCTGCCCGCCTGCGATTTCGGAATCGTGGCGACGAAGGCGATGCGCACCGAGCCGGCGATCGCGGCCACCGCGCACGCGTTTGTAGACGGTGCCGTCTGCTCGGTGCAGAACGGGATCGGCAACGAGGAGACGCTGGCCGCGCACGTCACGCGCGTGATCCGCGGTACCACCTTTCCCGCCGGTCGGATCGTCGAGCCGGGCCATGTTCAGTGGGACGTGAAGGGAGACACGACGATCGGCCCCTTCGAGCCGAGCCCGGCTTCGCTCGAGGAGGTCGAGCGGCTGGCCGAGGCGTGCACGCGCGCGGGCCTGCCGACCGAGGCGGTCGCCGACGCGCGCGGCCCGCAGTGGCGCAAGCTGATCTTCAACGCCGCAACGAACCCTGTCGGGGCGCTGACGGGCCTAACGCACGGGCGCGTCTGCGAGGACCCGGCCCTGCGCCGCCTCGTCTCCGGGCTCGTGGACGAGGGCAAGGCGGTCGCGGCCGCACAGCAGATCGTGCTCGACGCCGACCCCGAGGAACTGATCGACCACGCGGCCAGGCCGGAGGTCGCGTACGACCACAAAGCGAGCATGCTGCAGGACGCCGAGGCCCGGCGCGAGACGGAGATCGACTACCTGAACGGCGGCATCGTCCGCTTCGGCCGCGAGCACGGCGTGCCGACGCCGCTGAACGAGGCGATACTCGCGCTGGTGAAAGGCCTGGAGAAGTCGTGGCGCTGAGACGACGCTTGCGTCGTCTCACTCAGGTCGCACGGGCTTTGCCCGTGCGACCGTCTGCAATGACCGGTCGACCCGATGGTAGGGCGTCGGCAGATGAGTAAGGGCGAGGTCGAGCGGCGCTACGCGAACGTCCGCGTGGCGCTGGAGCGGGACGGGCTCGACGCGGCGCTCATCTGCGGCAACGAGTACTCGGGCTTCGAAGGCGCGGTCACCTACCTCTCCGGCTTCCAGATCGTCCACCGCTATGCGTACGTGGTGCTGCCACTCGAGGGCGACCCGGCGATCGTCTTCCCGACCGAGGCTCGCTACGTGGGCGAGCACGGGACGAGCTGGATCGAGGAGCAGGTCTTCGCCGACCGGCCGGGCGACTGGCTCGCCGAGCGCCTGCGCCGTCAGCGTGTCGGCGTCTACGGGCTCGATTACGTGATGACGGTCCGCGATCACGAGGCACTCGAGGACCACTGCGAGCTCGTCAACTGGGACGTCGCCTTCGACCACGCCCGCGCGGTCAAGAGCGACGAAGAGCTCGAGTCGGTGCGCGAGAGCGTGCGGATCAACACCGATGGCTTCCAGGCGCTCCTCGAGGCGTACGCGCCCGGCCGCTCCGCTGCCGAGGTGCTCGCCCCCGCGGAAAAGCTCTTCGTCGAGCGCGGCTGCGGCCGGCTGACGATGAACATGGTGCTCGTCGGCGCCGAGTTCGCGATCGCCCGCATCGAGACGATCCTCGGCGAGTTCTGCATCCCGTCGCTGGAGGTCGCCGGCCCGGGCGGTCACTGGGTCGAGGTCTCGCGCGCGATCGGCAAGCCCAACGCCGAGGTGCAGCGGATGAACGAGGCCTACGACGAGTACTTCGAGGCTGCCAAGAGCGCGCTGCGGCCGGGCGCGACGGCGCACGACGCGCACCGGGCGGTCTCGCGGGGGTTCACCGAGCGCGGCTACCACCTGGGCCATGTGACGGGCCATTCGATCGGGATGACGATGATCGAGTTCCCGAAGATCGGCGAGGGTGTCGAGACCGAGCTGCGCGAGAACATGGTCTTCTCGATGCACCCGCACGTGATCGCCGAGAACGGCCGCGACTGCCTCTACATGCAGGAGACGTGGCTCGTCGGCCCCGACGACGGGATCCCGCTCTCGGGCCTGCCTTCGAAGATCTACGACGGTACGTAGGCGCACGCGTGGCCGAGGTGCGTGCGGCCACGGTTGCGCCTCGGCTCCCGAGTCGATTGTGCCGTCGAGAGGGCGGAGGACGCCACCGGACTGCCCGTTTCGGCCAGCTCCCGGGACAAATCGGCACGCTCTCGTCACAACGGCCGTGGCCCTGCGGGCCACGGCCGGGGACAGTCCCCGGTTCTAGGCGAGCAGCTGACGGTTCGCGACCAACACGTCCAGAACGGCGCGCACGTCCTCGGCGTTGTTGTAGCAATGGGCCGAGATGCGCAGGTTGTCGTCGCGTGACGAGGTGACGATGCCCTCAGCGGCGAGCGCGGCAACAAGCGCGTTCACGTCCTTCGAGGCCACGCAGACGAGCGCGCCGCTCTGCTCCCGCGCCCGCGGCGTCACCGCCCGGGCCCCGAGCTCCTCGAGGCCGTCGTGCAGGATCGCGTTCAGCTCCCGCACGTGCGCCTCGGTCTCGGCGATCCCGATCTCCTGCATCAGCTCGATCCCGGCGATGCCAGCGTAGATCGGCGGAATCGGCGGCGTGCCCGCCTCGAATCGGCGCGCGGTCGGTGCGGGCGAGTAGTCGTGGATGTCCATCTCGAAGATGTCCCGGTCTGCGAACCAGCCCGTCGCCGTCGGTTCGATGCCCTGGACGAGCTCGCGCCGGCAGTAGAGGAGGCCGAGCCCCGCCGAGCCGAGGAGATACTTCAACACGCCCGCCACTAGGAAGTCGCAGCCGATCGCGCGCACGTCGATCGGGAACGAGCCGACCGCCTGGTAGGCGTCCACCAGCACGAGTGCCCCGCGCTCGTGGGCGAGCCGGGTGATCGCCTCGACGTCGAGCCGGCTCCCGTTGCGGAAGCAGACGTTCGTCACGGCGACGAGCGCCGTCTGCTCGTCGATCGCGGCCTCGAAGCGCTCGAGCGGGATCGTTCCGTCCGCCTCGGCCGGCACGTGCTCGACGCGCACGCCGCGCCGCTCCTGCGCGTGCCAGATCTGGCCGATCGTCGGGAACTCGAAGTCGCTGACCACGACCTTGTCGCGGCCCTCACCGAAGCGCAGCCCGCTTGCGAGCGCGCTCACGCCGGCCGAGACGGAGGTCGTCACGGCGATCTCGTCCTCGCCGGCGTTGACCAGGCGCGCGATGCTGCCGCGCACGGCCTCCAGCTGCTCGACCCAGTACTCCCACGGCGCGCCGTGCTCGTCCCAGTCGGCGAGATAGCGGTCGTAGGCGGCGCGCACCGAGTCGGAGAGCGCCCCCTGCGAGCAGCTGTTGATATAGACGCGCCGCTCGAAGACGGGGAAGCGGTGCCGGATCCGGGCCGGCAAGGCGTGGACGTCCACGCTAACGGCCAAGGTACGCCTTCCGCAGATCCTCGTGCTGGAGCAGCGAGGAGGCCGCCCCGGAGAGCACGATCCTCCCCGTC
This sequence comes from Gaiellales bacterium, assembly GCA_038236705.1. GTDB lineage: Bacteria > Actinomycetota > Thermoleophilia > Gaiellales > Gaiellaceae > AC-32. The sequence goes on from JBBRZN010000028.1 coordinate 10,607, forward strand.
TGGAGCACGTAGCCGCGGTCGGCGATCGAAAGCGAGACGTTCGCATTCTGCTCGACCACGAGGATCGCGACGCCGGAATCGTGCACCTGCTGGATGATCTCGAAGTTGCGCTCGACGAGGATCGGCGCCAGGCCCATCGAGGGTTCGTCCATCAGCAGCAGTTTCGGCTGCGACATCAGCGCGCGGCCCATCGCGACCATCTGCTGCTCGCCGCCGGAGAGCGTCCCGGCCAGCTGCTTGCGGCGTTCGTGCAGCAGCGGGAAGAGCGAGTAAACGCGGTCGAAGTCCTCCTTGCGCCCGCCGCCGTGCAGGTAGGCGCCCATCTCGAGGTTCTCCAGCACGCTCATCGGCGCGAACAGGCGCCGGTTCTCCGGCACGATCGCCATCCCCTTGCCGATCCGGTAGCTCGTGTTCTTGTCGGTGAGGTCCTCGCCCTCGAATAGGACCCGTCCCCCGCGCGGCTTGACGATCCCGAGACTCGTCTTCAGGGTTGTCGACTTCCCCGAGGCATTGCCGCCGAGCAGGCAGACGAGCTCGCCCGGCCCGACCTGCAGGCTGACGTCGTCGAGGATGTGAATCTCGCCGTAATACGTGTGAACGTGCTCGAACTCGAGCAACGGCCGCGTCTCGGCGACGGGCACGGAGGCAGCCTCCATCAGCCGGGTTCTTCCTTCGCGCGCAGGCCCAGGTAGGCCTCGACCACGCTGGGGTCCGTCGCCACCTCGTCGAACGAGCCCTCCGCGATCCTGATGCCGTGATCTAGCGCCACCACGCGGTCGGAGATGCCCTCGACGAGGTGCATGTCGTGCTCGATCACGAAGATCGTGTAGCCGAGCTCGTCGCGGAGCTTGCCGATCAACTCCGTGATCTCCCGCGTCTCGACAGGGTTCATCCCTGCCGCGGGCTCGTCGAGCAGCAGCAGCCGCGCGTTCGTCGCCATCGCGCGCGCGATCTCAAGCCGACGGCGGTTGGCGTACGAGAGTGAGTACGCAGGCTGGTTCCAGCGGTAGCCCATCAAGCGCTGGCCGAAGAAGGCGAGCTTCTCCTCCGCGAGCTTGCCGATCTCGCGCTCCTCTCGGCGCATGCCCGGCGTGCGCAAGACCGAACGCAGGACTCCGGCGCGGGTGTGCCCGTACGCGGCCGCCATCACGTTCTCCTTGACCGTCATGTTCAGGAACAGACGCAGGGTCTGGAAAGTGCGCGCTACCCCCTTGCGCGTGATCCGGTTCGGCGGCAGCCCGACGATCGACTCGCCCTCGAACATGATCTCGCCCCGGTCCGGGGTGTAGACGCCGGTCACGAGGTTGAACAACGTTGTTTTTCCGGCGCCGTTCGGGCCGATCACGCTGACGATCTCGTTCTCGTCGACGTGGAAGTCGAGGTTGGAGATCACTTGGAGACCACCGAAGGCCTTCGAGACGCCCTTCAGCTCGAGCAAACGCGTGGCCATCAGACGATCTCGACCTTCGCCGTGCCGAACAGCCCCTGCGGCCTGATCGTCATGACGGCGATCAGGAGTGCTCCGAAGAGGACGTAGCGGGTGACTGCCGGCTGGAGGACGAGCAGGTTCTCCCAGACGAAGGCGGTCAGGTAGAGGGTCGGCACCAGCACCGCCAGTCGCCACCAGCCTTTGAGCTGGACCAGGGTGATCACGGCGACGACCATCAGCAGGTAGCCGTAGACCGCGAGCCGCCCGGGGTGGGCCGGAAGCAGCACCCAGTGCCGGATGGCGCCCGAGAGGAAGCCGCCCGAGGTGGCCTCTCCAGCCGTGCCGCGCGCCCAAACGGCGTCCGCGAACGCGTGCACCGCGAAACCGAAGGCGGCGGTCCCGACGAAGGCAGTCGCCATCCTCGGCCACGAGGAGCGCATGGTGAAGAAGATCGTGGCGATCAGGGCCGCGTAGAACAGGACACGCGCGACGTTCGGCGGGGAGGTCGAGTCGAGCACCTGGTTCGAGGCGATGATCGCGATCGCTCCGACGATCATCCCGGTCAGGCTCCCGGTGCCGCCCAGGATCACGACAGCGTAGATCAGGATCAGCACCTGTGTACCGAAGTTCTGCGGGAAGGCGCCGGTCTGCGCGGCCGCGAAGACGCTCCCGGCGAGGCCCGCGATCGCCGCGCCGAGGCTGAAGGCCATGATCTTCAGCCGGTTGACCGGCATCCCCATCATCTCCGCGGCGAGCGGGTCCTCCCGAGACGCCTTCCAGGCGCGGCCGGTGCGCGACTCGCTGATGCAATAGAGGACAATCAGGACGAAGGCGACGCAGCCGAGCAGGAACCAGTAGTACCCGCGAGTCGAGTTGATCGAGAGATGGCCGAAGAACTCGAGCGGTGCCACGTTGGCCAGGCCGTTCGAGCCGTTGGTGATCCCGTACGGGTTGGCGGCGTTCGTCAAGACGACGAACGCTTGGCCGAAGAAGAGCGTCACGATCGCCAGGTAGTCGCCGAGCAGCCTTCGCGAGGAGGAGCCGAGGAACAGGCCGAGCACGGCGCAGACGAGCACCGCGGTCAGGATCGACCACTGCGCCGGCCAGTGGTGGGTGTAGATGTGCCCCTTGCTCTCGTGGGTGCCGGAGAGGAAGGCATAGGTGTACGCGCCGAAGCCGAAGAAGGCGACGTAGCCGAGGTCGAGCAGGCCGGCGAAACCCACGACGACGTTCAGCCCGAGCCCGAGCAGCGCGTAGATCAGGATGAAGAGGCCGTAGTTGAAGAGGTTCCCCTCGCTGACGAACGGCAGGAAGGGGATGACGATCGCCGGCGAGAGCAGCGCGAGCTTCCCTGCCGGTGGCAGCTTCTCCCAGCCTGTGGCGACTAGACCGCGGAGCCCGGCCGGCCGCTCCCTCCGCTCGTCGGCCTGCGCGACCCACTGGTCCACGCCGATCTGGCCGGAGCTCTCGGGGACGTGGGGCGGTGTGCTCTCGCTCATGCGTCTAGACCTTCTGCAGCGCGGGGGTCCCGAGCAGCCCGCTCGGCCGAAGCAGCATCACTCCGATGAGGACCCCGAACACCACGAGGTCGGAGACGTTTCCGTTCAGGTAGCCGCGCGCCCACGACTCGACCAGGCCGACGAGCAGCCCGCCGAGCATCGCGCCGGGGATGCTGCCGATCCCGCCGACGACCGCCGCGGTGAAGCCCTTGAGGCCAGCCAGGAAGCCCATCAGGTGGTAGATCTGGCTGAACAGGAGCCCGAACATCACGCCTGCCGCACCGGCGAGGGCGGAGCCGATGAAGAAGGTGGCGGCGATCACGCGGTCGGGGTCGATGCCCATCATCGCGGCGGCTTCGCGATCGAAGGAGACCGCCCGCATCGCCTTTCCCAGCCGTGTCCACTGCACCAGCCCGATCAGGCCCAGCATCAGGATGAAGGCTCCGACGATGACGATGACGCCGAGGTACTGGATGAAGACCCCGCTGTCGCCGCCGAGGTGGATGCCGTTGTAGCTGACCAGATCGAACCCGTCGTAGTCGCGGAACTGCGAGCCGAACAGCAAGAGCGCGGAGTTCTCCAGGAAGAACGCGACCCCGAGCGCGGAGATGAGCGGCGCGATTCGCGGCGCGTTGCGCAGAGGCCGGTAGGCGAAGCGCTCGATGGCAAGGCCGAGCAGCCCCGCTCCAATCATCGCGATGGCGAACATGCAGGCGATCAGCAGCACGACGGGGATCGCCGGGTTGAGCGGCCCTCCGAGGAGCGTGAGGACGCCGAAGCCGATGAACGCGCCGATCATGTAGACGTCACCGTGGGCGAAGTTCAGCAGCTTCAGGATCCCGTAGACCATTGAGTAGCCGAGCGCGATCAGGGCATAGACGCTGCCCAGGATGATCCCGTTCACGGTCAGCTGGAAGAAGAACGTCCAGCCGTGGGTTGGCGAGAGGTAGACGGCGTAGAGGGTCCACACCGCCAGGGCCACTACGAGGCCGCCGAGGTTCACGAGCCGCTGTCGGAGAGCCGGGGTCACACCGCTGACTACCCTCTCAGACAGAACGAGCGGCCCACGCAATGGGCCGCTCGTTCGTCCTGCGATCAGGTTCTCCCGTTCTAGCCGATGCGCTTGAACGAGCCGTCGCTCTGGATCTGGTAGATGCCGTAGTTGGCCGGAGTTCGCATTTCGCCGCTAGCCGTGAACGAGACCGGGAAACCGAGGATTGTTGTCTTCAGCTTCGTCTTCGCGATCTGCTTGCGCACCTCGGCACGGGTCGCCTTGCCGTCCGCGCAAGCCCTCGTGACCGCGCCCACGACTACCTGGGCAGCCACGTACGACGGAAGACCGAAGAACTCGCCGTTGCCCTTGTGGGCGCGGATGTACGCCTTGACCGCTAGGGCGGCCGGGTTGTACGGGAAGGCCGAGTCGTACGAGCCTACGATCTTCCAGACACCCGGGGCGAACAGGCCGTCCGAGCCGAACAGCTTGATCTTCGCCTTCCCCGCAGCCCTGAGCTGCTGGCCGAAGGCCTGGGCCTGCGGTGCGAGCTGCCACGGGATGTAGATCCCCTGAGTGTTGCTCGGGATCTTCGCGATCTTGGACGAGAAGTCCGAGTCGGTCTGGCTGATCGAGTCACGGGTGACCTTGACGCCACGGCTGGCGAGGATCTTCTGCACGCCGTCGGCCAGGCCCTGCGAGTAGGCCTCCTGGTCGTCGATGATGTAGACCCGCTTCCACTTCAGCTCCTTGGTCATCCAGTTGGCGACCGTCGGGCCCTGCTTGGCGTCGCTCGGCACGGTGCGGTAGAAGTACCCGCGCCGGTTGCCGTCGGTATGGCCGTCCGTGAGCGTCGTGCGACTGGCGGAGCCCGAGACGAACCCGAGGCGTCCGCCCTTGTAGGCCGACGTGGACGCGACGACTTCCTGGCTACCTGCCGGCCCGACGACGCCGAGCACCTTGGAGTTCGAGGCGAACGACTTGGCGACCCTCACGGCGAACGCCGTGTCCACACCCAGCTGCGTGTCGCCATCGATGACCTTGATCTGCTTGTTCTTGTTTGCCCGCTGGGCGTTCCAGCGCTTCACGTAGTACTTCGCCCAGCGAACCTGCTGGTTTCCGACGTCGGCCGCCGGACCTGTGAACGGGGCTGCGAGGCCGATCGTGCGCGTCTTGCCGCACGTGATGGCCGCCGCAGACACCGACTCCGCTTTGCTTGGCGCTTTGCTAGGCGATTTGATCGACCCCAGAGCGGCCGTCGCCAGAGCGGCCACTCCTGCCGCGAAGAGCGCGGCGACTACGAGTTTCCTCATGTTCCCTCCTATTGACTCCTATTGGTTGCCCGGTACGAGAGTGAGACTCCAGTTGCCGTCATTCGTTTGCCTCATACGCGCGCGAAGCGGGATCGCCGGCGGGATGGAAGACCGCGACGACCTTCATCGGCCCCTCGCCGCTGTTCTCGAGGGAATGCTCCCGCAGCGGGGGCAGGTGGATGCACGTCCCGGCGGCCACGGGCTCGTGCTCGCCGTCGATGTGCAGTGTCCCCTCGCCCTCGAGCACGTAGATCACCTCGTCGTAGACGTGGCTGTGGTCCGGCGCGCGGCCGGGGGCGATCACGCCGAAGAACTGGGTCAGATCCCGGCAGCCGACCTCGTCCGTGACGAGGTAGCGAAACTCGCGGTCGCCGCTCGCCGGCAGCGAAGGCTGGTCGTCGTAACGGACGGTACGGCGGGCGGACGGGGTTGCGCCGTTCTCCCGAGGCGCGGTCGCCGAGACGACCGTCAGCGTCTCCGGGCCGGGGTTCTCGACCTCGTAGGACTCGCCTTCGGCGACATACGCGCCGGTTCTGGGCTCGAGCTCGTGAGCCTCGCCGTCAATGAACAGCATGCCGTGGCCGGAGACCGCGTAGAGGATCTCCTGGATGCCGTCCAGGGCCCGCGTCAGCGAGCGGCCGGGCTCGTAGCGGGTGACGTGGAGCTCCAGGCGCTCCGAGCCGAGGTCGGAGTCGATCGCGACCGCTCGCTCGGCCGTGTCACCCTCGGCACGAGTCGGCTGGAGTTCGCGCTCCGAGATGGAATGACCCCGCCGCATCGCCGCATTCTCACACGTCACCGCCTCCTCTCCAAGAGCGACGGAAGTACGCTCACCGCGTGGACTATCGGCAGCTGGGCCGAACCGGCCTCGACCTTTCGCGGATCGGGCTCGGCTGCGGGAACTTCGGCGGCATCGGCTCGGCGCCGGAGCTCTTCGGCCGGGGCGAGACGAAGGAGGAGGCGTTCGCGCTGATGGACGCTGCGTGGGCCGCAGGGATCACGTTCTTCGACACCGCTGCTTCGTACGGCGGTGGGCGGAGCGAGGCCTGGATCGGCAAGTGGCGCAGCGCGCGCGGCGAGCCGGTTCTGCTCAGCTCCAAGGTGTACTGGTCGGTGACCGGAGACCCCGACGACCGCGGGCTCTCGCGCGAGCGCATCCTGCGAGAGCTGGATGCCAGCCTGGAGCGGCTGGGAGTGGAACGGCTCGACCTGTACCTGACGCACGAGCCTGACGCCGAGACGCCGATCGAGGAGACGCTGCGGGCACTCGACGAGCTCGTCCGGTCGGGGAAGGTGCGGGCGATCGGCGCGAGCAACCTCGACGCGGAGCAACTGGAGGAGGCGCTCGAGACGAGCGGACGGCTCGGGCTCGCCCGCTTCGACTGGGTGCAGAACGAGTTCAGCCTGCTCGAGCAGGGGGCCGGCGGCGTTCTAACGGTCTGCGAGCGCGAGGGCCTCGGCTTCACGCCGTTCAGCCCGCTCGGCGGCGGCTGGCTGACGGGCAAGTACCGGCGTGGGGAGGGCTATCCAGCCGGCTCGCGGATGACGCTGCGCCCGGAGCCCTACGCGGAGCTCGCTACCGAGGGGACGTTTCGCGCGCTCGACGCGTTCGCCGCGACGGCCGCCGAGCGTGGCGTCGAGCCGGCTGCCCTAGCGATTGCCTGGGTGCTGAGTCACCCGCAGGTGACGGCGGTCGTGATCGGGCCGCGCCGCCCCGAGCACCTCGAGCCGGCGCTCGCGGCGCTCGAGCTCCGGCTCGCGCTCGCTGAGCGCGACGAGCTGGCGGAGCTCTTCACGTGATCCCGCTCGAGGAGATCCGGCGTGCGCGAGAAGTTCTCGCAGGGAAAATCCTGCGCACCCCGCTCTTGCGCCTGGACGGGACGGACCTCTACCTGAAGCTCGAGAACCTCCAGTCGATCGGCTCGTTCAAATTGCGCGGCGCCCTGAACGCGGTCAGCAGCGCGTCGCCGGAGGAGCTCCGGGCCGGCGTGGTCACGGGCAGCGCCGGCAACATGGGCCAGGGGGTCGCCTGGGCGGCGCGCGAGCTCGGCGTGCCGTGCACGGTCGTCGTGCCGGAGAATGCGCCCGAGGCGAAGCTGGCGGCGATCGTTCGGCTCGGGGGCCGCATCGTCAAGGTCTCGCACGAGCGCTGGTGGCAGACGCTCGAGGAGTCGAGCTACCCCGAGCTAGACGGCCTCTTCGTCCACCCGGTCCAGGACGAGCGGGTGATGGCCGGCAACGGGACGATCGGCCTCGAGCTCCTGGAGGATCTTCCGGATCTGGACGCGGTGCTCATTCCCTTCGGCGGCGGAGGTCTCAGCACGGGGATCGCGAGCGCCGTCAAGGCGCTGCGGCCGCAGACGCGCGTCTATGCGGTCGAGCCGGAGACGGGCGCGCCGCTGGCGGCCGCGTTCGGCGCGGGGGAGCCGCAGTCGATTGCCTTCCGGCCCTCGTTCGTGGACGGCGCGGGCGGGCCGTCGCTGCTTCCGGCGATGTGGCCGCTCGTGCGCGACCTGCTGGACGGCGCCTTCGCCGTTTCCCTTGACGAAACCGCCGAGGCCGTGCGCGTGCTCGCCCGCCGGGCCCGCGTGGTTGCGGAAGGGGCGGGCGCGCTCGCGCTGGCGGCGGCTCTCGGCGGCCGCGTGGAAGGCGGCACGATCGTCTGCATCGTCTCGGGCGGGAACATTGACGCCGCCAAGCTCGCGGCGATCCTCTCCGGCAAGACTCCTTAGGCCGGGGTTACCACTTGGAGCGGCGGCTGCGGCGGCTCGTGTACAGGAGCTTCGCGGGCGCGGATTGCATCCCGCCCTGCTCGAACTGCTCGCGGTGGCCGAGCCGGCGGGCGACGCGGCTCGTCTCGGCCTGCTGCTCGGGCAGGACGAAGGTGATTGCGGTGCCGCTGCGACCCGCGCGGCCGGTGCGGCCGGTGCGGTGCACGTAGCCCTTGTCTTCCTCCGGCGGGTCGAAGTTGATCACGTGCGTGACGTCGCTGAGATCGAGCCCGCGGGCGGCCACGTCGGTGGCGACCAGCGTCTCGACCTTGCCGCTCTCGAACTGCGAGAGGGCTCGCTCGCGCGCGCTCTGCGACATGTCGCCGTGCATCGCGACCGCGCGCACGTCGTGCCGCTTGAGTTTCTGCACGAGCCGGTCGGCGCCGCGCTTGGTGCGGACGAAGACGAGCGTCGAGCCCGACGAGCGGATGTGCTCGACGAGGGTCTCGACCTTCGTGTCAGACGTGACCGACACGAACTGGTGCTCGATCTCACCCGGCTGCTGCGTGGTCGAGAGCTCGCCCTCGATGTGCGAGGGGCTGTTGGTGTAGGCGCGGGCCAGCTCGCCGACGTGGCCGTCGAGCGTGGCCGAGAAGAACATCGTCTGGCGGTTGCGGGGGAGCCTCCGCACGAGCTTGTCGACCTGTGGCTGAAAGCCCATGTCGAGCATGCGGTCGGCCTCGTCGAGGACGAATGAACGCACCTGCGAGAGATCGACGAGGCGGCGCGAGGAGAGATCCTCCAGCCGGCCCGGAGTGGCGATGAGGATGTGCGCGTCCTTGATGCGCTGCGCCTGCGAGCGGATCGGCACGCCGCCGTAGGCAGCCGCGACGCGGAGGCCCTTGGCCTTGGCGAGCGGCTGGAACTCGGCGGTCACCTGCGCGGCGAGCTCGCGCGTCGGCACGAGCACGAGCGCCGAGGGGCGCGGGTCGCCCGGCGCGGTGCGCTCGACGATCGGCAGGGCGAAGGCTAGGGTCTTGCCCGAGCCCGTGGGTGAGCGGACGAGGACGTCCAGCCCCTGGAGCGCGTCCGGCAGGACCAACTCCTGGATGCTGAATGGGTGCTCGACCGAGCGAGCGGCGAGTGCGGCCACAACGGGCGCAGACACGCCAAGCTCGCGAAAACTTTGGTTCGACATGAAGTTCGACTCCTTTTACGGGCTCGAGACTTGCTGACCTCGAAACACCCGAAGGAGGAACGAGAAGCTCATCTCACCGGCCGGCGGGATTGCCGACCGTGCTCACACAGTAGCAGTACGCTGCCGTGATGCCGCAACACAGGCCCGAACCGCTGACCCGCGCTCAGAAGGAACAGCTCGAGACCGAGCTGGCCGAGCTGGAGGGGCCGAAACGCGCTGCGATGGTCGAGGCGATCGCCACCGCGCGCAGCTTCGGCGACCTCTCGGAGAACTTCGAGTACCACGCGGCGAAGAACGAGCAGGGCCTGCTCGAGCGGCGGATCACCATCCTGCGCGACCGGCTCGACCGCGCCGTGCTCGTCGACGAGCACGCCGCGACCGGCGACACCGTCGCCGTCGGCTCGAAGGTCGAGGTCGAGGACGAGCAGGGCGCGAGCCTGCAGATCGAAATCTCGAGCGTCGGCGGCGTCTCGCCCGACTCGCCCGTCGGGCGCGCGCTGATAGGCGCGAAGGTCGGCGAGGAAGTCGAGATCCAGGCCCCCAGCGGCGCCTGGCGCGCGCGGGTGGTATCGGTCACCTAGTGGTCGGGTAGCACGAAGAAGGCGATCGCCGTGTACTGGCAGGCGACCGCGACGATCACGAGGGCGTGGAAGACCTCGTGGTACCCGAAGACCGCGGGGAGCGGATCCGGGCGGCGCAGCGCGTAGACGAGGGCCCCGGCCGTGTAGGCGAGCCCGCCGGCGAGCACGAGCACGGAGCCGGCGATCCCGACCCGGTCGAGGATCTGCGGGAAGACGACGACCGCGACCCAGCCGAGACCGATCCCGATCACCGCTGAGAGCCACTTGGGGGCGTCCACCCAGAGGAATTTGAGCGCGATCGCCATAGCTGCGCCGACCCAGACGATCCCGAGCACGACCAGCCGCCAGTTCCCGTTGAGAACGAGCAGCCCGACCGGGGTGTAGCTGCCGGCGATCAGCGCGTAGATGCCGGCGTGGTCGAGGCGACGCATCCACCGGCGCCGGGCCTCCGGCCAGTCGACGGTGTGGTAGAGCGCGCTCGCGCCGAACATGGTCACGACGCTGGTCCCGAAGGCGATTGCGGCGGCGCGGCCGGCGGAGGTCTCGACTTCGAGGCCGATCGCCACGCCGAGCGGAATCGTCAGGAAGAACGCGATTCGGTGAGAGACACCCCGAAAGCGGGGCCGTGCGCCGCTAGCGGCCGCCACGGTGGCGGAGGCGAGCTCGCCGTGGAGCGTCCTCGGTCACGAAGACAACGTTTTGCGCTTCGCGCCCTGCGTCGTTGACGGTGACCTCGAAGCTGACGACGGCATCTGCACACCGTCCGACCGGCCTCTTCCCGTCGGCGAAGCCGGTTCCCAGGACGGACAGGCGCTCGCCCTCCTCGGTCTGGATGAAGCCGAAGTCCTTGACTTCGTTGAACCAGAGCATCGTTCCGCGCATCGTCTGCCTTTCGCCGGTAACACGAGTCAAAGAAACCATCTCCTCTACCAATGATGAACGGTAGATGGGGGCTTCGCGCCGGCCAGGTACACGCTCTGTGGGCGGGTCCAGGGTAGCAGGCGGGCTGGACTTTCTCTGCCGCGGGCCGACGGAGTGGGCCGGGCAGGTCTCGAACCTGCGACCTTGGGATTAAAAGTCCCCTGCTCTACCAACTGAGCTACCGGCCCGCCGGACGCGAGTATAGGCGTGAGAGCTCGGGTAACTGCACCTCGTGATTCGGATCGACCTCAACGTCGAGATCGCGCGCACGCCGGAGGACGTTTTCGAGCTCCTGAGCGACATCGAGCGGCTGCCGGAGTGGCAGACGAGCGCCATCGAAGCCCACGTGGACGGCCCGCTCGGCGAGGGCTCGCGCGTGATCGAGAAGCGCAGGCTCCTCGGGCGGGAGGTGGACACCGAGCTCGAGGTCGTGGCCTACGAGCCCCCGACGCGGCTGACCCTGCGCTCGCTCGGCGGGCCGGTCGACTTCACGGTCGACCACGAGCTGGCCGTGCAGGGTGGGGGCACGCAGCTCAGGTTCGTCGCCGAGGCCCAGCCTGGTGGGCTCCTCAGGCTCACCGAGCCCGTGCTCGCGCGCACGGCCGAGCAGGAGTTCCGCCGGGACTTCGACCGGCTGAAGGAGCTCCTCGAGAGCGGCTAGAGCGGCTTGACCTTGACGATCCGGAATAAGGCAGTCGCCTTGACGCGGCAGGCTCGCTGGCATGCGCGCACGACGTACTGCCCGGCATAGGCCGAGCGGGAGATCACCCTCGCGTAGCGGAAGCCGCCGGAGGCATTCGCCTTCAGCGTTGTCCAGTGCGCCGTGGGCTGGCTGTTGGGGCGGCCGACGTCGATCGCCACCTTGAACTTGGGCACGAACCCGCTGCCCTTGACGGTGAGCGTGGCGCCTCGCCCGACAAGCGTGGGGGTGACGTGAAGCTTCGCTACGGCGGTCGTGCTGCCGGCGACCCCTGCCAGCGAAAGGCCCGTCAGCGCCGCAAGCAGCAATGCGGAGCGTCGCATGACCAGGATCTTAACGCGGGGGCTATCCTTCCGCCGGCTGCCCCCGTCGACTAGCGGCCTAGGTCACGGCCCTTTCAAGGCCGTAGCACGGGTTCGAATCCCGTCGGGGGCATGGGCGGTTAGCTCAGCTGGGAGAGCGCCTGGTTTACACCCAGGAGGTCGGCAGTTCGATCCTGTCACCGCCCATATTTTTCGTTCAGGTCTGCCGGGGTTCCGCCGATACAGGACACGTGGAAGCTGCGGAAAACGTCTGGCGGCCCCTGGGCGAGCTGCTCGTCGAGAAAGGCCTGGTCACGTCGAACGAGCTCGAGTCGGCGCTGGCGGAGCAGGCCGACACCGACCGGCTGCTGGGAGCGATCCTCGTCGAGCGCGGCTTCGTCTCCGGTCCTGCCCTGGCGATCGCCCTCGCCGAGCGGTACGGCGTCGAGCTGAAGACCGAGCGCGGCTTCGGTACGGGGCTCTGGGCCGCGATCGACCGGCGCCACCGCCAAGGACGCGGGAATGCGGACGAACCCGAAAACAACGTCGTCTCCCTGGAGCCGCTCAAGCTGACGGCGCTCGAGGTCGTGCCGGAACAGGATCCCCAGCTCGATCGCCTCAAGTCGGAGAATCGCCGGCTGCAGGACGAGATCGAGCGCCTGCACGGCGAGTTCACCAAGCTGAAGCTCGTCGAGGCACCGGATGCCCCCGCCTCACATCTGCTCTTCGTGCCGACACCGGCGCGTTACCTGCTGCTGGAGCGCGACGGCGGGCCACCGGAGCCGGGCGACGAGCTCGAACTGCCGGACGTCGGCGGCAGGCTCGTAGTCGCCAAGGTCGGGCGCTCGCCGTTTCCGGACGAGCCCCGACCCTGCGCGTTCCTCCTGCTTGCCTGAACCTGTCGGACCTCGACCCGCCGCCGCTGCTCTACACGTTGCTCTTCACGCACCCGACGCCGCCCGAGCGCATTGCGGCGGCGAGAACGAATCGCCGGTCACGTTAGAGTCCGGGTTCGTGGCTCGGCTCGAGGGCAAGACCGCGATCGTCACCGGCGCCTCGAGCGGGATCGGCGCCGCTGTTGCGCGTGCCCTGGGCGGGGCGGGCGCGCGGGTCGCGGGCGGTGCGAGGCGCACGGATCAGCTCGAGACGGACCTCGAGCTGGAGCTCGACGTGACCGATCCCGCGAGCTGCGAGCGCTTCGTCGAGGAGGCCGTGCGCGAGTTGGGCGGGCTCGACATCCTCGTCAACAACGCCGGCCTCGGACTCGGACGCGATCCCTTCGACGCAAGCAGCGAGGAGGACGAGGAGACCGTGTTGGAGACCAACGTGCACGGGCTGATGCGCATGACCCGCCTCTGCCTGCCGCACCTGCGCGACGGGGGCCACATCGTCAACATGGGCTCGATCGCGGGTCGCCAGGCCTACGAGAACGCGGCCGTCTACGTGGCGTCGAAGTTCGCGGTGCGCGGGTTCTCCTACGCCCTGCGCGAGGATCTGCTTGGCCGCCCGATCCACGTGACGACTGTCGACCCGGGGCTCGTGGAGTCGAACTTCTCGCGCGTGCGCTTCCGCGGCGACGAGGAGAAGGCGGATGCGGTCTACGCCGCCGTCGAGCCGCTCACGCCCGACGACGTCGCCGAGTGTGTCGTGTTCGCGGTGACCCGGCCCAAACACGTGAACATCGACGAGCTCGTGGTCAAGGCGCTCGCGCAGTCGAGCCCCGTCCGCATCGTCCGGGACGCCTGAGTAGTGGCGATCACGATCCTCGAGGGCTCGACCTTCTGCATCTGCGACGAGCGCGGCGACATCGACGGCGAGACGCAGGGCCTCTTCGCCGACGACACGCGCTTCCTCTCGCTCCTGCGCTTGACCCTCAACGGCGAGAAGCCGCTGCTGCTCTCCAACGGCAAGGTCGAGTATTTCTCGGCGGCGTTCTTCCTGCGCAACCCGATCGCCGAGGGGTTGCCGCAGGACTCGGTCTCGATCATCCGGCACCGCTTCGTCGGCGAGGGCATGCAGGACCGGATCGTCGTCCAGAACCAGACGATGGAGCCGCTCGCGTTCGAGCTGGCGCTCGAGCTGGCCACCGACTTCGCCGACATCCTCTCGGTCAAGGAGCACGACTTCGCGCTCGGCGACCCGGAACGCGCAAGGCCGCTGCCGCCCCCGGTGCAAAGCCGGTACGAGGACGAGCACAACCAGTTCTTGCTCGAGGAAGACGGGACGGACCCCGAGAACAGCGCGCGGACCCAGCTGATCCTGAGCCACCGCGGAGAAGTCGAGCAAGGCAAGGTCGTCTACCGGCTGGAACTTGAGCCGCGCGAGAGCTGGGAGCTGCGGCTCGACATCGTCTCCTCGATCGACGGCGACACCGTCGCCCCGCGCACCGCCGAGCGGCGCTTCGGCGAGGAGCTCACGCGCGTGCGCGAGTCGCTCGCCGCCTGGCAGCTGCGCGTCCCGCAGATCCGGGCCGACTGGGAGCTGATCGGCCGCTCGTTCTTCCAGTCCGTCTCCGACCTCGCCTCACTGCGCATGCGCGGTGCCGGCCGGACCGGTCGGATGCCCGCGGCCGGGATGCCATGGTTCATGACGGTCTTCGGCCGGGACACGATCATCACGTGCCTACAGACGCTGCTCTTCGGCCCGGAGCTGGCGCGCACGGCGCTCGAGGCGCTGGCCGAGCTCCAGGCCCGCGAGGACAACGCCGACGTGGATGCCGAGCCGGGCAAGATCGTCCATGAGCTCCGCTCCGGCAAGGCCGCGAAGAACTGGTTCCGCACCTACTACGGCACGGTGGACGCGACGCCGCTCTACCTCGTGCTGCTCTCCGAGGTCTGGCGCTGGACCGACGACTCCTCGTTCGTCCGCTCGCTGAAGGATCCGGCGCTGAAGGCGCTCGCCTGGATCGACGAGTACGGCGACCGGGACGGCGACGGCTTCGTCGAATACGAGCGGCGCACCCCGCGCGGGCTCGAGAACCAGTCGTGGAAGGACTCGCACGACTCGCAGCGCTTCCAGGACGGGACGATTGCGCACACGCCGATCGCGCCGTGCGAGGTGCAGGGCTACGTCTACGACGCGAAGCTGCGGACGGCCGAGCTGGCGCGCGAGGTCTGGCGCGACCGCGAGCTCGCCGACCGGCTCGAGCGCGAAGCCGAGGAGCTGCGCCGGGCCTTCAACGAGCAGTTCTGGACGGACAAGCGCGGCGGCTACTACGTGCTCGCCCTCGACGGCGAGAAACGCCAGGTCGACTCGCTCTGCTCGAACATCGGGCACCTGCTCTGGAGCGGAGTCGTCCCGAGCGAGCGCGTGGACGCGATCGTCGACTCGCTCATGGGCGAGGAGCTCTGGTCGGGGTGGGGGGTGCGAACGATGTCCACCGGCGACGCCGGCTACAACCCGCTCTCGTACCACAACGGCACCGTCTGGCCCCACGACAACTCCCTGATCGCCCACGGGCTCGCGAAGCAGGCTCGCTGGCCCGAGGCGCAGCGGATCGTCCGCCGGATGCTCGGCGCTTCGCAGCACTTCGGCTACCAGCTGCCGGAGGTCTTCGCTGGCCTCCCGCGCGCCGAGACGCCGTTTCCGATTGCCTATCCGACGGCGGCCCGCCCGCAGGCCTGGGCGGCCGGGACGCCGGTGCTGCTGCTGCAGGTGCTGCTCGGCCTCGAGCCGGACCGGCGCCGCCACCAGCTCGAGACGCGCGCACCGGAGGAGCTTCCCTCCTGGGCCGGTCGTTCGCTGCGGCTGAGCGGCCTGCGGGCCTTCGACCGGCAATGGGACGTCCGCGTGGATCACGGGCGCGTCACGGTGGAGGAGGCATGACCGTCGCTCGCCTCCGGCTCCCTCCCGGGGGGGGGGGGCAGGTGTAGCCCCGGCCCCCCCCCCGCGGGGGGGCGAAGGGGGGGGGGGGCCGGGGGTCCGGCCCCCCCCCCCCCCCCCCCCCCCCCCCCCCC
>JBBRZN010000029.1:0-25597 GCA_038236705.1 Gaiellales bacterium
CGACCACCACGCGGGCGAGCCGCCGGAGTGGGCGAGCCCCGAGCACACCGTCGTCTCCGAGGACGGTGCCCTCACCACGACCCTGGTCGGGATCCTGGCCGAGCGCGAGCTCGCGGTGAGCCCGCTCGAGGCGACTGCCTTCGCGCTGGGGATCCACGAGGACACCGGCTCCCTCACGTACCCGACCGCCACCCAGCGCGACACAGAGGCGCTCGCGTGGTGCCTGCGCCACGGCGCGCGTCAGGACCTCCTCGCGGAGTTCCTGCACACGCCGCTGACCGAGGACGAGCGCGAATTGCTCTCGGCGCTGCTGGCCGAGCTGCGCCCATACGAGCTCGCGGGAGTCGAGGTGCTCGTCGGCGCACTGATCTGGCCGAGCTACGTGGACGCAGTCTCGAACCTCGCGCACAAGGTCGTCGAGCTGACCGACACCAGGGCCCTCGTCCTGCTCGTCGAGATGGACGGCCGCGTCTTCTGCGTCGCGCGCAGTCGCACGACCGAGGTGGACGCAGCCGCCATCGCGGGCCTGCTCGGCGGCGGCGGGCACTCGGAGGCGGCCTCGGCGATCTTCAAGGGGAAGCTCGAGGACGCGCGGAAGCGTGTGCTCGACGGGCTGCCGAGCGTGATCCGCGATCCGATCACCGCCGCCCAGATCATGTCGAGCCCGGCGCACACCGTTGCGCCCGACGAGACGGTCGCGCACGCGCTCGTCGCCTGCCAGCGCCACGGCCAGAGCGGGATCCTCGTGACCGAAAACGACCGCCTCGTCGGCGTGGTCGGCCGCGAGGATCTCGACCGCGCGGTCGGGCACGGCCTCTCGCACGCTCCGGTCAAGGGAATCATGAGCTCGAGCGTCGCCACCTCCGAGGAGACGACGCCTCTCGCGGAGTTGCAGCGTCTGCTCGCCGGCGGGCACGAGCGAATCGCGGTCGTGGATGGCGAGCGCGTAGTCGGCGTCGTTACCCGCAGCGACCTGCTCCGCGCACTGGGAGAGCAGTCGGCGCCACGGGAGCGTCCCGGGCCGATGCTGACCGACCAGCTCGCGCAGCTGGAACGGCTGCAGCCCGTCTTCGAAGCCGTGGCCGCGGTCTCCGAGCCGTTCGAGGGCGTCTACCTCGTCGGCGGCACGGTGCGCGACATCCTGCTCGGCGAGCGCGGCTTCGACGTCGACATCGCGGTCGAGGGCGACGCGATCGCGCTGGCGCAGGCGCTGGCCGACGCGCTCGGCGGTCGCGTGCGCGCCCACGAGAAGTTCGGCACGGCGGTGGTGATCTACGGCGACGACGAGCGCGTGGACGTGGTCACGGCTCGCACCGAGTTCTACGACGCGCCGGCCGCGCTGCCGACGGTCGAGCACGCTTCGATTCGCGAGGATCTCTTCCGCCGCGATTTCACGATCAACGCGATGGCCGTGTCGCTGAAGGGCGCGGACCTCGGCCGGCTCGTCGACCCGTTCGGCGGGCGGCGCGACCTCGAGGCGAAGACGGTCCGCGTCCTGCACAACCTCTCGTTCATCGACGACCCGACGAGGATCTTCCGCGGAATCCGCTACGAGAACCGCTACGGCTTTCGCATGGACGAGCACACGCTGCGGCTCGCCCGGGGGACGATCGAGATGGGGCTCGTGGGCGACCTCTCGTCGGCGCGCCTGCGCGACGAGCTGATGGCGTTGCTGGAGGAAGGCGAGCTCGAGCACTCGATCCTGCGGCTGGGCGAGCTCGGCGCCGACCGCGCGATCCATCCACACCTCGCGGCCGACGAGGAGGCAGTCGAGCTGCTGCGCCGCCTGACAACCCTGCGTGACCGCTACGGCCTGGCCATCCCCGTCTGGCGCCTGGGGCTCGCCGCGCTGGCCCGGCGGCTGCCGCCCGACGAGGTCTACGAGTGGCTCCAGCGCCTGAAGGTGCGCCGCCGAGAGGCCGAGCGGATCGCAGCGGCGGTCACGGTCGGGCCGCGGATCCTCGAGCGACTGGAGAAGGGCGCCGAGCCGGCCGAGGTGGTTGCGCTAGCCGATCCGTACGCCCCCGACGCGCCGCTCTTTGCGCTCGCTCTCGCCAACCTGCCGCCCCTGCACGCGTACTTCGAGCGCCTCCGCGACGTGCGGCTCGAGGTGAGCGGCTCCGACCTCGCCGAGCTCGGCCTGGACGAGTCGCCGCGGGTGGGGGAGATCCTCGCCGAGCTGCGCCGCCGCAAGCTGAACGGCGAGCTCGACGGGCGCGAGTCCGAGCTGGCGGCCGCACGGGAGCTGATCGAGGCGCCGTGATGCTCCGCTGGGATGTTGCGGGCCCGTACGAGGTCGTCTTCTCGACGCGTGAGGGCGGGGTCAGCGAGGGGCCGTTCGCTTCCCTCAACCTCGGCCGCGCAACCGCCGACGAGCCGGAGCGGGTCAACGAGAATCGCCGCCGACTCTGCGCCGAGGTCGGCGCCCAGCCCGATGCGCTCGCGATGAACTACCAGCACCACTCGGCCGACGTGCTGCGCGCACGGGCCGGCTCGCGGGATGCGCGCGGGGACGGCATCTGGACCGACGAACGCGGCCTGCCGATCCTCGCCCTCGCCGCCGACTGCCTACCGATCGCACTGGCGCGCGCAAACGGCTCCGGGCCTGCGCTGGCGCTGCTGCACGCGGGCTGGCGCGGCCTGCTGGAGGGAATCGTGCCCGCGGGCGTATCGGCTCTCGGCGGCCGCGCGGTGGCAGCGGTGGTGGGACCGGCGATCGGGCCGTGCTGCTACGAGGTCGGCGAGCACGTCGCCGACCGGTTTCGCCGCGCGTTCGGGTTCGGGCTCTACGGCGACGGGAAGCTCGATCTCTGGACCGCCGCCGAGCGGGCTCTCCGCGCGGCCGGCTGCGTGCGGATCGATCGCATCGACCTCTGCACCGCCTGCTCGCCGGCGCGCTTCTTCTCGCACCGCCGCGACGAGGGCCTTACCGGAAGGCAGGGCGTGATTGGCCGTATCGGCTGAGCGGGTCCGCGCCAACTACGAGCGCATACGCGCCGAACTCGGGCCGCAGGTGACCATCGTCGCGGCCACGAAGTACCTGGACGCGGACGGCCTCGCCGCCCTGGCCGAGGCCGGGGTGGAGGTGGTCGGCGAGAACCGCGCGCAGGACCTCGAGGCCAAGCACGCCCGCTATGGCGAGGCATTCCGCTGGCACTTCATCGGCCACCTCCAGAGCCGCAAGGCGAAGACGGTCAACGAGCTCTGCGAGCTCTGCCATTCCCTTTCGAGCGAATCCGCGGCGAAGCGGCTGGAGATTCCCGCCCTCGTCGAGGTCAACCTCGCGGGCGAGGAGACGAAGTCGGGGGTGCCGGAAACCGAACTGGAGCGGTTTCTCGGGTTCTACGACGGCGTGCGTGGCCTGATGACGATGCCGCCCGCCACCGACGATCCCGAGACGTCGCGACCGTACTTCGGGCGCCTGCGCGTGCTCGCCGAGCAGCACGGCCTGCGCGAGCTTTCGATGGGGACGAGCCAGGATTACCGCGTGGCCGCCGACGAGGGTGCGACGATGGTCCGGCTGGGCTCCGTTCTCTACCGGGGCTGAGGCGGTCGCTGGCGACGCCGCTTGGAGGCCGGGCCGGCTTGGCCGGTTGCGGCCGTGCCGACACCCTTGGAGGAGGCACAGCGACGGTTCCTCTCGCCGAGCAACCGTCTAACATTCGCGAATCATGGGATTTGCAGACGTTTGGAACCGAACGCTCGTCTACTTCGGGATCGCCGAGGAGGACGAAGACTGGGACGAGGACGGCTACCTCACCGAGGAGGACCTCGAGCGCACCTACAGCGAGCGCCCGAACGTCCGCCGGTTGACCCCGCGGGGCCGGCAGCAGGACTTCGACGACTGGACCGACCCGGAACCGGAGGAGTCGGCGCCCCGCACGGCCGCTAGGCGGCCTCGCGACGGGAACCGCCGGCCCGCCGAGTCGATGCCCATGCGAGCCGTGCCGTCGGTGCAGGTGCACCTGGTCGTCCCGCGCAGCTTCAACGACGCCCAGCAGATCGCGGACAAGTACAAGGACGGCGTCCCGGTCATCCTCAATCTCCAGGGCGCCGACCAGGAGCTCTCGAAGCGCCTGATCGACTTCACGAGCGGGCTCACGTACGCCCTCGACGGGGGCATGCAGCGCGTGGCCGACAAGGTGTTCCTGCTGACGCCGCGAAACGTGGAGGTCTCGGCGGAAGAGCGGGCACGCCTCATCGAGCGCGGCTTCTTCAATCAGGCGTAGAGAATCAGCCGAGGAGTCCGGCACGAGGCGCCGCTTGCGGCGCCGTTCTCAGGGCGTCCGGCTTAGCCGGTCGCCCGGCTGAAATGACCGGTCGAAGCTCTACGAGCCAGGACTTGCGTTTCTCGGAACGAACTCACGCTTGATGGCCACGCTTGCGCTGCTCGCCGACGCCGCCACGTCGGTCAACCACTTCATCGACGTCTTCATCTACGTCTACGTCCTGCTGATCTTCGCCTACGTGCTGACGTCGTGGGTGCGACTGCCGTACAACGTCTGGATACGGCGGATCGCGGATTTCCTCCGAGACGTCTGCGAGCCGTACCTGCGGCTCTTTCGGCGGCTCCTGCCGCCGCTCGGGTCGCTCGACCTCTCGCCGGTCGTGGCCATCTTCTCGCTCTTCGTGCTCATGCGGGTGATCGACGAAATCTTCAACCGCTTCACCTGAGAAGGAGGCAACCATGACCATCTCGCCGGTCGAGCTTCACCACATACGTTTCAGGCGAGGCCTGTTCGGCTACCGCCGCCAGCCGGTCGATCGGCTGATCGAGGAGATCGCGGAGTCCTTCGAGGAAGTCTGGCGTCAGCGCGCCGACTTCGCCGACCGAATCGAGCAGCTCGAGTCCGAGCTCTCGCGCCACCGTGACCTCGAGACGCTCTTGCGGACGACCCTCGTTTCCGCCGAACGCTCGGCGCACGAGCTCAAGGACCACGCAACGCGGGAGGCGACCCTCGTCGTCGACGAGGCCCACGCGGAGGCGCGAGCCGTGACCAGAGCCGCCGCCGCAAAGCGCGAGCGGTTGCTCGCCGAAGCCCGCAAGATTCGCGCCCTGCTCGAGGCCGCGCTCGACGCGGTCGACGACGCGGGGGCGGATGCCGAGGCCGCCTGACAGCCGAGGTGCCGAACCTATACTTGGTTCATGGCAGAGCCCTCGACTCGGGTGTGGCTTCGAGTCTCGCCCGGCGCCGGACACAGCGAGCTGGTCGGCCGTCACGGTGACGGCTGGAAGGTGCGCGTCAACGACGCGGCGCTCGACCTCCTCGCGAAACGCCTCGAGTTGCCCCGGCGAGCGGTCTCGATCGTTTCGGGCCACGCCGCGCGGGAAAACGTCGTCAGGCTGGAGGGCATCGACCGGGCCGAGAGCGAGCGGCGACTCGAAGGGACGCAGGCGTGAGCACGACGATCGACACCGAGCACTTCCGCAAGCGGCTGCTGGACGAGCGCAAGCGCGTCAGAGAGGCGATCGATTATCTGCACGAGGAGAACCCGGGGAATGTCCAGGACGAGACGCAGGACAGCACCGCCGACAACCATCCGGCCGACATGGCCACAGTCACCTTCGACCGCGAGCTCGATTACAGCCTGGAAGAGAACGAGGAGCGCTTGCTCGAGGCGATTGACGCCGCGCTCGCGCGAATCGACAACGGCACCTACGGCATCTGCAGCACGTGTGGCCAGCCGATCGGGGAGGAGCGGCTCGAAGCGCTGCCGTGGACGACCCGATGCATCGATTGCAAGCGCAAGGAGGAGCGGGGCTGAGCCGGCGCTTGCGACGGCGTTCTCAGGACGCTCCGGCTGTGCCGGTGCGTCCGTCTGCACCGACCGGTCGACCGGTCGTAGGTCAGAGGGTGGGCCTGTGACCGAACCCGCCTCGCGGACGCTCGACGTCCGCGTCGGCTCGAGCACGGACGCGCTGACCCCGGTCTCGGTCGCGGAGCGCTCGCTCGCGGCGCAGGCCCAACAGTGGGCGGGGCTGGGCGCCGTGGTGCTCGCCGCGATCGCTGCCGACCAGCTGACGAAGCTGATCGTCGCCTCGGAGCTCACGCTCGACGAGGGGCTGCACGTGCTCGGGCCCTTCTCGATCCACCACGTCCAGAACTCCGGGATCGCGTTCGGCCTCTTCGCTAGCGCGACGCCGGTGGTGACGGCGCTGACCGCTCTGGCCGTCGGCTGGATGCTGCTCTTCTTCGCGCGCTCCGGATCGCGCCATCCGGTGCTTCCGGTGGCACTCGGCCTCCTGATCGGGGGCTCGACTTCGAACCTGATCGACCGGATCCGGCTCGGGCACGTGACGGACTTCCTCGACCTGCGCTACTGGCCGGCGTTCAACCTGGCCGACAGCTTCATCGTGGTCGGCGTCGGGATCCTGTTCGTGGCGCTCCTGCTGGGCGAGACCCGGCAGCGCTGACGGCGGCGCAAGCGATGCCTTTGCGGGTCGCCGTTCCCGCGGAGGCCGCGGGCGAGCGGCTCGATCGCTTTCTCGCCTCGCTGCCGGAGGTCGGCTCGCGCGCGGCTGCCGAGCGGCTCGTCGAGGAAGGCTCAGCGCTCGTGGACGGGACGAAACGACCGAAGAGCCACCGCCTCGAGGGCGGGGAGGAGCTCGAGCTCGAGGTGGCGGAGAGCGTGGAGGCCGAGCTTCAGGCCGAGGATCTCCCGCTGCGGATCGCGTACGAGGACGACCACCTGCTGGTGGTGGACAAGCCGGCCGGGATCGTCGTACATCCGTCGCCCGGCCACGCGACGGGCACGATGGTGCACGGCCTCGTCGGGCGCACAGCGGGCGGGGACGAGGAGCGGCCCGGGATCGTCCACCGCCTCGACCGCGACACCTCGGGCCTGCTCGTCGTGGCGCGGACCGAAGAGGCCTACGAGCGGCTGGGGGAGCTAGTCCGCAATCGCGAGCTCGAGCGCCGCTACAAGGCCCTCGTCCGTGGGCGCCCCCGTTCCTGGCGAGGCCGCATCGAGGCGCCGATCGGGCGCGACCGGCACGACCCGACACGCCACTCGCTCGAGACCGACACGCCGCGGGAAGCCGTTACGCACTTCGAGGTCGAGCGGCTGCTCGACAAGCACGCGCTGCTCGACGTGCGGCTCGAGACGGGTAGGACGCACCAGATCCGCGTCCACCTGGGAGCGATCGGGCTACCGGTCGTGGGCGACCCGGTCTACGGGGTCCCGGACGAGCAGCTGAAGCGTCAGTTCCTGCACGCCTGGCGTCTGGCCTTTCCGCATCCGGTGAGCGGCGAGCCGGTCGAGGTCGAGTCGCCGCTGCCGCGGGAGCTTCAGTCGGCCCTGGAGCGCTTCGCGTCGTAGAGCCGGCCGTCGGCGAGCCGGAAGAGCCCGTCCGCATCGAACGCCTCGTGCGGAAAGGTGGCCAGTCCCGCGCTGAAGGTGCACGCGGGGGGCAGCTCGCCCGCGGCGATCAGCTCGTCCACCCGGTCGCTCAGCCGTGCGAGCAGGCGCGAGCCTGCCTCCTCGTCGGCCTCGACGAGGTAGGCGGTGAACTCGTCGCCGCCCATGCGTCCCGCGAGGTCGGAAACACGCAGGGATTCCCGCAGGAGCCGGGCGACCCGTTTGAGCGCGCGGTTCCCCTCCTGGTGCCCGTAGGTGTCGTTGATCTCCTTGAAGCGGTCGAGATCGAGGAAGAGGAGCGCGAGGCTGTGTCCGTAGCGGGCCGAGCGCTCGAGCTCCAGTTCGAGCTCCCGGACGAAGGCGTGGTGGTGCAAGAGCCCGGTGAGCTGGTCGTGCCGGGCCTCGTGGGCGAGCTCCGAGGTCGCGCGGTCGAAGTACGCCACGACGCACTCGGTGACGAGCTGGTCGATCGTGTCGTTGAGCCGGCGCTCGCACGTGAGCATGTCCTCGCGGTCCAGCTCGGCCGCCCGCTCGGAGACGAAGCGCCACAGGATGCGGCGGAGGATCAAAAACTCGGTCACGACCTCCCGGGGGGCAAAACCGAAGGATTCGCGCTGCCGCGCGTGGTCGCGAGCCTGCGCGGCGAGCGGGCTGCCGCGCCGAAGCCGCTCGGGCTGCGGGTCGATCAGCTCCCGCGAGAGCTCGACGATGAACGTCGGCATGTCCCCGAGCTGGCCGAGGCGCCCGAGGCGCTGGAGCGACGGGATCTGATCCTCGAGGAGCCCTTCTTCCACGACCGCGAGGGACAGGTCCCAGGCCGTCGCCTGGATCGCGGAGGCGAGCTCTTCGAGCGCGGGTACCGGTTCACGCGTTCTCACCACTCACGATGATGGATCGGCGCGCGGACGCCAAAACCTAAGGGCTTGGCTACAATTCTGAGGAATTTTCCCCTACCCCGGCGGAACGGGCGGGTGGCGGTGCCGGCGCATTTGGGCGTCGGTTCCACCCGGCTCCCACGGGCGCGAGACCCCGAAACCGACAGAAAGGAACCACCTTGTCCGTCAGCATGCGAGAGCTCCTGGAGGCCGGAGTCCATTTCGGCCACCAGACCCGCCGCTGGAACCCGAAGATGAAGAGGTTTATCTTCGGCGAGCGCGGCGGCATCTACATCATCGACCTGCAGAAGACCGCGGCGAACCTGGAGGAAGCCGAGTCGTTCGTGCGCAACCTCGCCGAGCGCGGCGGCACCGTGCTCTTCGTCGGCACGAAGAAGCAGGCCCAGGACGGCATCGAGGAGGACGCCAAGCGCGTCGGGATGCCGTACGTCAACCACCGCTGGCTCGGCGGCCTGCTCACCAATTGGCGCACGATCTCCGAGCGGATCGAGCATCTGCACGAGCTGCGGCGCTTGCGCGACGAAGGGCAGCTCGCGCTGCTTCCGCCGAAGGAGCGCATCTCGATGCAGGGCGAGCTCGAGAAGCTCGAGTCCAACCTCGGCGGCGTCGCGGACATGCGCAAGCAGCCCGACGCCGTCTTCATCGTCGACCTGCGCAAGGAGCAACTCGCCGTACGCGAGGCGCGCCGGCTCGGCCTGCCCGTGATTGCGCTCGTGGACACCAACTGCGACCCCGACGAGGCCGATTTCGTGATCCCCGGCAACGACGACGCGATCCGCTCCTGCAGCCTGATCATCCGCGCCGTCGCCGACGGAATCGCGGCAGGCAAGGCGAAGGCCACCCCGGCCGACTTCGCACCGCCGATCGAGGAAACCGGGCCGGAGGCGCCGGCTGACGCGGAGACACCGGAACCTGGCCCGCAGGCAGAAGCTGCCGCTCCAGAGGCTGAGCCGGAGCCGGAGGCAGAGGCGATTCCCCAGGAGGCGCAATGAGCCAGGTGCAGATCTCGGCAGGGCTCGTCAAGGAGCTTCGCGACCTGACCGGCGCGGGCATGATGGACGCCAAGCGCGCTCTCGAGGAGACCGGGGGCGAGGTCGAGGCGGCGCAAAGGCTCCTGCGCGAGCGGGGCATGGCCGCAGCCGGCAAGAAGGCAGGGCGTGAGACCACCGAAGGCGAGGTGCTCGCGACGGTGTCCGGAAACGTCGGCGCGATCGCCGCGCTCGGCTGCGAGACCGAGCCCGTCTCGAAGAACGACGAGTTCCTGCGCTTCGCCGAGAGCGTGCTCGAGGCCGTCGAGGCGGAGGGCGCGGACGCAGTGGCCGGGCTCGAGGAGCAGCGGCTCGAGTTGATCGGCCGGCTGGGCGAGAACATCGAGATCCGCGGAGCCGCGCGCATGGAGGCCGGCGACGGTGAGCTCCTGGCGGAGTACGTCCATCCGCCCGCGAACAAGATCGGCGTCCTGCTGCGGGCGCGCGGCAACGATCCGGCCACCGCACGGCGCCTCGCAATGCACATCTCCTTCGCCGCGCCACGCTTCCTCAGCGTGGACGACGTACCGGCGGAGGAGCTCGCCTCGGAGCGCGCGATCTACGAGCAGCAGCCCGACGTGCAAGCCAAGCCCGAAGAGGTTCGCGGGAAGATCGTCGAGGGCCGCCTGCGCAAGGAGTTCCTGGCGGCGATCGCGCTGAGCGAGCAGTCCTGGATCCACGATCAGTCGCTGACGACGGCCAAGGCACTCGAGGAAGCGGGGCTCGAGGTGCTCGAGTTCGTCCGCTACGCGTTGGCCGAGTGACGGAGGTGGTTCCCGCAGAAACCGGGCCGAAGACAGGTGCGGAGGCAGAGGCAGCGGCCGACACAGCGCCGGCCTTCCACCGGGTGCTGCTGAAGCTCTCGGGCGAGGCGATGATGGGCGAGAAGCAGTACGGGCTCGACCCCGAGCGGATCGCGGTCATCGCGGGAGAGATCGTCGAGGTGCACCGCACGGGCCTCGAGATGGCGATCGTCGTGGGAGCCGGGAACATCTACCGCGGCATCGAGGCCGCGGCCGACGGGATGGATCGCGCGACCGCCGATTACGCGGGCATGCTCGCGACGCTGCTGAATGCGCTTGCGCTTCAGGACGCGCTCGAGCGCCGCGGTGCCCCGACCCGAATCCTCTCCGCACTCGCCGCGGCCGAGGTCGCCGAGCCGTACATCCGCCGCCGGGCCATCCGCCACCTCGAGAAGCAGCGCGTGGTGATCTTCGCGGCCGGCACCGGCAATCCGTACTTCACCACCGACACCGCAGCCGCACTGCGGGCCTTGGAGATCGGTGCCGAGGCGATCCTGATGGCCAAGCACGCGGTCGAGGGCGTCCTCGACGGCGATCCCCGGGTCGACCCGGAAGCGGCGCTCGTCCCCGAGTTGACGCACCTGCAGGTGATCGAGCGCGGCCTGCGGGTGATGGACACGACGGCGCTCTCCCTCTGCATGGACAACCGGCTGCCGATCTACGTCTTCGCCCTCGAGGACGGGAACATCCGTAAAGTCGTCCACGGCGAGCGGGTCGGCACCATCGTCTCGACCCCTTGAGCGAGGAGGCCAGATGGCGATCGATGACCTGATTCAGGACGCAACCCGGCGAATGCACAAGTCTGTCGAGGCAGCTCAGACGGAGTTCTCGACGCTGCGCACCGGCCGCGCCTCGACGAGCCTGCTCGACCGAGTCCAGATCGACTACTACGGGCAGAAGACGCCGCTGAAGCAGCTCGCGACCGTGAACTCGCCGGAGCCGCGCATGCTCACGGTGCAGCCGTTCGATCCGAGCTCCGTCTCGGCAATCGAGCGCGCGATCCTCGAGTCGGACCTGGGCCTGACGCCGTCCAACGACGGCAAGCTGATCCGCCTGCCGATCCCGCAGCTCACCGAGGAGCGGCGCAAGGAGCTCGTCAAGATCGTGCGCCAGATGGCCGAGGACGGCCGGGTCGCCGTGCGCAACGTGCGCCGCGACGTCATGCACCACCTCAAGGAGCTCGTGGACAAGGGCGAGGTCGGAAGCGACGAGGAGCGCCGGGCAGAAGAGCGGGTCCAGAAGCTCACCGACGAGAACACGCACACGATCGACGAGCTGCTGAAGAAGAAAGAGGCCGAGATCCTCGAAGTCTGAGTCGGGATTTCGGCATGAAGCTGCTCACCCGCATCCGTAGCCTCCGCGGCGCCAAGCTCGCCGCTGAGCCCGACCTGCCGGAGGCCGCCCGCGCCGTGGCGATCATCATGGACGGCAACGGCCGCTGGGCGGAGCAGCGCGGCCTGCCGGTCGCCGCCGGCCACCGCGCCGGCACGAAGGCGTTGCGGCGGACGGTCGAGGCGGCGATCGACCTCGGCGTCGAGACGCTCGTGGTCTATGCCTTCTCGACGGAGAACTGGTCGCGGTCGCCCGTCGAGGTCGACTCGCTGATGGAGATCTTCGGCGAGACGATCGAGCGCGAGCTGCCCGATCTTGCGCGCCAGGGCGTCCGCACGCGCTTCATCGGGCGGCGTGACCGCGCCCCGGCCGAACTTCAGGAGCAGATGGTCGGGCTCGAAGAGGAGACGGCGGCCAACGACCGGCTCAACCTGTGGATCGCCTTCGACTACGGCGGTCGGGCGGAGCTGGTGGAGGCGGCGCGCCGGCTGGTGGAGGCGGGTGTCGCCGCCGCCGAGATCGACGAGAACCTGCTGCGGGCGAACCTGTACGCGCCCGAGCTGCCCGACCCGGACCTGCTGATCCGGACCTCCGGCGAGCTGCGGATCTCGAACTTCCTGCTCTGGCAGCTCGCCTATTCGGAGCTGGTCTTCCTCGACCGGCTCTGGCCGGACTTCGGCCGGCGCGAGCTCGAGCACGCACTCGCCGCGTATGCCCGGCGGCGGCGGCGCTTCGGCGGCAGGTGAGATGACCGCGTTCTGGTCGCGCATCGTGGTGGCAGTTGCAGGGCTGCCGCTCGTCCTCTACCTGGTGTGGCTCGGCGGCTGGTGGCTGTTCGCTCTCGTGGCGGTGGCGGCGACTCTGGCCCTGCACGAGCTCTTCTGGATCGCGCGGCCCCTGCGCCCCTTGGTGCTGGCGGGTTACGCAGGTGCCCTGCTCGGGATCCTCGGCGCCTGGCTGGGCGGCGCGGGCTGGATGACGGCGGGCTTCCTCACGACCTTTCTGCTGGCGTTCGTGCTCAAGGGCATCTCGCAGACCCGGCAGTCGATCACAGTGGCCGTCGGCGCGACCGTCCTGGGCGCCGGCTGGGTCGGGCTGGGCCTGAGCCACGTGGTGCTGCTGCGGGCGATCGCTCCCGCCGATCACGGGCGGCTGGCGGTGTTCACCGTCCTGCTCGCGGTCTTCGCCTCCGACACGATCGCCTACTTCACCGGGCTACTCGTCGGCCGGCACCGGATGGCGCCGACGATTTCGCCCGGCAAAACCTGGGAGGGGCTGATCGCGGGCACCGCGATCGCGATCCTCGTTCCGTTCTTCGCGCTCTACAACTCCGACTTCCTGGACATCTGGCGCTCGCTCGTCGTGGGCGCCGTGATCGCGGTCGCAGCCCCTCTGGGCGACCTCTTCGAGTCGGCGATCAAGCGCGACCTGCAGGTGAAGGACACCGGCAGGCTCCTGGCCGGCCACGGCGGCGTGCTGGATCGAATCGACTCGCTGCTCTTCGCCGCAGTCGCCTCGTACTACACGATTCTTGCGCTCTCCTAGAGCGATCCGAGCAGGGGCCTCGGCCGTACACTTCGACGGGATGAAGCGCATCGCCCTGCTCGGGGCCACAGGCTCGATCGGCCGTCAGGCGGTCGAGATCGTCCAGAGCCACCCCGAGCTCGAGCTGGTCGCGGCGGCTTCGGGCTCGCAGCCGGTGGACGGGCTTGCGCCGCTGACGCAGGTGGGCGGCGACCTGACCGAGCTGCTCGACCGAGCGGAGCCGGATGTCGTCCTGAATGCGGTCGTCGGCTTCGCCGGGCTGCCGGCGACGCTCTGGGCGCTCGAGCACGGCGTGACGCTCGCGCTCGCGAACAAGGAAAGCCTCGTTGCCGCCGGCGAGCTCGCCCTGAAGGCGCAGGAGCAGGGAGGAGGCCTTCTGCTCCCCGTGGACAGCGAGCATTCGGCGGCGTTCCAGTGCCTCGAGGGGCGCACGGCCGGCCAGGTGCACTCGCTCGTGCTGACGGGCTCCGGCGGGCCGTTCCGCGGCCGCACGCGCGACGAGCTCGAGGACGTGGCGCCGGCCGAGGCCCTCGCGCACCCGACCTGGCAGATGGGCCCGAAGATCACCGTCGACTCGGCGACCCTCGCGAACAAGGGACTCGAGCTGATCGAGGCACACTTCCTCTTCGACCTCCCGTACGAGCGGATCGAGGTCGTGCTCCAGCCGACCTCGATCGTGCACGCGCTGGTTCGCTTCCGGGACGGCGCGTCGCTCGCGCACCTCGGCTACCCCGACATGCGCGTCCCGATCTCTTTCGCGCTCACCTACCCGGAGCGGTCCGCCACGCCGGTGGAGCCGCTCGACTTCTCGCAGGGCCTCCTGCTCGACTTCGAGCTCCCAGACCTCGAGACGTTCCCGCTCCTCGCGCTGGCACGTCACGCCGGGGCGGAGGGAGGCACCTACCCCTGCGCCTTCAACGCCGCCAACGAGGTCGCCGTCGCCGCCTTCCTCGAGGGCCGGCTGCCGTTCCTCGGGATCGCCGCTACCGTCGAGGAGACGCTGGCCGAGATTGACGGCGCGGCCGCGCGCGACCTAGATGAGCTGATGGAGGCGGACGCCACGGCACGCAGGCTTGCAGAACGGGGCCTCCCGGTCGCATGAGTAGGCTACGCGTCCGGCTACAGCCCTTGAACGTTGCGCTGGTCAAGCGGCAACGAGCCCGCACAAAGCTGGGATGCCGGGTATGAGCGTGCTTGTCTCGATCGCCGGCCTCGCGTTCCTGATCCTGATCCACGAGGCCGGCCACTTCTTCACGGCCCGGGCGGTCGGAATGAAACCGCGGCGCTTCTACATCGGGTTCCCGCCGGCAGTGCTCAAGACGACGCGCAACGGCATCGAGTACGGCCTCGGGGCAATCCCGCTGGGCGGCTACGTGAAGATCCCCGGAATGCACCGGCCCGCGCCGTCCGATCTGGACGTGCATTTCGGGCCGGCCCTGTACGAGTCGCCGCGCCTGCTCCCGGAGGTCGAGCGGGTCAAGCGCGGGATCGCCCAGGGCGACTTCGTGGGCGCCCGCGCGGCGCTCCAGGAGCTCGAGCGCGCAATCGAGCTGGCGCCGCTCTCGGCGAACGCGAAAAGATCCGCCGCCCGCGGGCTGGACGACCTCGCGGATGCGCTGGGCTCGGACGCGTACTGGTGCCAGCGCACCTGGAAGCGACTGGCCGTGATCGCGGCCGGGCCGGGCACGAACCTGCTCTTCGCGATTGCCCTGCTGGCGACCGTTTACGTGGTTGGGATCCCCTCGGACGTCTCGCGGCGGGTCGCCGACGTGAGCCCCGGGACGCCGGCGGCGGCGGCAGGCCTGAAGCCGGGTGACTTGATCATCGGCGTCGACCGTGTCCAAACGGACGACTTCAAGGAGGTCCGGGCGGCGATCCACGGCAGCGGCGGCAGGCCGCTCGTGATCTCCGTGCTGCGCGACGGCAGGTACGTCGAGCTGGGGCCGGCCCGGCCCCAGAAGACCGACGGGGTCTACGTCCTCGGCTTTCGCCCGTCGGTGGTGAAGTACAAGCACTACGGCCCGATCCATGCAGTGGGCCTCGCCGGCAAGGACACCTGGCTCGTGACCAAGGCGATGGGCTCCTGGCTCACCCACGTCGTCAGCGGCTCCGGCCGCAAGGAGGTCTCGACGCCGGTGGGGATCGTGCGCCAGTCGAGCAAGGCCGCGCAGGTCGGATACCGCGAGTACCTGCAGGTGCTCGCACTGATCAGCCTGTCCCTCGCGCTGCTGAACCTGCTGCCGCTCCTGCCGCTCGACGGCGGCCACATGGCCTTCTCGATCATCGAAGGCGTGCGCGGCCGCGCGGTCGGAAGAGTGGTCTACGAACGCGTCTCGGCGGTGGGAATCGCCCTGGTATTGCTGCTCTTCTTCGTCGGCCTCTCGAACGACATCGGCAGTATCAGAGGGGGCTAGATGGCCGGCCCCGCAAGCTCGCGCGCTCGGTTGCGTGCTCTGGCGTGTCTGGGCCGCTTCCGCCCACCGGATCCCGGCGATGCCGGACTCCGTCGGACGTCCGCTTCACGCCGCCGGCCGGCACCGATGCTGCCAGCATCGCCACCGTCCCGTCGCCGCGCCCCAGAGCTGCCAGAGCACGACCCGAGATGGGCGATCTCGCGGTACCAACCATCTAGACTCACCGCGTGGCCAGCGAGCGGCAAATCAAGGTAGGCAACGTCCCGATCGGCGGCGGCGCGCCCGTCGTCGTCCAGTCGATGACGTTGACGAAGACCCACGACGTCGAGGCCACGACCGCCCAGATCGCGGCGCTCGCCTCTGCCGGCTGCGAGATCGTCCGCGTCGCGGTGCCGAAGAGCGAGGACGCCGACGCCCTGCCGAAGATCGTTCGCCTCTCACCGCTGCCGGTGATCGCGGACATCCACTTCAACGCCAGCCTCGCGTTGCGGGCGATCGAGGCCGGGGTGGCCGCGGTTCGGATCAACCCCGGCAACATCGGCGGGCCGGACAAGGTCGCCGAGGTCGTGCGCGCGGCGAAGCAGGCCGGGATGCCGATGCGGATCGGCGCCAACTCGGGGTCGCTGCCGAAGCACCTCGCGGAGCTCGCGCGACAGGATCAGGCCGAGGCGCTCGTCGAGGCCGCGCTCGAGGAGGTGCGCCTCCTCGAGAGCCTGGGCTTCTACGACTTCAAGATCTCCGTCAAGTCGAGCCACGTGCCGACGATGATCCGCGCCTACCGGCTGCTCGCCTCGAAGGTGCCCTATCCGCTGCATCTGGGCGTAACGGAGGCGGGCACGCCCTATTCGGGCTCGATCAAGAGTGCCGTCGGCATGGGTGCGCTGCTCGTCGACGGGATCGGAGACACGATCCGCGTCTCGCTGACCGCCGACCCGGTCGAGGAGGTCAAGACCGCCTTCGAGATCCTCAAGGCACTAGGCCTGCGCGAGCGCGGGCCGATCATGATCGCCTGCCCGTCCTGCGGGCGCGACAACGTCGGCGTGCAGCGGCTCGCGGAGGTCGTCGAGGAGCGACTGCGCGAGTACCCGCAGCACTTCGAAGTTGCCGTGCTGGGCTGCGCGGTCAACGGTCCCGGCGAGGCCGGCGATGCGGACTTCGGCATCGCCGGCGGCCGAGACGTCGGCTTCGTTTACGCGCATGGCCGTGTACTGAGGAAGGTCTCCTCCGACATCCTGATCGAAGAGCTCTTCCACGAGATCGACAAGTGGATCTCCGGCGGCATGCACCGCCCCAAGCGTCTCAAGATGGCCAAACCCGCCGCGTTGGCCATGGCTGAGGCCTCCCTGATTCCACTCGGAGATGGTTCCGACTAAGCGGGGTCAACGGCCGCGCGGATGAACCGCGCGGCTTCTTAAGCGGCATCGCAAGCGATGCCTCGGTGGCCGAGGCGAGCGCGATCCCGCTGGAGTAGCCTGCCCGGGCAACGATGATCGCCCGAGCTTCGAAGCTCTTCCTACCGACCCTGCGCGAGGACCCCGCGGACGCCGACGCGGCGAGCCACAAGCTGCTCGTGCGCGGCGGCTTCATCCGCCAGGTCAGTGCGGGCATCTGGACGTTCGTCCCGCTCGGCTGGCGTGTGCACCAGAAGGTCGTTCAGATCATCCGCGAGGAGATGAACGCGATCGGCGGCCAGGAGATGCTGATGCCGCTGCTCACGCCCGCCGAGCTTTGGGAGGCCTCCGGCCGTATCTCCATCCCTGAGGTCTTCAGGCTCAACGACCGCGCAGGCCGTAACTACATCCTGCCGCTGACCCATGAGGAAACCGTCACCTTTCATGCGCGCGAGCTCCAGAGCTACCGGCAGCTGCCGCAGATTCTCTACCACTTCGCCGTCAAGGAGCGCGACGAGCTACGACCCGGAAAGGGTCTGATTCGAATGCGCGAGTTCATCATGAAAGACGCGTACTCGTTCGACCGGGACGAGGCCGGGCTCGACGAGAGCTTCCGCAAGCACTCCGAGGCCTACAAGCGCATCTTCGAGCGCTGCGGCCTCGAGACGCAGGAGGTGGCGGCCGAGTCGGGGATCATGGGCGGCAGCGGCAGCCAGGACTTCCTGGCGCCGGCCGGAGCGGGGGAGAACACGCTCGTGATCTGCGAGAACGGCGACTACGCGGCCGACCTCGAGATCGCCGGCGGCGTTCCTTCGGCTCCCGACTTCCCCGAGGAGCTAGCGGCGCCCCAAGAGGTCGAGACCCCGGGCCAGCGGACGATCGAGGCGGTCTCGCAGTTCCTGGGCGTCGATGAGCGCGCAACGGCGAAGGCGATGCCCGTCGTCACGGATGAAGGGCTCGTGCTCGCGCTCGTTCGCGGGGACGACCGGCTCAACGAGATGAAGCTCCTGGCTGCGCTCGGCCAGGCCTCCAGGCCCGCCCAGCCCGAGGAGATCCGCAAGGCCTTCGGCGCCGACGGAGGCTCGATCGGGCCGGTGGGAGCGCCGGTCGAGGTGCTGGCCGACGAGGCGCTACGCGAGGGCCAGTACGTCGTCGGTGCCAACCGCGACGACCGGCACCTGCGCGGCGTGGAGGCCGGCCGCGACTTCGAGGCTCGCTTCGTCGACCTGCGAGAAGTTCGCGCAGGAGACGCATGTCCTCGCTGCGGCGGGCATCTACGTCTACAGGTGGCGATCGAAGTCGGGCACATCTTCAAGCTCGAGACGCAGTTCTCGGAGCCGCTCCAGGCTCGCTTCCTCGATGAGGACGGAACCGAGCGCCCGCTGATCATGGGCAGCTACGGGATCGGTCCCGGGCGCGTGATGGCCGCCGTGGTCGAGCAGCGCCACGACGAGCAGGGAATCTCGTGGCCGAGGTCGATCGCGCCCTACGATGTGCATGTGGTGGCGTTGCCGGGCGTAGAGACCGAGGCGGACGAGGCCGCGCGGACACTCGACGCCGCCGGCGCAGACGTCCTGCTCGACGACCGCGACGCCCGCGCGGGCGAGAAGTTCGCCGACGCCGATCTGATCGGGTGTCCGATCCGCGTGACGGTCGGCAAGAAGACGCTCGACGACGGCGCGGTCGACGTGCGCAACCGCGAGAGCGGGGAGGAGCGGCGCGTTCCGCTGGCCGAACTCGGGAGCATCCTCTGATGCCACGCCGCCGGCGCAAGTTCAGCGATGAGGCCTTCGGGCCGACGATCGAGCGCCTGATGGCCGAGACCGGCGTCACCTACCGCTCGCTGGCGGACAAGACGAAGCTCTCCGCGGGGTACCTGAACCACCTGGTCCACGGCAACCGCCCGGTGCCCTCGGACAAGGTCGTAGGCCAGCTCGCGAAGGCCCTCGGAGTCGAGCCGGAGCACTTCCGCGAGTACCGCCTGCGGGTGATCACACGCAGGCTGGAAGCGATGCCGGGCCTGATCGACCGGCTCTACAAACGCCTCGGATCCTAGTCGGGGCGCCGAGATTTGAACTCGGGACCTCTTGTCCCCCAGACAAGCGCGCTAACCAGGCTGCGCCACGCCCCGTAGGGTGAAGTCTAGAGGACCGGTTCCCGTAAGAGGGCGGCAAACGGGATCCCGGTCGCCGCGTCCACGTAGACCGCGCGGTAGAGCAGGGGCCGGGCCTGCGGCCGGTCGACGAGCGAGAACGAGCCGTCCGCTGTGAGTCGCGCGCTGCCTGCGTTTTCCCGGAGCGAGCCCGGCCGCTCGCGGTAGACGGTGACGCTTCCGCCAATGCCGCCTCTGACGCGGCCGCTCACCACTACCGCACCGGTGCCGGTCGCCGACGCCTCGAGCCTCAGCCGGATCTGCGGCGGCCGGGGCGCTCGGAACCACGAGAGGCCGGCCGGCCCGGCGAGCAGCAGGTCGCGCGCACCGCGTGGCGCGGCGGCGAGGTCGGCGAGCCAACCGTCCACTTCGACCGTGCGGCCGTCGTGACCGACGATCGTTCCCGCCCACGCGACGGCGCTTCCGGGCAGGCCCATCTCGTCGGCCGCGACCCACTCGTCGGCCGCCACCTCGGGGCCGGCCGCGGTCGCTGCGAGCCCGGTCGTAAGAGCCCGGTCGAGCACGAAGTCGGACTGGATCGACCGCCCGTGCACCGCGAGCGTCACCGGGAAGGCCCCTGGGCCGATCAGTACCTGCGTCCAGGCCGCGTAGACGGTGCCGCGCGCGCCGGTGACGGCCAGGAGCGGGCCCACCGGATAATCCCCGTTCCCGGCATCGACGTACTGTCCCGCCCAGCCGTGCCGGCGCGGGTGCCACTCGATCGTCCCGACGGCGCCGTCCAGGCCGTACGACTCGATCACGTGTACCCGGCCGCCGACGAAGAGGGGTGCGGCCGGCGGCGCGACGAAGCTCTTCGGGAAACCGCCGGAGGTGACGTTCTGCAGGCTGAGGCGGCCGCGCCGGCCCACACGGGCGAGGACGAGCGAGCTCTCGTGCGTGGCGTGGCGCCAGCGGGTGTAGGCGATCACCGGCGAGCCACGAGCGTCCAGCGCGAGCCCCGGCCAGCCGAGCGTCACGCCGGGCGGAAGCGCCGCGGCGAGTTGCGTCCTCCGCTGCCGCTGGACGAGCACGAGGCTCCGCTCGTCCTCCCCGAGGAGCAGCGCGACCGGGCCGGCCTTCCCGGCGGCGAAGGCGACGAGGGCGCCGCCGCTCGCGACCGGGCCCGCCCGGCGCGTCCGCCAGCGACCGTTCGCGGCACGCGAGCCGATCCGGAGCGAGGCGCCGCGCACGTAGGCGACAAACGGCGTCCCGTCGGGCGCGACGGCCAACTCGCCGTCCTGCACGTTGGGCGCGATCACCTGAGCGGACGCGCCGCCGGCGAGGGCGAGCGCGGCGGCGAGCACGAGCCCGGCACTCCTCATGGGCACGAGCCTACTTAGGCGCCGCTTGCGGTGCCCCCTCAGGATGCGCGGGCTCGGCCCGCACACCCGCCTGAATGACCGGTCGATGCGATTGCGCTTTGTGAAATCGCTCTCAGCCGAGCACGTCCGCGCCACACCCGAAGACGAGCGCCGCGTGCACGTGCTCGGCCTCGACGCCGGCAAGCGACGGATGCTCCAGGTCGACCTCCACGTCCGGCCAGTGCTCCAGGCCCAAGGACGCTCCTCCTTCATCGGCTCCGCAGCAGAGGAGCGTGGAGACAGAGAGCACGTTCCGGCGCAGCGTCCGCCGCCGCGCGACGCCTTCGAGCTCGCGCAACTCTTCGAGGGGATCGATGCGCACGTTGCAGTCGGAGCCGATGCAGATGCCGATCCCGCGCTCGCAGATCTCCTCGGCGGGGACGAAGCCGTCGCCGAGGTTGGCCTCGGTCGTCGGACACACGCAGACGCGCGCTCCGGCCTCGGCGAGCAGATCGAGCTCTCGCGCGTTCGCGTGGGTGGCGTGCACGACCGTCGAATGGGGCCCCAGGCAGCCGGTCTGCGCAAGCAGCTCGATCGGGCGCAGCCCGTGCTCGGCCAGGCACTCCTCGATCTCGCCCGGCTGCTCGTCGGCGTGTACGTGGAGCGGCAGCTCCTCGCGCGCCGCGTAGGCGCCGACCTCCTCGAGCCACTCGCGAGGGCAGGCGCGCACGGAGTGGGGGGCGAGGCCGACGCGCACGCCCGTCGCGCGCATCGTCTCGAGCTGCACGAGGTAGTCGGCGGGCGAAGCTTGCCGGAAGCGCTCGAGCCCACCGCGACCGTAGGCGGCGAGCAGGAGCACGAGCTCGATCCCGGCCTCGGCGGCGGCCTCGACGGCAGCGTGCGCCTCGGGCAGGCCGAGGTAGTGGAACTCGCCGACCGCCGTGTAGCCGGCCGCGCGCATCTCCCGGTAGACCTGGACGTAGTCGGAACGAACCTGTTCCGGGGTCAGACCCCGGGCCAGGTCCAGCATGGACTCCCGCCACCCCCAGAAGTCCTCGCCCTCAACGCTGCCGCGCAAGGCCCGCTGAAAGCCATGGCTGTGGGCGTTCACGAACCCCGGCAACGTGAGTGTCTCCGCCACCTCCGTATCCTTTCAACATGGCTGCACGAGCGGTGCCGGCGCAACTGGCGATGATCCCGAACGCGCTGACGGTTTTCAGGCTCCTCCTGATCCCGGTCTTCGTGGCGCTTCTGCTCGCCTCCGACGGAGGCCACAGCTGGCCGGCGGCGATCGTCTTCGGCATCGCGGGGGCAACCGACCAGGTGGACGGCTTCCTGGCTCGCCGCTGGCGCGTCGAGTCGCCCTTCGGCAAGATCGCCGACCCGCTGGCCGACCGCCTGATGATCGACGCCGCGGTGATCCTGCTCTGGCACGCCGACCGCCTGCCGTGGATCGCGCTGGCCATCCCTGTACGTGATGTAGCGCTCATCGCGGGGTACAAGCTCGTCATGGGACGCGGCTACGACTTCACGGTCAACCTCGCCGGCAAGGCGGCCACCTGGCTGCTCTATGCCGCGCTCGCGTTCGTGATGGTGACCCGGAAGGACGCAGACTGGCCACTCTGGATCTTCTGGGCCGGTGTCGCGCTCGCGGCGATCGCCCTGGCCGGCTACCTGCTCAAGGCCCGGCGGGAGGTGGAAACGGCGTGAAAGCCGTCGTGATGGCCGGCGGCGAAGGCACGCGGCTGCGCCCGCTCACCTCGAACCAGCCGAAGCCGATGGTGCCGATCGTCGGCAAGCCGTGCATGGAGCACATCCTCGAGCTGCTCAAGCAGCACGGCCTGGATGACGTGATCGTCACGGTCGCGTTCATGCCCCAGGCGATCCGTAGCTACTTCGGCAGCGGCGACTCGCTCGGGATGTCGATCGAGTACTCGGTGGAGGAATCGCCGCTCGGCACCGCCGGCTCGGTGCGCCTCGCGAGCGACCGGCTCGACGAGACCTTCCTCGTCATCTCCGGCGACGCCCTCTGCGACGTCGACCTGACCGACCTGATTCGTTTCCATCGCGAAAAGGGGTCCGCCGTCACGATCGGCCTCAAGTCAGTCGAGAATCCGCTCGAGTTCGGGATCGTCGTCACCGACGAGGAGGGCCGAGTGGAGCGCTTCCTCGAGAAACCGTCCTGGAGCCAGGTCTTCTCCGACACGATCAACACGGGCATCTACGTGCTCGAGCCGGAGGTGCTGCGCCACATCCCGACCGACCGGCCGTTCGACTTCTCGAAGGAGCTCTTCCCGCTGCTGCTCGAGATGGGCCGGCCGATGTACGGCTACGTCTTCGAGGACTACTGGCAGGACATCGGAAACCTCGATCAGTTCCGCCAGGCGAACTTCGACGCTCTCGACGAGCGCGTCCGCCTCAACATCCCGGGGATCCGCCTGCGCGGGAACATCTGGCTTGGGGAAGGGGTGGAGGTGGACGACCTCGCCGCGATCGAGGCGCCCGCGTTCCTCGGCAACTATTGCCGCATCGCGCCCGACGCCTCCGTCGGCCCGTACTCGGTGCTCGGCTCGAGCGTGACGCTGCTAGAGCGCGCCCGAACCGAGCGTTCCGTCGTCGACGCCGCGACGCACATCGGCCGCAGCGCGCGCGTCGAGGGAGCCGTGGTGGGGCGAGCGTGCGACATCCGTGCCCACGCCCACGTCCAGGAGGGCGCCGCGATCGGGGACGAGGTGACGCTGGGCGCCCAGAGCGCCGTTCTCCCGGGAGTCCGGGTCTACCCCTACAAGGAGGTCGAGACCGGCGCGCAGATCCACGAGAGCGTGATCTGGGAGGCCCGCAGCGCGTCCAACCTCTTCGGCAAGGACGGCGTTTCCGGGCTCGTCAACGTGGACATCACCCCGGAGATCGCGGTCCGCCTTGCCGCCGCTCTCGGGACGGCGCTGAAGCGCGGTGCGCGAGTCGTCGCGAGCCGCGAGTCCCCCGACGCCTGCCGAATGGTCAAGCGGGCGATGATCTCCGGCCTCAACTCGACCGGGGTGGACGTCGCCGACCTGCGCGTCCTGCCCGCCTCCGTGAGTCGCCATCTGCTCAAGACGCAGGGCTACGACGCCGGCTTCCACGTCGGCGTCAGCCACGCTGACCCGGAGGCGCTGGAGATCCGGTTCTACGAGCAGCCCGGGATCGCGCTCACGCCGGGACTGCAAAAGGAGATCGAGAAGCACTTCACGCGCCACGAGCTGCGGCGGTCGGCGTTCAACGCGGTCGGGTCCGTGAGCTATCCGGCCCGGGTCCGGGAGAGCTACGCCCAGGACCTCCTCTCGGGCCTGGACGTCGAGGCGATCAAAAGCCGTGGTTACCGGATCGTCGTCGACTACGGCTACTCGGCCACGTCCTTCGTGCTGCCGCTGCTGCTGGGGCCGCTCGGCATCGAAGCCGTCAGCGCCCACGGGTTCGCGGCCAACACGTCGGAGCCGAGCACGAGCCTGCGCGAGGCCGTGGGCCAGAGTAAGAGACTCGTGACCGCGATCGGGGCGGATCTCGGCGTCGTCTTCGACCGGGCCGGCGAGCGGCTCTTCCTGATCGACGAGCAGGCGCGCGAGATTCCGGTCGAGCAGACGCTGCTGCTCTTCCTGCGCCTGATGGGCTCGAACGGACGCCACGGCAAGCTCGCCTTCCCGATCACCGTGACGAGCCAGGTCGAGGAGATGGTGAAGGGCAGCAAGCTCGAGGTGATCCGCACTCCCGCCTCGCTCGCCGAGCTGACCAAGGCGGCGGCGGGTGACGGCGTGATCTTCGCCGGCGCGGTCGGCGGCGGTTACGTCTTCCCCGAGTTCCTGCCCGCCTACGACGCCGTGGCGAGTCTGTGCAAGCTCCTCGAGCTGCTCGCTCCCGCCGGCAAGCCGCTCTCGGAGCTCGTCGCAGAGCTGCCCGCGAGCACGCTCGTCCACCGGCAGGTTCCGTGCCCGTGGTCGCTGAAGGGCACGGTCATGCGTGTGGTCACCGAGCGCCTGCGTGACCGCAAGGTCGACCTGCTCGACGGGATCAAGGTCTTCGACAAGCGCGGCTGGGCGCATCTGCTCCCGGACCCCGACGAGCCCCTCGTGCACATCTACGCCGAGGGCAAGACCGAGGAGCTCTCCGTCGAGCTCGAGACCGAGCTGCGTGAGCTCGTCGAGGAGATCATGCAGACCGAGGGGGCCGAGGCCAGGGTCGGAACCTCAAGCTGAGGTTGACCCTTGGGTCGCCTTCTGCTTGACTAGGAGCGCTCCCGCCACCGGACGAAAGGCTCTCGTGGAAGCGTTTCCCGATCTCGGCTCACTCTCGGACGACGACCTCAAGCAGCTCATCGACGAGCTCACGAAGGAAGAGCTCGAGGTCTCGTACCGACGGCGGATCCTGCACGGCAAGATCGACCTGCTCCGCGCCGAGCTCCAGGCTCGGCTCAAGGAGACCGGGGGTAAGGGGATCCTCGAGCAAGTGGACGTCGAGCACCTCGCCGCGATCCTCGCCGGCAAAGCCGCTCCGCGCCGCGAGGGGTAGATGAGCCACACGCTACGCGTCCGGTTTCGCCGAAGTAACGCCTGCGCCGGGGCCGGGCCTAGTCCCGCCCGCGCAAGGGTGGCGAGCAAATGAGCCATATTTACTGTCCCGAGTGCGGGTTCCAGAATCCTGAAGCCGCCAACTACTGCTCCAAGTGCGGCGCGCTCCTGGTCAAGGAGGAGCCGGGCTCGGAGACAACGATGAGCTTCACCCCGGAGGACGGGGAGGAGGACGCGGTGCCGACGCTGGAGGAGCTCGGTGCCGAGGGCCCGGCGCTCGTGGTGCGCGCGGGCGGAGGCCGGGCGGGAGAGCACTTCGTGCCGCAGGGGGAAAGCACGTCGATCGGCAGGTCGCCCGACTGCGACATCTTCCTGGACGATGTCACGGTCTCACGTACGCACGCCGTGCTCGTGCAGAAGGACGGCGGCTTTTTCATCGAGGACCAGGGGAGCCTGAACGGCACCTTCCTCAACCGCCGCCGCATCGAGTCCGGTCGGCTGGAGAACGGCGACGAGCTCCAGATCGGCAAGTACAAGCTGAGCTTCCTGGCGAAATGAGCGCCGCCCAAGCACCTGAGCGCGAACGGCTGCTCACGATCGGCACCGTCTGCACGCGACTGCAGCCGGAGTTCCCCGACATCTCGATCTCGAAGATCCGCTACCTCGAGGACCAGGGCCTGCTCGCGCCGCGCCGCACTCAGAGCGGCTACCGGCTGTTCAGCGAAGGCGACGTCGAGCGGCTCGAGACGATCCTGCGCCTACAGCGGGACGAGTTCCTGCCGTTGCGCGTGATCCGCCAGGAGCTCGCCTCTCCGTCCGGAGCGGGGAAGGAGCG
>JBBRZN010000030.1:0-25402 GCA_038236705.1 Gaiellales bacterium
AGCGGGAAGTGCTCGCCGACGCGGCAGGTGTAGACCGCGATGCCCGTGTCCTGGCAGACGAGGTTGCCCTGGTCGTCGGCGACCTGGACGTTCTTGACGATCGTGTCGAGCACACGGCGCCCTGGGACCGAGGTCTCGCGGGCGGCCGCGGCAATGAGCGCGTCGCGCAGGTCCTGCGGGATGTCCTTCAGCGCCCAGACGTACAGGTGCGCGGCCGCGTCCTCGACGGTCTGGCGCATGTCGACGGCGACGACGCTCACGCGGCTGCTCTTTCTGCCGCGGCCGCGCCCGCCCGCCGGCCGAAGACCGTGCACTCGAGCAGCGAGTTGCCCATCATCCGGTTGCGCCCGTGGGTGCCGCCGGCGATCTCGCCGCAGGCGAAGAGGCCTTCCAGGGTCGTCTCGGCGCGCTCGTCGATCACGAGGCCTCCGTTCTGATAGTGGAGCACCGGGTAGGTCAGGACCGGTTCGCGGAGCGGGTCGATCCCGGCCGAACGGTAGCGGCGCAGCATGTACGGGAGCGAGATCTCCGCGTCGTCCTGCGGAATCCGGGTGGTGTCGAGCAGCACCGCAGGCCTGCCTTCCGGGGTCTCGACGCCGCGGCCCGAGTTGACCTCGTCGAAGATCGCCTGCGAGACCGCGTCGCGCGGGCCGAGCGGGTCGGTGAACTCCTCGCCGGCCGAGTTGAGCAGCGTCGCGCCGTAAGCGCGGGTGGTCTCCGGAATCGAGTAGCCCTGCATCGTCGGCGGCCAGGCGCCGCCATTGGGGTGGTACTGGAGAGCGTCCAGGTCGCGGCTTTCGGCGCCGAGCTCGAGCGCGATGCGCGTCACCTCGCCGGTTGCGCCCGGGTGGTTCGTCGAGAGCTCGCCGCGCTCCTCGGCCTCGCGGTAGCAGCGGCCTCCCGCGGCGAGCACGACCGCGCCCGCGTCGATCACGAGCTCTTCGCCGTTCTTGCGCAGGCAGGTCGCGACCCAGCCGTTCCCGGACTGCTCGAGCGAGATGAGCGGGCAGTTCGGCAACGCCTCGCCGCTGGACGCGAGAAACGCATCGCGCAGCGCGGTGGTGATCGCATGCCCGGTGCGGTCGCCGACCTGGAGCAGGCGCTTGCGGGTGGCGCCGCCGCAGCGGGCCAGCCGGTAGCCGCCGT
This sequence comes from Gaiellales bacterium, assembly GCA_038236705.1. GTDB lineage: Bacteria > Actinomycetota > Thermoleophilia > Gaiellales > Gaiellaceae > AC-32. Next base: position 1,147 of record JBBRZN010000030.1, read on the forward strand.
CGTCGCGCGTGAACTCGACCCCGGCTTCTTCGAGCCAATGGATTGCGGTTGGCGCCTCGGCCGTCAGCACCTCGACGAGGGCGCGGTCAGCCGTCTCGTGCGAGCTCTGCCAGACGTCCTCCGCATGACGGGCGGGCGAGTCGTCGTCGCCGAAGGCAGCCTGGATCCCACCCTGCGCCTTGGCCGAGTTGCACGACTGGAGCGCACCCTTGGTCACGACCCCGACGCGGGCGCCCGCGCGCTCGGCGGAGACGGCGGCAGCGAGCCCGGAGGCGCCGCTCCCGACGACGAGCACGTCGAAGGAAAGTCGTTCGGACACGTTGCTGCATCGTAACCTAATTTCAGGCATTAGCACCTCTTATTCAACGGTTGCGGGCTATGCTCGCCGACCGATGCGATGGCTGGCCAAAGCGGCGCTGCAGCGCGGTCTGGGGCTTCTGCCCCAGGGCGAGCGGTTGAACTACGTCTTCCAGCGGCACGTGCTGCGCTCGCTGCCCGCGAGCGAGTCGGTCTTCCGGCGCAAGTTCGCCCGTGCGCTCCAGCACTTGCGGGCCTACGAGGAACACGGGCCCGGGACGCCCGCGGAAGAGGCGTGCTTCTACGAGTTCGGCGCCGGCTGGGATCTCGCGATCCCGCTTTCCTATGCTGCGCTAGGGGTCGGGCGGCAGATGCTCGTGGACATCCGCCCCAGCGTCCGGGTCGAGCTGGTGAACGACTCCCTCGAGGCTTTCCGCCGGCCCTGGGAGGAGCTCGAGGCCGAGGCGGGCCGGGAGCTGCGGCGCCTCGAAGGGCCGATCGGCTCGTCGGAGGAGCTGGAGGAGCGCTTCGGGATCACCTACCTCGCGCCCCGCGACGCGCGCGCGACCGGCCTCGCGGCGGAGACGATCGACTTCGTGTCCAGCACGGACACCTGCGAGCACATCCCGGGAGCCGACCTGGCGGAGATCTTCCGCGAGTCGCGCCGCCTGCTGCGCTTGGGCGGGGCGTTCAGCTGCAGGATCGACCTCCAGGACCACTACTCGTACTTCGACCCGAGCCTCTCGCGCTACAACTTCCTGCGTTTCTCCGATCGCGCGTGGGGTCTCGTGAACTCGCCGCTCCACTACCAGAACCGGCTCCGCTCGCCCGACTACCTGCGACTCGTGCGCGAGGCCGGCTTCGAGATGGTTGCCGAGCGACCGTCGGGGCCTGACGAGGAAGGGCTGGAGCAGTTGCGCTCGCTGCCGCTCGCACCACGCTTCCGCGGGTACACACCCGAGGAGCTCGGCGTGACGATCCTCTCGTTCGTCGCTCGGCGCCCGGCTTGAGCGGCGGCGAGTCCGTGCCGATGCGTAGGAGATGGCACGCGGCATCTTCCTGCTCTCGCTGCTCGCGACGCTTCTCGTCGTGAACTGGCTACTGACGGCGCAGAACGGGCACTCCCCGACCCGGAGCGAGACGACCCAGGCGGTGGAGCAGGCCCAGAGAGCCGCCGCGGGGCTCAACTTCCAGCAGGCCGAGACGCAGCTCGAGCAGTCTCACGCCCTCGACGGCACATATGCGGGCGCGTCGGTCGCCGGCTTCGGCGTCACGCTCGTCCGGGCCGATGCCTCCTCGTATTGCCTGCAGACCGGTTCCGGGACGGCGGTATCGCACCTCGCCGGCCCCGGCGGCACGGCCGCCTCCGGGCCCTGCTGACCTACCAGACGCCGCGCAGCAGCTCTTCGACCTCCGCCGCGCTCGCCGGGCGTGGGTTTGCCTTGGCACCGGCCCGGGTGATCGTCGCCTCGGCGACCTCGTCGAGCTCGTCCTCCGGCACGCCCAGGTCGCGCAGGCGCTCGAAGCCGGACAGGCGGGCAAGCTCTTCGGCCCGAACGGCCGGATCGTCCGCGCCGAGCGCCTCGCCGAATCGAGTGATCTCAGCGCCTGCGACCGGCTCGTTGAAGCGGAGCGCCGGCGGAAGCGTGAGCGCATTCGCGGCGCCGTGCGCGATTCCGTAGCGGCCGCCGAGGGCCTGAGCCATCGCGTGGCCGAGCCCGAGGCCCGCTGAGCCGAGGGCGGCACCGGCCTCCATCGCCCCGTGGAGGAGCGTCGTGCGGGCCTCTAGGTCGTCGCCGTGCTCGAGCACCTGTGGGAGCGACGCGCCGATCAGGCGAGCTCCCTCCAGCGCGTGCCGGTCGCCGTCGGGGTTGCGGCCGGCCACGTAGAGCGCCTCGGCCGAGTGCGCCAGAGCGTTCAGCGCCGTGCCGCCGCTCTGCTCGCGCGAGAGGCCGAGTGTCAGCTGGGGCTCGTAGATGATCCCGCCCAGGTGGGCCCCGGCACCGCCGCCCTTCATGCGGCGGTCGGAGTCGCGCACTCCGAAGTAGGGCGTCCACTCGGCGCCCGAGTAGGTCGTCGGCACCGACACGACCTGCAGGGCCGTCGCGGCGGAGACCGCCTTGGCGAGGTCGATCGCGCTCCCTCCGCCGACGGCCAGCACGCCGTCGGAGCCGTCCGCCGCGGCCGCGGCCTCGGGCACCCGGTCGCTCGGCACCTCGTCCCAGCGGCCCGCCGAGGGCACGTCAAGCCCGGACCACCGCTCGCTAGCGATCAGGAAGGGACGCTCGATCCCCAGCACCGCGAGCAGGGGCCTGAGCTCAGCCAGCCCCCAGCGGACGATCACAGCCGCTCGCGGGCGAACTCGAGAAACGCTTCGGCAGCCCGGGTCGCCGAACGACCCGCAGAGCGCACGAGCGAGATCTCGCGTGAGGGCTCGAGCCCTTTCACTCGAGCGGTCTCGAGCGTGCCCGCGGCGAGGTCGGCCTCGATCGCCGTGCGCGAGATGAAAGTGACGCCGTGCCCCGCCGCGACGGCCGATTTGACCGACTCCTGCAGCCCCAGCTCGAGACGCGGCTCGAGGTCGCGGAGGCGAGTGCCCGCCCGGCGGAGCTCGTCCTCGATCACCTGGCGGACGCCTGCGCCCTCCTGCATCACGATCAACGGCTCCTCGCGCAGCTCCTCGAGGGAGACGCTGCGGCCGGCGAAGCGGTGGCCGGGCGGGCACGCGAGCACTACCTCATCGCGGAAGAACGGCTCGAACACGACGCCACTGTGCCGGCGCGCGGCTCCGACCACGCCGAGCTCGAGCTCGCGCTCCGCGACGCGGTCGACGACCGACTGCGTGTCGGAGATCGAGAGCGAAACGGCGACGCCCGGGTTCTCGCGCTGGAACTCGCAGAGCAGCACCGGGACGACCGTGCTACCCGGCCCGGTGGACGCGCCCACCTCGAGCCTCCCGCCGAGCTCCCCCTCCTCGCCCGCATCGAGCTCCTCGATCAGCTGACCCTCCAGCGCGAGCATTCGCTGCGCCCCGCGGTAGAGCGCGAGCCCGGCCTCGGTCGGCTCGACGCGACGGCCGGAGCGGTCCAGCAGCTTGCGCCCCAGGCGCTTCTCGAGCGAGCGAACCTGCAGGCTGACCGCCGGCTGGGTCACCCCGAGCCGCTCGGCCGCCTGTGAAAAGCTCTTCCGCTCGACGACCGCGCAGAACGCAGCGAGCTGTCGCGTGTCCATAAGACAAGCTTATGCGAAGAGTCACGCTTCCGGCACTGTTGCGTCACCCATACGTGCGAATTTCCCCGATAAAATTTACGTGGGTGGTGGGTTGGGGTGCCCCGAGAGGAACAATTCGCCCGGGCTGCGCTGACGTGAGGGTGCAGACTCTCTAGCATCTGGGCGTGGCCGCTTCGCAGCCGAGGCCGAGCGACTCGTTCGTTGAGCGGTTCTCCGTCCTCGTCCGCGGTTCGCAGAAGCGGCGGGTCGATCTCGAGCTCCGCATCCTCGACGTCGTCTTCGCGTCGTTCTTCCTGCTGATCGCGCTGCCGCTCCTCGGGCTGATCGGATTCGCGCTTTCGCTCAGCAGCGGCCGGCCGCTCTTCTACCGGGGCGAGCGGGTCGGCCGCGACGGCCGCATCTTCGAGATGCTCAAGTTCCGCACGCTCAGACGCGGCGCCGAGGAACGGCTCGGCCCATACCTCGGCGCCGAGCTCGTCGAGCGCACCCAGGCCGAGACCACGCGACTCGGCCGGCGGCTCCGCGCCACGCAGCTCGACGAGCTGCCGCAGCTCTGGAACATCCTGCGCGGGGACATGAGCTTCGTCGGGCCCCGGCCGATCCGGCCACGCTTCTTCGAGCAGCTCGCGGCCGAGCTGCCGGCCTACTGGCAGCGGCTCGTCGTCCGCCCCGGCCTGACCGGCTTCGCCCAGGTGCGGCGCGGTTACGAGACCTCGATGGCCGAGAAGCTCGCCCACGATCTCGAGTGGATCGCCGACCGCTCGATGCCGCTCTACCTGCGCACGCTCGTAGCGACCGCGTTCCGGATCGCGGCCCAATCGCTGCGAGGCCTCTTCAGGTCGCACTAGACTCGGCGCGTGTGCGGGATCTGCGGGATCGTCTCCTCGAACGGGCCTGCGGACCCCGACCGACTCGCGTCGATGAGTGCCAAGCTCGTCCACCGCGGGCCCGACAGCGACGGGATCTTCGCCGGGAGTCAGGCCGCGCTCGCCGCGCGCCGGCTCGCGATCATCGACCTCGAGACGGGCGATCAGCCGATCGCGAACGAGGACTCGACGGTCCACGTCGTTCAGAACGGCGAGCTCTACAACTACCGCGAGCTGCAGGCCGAGCTCGAGCGCGCCGGCCACCGCTTCCGCACGCACGGCGACACCGAGGTGCTCGTCCATCTCTACGAGCAGGAAGGGCTCGAGTTTGCGCAGCGGCTGCGCGGGATGTTCGCGGTCGCACTCTGGGATGCGCCGCGGCGCCGCCTCGTGCTGGCACGCGACCGCTACGGGATCAAGCCGCTCTATTACCGCGTCGACCCGAGCGGCGGGCTCGAGTTTGCCTCCGAGCTGCGCGCCCTTCCCCGCGGAGAGATCGACCCCGACGCGCTCGAGGCGTTCCTGGCTTTCAACTCGATCCCGGCGCCGCTGACGATCTTCCGCGACGCGCGCAAGCTTCTGCCCGGACACCTGCTCGTCTGGGAGGCCGGCCAGACGCGCCTCGAGCGGTTCGCGCGCCCAGCGCCTGCCGCGCTCGACGACCTGCGCAACGACGACGAGGCCGAGCTGATCGAGGAGCTGCGAGCGCGGCTGCGCGACTCCGTGCGCGCGCACCTCGTCTCCGACGTGCCGGTGGGCGTCCTGCTCTCGGGAGGGATCGACTCCTCCGCCCTCACCGCTCTGGCGGCGCAGGAGAGCTCGGAAGCCGTGCGTACATTCTCGATCGGCTTCGAGGAGCGCTCCTTCGACGAGCTCGGCGACGCGCGGCTCGTGGCCCAGCACTACGGCACCCGTCACCGCGAGCTCGTGCTGCGGCCGGACGCCGCGCTGCTCCTGCCCGCGCTGGCCGAGGCCTTCGACGAGCCGTTCGCGGATTCGTCCGCGCTGCCGACGTACCTGATCTCGCAGCTCGCCGCGCAGGACGTGAAGGTCGCGCTCTCCGGGGAGGGCGGGGACGAGCTCTTCGGCGGCTACTACACCTACGTCGCCGACCAGCTCGCGTTGCGGGCAGGCACGGCGGCTCGCCTGGCGCGGCCGCTCGTCGAGCGCCTGCCGACCTCCACCGCCCGCGCGAGCTTCGACTACAAGGCGAAGCGCTTCGTCCGTGGCGCCCACCTGCCCCCGCTCGAGCGCCACCACGCGTGGAAGGAGATCTTCTCGCCCGAGGCCCGCGCCGAGCTGATCGGCCGCCGCCACGACTTCGACCCGGTCGACCTCTACCGCGCCCGCTTCGCCGAGACCGAAGGCGCCGAGCTCCTCGCACGCCTGCAGGACGTCGACCTCGGGATCTACCTCGTGGACGACCTGCTCGTGAAGACCGACCGCGCTTCGATGGCCCACTCGCTCGAGGCCCGCGTGCCGTTCCTCGACCCCGCCGTGACGAACTTCGCGGCGGCACTTCCGGCGAAGCACCGCGTACGCGGGCTGCGCAAGAAGGTCTTGCTCCGCAAGGCGGTCGCCCCGCTCGTTCCGAGCCAGATCGTGCGCGGCAAGAAGCGCGGTTTCTCCATCCCCGCGGCCGCCTGGCTGCGCGGCGAGCTCGAGCCCTTTGCCCGCGAGACGCTCAGCGCGGAGACGCTCCGCCGCCAGGGGTACTTCCGGCCCGAGGCGGCGACGGCGCTGCTCGACCGCCACCTGGGCGGCAAGGAGGATTTTTCGCGTCAGCTCTGGGGCCTGCTCGCCTTCACCCTCTGGCACGAGCACCACGTCGAGCGCGAGCCGGGGCCGCTGCGCGAGCCTCGTCTCGACGCAGTCGTCGCGTGAGAATCTGGATCGACATCACGGCGCCGGCGCATGTGCTGGTCTTCCGGCCTCTGCTGCCCCTGCTGCGTGAGCGCGGCGCCGAGGTCGAGCTCACCTCGCGCGACTACGCCCAGACGGTGCAGCTGCTCGAGCTGCACGGGCTAGAGGCGGAGATCCTCGGCCGGCACGGCGGCCGCTCGCGCCTCGGGAAGGCGCGGTCGCTGACCTCGCGGCTACGGGACCTGCGGCACTGGGCGCGAGGCCGGGAGTTCGACCTCGCGCTCGCTCACGGGTCGCACGAGCTGACCCTCACGGCGCGCCGGCTCGGGATCCCGAGCTCGACCACGTTCGATTACGAGTTCGCGTGGCTCCAGCACCAGCTCGGCTGCCGCGCCGCCACGCGCGTGGTCGTCCCCGAGGCGATCCCGCCGGAGCGCCTCGAGCGCTACGGCGCCAGGCCGCCGAAGCTGCTCCAGTACCCGGGCCTGAAGGAGGAGTACTACCTGGCGGACTTCGAGCCCGACGCGGCCGCGCTCGAGCCGTTCGAGATCGATCCCGGCCGCACGCTGGTGGTCGTGCGCACGCCGCCGGACGTCTCGCTCTATCACCGCCGCTCGAACCCGCTCTTCCCGCAGGTGCTCGACCACCTTGGCCACAACCACTCTGTACAGGCGATCGTCCTCCCGCGAACCGCGGAGCAGCGCGATTTCGTGCGCGCGCTCGGCCTGCCCTCCGTGCAGGTGCCCGACCGCGCGGTGGACGGCCAGAGCCTGATCGCCTTCTCCGACCTCGTCGTCTCGGCGGGCGGCACGATGAACCGGGAGGCCGTCGCGCTCGGCGTGCCGGTCTACACGACGTACGGCGGCAGGCTCGGTGGCGTGGACGAGATGCTGATTCGAGAGGGCCGGCTGATTCCCCTCAGCGACCCCCGGGCGCTCGACCTGCGCAAGCGCGAAGGCGAGCAAAACCGGGTCAGGAGAGACCCCGCGCTCATGCTCGACCTCCTGACCCAAGAGCTATTACCATCCCCCGGCAACGATCTTTAGGGGGGAGATACATCGTGAAACGAACCAGCATCCGCGCGGCGGCGATTTTGGTCGCCCTCGCCGCGATCATTTCGGTAGCGGTCGCCTACGCGGCGACCGGCGTGAAGACGGCGAAGCCTCCGTACCTGGTGCCCACGGCAGCAGGCGTGGTCGTCGATCCGGTCCTGTCCACCGGCGACATCGTCCCGCAGGGCCAGACGCCGGCGTACCAGATGTCCGGGATCCCGGACGGGCTCGGCGCGTACTCGCACGGCCACGGCAAAGGGCAGCACAGCAGCGGTCGCGACAAGCAGAAGGGCACCTACACCGTCCTCATGAACCACGAGCTCGGGGTCACGTTCCCCCGCCAGCCGCCGGGGGTCAACACCCGGATCTCGAAGCTGACGATCGACGCGAAGACGAACAGCGTGCTCTCGGCCAAGTACGTCTTCACGGGCACCGAGGGCTTCGAGCGCTTCTGCTCGGCGACGCTCGCGCAGATCCACGGCAGGCCTTGGTACTTCACCGGCGAGGAGGCGATCAACGGCATTCCGCCGGCGCCGCCCGCAGGTCACGACGGCAGCTCGATCGCCATGAACGCCGAGACCGGCCAGTGGTGGGAGACGGCGCACTTCGGCCATCTCCAGCACGAGAACGTCGTCCCGACGAAGCTCTCGAAGTGGTTCTTCCTGACCACGGACGACGACTTCCGGGCGGGCTTCGACGCCTACCTGTACGCGTACATCGCAAAGTCGTTCAAGGCCGCGATCTCCGGTAAGCCCTCGAAGGGCAGCCTGTACGTCTGGAAGGCCGACAACGGGATTCAGTCGACCGACATCCACAAGGGCCAGACGCTGACGGGCCACTTCGTGCCGATCACCCAGGCCGAGAACGCCAACTCGGTCACGCTGAAGACCGCGGCGGCCGCGAAGGGCGCCTTCAAGTTCGACCGGCTCGAGGACGCGACGCTCTACCGCCAGGTGAAGGGCCGGTACTACTTCGCCGACACCGGCAAGCGGCCGCGCACGATCCGAGGCCGCATCTACCAATTCGACGTCAACAAGGCGCACCCGACGAAGGCCTCCCTGAAGCTGATCCTAGACGGTGACGCCGGCGACGACTTCTACAACCCGGACAACCTCGACACCTCCGCGCGTTCGCTCGTGTTCCAGGAGGACCGCGAGTCCGAGTTTCGGGATGCGCCGTTCTCCGGCGGGTACAACCGCGTGCTGGTCTACGACTTCGAAACCGGCTCCCTCCAGTCGGTGGCGCGCGTGAACACGCCTCCGGCCCTGCGACCCGGCACCTGGGAGTCGTCTGGCGTCATCAACGCATTCGACATCCTCGGAGACGGTTGGTGGCTCACGGACGTGCAGGCGCACAACACGACCGCGCCTCAGCCCGGACCGACGCTCGCCCCGAACTCGAGCACCGGCGAGGACGGGCAACTGCAGGCGGTCTACATCCCGCAGACGATCGGCGGGCACGGCCACAAGCACGGCCGCCGCTAGACCCTGAGGAGAGGGCCGCTCCGGCGGCCCTCCCTCCTCACCTGTTTACGAAGCTTCGGCGAGCGCGGCGAGCACGCCGGGTCCGTAGCGCTCGAGCTTCGCCGGGCCGACGCCGGCGACGGAACCGAGCTCTGCGATCGTCCGGGGGCGGCGCTCGGCGATCTCGGCCAGCGTCGTGTTGTGGAAGACAACGTACGCCGGGATCTCGTCGCTCCTGGCGCGCTCGAGCCGCCAGCGCTTCAGCGCCTGGTAGGTCGGGTCGCTGGGCTCCTCGGCCCGCTGTTTCGGGCGGACAGCAGTTGCCGCTTCGACCCCGAGCTCCGTCAGAAAGCGGCTCGGCTTCCCCGCCCAGGTGAGCGCGAGGTGCCGCTTCGCGCGGGTCATGCCGACGTAGAGCAACCGCCGCTCCTCGGCGACCATGGCCGTGGAGCGCATGGCCTGCTTGCACGGAAGCTCCTTCTCCTCGACCCGCGGCAGGAAGACCGCCTCGAACTCGAGGCCCTTCGCCCGATGGAGCGTGAGCAGATGCACGCCGCCCTCGGCCCCGTGGTCGAAGCGCGCCCGCAGCCACTCGACCCAGTCCGCGACGGTGTGCGACCCGTCGTCGTACTCCTCGGCGAGCTTGCACAGACGCGCGAGGTCGGCCTGGCGCACGAGCTCCCGCTCCCCGACACCTTCCGGCACCGGGTCCGCGAGCCCTTGCTCCACCGCGACACGCCGCACCTCCTCCGCCAGCGAGCCGAAGCCGGCGCCGCGCAGCCTTTTGAGCAGCTGCCGTGCCCCGTCGCGCGAGAGCAGCGCCGCTCCCTGAAACGGGATCTTCGCGTCGCCGAAGAGCTCCTCGAAGTCGACCGAGCGCGAGTTGAGCCGCATCAGCACGGCCATCTCCTCGTAGGGCACCCCCTCTGCCGCCAGCGCGCGCACGCGCTCGAGCACGAACCGCCCTTCCTCCTCGGCCGAGTCGAAGCCGTGCAACAGCGGCGCCGGGCCCTCGGGTCGCGTCGCACGGAGCGTCTTCTCGGCGCCGCCGAGCTGCGGCACCAGCCGATTGGCGAGGCCGAGCACCTCCGGCGTCGAGCGGTAGTTCTCCTCGAGCCGGACGACGATCGCCTGCGGAAAACGCTTCGCGAGACCCAGCAGCCACTCGGGCGAGGCGCCGGTGAAGCCGTAGATCGACTGGTAGTCGTCGCCCACGGCGCAGAGATCGTCCCGGTCGCCGACCCAGAGCTCGAGCAGCGACTGCTGCAGCAGGTTCACGTCCTGATACTCGTCAACGGTGAACGCGCGGTAGCGCTCGCGCAGCGCGGCCAGCGCCCACTCGTCTTCCTCGTAGAGGCGCACCGTCAGCTCCAGCAGGTCCTCGAAGTCGATCGCACCGGAGTCGGCCTTGCGCCGCTCGTACTCGCGAAAGACGTGGACCATCAGGTCTTCCGGGATCGGCGGCTCGTGGCCGTTCAGGCTCCGGGCATAGGTGTCTGGGGTCAGCCGCCGGTTCTTGGCCCACTCGACCTCGGTCGCGAGGTCGCCCGCAGGCCGGAACCGGTACGGGCGCGGCAGCGAGTTGCCGATCTGGCGCAGCAGGAGCGCCTTGGTGGAGAGGATTCGGCCCGGACCCTCGCCGCGTGCACGCCGCAGCTGGGCGAGCGCTGCCGAGTGGAAGGTGCGTGCCTCGACACCGTCCACGCCGAGCCGCGCGAGCCGCGCGCGCATCTCGCCGGCCGCCTTGTCCGTGAAGGTGACGGCGAGCAGCTCGTCCGAGCGAAACGCGCCGGTCGAGACCTGCCAGGCGATCCGCCGCGTGATCGCGGTGGTCTTGCCGGAGCCCGCCCCGGCGAGGATGCAGACCGGCCCGCGCACCGCTTCGGCCGCGCGCCGTTGCTCAGGGTTCAGGCCGTCCAGGATCGCCACCCGGCCACCCTAGCCGCGGAGGCAGACGGTTCTAGCTCAGCGTCTGTTCCGAAACCGTTTCTTCTCGTACACCGGTCTCGTCGACCAGGCGCGGCTCGCGCATCATCGTCGCGAGGCGGGACACCACCTCGAGTGTCTCGCCCTCGCGAACGAGCTGCTCGAGCTCGGCGAGCTCGTCCTGGAGCCAGATGGCGTCCACGGTCGGGCCGCTGACGCGCATGATCTTCGGGTGCGAGGTGGAGACGGCGGTCTCGCCCGCTCCCCACAGCTCCTCGTGCAGCTTCTCGCCGGGCCGCGTTCCCACGATCGCGACCGCAATATCGCGGTCGGGCTCCTTGCCCGAGAGGCGCACCATCTGCTTGGCGAGGTCGAGGATCCGCACCGGGTCGCCCATGTCGAGCACGAACACGTCGCCGCGCCCGCCGATCCCGCCGGCCTGGATCACGAGCGACGCGGCCTCCGGGATGGTCATGAAGTAGCGCGTCATCTCCGGGTGCGTGACGGTGACCGGGCCGCCGTTTGCGATCTGGCGGCGAAAGATCGGGATCACGCTGCCCGAGGAGCCGAGCACGTTCCCGAAGCGGACCGCGACGAAGCGGGTGGCGATGTCCTCGCGCGCGCCGTAGGCCTCGACGATCCACTCGCAGAGCGCCTTCGACTGGCCCATCACGGTCTTCGGGTTGACGGCCTTGTCGGTCGAGACGAGCAGGAAGCGCTCGGCGCCGAACTCGACCGCGATCTCGGCGAGGATCCTCGTTCCGAGCGCGTTGTTGCGCACCGACTCGAGCGGGTTGGCCTCCATCAGCGGCACGTGCTTGTACGCGGCCGCGTGGAAGACGATGCTCGGCCGGTAGCGGTCGAAGACCTGGCGCATCTTCGTCCGGCTCTTCACGTCCGCGAGCACGGGGATGCTCGGCGCGAAGCCGCGCTCGTCGACGAGCTCGCGCTCGATCTCGAAGAGGGCGGTCTCGCCCTGGTCGACGAGGATCAGCCGCTGGGGCCCGAGGCGAGCGATCTGGCGGCAGAGCTCGGAGCCGATCGAGCCGCCGGCGCCGGTGACCAGCACCGTCTCGTCCTGGAGGTAGGAGGCGCTCGTCTCGAGGTCGACCTCGACGGGCTCGCGGCCGAGCACGTCCTCGACCTGCACCGGCCGGATCTGCGTCGCGAGGTCGGTCTCGCCGGAGATCAGCTCGTAGAGGCCCGGGAGCGTCTTCACCGGCACGTTGTTCTCGCGCGTGACCGTGACGATCCGCTGTCGCGCCTCACCGGAGCCGGACGGAATCGCGATCAGCACCTCGTCGGGCCGGTTGTCGCGCAGGATGTGCGCCAGCTCCTCGGTGGTGCCGAGAACGCGCACCCCGTGGATGCGCAGGTTCTTCTTGCGCGGGTCGTCGTCGATCAGGCCGATCGGCGTGTAGCCGAGCTGGCGGTTGCGCTGCATCTCCCGGATCGTCAGCTGGCCCGCGTCGCCGGCGCCGACCACCAGCACCTCCTTGCCCCGTGCGACGAGGCCGATCCCCGGGCGTTCGATCACGCTGCGGGCGAACAGGCGCGTGCCGGCGATCAGCCCGAGCAGGAACAGCCAGTCCATCACCGCGACCGAGCGCGGCAGCCGCACCTGGGCGACGGGCGCGAAGAAGTAGACGGTCAGGCTGGCGACGAGCGAGGCGGCGGTCACGCCGCGCACGGCCGACCACATGTCGCGGATGGACACGTACCGCCACCAGCGGTCGTAGAAGCGGAAGAGGACGAAGACGACGAGCTTGATCGCGACCACGATCAGGATCGTCCGCCGGAAGAGCGTGTCGTAGTAGCGCGGCACGCCCTGGTCGAAGCGCAGCGTGAAGGCCAGGTACCACGCGAGGGCGATCAGCCCCGCGTCGGCAACGAGCTGCCAGATCCGATGCCGGTTGATCGGAATCACCTCGCGCTCCTGACCGGCACCGGCTCCCGCGCGGCAGAGCCGCGCTCCGCCGGAGCCTCGCCTCGCTCACGGCACGCTGCTCTCCGGGGCCGTGCTACTCGCACTGTCCCCTCCGGCATCGCACCGCGATCGAGGCGTCAGAAGCCCGAGGTTTCAAGCGCGAACCGCCGCGGCCTCGCGGATCACCGCCACGACCTTCTCCTGCACCTCGCCCGGGATCCCCGCCCACATCGGCAGCGCGAGGTTCTCGGCGGCGGCCTTCTCGGTCTCCGGCAATGATCCCTCCTGCTGGCCGAGGTAGCGCAGCGCGGGCTGGAGATGCAGCGGTGTCACGTAGTAGGAGGCGTGCCCGATCTCGGCGGCCGCGAGCGCCTCGGCGAGGCGGTCGCGCTCAGGCGAGCGGACGACGTACATGTGGTAGACGTGCCCCGGCTCGTCCGCGGGGAGCTCGCACAGCTCGCCCAGCCCGAGCTCCTCGTAACGCGCCGCCGCCTCGCGGCGCGCGCGGTTCCAGCCGTCCAGCTCACCGAGGAAGAGCCTCAGCACCGCGGCCTGGAGCTCGTCGAGGCGCGAGTTGTAGCCGACCGCCTCGAACTCCTTCTTCTGGCGCGACCCGTGGAAGCGCAGAAGCGCGATCCGGTCTGCGAGCTCCTCGTCGGTCGCGGCCACGAGCCCGCCGTCCCCGAGCGCGAACAGGTTCTTGGTCGGGAAGAAGCTGAAGGTCGAGAGCACGCCGGTGGTGGCGACGCCCTCGGCCCCGAAGGCCTGCGCTGCGTCCTCGATGATCGGGACGTCGAGCTTGGCCAGCTCGCCGAGCGGCATCACGCGCCCGAAGAGGTGCACCGGCATCAGCGCGCGCGTCCGCTCCGTCACCTTTGCTGCCACGTCCTCGGGATCGAGGTTGAGCGTGGCCGGGTCGATGTCGGCGAAGACGGGCGTCGCGCCGCGGCGCGCGATCGACTCTGCCGTTGCGTAGAACGTGAAGGCCGGGCAGATGACCTCGTCGCCGGGGCCGACCCCGAGCGCGTCGAGCGCGAGCACGAGCGCATCGGTGCCGTTGGCGACGCCGACGGTTCGCGGCACGCCGAGGTAGGACGCGGCCTCGCGCTCGAAGGCCTGGACGTTGGGACCGAGGATGAACACGCCGGAGTCGAGCACCTCTTGCATCCGCACCAGGATGTCGGGAATCAGGCGCTCGTACTGGGCTTTTACGTCTACAAGCGGGGTGTCAGCCACGGGGGTTGAGTCTAGATGAGCTTCGTCGCAGTACCAGGTACAGCATCAGCAGCACGGCTCCTGCCACGAGTGCGATGTCGAAGGCGTGGTGGAAACGGTCGTAATTGCGCCCGAACGCCCAGCCGACGCCGGCAAACGCGAAGCACCAGGCGGCCGAGCCCGGGATCGTCAGCAGCGTGTACCGGCCGAGCGGCATCCGGAAGATCCCGGCCGGGATCGAGACGAACGAGCGTACAACAGGCGTGATGCGGCCGATCAGCACCGCCCAGCCGTCGTGCCTGTCGAACCAGCGCTCGGCCCGTGCGAGCCGCTGCGGGCCGAGGTGCAGCAGCCGGCCGTGGCGCTCGGCCAGGGGACGGCCTCCATAGCGGCCGATCGCCCAGCCGCCGATCGAGCCCAGCACGTAGCCGAGCGTGCCGGAGAGCGCCATCGTGGTGAACGCCCAGAACGGGCTGTCGATGCGGGTCCCGAAGAGCACCACCTGGCCGGCCAGGGCGCCCGAGGCGAGCGCGCCCGCATAGACCATCACCAGCTCGCTGGCCGCGGGGAACACCGCGTCCAGCGCCATCAGCGCGAAGACCGCGTAGACCCCGTGGTCGCCGACGAAGGAAGTGATGGAGCCCGTGAGGGAGGCGAGCACCGCGGGAAGTCTAGGCGGGGGCGCCTCAGCGGCGTACGCTGAACGGCTGCGCGAGATCCACGGGCCCATACGCGTTCTGCGCGAACACCCGGAAGACGTATCTCCCGCGGTAGACCAGGCGCCCGTTGGCGAACCGGCCGTTCCAGGCGATCGAGCGGGTGCCGGGGTCGAGCGACTTTGCCGGGAGGCGGCGGACGAGCACGCCGCTCGTCGTCCAGATCGAGGGCGTCACGTGCGCCTTGTAGGCGATCTTGAACCGCGCCACGACGGCGTTGCGAGCGCGGGGGCGCAGCTTGACCGCCGTAGGCGCGACACGCATGAAGCCGAGCGTGTCGTTCAACCAGAACGAGCGCTCGACGGAGGAGTTCCGCCCGAGGTCGTCGGTGGCGGCCACGACCCAGCGCCAGCGGCCGAGCGGCTGGCCCTGACGGCGGCTGGTCAGGCTTGGCCACGACACCTTGTAGATGCCCGGCTCGCGCTCGTCGGTCTGCGACAGCGCGGCCGCGCCTCCCGGTCCGACGAGGCTCATCGTCACCGTCGAAGGGCGCACCACCTTGAACGAGAGCAGCTGCTTCTCCGCGATCCCGTCGCCGTTCGGCGAGACAACCGAGAGCGCCGGCGGCGGGGCGTAGACGCCGGTGTAGAGGATCCCGAGGCTCTCGGCGACGGAACGCTCTCCACCCGGATCGGACGGGCGGTTGAGCAACTGGCCGTCGAAGGCCATCGTGGTGGAGCCGCCGGCGTCGAGCGCAAAGCCCGTGTAGACGCCGAGGCGAACCATCGCCTGGGCCAGCTCCCAGTTCGTCAGGCCGACGCTGTAGCCGCGCCGCCTGCCGTCCACGGCGAGCAGCACGATCTTGCCGTCGCGGCGCTGCCCAACAGCGGTGCGCGGATTGCGCGGGCCGAGCTGGGTGGGCAGGAAGTCCTCGCCGGCCGTGTAGACGCCCTTTCCGTTCCTGACGATCACGGGCCCGCCTCCGAGCGCGTCGGTGACGCCGCTCGCGATCCAGTCGGGCGAGAGGATCAGGCGCGTGACCACGCGGGCCGGCGGCGGTGCCTCGCTCGCGAGCTTCGCGGCCTGGGAGCCGTGGGCGACGAGCACCGCTCCGTCACGCGGGATCGGCGTGCCGCCGCCCGTCGTCTGGATCGTCACGGTGCCGCTCAGGTCCTGGCCCGGAACGGCGGCGGGAAACGGCTGGATCACCGCCTCCACCGCTCCCGCGAGCCTCGGCGTCGCCGCGCCCCAGGCCGGCGTGAAGAGCGACGTGCCGTCGCCGCGCGGAGGCTGGTTCAGCCCCGTCAGCGGCCGGCGCTGCCCGAGGCCTTGCCAGTAGCCGAAGAAGGAGACCCGGCCGACGGTGAGGCTGCCACCGGTGGTGATGCCGGCGCTGGAGCGGAAGCGATACGGCGGGCTCTGGAGGACTCCGCCCTGCATCAGCATCCCGCTCGGGTGGCCGTCGTTGAAGTTGAAGAGGTCGCCGTTGACGCCGGCGACCGTCGCCGAGGGGGAGATGTCCTTCTGCATCGAGGTCACCCGCTCGGTGCCGGTGATCGCCCCGTTCGAGAGGATCGGCTTCAGCGCGTAGAGACCGCCGGGACGAGGCGCGGTGATCACGTGGAGGACGACCGGCCCGTGCGCCGTGAACTGGACCTGACGCGAATAGCTCACGTTAGGCATCAGCACCTGTGTGACCGCAAGCGCCGGCGCCGCGAAGGCGACAGCGATGCCAGCCAGCAGGGCTCCGATGAGGACTCGGCGGAGCACGACCCCGCTTCACGGTACCGAAAGGCTCGAACGAGCGTCCAACGGTTCCCGGTGAACTTTTCGTAAAGACCCCGCGCACGCGCGTGTCGAGATAGGTTCCAAGGCGTGAGCGCAGCCGTCGCCACTCGCAGCGCCCTCCTGGACGAGCTGGTCGTCCGCTATCCGCAGATCCCGCCCGAGGCGGTGCTCAAGGAGGACCTGCTCCGCACCGGAATGGCGTTCGACGAGACGGCGCTCACGGACAACCTCGACGGCGGAGTCAAGCCGAAGTCGTACTTCATCTTCTCGTTCGACCAGAAGCCGCTCGCCGAGCTCGGAGCCGCGGCCACGCACCGGCCCCCGGAGGAGATCGCGCTCACCGGCGGCCCGTACGAGCTACGCCGGACGATCGTCTCCGTGCGCGTCAACCCGGACTCGCCCTACCGCGTCCGCCGCGCCGACGGAGGCGAGCTGCGGCTCTCCGTGGAGGGCCGCGAGCTCGCCGAGGTCGCGCTGCCGCCGATGCCCGAGTACTACCGGCACGAGCTCGCCAACGGAAAGACGGTGATGGAGACCGCCCCCACGATCCAGTGGGGCTACCTGATCTACCTGACCGTGCTGCGCCTCTGCCAGTACTTCGGCGCGAAGGAGGAGTGCGGCTTCTGCGACATCAACCACAACTGGCGCCAGCACAAGAAGGCGGGCCGTCCCTACACCGGCGTGAAGCCCGTCGGGGACGTGCTGGAAGCGCTCGAGCTGATCGACCGCCACGACGAGGGCGCCAGCCACGCGTACACGCTCACCGGCGGCTCGGTCACGAGCACCGTCGAGGGGCTCGCCGAGGCCGACTTCTACGGGCGCTACGCGCAGGCGATCGAGGAGCGCTTCCCGGGGCGCTGGATCGGCAAGGTCGTCGCGCAGGCGCTACCGAAGGCCGACGCGCAGCGGTTCAAGGACTACGGCATCTCGATTTACCACCCGAACTACGAGGTCTGGGACAAGCGGCTCTTCTCGCTGATCTCGCCGGGCAAGGAGCGCTACGTCGGCCGCGAGGAATGGCACCGGCGGATCCTCGACGCGGCTGAGGTCTTCGACCCGCGCCACGTGATCCCGAACTTCGTCGCAGGCGTGGAGATGGCACGGCCGTTCGGCTTCGCCACGATCGACGAGGCGATCGCGAGCACGACCGAGGGCCTCGACTACTTCATGAGCCACGGGATCACGCCGCGCTTCACCACCTGGTGCCCGGAGCCGACGACGCCTTTGGGTCGCGACAACCCGGAGGGAGCGCCGCTCGAGTACCACGTCCGCCTGCTCGAGGCCTACCGCGAGGCGATCGAGCGGCACGGCCTCCAGCCCCCGCCCGGCTACGGCAAGCCCGGTGCCGGCAACGCGGTCTTCTCGGTCAGCTCGTTCATGGACGTGCTCGGCTGATGAGCCGCATCTCCGTCGACGAGGCGCGGACGCTCTGGCAGGAGGCCTCCGACGATGAGCTGAAGCAGCTCGCGCAGGAGGTGCGCGCGCGCTACCACGAGCCGAACCACGCGACCTACATGGTGATGCGGATCATCAACTACACGAACGTCTGTGTCGCCCAGTGCGACTACTGCGCCTTCTACGTCCTGCCCAACCAAGAAGGCGGCTACGTGCTCTCGCGGGAAGACGTGTTCGCCAAGATCGACGAGCTCGTCGAGGCGGGCGGCGACCTCGTCGCCTTCAACGGCGGCTTCAACCCGCGGCTGCCGCTCGACTACTACTGCGACCTGTTCGCGGCCGTGCGCGCCCGCTACGGCGATCGAGTGGAGTTCTACGCGCTGACGATCGCGGAGTTCGTCTTCCTCGCCGACCGAGCCGGCCTCAGCTACGCGGATGCTGCGGCCCGCCTGCGCGAGGCCGGCGTGCACTGGATCACCGGCGGCGGGAGCGAGATCCTCACCGAGGACTTCCGCGCCCGGCACGCGAAATGGAAGTACACGGTCGCCGACTACTTCGAGGCACAGCGCGCGATCGTCGACGCCGGCCTCCAGACGACCGCGACGATGGTGATCGGCTTCGACGAGACCCTCGACGAGCGGCTCGAGCACCTCCAGCGCACGCGCGACTTCCAGGACGAGAGCGGCGGCCTGTTCTCGTTCCTCTGCTGGACGTACAAGCCGTACGGCACCGCCTTCGGCGGGCGGGAGATCTCGCCGCAGGAGTACTGGCGGCACATCGCGCTGAGCCGGATCTTCCTCGACAACGTCAAGCACATCCGGACGTCTGTGCTGACGCAGAACGAGGAGGCATTCCGGGCGCTCGACTACGGCGCGGACGACTTCGACCTCCCGATCGAGGACGAGGTGACGCAGAAGGCGGGCGCGACGATCGACCTCGACCTCGAGGCGCTGCTCGCGGTGCCGCGGCGGCTCGGCTACCAGGTCGAGTACCGCCGCGCCGAGCGCCCCGCCGCGCTCACGGCGCAGTGACCCGCTACGCGGACAAGGCGGAATCCGCCATCACGCTGACGCGGATCGAGCGACTGCTGGGAGAGGGACGATGAAGAGGAAGAAGCTGACGAAGGCTGAACGGGCCGAGCGGGACGAACGCCACGAGCGAGTTCTGGCGAATGCCCGCCGAACCCGCGAGCTGGCCGAGCGAGCGCAGGCGAAGCTCGAGGCCCAACGCTCGAGCGAGTACTCGCCGGCCTGGCCGGCCTCGGGAATCTCTTCCGAACCTCAGTTCAGGTCCGGCTCGCTGGTCTCCTCGCACTCCACGCAGATCCAATCGCCCGCGTGTTCCTCCCGTGCGCTGAGGGACGCCGGGACCATCGTCACGCCGCACGTGGGACAGATCGGCGGCCGCTCGTCATCCACGCCCAAGGCGCTCGATCGCGTCGGCCGTGGTCATGATCTGAGCGAACTCGCCTTCGAGGCTGGCGAGGGCTGTCCGGTGCATCGTCTCGGCGTCGAAGCCGGGACGGGCATGGGTGGCGGTCGCGTCGGCGACGAACCAGGTCTCGAAGCCGAGGTCGCTGGCCGTTCGTGCCGTCGTCGAGCAGCAGTGATCGGTCGTGAGCCCGGCGACGACGACCTTCTCGGCCCCGTCGGCGCGTAGACGCTCTTCGAGGTCGGTGTGGATGAAGGCGCTGTTGGTTCGCTTCTCCACGACCGGCTCGCCCGGTAGCGGTTCCGCCTCGGGCTTGAACTCGAATGCGGACGTGCCGCGGCGGAAGCGCCCGTCTGACGACGCGCTCTCGTGGCGCACGTGAACGACGGGCGCGCCCGCGCCGCGCCAGGCGGCCAGCAACTCGCTGACTCGCCTTTCGGCATCTGGGTTGTTGCGCTCTTCCCAGCCCGGATCGTCGAAGGCACGCTGTACGTCGATCACGAGCAGGGTCGGAAGCGGCATTTCCGCAGAGTACGCGGCGCGCGTCGGCCGGCGCCGATGGCCTACGATCCGTGGCGATGGCCACCCGCGATGCCGCCTGCAGCTGTGGGCAACTTCATCTGAGAGCGGAGGGCGATCCGATCCGAATCTCGATGTGCCACTGCCTCGCCTGCCAGCGTCGGACGGGAAGCGCCTTCGGGATCCAGGCGCGCTTCAGATCGGAACACGTGCGCGTCGTGGGTCGCTATAGCGACTACGTGCGAACCTCCGACGAGGGTGAGGAGAGAACCTTCCATTTCTGCCCCGACTGCGGCGCGACCGTTTTCTACACGCTTTCCACAGTCCCAGACGTTGTTGCCGTTCCGATCGGCGCGTTCGCCGAGCCGGACTTCCCGCCGCCGACGGTCTCCGTGTACGAGTCCCGGAAGCACCCGTGGCTGGCCATGGATGCCGCGATGGAACACCACGACTGAAACCCACCACGGCTCCTACCGGCCGCGTGGATCGAGCTGCTCTACGAACTCGCCGGCCTCACCCGTCTTGCGGACGACCCAATAGGCGTCTTCCTCGATGACCAGCTCCTCGACTTCGGGTGTGTAATGAAGCGGTAGCACGACGAACTGCTGGGCATCCGCGCGCACGCTCTCGTAGACCTGTAGCGGGAGGTCGAGCCGGAACGTGCAGTCGGCGTTCGCGCACTCGCAGAGGAACTCGTAGGGAACGTTCGGGCCGAGCTGATGAGCCATGGTCTCGACGCGCTCGTTCACCTCCCGGAAGAGGGCCTCGTTCTGCGCGAGCCGGCGTTCACGTTCATCCACGTTGATTCAACGCGGTGGGGGTGCACGGAGTTTCGGGTGCCCTCCGTTCGGACTGTGGCGGCGACGGGTAGGCCTGCTGCGTGCGCCTGTATCCGGAACTGCCGGCGCGGCGTCTCGCGACGATCGGCCACGATTTGCTCCTGCTCGTGGCGCTGGCGCTGCTTGCCTGGCTCGGCCTGAAGGTCCACGACGCCGTTGCAAAGCTCGACGTACTCGGCAGCGGCGTGAAGAAGGTCGGGGAATCGGTGCCGGTGGTCGGAGATCCGGTACAGGACCTCGGTGCCCGCGGTGAGGACTCGGTTCACCGGCTCGCGAACCTCCTCGGGCTCGTCGTCTTCGGCGTTCCCGCGCTACTCCTCCTCTGGCGACTGCTGCCAGAACGGATCTCGCAGATCCGCCGCATGACGGCGGCTGCGCGTGTCTTGAAGGCGGGAGACGACCCGCAGCGTCGACGCCTGTTCGCGCAGCGGGCAGCATTCTCGCTCCCGTACAGGCAGCTGCTCGCCTACACGCAAGACCCCCTGGGGGACCTCGCCGCCGAGCGCTACGACCTTCTCGTCACCGCCGCGCTCGAGGACGCAGGGCTACGCGCGCCGGGTGTTCCTGGGCAGTAGCGGGCGGATCCTCGGAAGGTCCGAACCGATCTCGACGCGCGGGCGAATTGCCAGCAACCTACCGAGAGGAAGCTTTGATTCGGAAACGTCTCTACCTGTACGTCGGGCTGATGATCGCTATTGCAGCTGTTCTGAGCGCCACCGCGTTCGCCGGCGCTGCCAAGATGCGATTTGCAGCCACCCTGAACCCGATTCCGCACAACGCGATGGCGGACCGCGGCTCGAACGTGACCGGCAGGGCGAGCCTGAAGGTCGACGGTACCCAAGTGCACGTGAACATCCATGTGCGCGGGTTGACGCCGAACCTGCCTCACGCGATGCACATCCACGGCATCCTCGGCGACGCCAACATCTGCCCGCCGGCCTCCGCCGATGTGAACGGCGACGGCCTCGTCAGCCTCGAAGAGGGCGCTCCGTTCTACGGCCCGATCGACACCTCATTCACCAAGACAGGTGACACGTCGGCGGCAAGCGGTCTCGCCCTCGAGCGTTTCCCAGTCGCCGACAACAACGGCAACTTGAACTACAACCGCACGTTCACTATCCCGCGGAATGTCCTCGACAGCCTCGGCTCGCTGCACATCGTCGTGCACGGACTGGCTCTCGACGGCAACTCCTCCGGCCCCGTCGGCGGTTACGACACGCTTTTCGAAGCCGTCCTTCCGGTCGCCTGCGGCACTATCTCGGGCGAGTAATCACGCGACAACGATTTCGTCTGGGCGTCGAGCATCGGCGTCCAGACGAACGTCGTAGGTCTCGGCCCCCAGCTGCCCTACACCGCAGCCCCGCCGACGGCGGCTGCCCGCTGGCCCGAGGAGTACGAGCGTGGCCGGCGGAGCTACCCGTCTGACGGGTCGCCGTTGGCCTCGACCGCGCTCGTCTAGTACTACGCCTGCTCTTTCGACGACCTGACCTCGCGCTCCATCTGCTCCCGCTCGCGGGTGTCGGTGTGAGCCTCGCGCTCGTCGGCTACCTGGTCGTGCCTTTCGGCGATCTCCTCGCGAGTGGTCACGCGCTTGTCGCGCTCATCCAGCCGAAGCTCGCGTTCGTCCAGCTCACGGTACCGACTGTTAATCGCCTCCTGGCTGAACAGCGCACGCTCGTTCTCTCCGCGCGCCTCCCCCGCCATCAGTCGGGCCGCCTCGAACATCATCGAAACCACCTCTCGGTTCGTCTTCGAATGTGGATTATCGAGTTCAGCCTCTACGTTCAACTCAGCCCGATTCGTCCACAGCGTCTCAACATGAATCGTGATGGACGCCTTCATCGGCGTGTCCTCCTTATCTCGCACCCCTACGCTGGCGGGCCTCATCTCCGCATCACGCACCTTGTCTACTAGCGATGGTAGCGCGGCCCGGAGCGCGCTTCCTGTGGAAATCCTGTGGAAATCCTCGTTACCGCGAGTCCAGGTCGGACACAAGCCGTGATGGCTCGCGAAGGATAGAACTGGCGCGCAGCTACTCGACGTTGTCGAGGAAGCTAAGCACGCGTTGCTCGAGCAGCTTCGCGGCAGCTTCGTCGTAGTCGGGCAGGCTGTTGTCAGCGAACAGATGCCGATCGCCGGGATACAGGAACAGCTCCGCGCCCTCGATCGTCTCAACGAGCCCGCGCGCGGCGGGGAGGTCCTCCATCGCCCACTCGTCGGCCTCCATCATGTGGATCTGGAGCGGAACTCCCGGCGGCCACGAGCCGCCGAACTCGGAGGCCGGGAGAGCGGCGCTAAACAGCAAGGCTCCTTTCGCGCCGGGACGCGTCTGAGCCAGCATCTGCGCCGGCATCACCCCGAGCGAGAATCCGCCATAGACGAGTTCGTTCGGCAAGCTCTCAGCGGCGAGTCGACCGTGCTCGAGGATCGTGTCGAAGCCGACCTGCTTCGCGTAGGCAACGCCCTCGTCGAGCGTAGCGAACGTCTTGCCCTCGTTAGAGATCCGGGGCATGGACCGTGTATCCGGCTGCGCGGAGCTCGTCGGCGAACGCAAGGAATCCGGGTGTCTGTCCCTGTGCGTGGTGAAATAGCAGTATCTCGACCATTACGGCATTCCTAACAAGCTCGGAAGATCGTTGTCGAAACAACGAGGGTCGCCCACGGTCGAGCCGGCGGCCCGGCACACCCATTCAAGGAGCGAGATACGTCGCGTGCGCGTGTTCAGGAATGTCACTTGAGCGGTACAAGAACCATTGGTGAAGGCTGTGGTCGAAAATGCCGTGGCGACGCGGATGGCGGGTAAGCGGCCATCCCGCATTCAAACGCTCATCACCGCGGGCCTTGTGGCTGCCGCAGCCGGCGTCACCGTGTACAGGCTCCTTCGCTCGGGCAACGGTGGCGACAACCCGGATCGCGCCTCCTAGCGCCTGGCAGGCGAGACCTGCGTGGGCCAGCGTGCGGGAATGTCCCCTGACGCGGCGCGTAGGACGGATCACGCGCGCTGATCAACGAGCCAATTGACGAGCGCTCGTTGGTACTCAATAGAAAGGCTGCCGTCCGGCAGGGTCAGGTCGTGCTCGGCCTCGTCGATGACGACGATCTCGACCTCGTCGCCGCGCGCCGCGCGCCAAGCCTGGACGCTCGGCTCGACCGGCGTCCAGGAGTCGGCCTTGCCGTAGAAGAGCAGCGTGGGCACCCGCACGCGTGCGAAGATCGGGCGCGGGTCGAAATCCATCTCCTCGATCCAGAGGTGCCGGCTTTCCTCGCCGAGGAGCGTCGGCGGCAACGAGACGTGCGACCACCACGGTTCGTCGACCCCTACCCCGAGTTCGGCGGCGAGTCGCTCATCCTGTTCGGCATCGCCCCTGCGAACCCAGTTCTCGAAGCGTCGCCGCAGCTCGAGCGCGCGGGCGACCACGTAGCCGCCGTAGCCGGCGAGCCGGAGCTGGCGCTCCACCGCGTACATCATCTGCTCGGAGGGCGTGACGCCGGTCGAGGCGATTAGGACGAGAAACGCGACCTGGTCCGACGCCGCCGCGGCGAGCGGGCCGATCCAGCCGCCCTGGCTGAACCCCCAGAGGCCGACCCGCTTCGCGCCAATCGCCTCGATCACTGCCAGCGCGTCCTCAACCTGGAGCGTGAAGCGGCCACGCGTCGAGTCGCCGGTCGACTCGCCCTCGCCGCGGCGGTCGAAGGTGACGACGCCGATCCCGGCCGGCGGAAGCACCTCGTGCAGGTACCTGTAGAGGAGAAAATCCCGCGTCCCGTCTCCTGCGCCGTGCAGCGCG
>JBBRZN010000031.1:0-25367 GCA_038236705.1 Gaiellales bacterium
GCCGGCCCCTGCTTCTAGCGGGCGGGGTCGAAAAGGTCAGGATTGCGGGGTCTACGGTCCTCACACGGGGTTTCTCTTCGCGGGTGAAGACATCGGCGCAGCCGACCAGTACGCCTGGAGTACCGGAGTACCCTCACATGTGGGCTAGCAAGCTGGAAGAAATGCAACGCGCGAGCGTGCCGGGCAGAGCGCGAATCAGCTACGTGTTTCTACGAGTTCGCAAGACGGCTAGGGCGTTTGCGGTGTCGCGCCGGGGTAGCCCTCTCGCAGTCCCGTCAGCTTCTCGTCGCGCTCCTTGGCGCGCGGCGACAGCCTCCTCAAACGACTCGACATCCCGAGCCGCACTACCACGCTCGCCGCGTGACAGAACTTGTGAACGGAACCACTAAGCCGGGGTGCGCGTCCGAGCTGACCAGCTTCACGCCGGCGAGGCCGCGCGACCAAGCCGCGCACGAAGGCGAGCCAGGCGGCGCCATCCTCGGCGGCGACGACGTCAAGGCCGAGAGACTGGCGCTGCGAGTAAGGCCGCCGCGAGCATCAGGTCAGTACGTCCGCGCCTCCGCGCGGAAGCGCCGCTGTAGGCCGGAGAGCTCGTCGCGCGCGAACGTGAGGTGCTTCGGATCGCCGTCGGAGACATAGCGCAGCTGCGGGTTCGCCGTCAGCTGCTGCAGCCACATGTTCCAGGTGAAGTCGTTCGCGCCGTTCCACGGCAGATGCGACGAGCGGATGCGCGGGATCGCCGCTGGGTCGAACTTGACGCTGTACGGCGAGTGCGACGGCTCGGCGCCGACGAGGAAGACGCCGAACGGCCCGTACGCCTTGCCGTCCCAGCTCCCGCGCACCGCGAGGGACGCCGGATGCGGGATCGCGCCGAGCGGCAGCGCCACCGTGCGGATCCGGTAGCCGGGCACCGCGCTCTCGATCACGTCGGCGCCCTTCGCCAGCTCCCGCTGCACCTTAGTCGCATCGAGCGTGCTCAGCGGGATGTGGTCGTATGTGTGGTCGCCGAGCTCGAACCCGTGCGCGACGAGCCAACGCAGGATCTCCGGGCCCTGCGGGATGCCCGCGAACGGCTCGCGCAGCACGTAGAACGTCCCCGCCATCGGCCACTTCGGATGCGCCTGCACGAACTGGAGGTAGACCCCGATCGCCGTCGTCGGCTTGATCGTCTTCCCGTCCGCCTCGTAGAAGAACTGGTACTGCGTCGAGTCGTCGAAGGTCAGCACGACCGGCGTCCACCCGGCCGGCACCTTGCCGAGGTTGCCGTCGACGAGATCCTCCGCCCGCACCGGCCAGTAGTGCCGCTGCCACAGCGTCTGCAGCTCGGTGCGGAACTCCTGCGGCGTCTGGTCGTACGCGCCGACGCGGTCGGGCCGGATCTCGTGATGCATGATCACCGGGACCACGCCGAGCTCGTTCGGCTTCAGCCCGGTCGGTGTGGCGAGCGGCGCCGCCTGCGCCCGCGCGACGGGCTTCGGCTTCGGCGCGGGCTTCGACGCCGGCGCCGCCGCGAACTCGGCGCCGCCCTGCGGCAGCTTCACCTTCGCCGCCGGCGCGTCCGCCGTCAGCGCACCCGTGGTGTACGTCACCGCCGGATCCCAGAGCAGGTACTCGTTCACGCCGTCGTCGTGCGCCGCCTGGATCTGCGCGCGCACCTGCTCGGGCCCGTACGTGACGCCGAGCGTGAAGTCCTGCAGCCACGGCACGAGCCGCGCGCCGGTGCCGTTGACGACGTGCTGGAACGCCCTCAGCGAGCGCTTGACGATCAGGTACGGCTCGGCGTTCGGGTCGGGCACGTTGTACTCGCCGGGGCCCCAGTGCGACGGGTACACCATCGGCGACACGTAGTCGACCTGGCGCGCGATCTGCGGGATGTCCTGCGCCACCTCGTGCGGCCGGTCGGCGGCGACGCCGAACACCGACGCACCGAGGAACGTGCCGTACGGGCGCAGCGCCAGCCGGGTCTCGTGCAGGAACTCGACGATCGCGTGCTCCGGCGTCCCGTGCAGGCCGGGGAAGACCATGCTCGAGATCGGGCCGTCGGGGCGGCGCACGTAGTCGTACAGCACGTCGTCGATGCCGTCCTTCGCGGCAGCGACGGCGATGTCGATCTGGTACTTGCGCACCTCGGGATTCGCGAAGTTGGTGAAGCCACCGTAGCCGGAGTACGGCTGTCCGTCCGGCATCTGGATCACCCAGTCGCGCTTGCCGCTCTTCCACGCCTGCGACGCCAGCACCGGGTCGCGGAAGCAGACGAGGCGCCCGATCACGCGGATGCCCTTCGCGTGCAGCTGCGCAATCAGCGCCTTGAGGTCGTAGATCTTCCGCACGGCGCCGATCCTGCGCCCGAGCGGGATGCTCGGGTCGAAGCCGACGAGCCCGCCCTCGTCCTTGATGTCGATCTCGACCGCGTTGATGCGGCGTTGCGCGATCAGCGCGAGCACGCCGCGGCGCAGCTGCAGGTCGGCCCAGCCGTACGCGGTGACGTGCACAGCGCGGATCGGCGCGGCGGGCGTGCGCGGGACGACGCGCACCGGGAAGCGCTGCACGGCGCGGTTGCCGGCGAGGTCGGTGGCGGTCAGCGTCAGCGCGGCGGGCAGCGGCGGCGCATAGCGCACCGCGAAGCGGTCGTCCTTCACCGCGACCCGCTTCCCGTTGACCACGATCGTGCCGGGCTCGCTCAGCTGCCCTTCGAAGGCCAGCGGCTGCCACTGGCGCGCGACCGCGGCGCGCAGCAGGCGCACCGCGGGCGGCTGCCGGTCGACGACGAACTGGAAGCGGCGCACGGCGTGCGAGCCGAGGAAGCCGCCGCCGGCGCGGATCTCGAGCACGTGGTCGCCGTCGCCGAGTCCGCGCGGATGCAACACGAGCTCGCCGGGCTCCGGGCGCACGAGCTTCGTCACGTCCTGCCCGTCGAGCGTCCATTGCTGCGTGCGCAGCGCGCTCGGCTCCGCGCGCACCGCGAAGGTCAGCTGCGCCAGGCGCGTCGCCTCGAGGCGCGCGTTCGCAGCCGGCCCGAGCGCGTCGAGCTTGGGCGCGAACATGCTGCGCGCGGCCGCGACGCCGGTCGTGCCGGCCGCGGAGAGGACGACGACCGCGATCCCGGCGAGGACGAGCTCGCGCTTGCGGCGCGTGAGCTGCGGGCGCAGGCGGTCCACCCACTCGGTCAGCGCGTCCGGGCGCTCGCAGCCCTCCGGGCGCCGGCGCTCGCGTCGCGGCCGCACCGGCTCGGGCTCCGGCGCGGGCTCCGAGTCGGCGGCGACCGCCTCGTCCCAGTCCGGCCGCGGCGGCGCCGCCTCCTCGTCGCTGTCCTGGTCGAACAGCAGCGGATCCCCTCCGCCGGCTGCGGGCGGCGGCGGCCTGCGGTCGCCGCGGCTAGGCCCCGCGCGCGGCGGCCGGCCCGGCGCGTCGCGGCCGGCGAGCTCGGCGCGCAGGCGCTCGACATCGTCGGCGAGCAGCAGGATCGCGCGAGCGGCAGCGCGTAGCTCGGTGCTGGCCCCCCGTTCCGCCACTCGTTCCGCCCAGCAACGGGTCTCGACGAGCTGGCGGTCGTCCACGCAGGGCAGCGTAGCGCGAATTGCAGGGAAATCGCACCTTCGCGGAGCCTGAATGACGTGCCTCGACACGTTGTGGACGAAGGAACAAGCTCGTTCCCGGGCACCGGGACCGGAATGAGCTATTTCGGACCGGCGAACCGTTGTCCGGCTAACCACGGACGCCAGCCTGAGCGCTTCGCGGGTCGAAGGCAGATTGAGCGCCGGGTGCTGTCGCCTTTCCACCAAACTGCGACATCTGCGCGCAGGATCGAGATCTTCGGCTTGTGGTGGGGGTGCGCTGGTCACGATCGCTTGCGCGACTAGGATCGTGGGCTTGGCGAGATTCCTGCACACGCTGTAATCGGGTCCGCTGCAGGCTGCGGGCGTCGTCCTCGAGCAGGTGACCGTCGTCTCGAGTACGTGGGGAGCCTGGAAGCGCGCCCATCCCGAGACGAGGATCGTCGCCCGGGACGGCGGGATCGGACGCACGTACGACGACGACCCGCTCCAGGGGCGCGACGACAACGGTCGATCTTTCCCATCGGCGACGCCGACCCGCGGCTGCCCGTGCAGGTCGAGGTCGTCGGCGTGATCGGCCCCGAAGGCCGTCCCGTGGCCTTCCGTGCGGATCGGGCGCGTGCTGCACTGTCAGCCGGCGACGGGGTCGCGCTCGCCGGCGTCGAGCTCGTCGCCGACGGCGGCGGCCTCCGCGCCCGCTCGAGCGGCGGCGAGGAGCTGCCCGCACACCAGGCCTTTTGGTTCGCCTGGAGTCAGTTCCATCCCGACACCGCACTCTGGACATGTCGTTAGAGCGATCACCCAACGAAAGGAGCATGACGATGGATCTCTCAGTCGACCGCACCTCACCCGCACCCGCCGGGACACCGCTCTGGCTCAAGTTGATCGCGATTCCCGTCACGATCGTCGTGCTTTTGGCCGGCCTCTGGTTCTTCGCCGGGGTCGTCGCGCCGGGCTACGACAGCTCGATCGGCTTCGGGGCTGCCTGGTTCGTGGCAGCGTCGCTGGCGATCCGGTTCGGGCTGCGCGCGCGGCCGGGGCTCAAGCGGCCGGTGCAGCTGACCTACCTGGCGACCGCCGTCCTCGTCGCAGGCGTCTTCGCGTGGACGACGTTTCGCGACATGACGGTCGTCGAGGACGTCGCGACCGGCGTGGCCGCCTCGCAGGCGCAGGCCCCCTCGAGCGGCGGCGACAATGTCCAGCTCGCGAGCGGCAGCTTCGTAGGGCTCGCCCATAGAGCTTCGGGGACGGCCGCCGTTGTCGAGCTGGCCCCCGGCGGGCAGGTGCTGACCTTCACCGAGCTCGACACCGACAACGGGCCCGACCTGCGGGTGTACCTCGTCGCCGGACCGGTCGCGAACGACAGCGACATCGGCGACTTCGTCGACCTGGGCGGCCTCAAGGGCAACAAGGGCACGCAGCAGTACTCGATCCCGGCCGGGACGGACACGGGGCGCTACTCGACGGTCGTGATCTGGTGCCGCGCCTTCACTGTGTCCTTCGCCAAGGCCGAGCTGGCGGCCTCGTGAGCCGCTACGACCTCGTCATCGTCGGCATGGGCTCCGGCGGCATCGTCGCCGCCGAGTTCGCGGCCTCGCTCGGGCTCCGCGTGGCGGCGGTCGAGCGCGACCGGATCGGCGGCGACTGCCTCTGGACGGGTTGCGTGCCGTCGAAGGCGCTGCTCGCTGCTGCGAAGGTGGCCCAGCACATGCGCACGGCCGACCGCTTCGGGATCGCGGCGGTCGAGCCGGAGATCGACCTGTCGCGCGTCTGGCAGCGGATCCGCGCCGTGCAGGAGGAGATCGCGACGACCGACGACAGCCCCGAGCGGTTCGAGGCGCTCGGGATCGAGCTCGTCCACGGGGACGCTCGGCTGGCCGGCCCGAACGCGGTGGCCGTCGGCGACCGGGTGCTCGAGGCGCGCTTCGTGCTGCTCTGCACCGGCAGCCGGCCGGCCGTGCCCGACCTGCCGGGGTTGCGCGCGGCCGGGTTTCTCACCAGCGAGACGATCTTCGAGCTCGAGGATCCGCCCCGTAGCGTCGTCGTGGTCGGCGGCGGCCCGATCGCCGTCGAGCTCGCTCAGGGCCTGAACCGGCTCGGCGTCCGTGTCACGTTGCTCCAGCGCGGCGACCGGCTGCTGCCGCGGGACGAGCCCGAGCTAACGGCGATCATGGCGGCGTCGTTGCGCGGGGAGGGCGTCGAGGTGCGCTTCGGTGTCGACACGCAGAGAGTCGAGGCGGCGGAGGGGCGTAAGGCGGTGCTCGGCACCGCGACCGGGCAGACGGAGCGCTGGGAGGCCGAGGAGCTGCTGGTCGCGACCGGTCGCACGCCTCTGATCGAGGAGCTCGGCCTGGAGGAGACGGGCGTGAACGTGGGGCCGAAGGGCATCGTCGTCGACGAGCGCCTGCGCACCACCGTCAAGTCCGTCTATGCCGCGGGCGACGTCGCCGGCCGCTGGCTGTTCACGCACTCGGCAGGCCGCGAAGCCGCCGCCGCGCTCCGCGACATGTTCTTCCCCGGCAAGGCGAAGGACATCGGGCTCGTTCCCTGGTGCACGTTCACCGACCCGGAGCTCGCCCACGTAGGCCTGACGGTCGCCGAGGCGGTCGAGCGGCACGGCGCGCGGAAAGTCGAGGTGTTGCGCGCCGACCTCTCGCATTCCGACCGTGCCCGCGCCGACGGCGCGGACGAAGGCCGGATCGTGCTCGTGGTCGCCGGCGGCAAGCTCGTCGGCGCCCACATCCTCGCGCCGGCGGGCGGGGAGCTCATCCACGAGCTTGCGCTCGCGATCCGCCACAGGCTCAAGCCGCGCGACCTGGGAGTGATGACGCACGTGTATCCGACGATTGCCACGTCCGTGAACGCCGTCGGCGCCGAGGCCGCGTACGAGTACGCACAGCGCTTCGGCTGGCTCGTGCGACGCGAGAAACGGACCGCGTGAGCTACGCGGGCCACCAGAAGGCGCCGAAGCTGAACGGACCCGTGTGCGCGCCGACCGCCGGCCCGACGCGGTATCGCTCCAGCTCACTGACGGAAGCCGAACTCGCCAGCTTGACGGCGAGGTCGTCGGCCGCGGGTTCGCTCACGGCTGCGGCATGGCCGACCGCTGCCCGGATCGGCTGACTCGAGGCGAGGATGTGCTCGACCATCAGGTCGACCGCCTCGACAGCGCCCTCGCAGGTTGCCAGCGGCCGAGTCGCACCGTCCACGAAGACGAGCAGCGTCCAGTCGGCCGGCTGGGAGACGCGCCCGCCCGGGGCGCCGGGTGCAACGAAGACGTTTCTCACCGTCGAGCCGAGCCGGCGAGCGAGCGTTGTGGCCGCGCGTTGCGACGCTCCGGCCGCGAGCGCCTCGGCGGCCGCGCGCGCGCAGATGCCGACGCCGAAGCTCACCGTCGCGGTGGCGACGATGTTCACCGGGATCGGCGCCTCGCGGGCCGCGATCTCGGCCGACCCAGCCGTGCCGGAGACCCGTTCGTCGAGATGGATCGAGATCACGCTCTGTTCTCCCCGCGCCGCTGCCGCCTCGTACACGGCGGCGAACTCCGCCGGGCTCGGCTGCGACGTCGCGACCGTCGCGTCGGCGGCGAGGCACGCATAGAAGCCGTCCGGCTCGAGGTCCCCCTGCACCCGCTCGCCGTCGAGCACGATCCCGATCGGCACGACCTCGATGCCAAGTCGGGCGACATCGCGCTCGCCGAGGAGGGCGCTCGAGTCCGTGCACACGGCCGCGCGCCTCACGGCCGCGGCCCGAGCTCGTCTGGCCGCTCGCGCCGAGATCGTCTTGCCGCCCGCGAGGCGATGATCGCGACCGTCGCGGCATTGGCGAGCGGCAGCGCCGCGGTCGGGTGCGGCCCCCAGAGATTCGGCCCACCGCGACGCCACCAGAGGACGCTCGCCAGCAGCCAAGCCGTTGACGACACTGCCACAGAGGCGAGAGCAGGGCGAAGACCCGGCGCTCGCGCCACGGCGACGGCAACCGCGGCGTCGACAGGCGCGAAGACCGGAAACGTGTAGAGACACTGGCCGAAGCTTGTCGCGACTCCCTTCCCGCCGCGGAAGCCCGTCCAGAGCGGGTAGCAGTGCCCTGCAACCGCTGCCACTCCGGCCAAGTGCGCGCCGTCGTCGCCGGCAAGCCGCCGTCCTACGACGCACGCGGCAATGCCCTTCCCAACGTCGGCGACGACCACGGCCGCGCCGGCCCGGCGCCCGAGCAGCCGCAGCACGTTCAGGCCACCGGGATTTCCGCTTCCGGCCGAACGGAGGTCGAGCCAGCCACCAGTCTTCAGGCGCGCGACGATCGCCGCCGACGGGGCCGTGCCCACCAGGTATCCGGCGGCTGCGGCGGAGAGCAGGCTCAGCGTGCGTCCGGTCACCGGCCTCGAGGATCGCAGTTGCCGCTGCGCGAGAATCGCCATTGCGCTCGATCGCATCGAACGAGTTAGATGCACTACGGCGCTGTTCTGATTGCGCTCCTCGCGACCGCGCTTGCCGGCTGCGGCGGCTCCTCGGCGGGGGAGCAGGACGCGCAGTCGCCGACTCTCGCCGCGGAGGTGAGCGCGCCGGTACTCGATTTCCGGCTCGAGGGCTGGGAGGAGACCGACTTCGCCCGGCACAGCGTCCGGTTCGACGAGTTCCTCTCCGGCGGGCCGCCGAAGGACGGAATCCCGGCGCTCGACGCGCCTCGCTTCGCGGCGGTCTCCGCGACGACGTTCCTCGAGTCGCGAGAGCCGGTGATCGAACTGACCGTCGATGGGGAGACGCGCGCGTATCCGATCCAGATCCTGATCTGGCACGAGATCGTGAACGACGAGCTCGGCGGCGTTCCCGTCGCCGTCACCTTCTGCCCGCTCTGCAACACCGCGATCGCGTTCGACCGGCGGGTCGAGGGGCGCACGCTCGACTTCGGCACGACCGGCAAGCTGCGGCACTCCGACCTCGTCATGTACGACCGGCAGACCGAGTCCTGGTGGCAGCAGTTCGGCGGCGAAGCGCTCGTCGGCCGCTACACCGGTACGCGCCTGAAGCGGCTACCGGCTCGGATCGTCGCCTGGGCCGACTTCGCGCGCTCACATCCCCGCGCCCGCGTGCTGACGCGTGAGACCGGCTTCGACCGCTCCTACGGCGTCAACCCGTACGAGGGCTACGACGACGTCGACAGCCCGCCGATCTTCCCCGTCCCCGGTGACAAGCGGCTGCCGCCGAAGGAGCGCGTCGTCTACGTCGAGCGGGGCGGTGAGAGCGTCGCCGTTCCGTACTCGGTGCTGGCCCGGAAGCGGACAATGTGGGTGGATCTCGGCGGCGGCACGCTTGTCTTTCACTGGCGGGGCGGTGTCGCCTCGGCGCTCGACGCGTCCGCGATCGCATCCGGTCGCGACGTCGGTGCGGCCGACGTGACCGAGAACGGGAGACGCGTCGCGTTCTCGGAGCCGTTCTGGTTCTCGGTCGCCGCGTTTGATCCCGACGTTCGCATCGAGCGCTAGCCGCGCTCCCACTCCTGGAGGGCCGCGCGCAGCTGCATGCGGGCGCGGTGGATCCGTGACTTCGTCGCCGCGAGCGAGAGCCCGAGCGCCTCGGCGACCTCCTGGTTGGAGAGTCCCTCGTGGTCGCGCAGCACGAGCGGCGCGCGCAGCTCGAACGGCAGGGCCTGCAGCTGCAGGAGCAGGAAGGTACGCAGATCGCCCGCGTGCTCGGAGGTCGGAGCGGCGGGCGTCCGCTCGTCGAGCTCGGTGAGTGCCGGCCGGTGCCGCCGGCGCCGCATCAGTGCCTCGTTGACGGCGATCCGGTAGAGCCACGTGAAGACGACGGCGTCACCGCGGAAGCGGTCGAGGTGACGCCAAGCCTGCACGAAAACGTCTTGCGTCGCCTCCTCGACGTCGCGCGCGTCGTCGAGCAACCGTGCCAGCACGGGGGCGACGCGCCGCTCGTAGCGGCGCACGAGCTCGCCGTATGCCTCGACGTCGCCGGCCTGCGCGCGCTCGACGAGCTCGACGTCGCGGGGTTCCATCGCACCATCGTAGGCGGCTGAATCGTCTCGCCGACCGCCTGCATCTGACGGAGTATGAGCGTGCTCGAACAGTTCTGGACGGGTAGCTGCCACGAGACGGCGGAGCTGATGTCGGCGCACATCGAGCAGGACGTGCCGCTGACGCAGCGTGGCCGCGTGCGCAGGCACCTCGCCCGGTGTGCTGCCTGCCAGGCCGTGCTGCGCTCACTCGAGCGGGTCGTAGCCGAGCTGCGCACCCTGCGCCGCGACGACGACGCCTCCTTCCCCTTGGTCGCCGACGCCGTCCTCGCTCGCGTTCGCCGCGAAGAGCTGGGAGCGCCGAGGTGAGTCGTCGCTCCTGGCTCGCCGCCATCGTCGGGGCCGTCGCGACGCTCGTCGTCGTCGCCGGTGGCATCGTGATCGCGACCCGGGGCGACGCAGCGCCGATCGCGGCCGCGACATCCGCGACGCCCGCCCCGCCGGTCGCAGGCGTCGATCCGGTCACGGGCAAGAATGTCAGCCTGGCCGACTACGCCGGCAAGCCGGTCGTGATCAACGTCTGGGCCTCCTGGTGCCCACCCTGTCACGAGGAGGCGCCCGACCTCGCCCGCTTCGCCCGCGCCCATCCCGAGGTGCAGCTGCTCGGGATCGACATCCTGGACACGAAGGAGGGCGCGCGCGAGTTCTACGCCGAGTATGACTTGCCGTATCCGAGCGTGTTCGATCCGACGGCGAAGATCGCGCTCAGCTTCGGCCTCCAGGGCCAGCCGATCACCTACTTCCTGAACGAACGGCACGAGATCGTCGGCCGGATCATCGGCGGCACCGATCTGGCGGGCTTCGAGTCGGCCCTGCGCACAGCGCTCGGCTAGCCGATGGTCGAGCTCGGACCGAGCGGGCTGCTCGTCGCCTTCGCCGCCGGTTTCGTCTCCTTCCTCTCGCCCTGCGTGCTGCCGCTGATCCCCGGCTACCTCTCGTTCGTCTCCGGCGTCGGCTTCGACGAGCTGGGAGCTCGCCCCGGCCGGGTGACGGTCGCGACCGCGACCTTCGTCGTCGGCTTCGGCTCGATGTTCGTCGCGCTCGGCGCCGGCGCAGCCTGGTTCGGCGGCGCGCTCCTCGACAACCGGCGCGCGCTCGAGATCGGCGCCGGGATCTTCATCATCCTGGCCGGCGTCGTCTACGCCGGGCTACCGTTGCCACGTGCGCTGCTCGCCGAGCGACGGTTCGCGCCGCGGACCCAGTCGAAGACCGTCGTCACGGCCACGCTCGCCGGCGTCGCCTTCGCCGTCGGCTGGACACCCTGCATCGGCCCCACGCTCGCCGCGATCCTCGGGCTCGCCGCCGCCGACGGGAAGCCCGGGCAGGGCGCGGTGCTGCTCGGGGTCTACTCGCTCGGTCTCGGCGTCCCCTTCCTGCTCGCCGGGCTCGCGTTCACGCGCACGCTCGCGGTTGTTCAGGTGTTGCGCAGCCACTGGCGCGTCGTGAGCCTCGCATCCGGCTCGCTGCTCGTCGTCTTCGGCGTCCTACTCGCGACCGGCGAGCTCGTGCGGCTGACGACCCGACTTGCGCGCTTCACCGGCTTCGCGATCTAGGAATCGTTGCTGGAGCAGGACGCATCGAACCGGCTATGCGACAGACAAGGAGGCCCGATGAGTGTTCGAACTAAAGACGACACTGCCGTGATCGCGCACGCTGGCGGCAGCCGACTCGCGGAGGTCGCGGAAGCGGTCGGCGAGGTCGTCTCGCGGGGATCGGTCGCCGGTTTCGTCGCCGGGGTCGGCTCCTGCCCGCGAACATGGCGTTCGCGACGACTTCGAATGGCCGGCTCGTAGGGCTCTTGCTGCGTGAAACCGCCGAGTAGGCGCTCCGACGGCTGTTGCACCCGCGGCGCTAGGCGTCGCGCTCCTGGGGGCGCTTCCACTCGGATGAGACAGAGTGGTGGCGAAGCGGCAGGTACCAGCGGAGGGCGCGGCCGACCGCTGTGCGCTGACACCAGCATTCGGCGCAGCTGCACTCGCGCCCACTCGGATTTTGAATCCGTGCGATCAGGCTCCGCACCACGGACCGATCGTAGGCGTTTCCGAGCGGCGTCGTCGGTATGGGATGCGGCAAGCGCCCTCTCGATCGAGGTCCCTCACCCCGGACGAACCTGCAAGCGCCAAGCGGCGATCCGGAAGCCGTCGCAGGACGGGATCTCCCCGCTCTGAAGCCGCGACGCTCTGATTTGGGAGCCGAGCGCTTGACCGGTTTCGCTGTTGATGAGTTCTGAGCCTAACTGAGCTCAACCGCGAAAGTGACTATCTGCAGCGGGTTCGCCGGCGTACTCCCGCCCAGGCAGCAATCGATCCTTCTCCAGCCTGGATTGTGGCGCCGGTTGAGGCAACACAATATGCCTATTTTCAGCGCTTTCGCGCAGGGGGAGCGACGGGACTCGAACCCGCGACCTCCGGCTTGACAGGCTTCTTCCACGGAAGCGACGATTGGCGACGATTGACGCGCTATCGCTCTATTGATGCGGTCTGCCGACCTCAGGTGCGGCCCTTGTCCGCTTCGGCCTTCGGCTCCTTCGGTTCCCTGTCCTTTTCGCGCGCGGCGGCTCGGCTCAGCTCAGCCCGTGCCATACGTGGCTCGGAGGCCGCCGCAGAGTTCAGCGGCGGCCTCCTGGAGCCGACGTTGGCGCGTCAAACGAAGGGGCAGTTCACGACCAGGGACGTTCGCTTGAGCGTGACGGCACCCGCTTTGCGCGCCTCCTGCAGCTGCTCGAACGAGCGTACGAGGCTGCGTTGCGCTCCTGTCTTCCAGGCCACTTCGACGACCGCCCACAGCGGCGGATAGGCGGTGGTTCCGGGAGCGACGTCGGCGATGTTGCTCTGGCCGCTCACGCCGTTGGTGAACGTCCAGATCGGAAGGACCTCGTTGCCGGGTGCCACCTTGACCGTTCCGAGCTCGTAGTAGTGGATCTGCTCGCCTCGGGCGAAGCCGGCGTGGCGCGTCTGGCCGAACCCGAGTAGGGGCGCATTGACGACTCGCGACGTGCTCCGGATCGTGACGTCGCCGCGCGACTCTGCAGTCCTCACGGCTGCGGCAGAACGGAGCACGCGCGGCGTGGCGTCCGTGGTCCAGCTCACGGTGTTGACCTTTCGCAAAGCGGAGTACTGCTTGTTGCCCGGCACGCTGTCCACGATCGAACGCTGGCCCTTGGCGCCGTTCGCGAAGATCCAGACGGGCGCGACCTTGTTGCCCGGGCGAAGCTTGATCCGACCATAGTCGAAGTAGTTGATCGTGCGGTTCTTGTAGAAGCCGACCAGCACCTTTTGCTTCTTGGGGGCAGCCCAAACGATGAAGAGAGCCGCTCTCCTCGCGTCCTCGTACTCGCCGCCGCAGCAGCGAGCGTCACCCTGGGAGTGGCGCACCCCCAGGGAGCCGCCACCCCGGAGTACCGGAGAACCCTACACATTTAGGCTAGCAAACTGGAAGAAGTGCAACGCTCGGAGCGTGCCTGGCAGATAGTGTGCGATGCCCACGTCGCGACTTTATGCGACGGGTTGCGAGAGAGCAGCGTCGCAGCGTTCTACGGCGGCGTGTGAACGTTCGTCTCCTTCCAACTTGACCCAGGTCTCTGCCGCCTGGACGAGCCCGCGCAGCTCCTCGATCAGGACGCCGGGGGGTGCGCCCTCGCGTTCGAGCTCCTCGATCCGGTCAAGCCGGGCCAGCACTGCGCGGGCCTCGTCCATGTCGTTCACGGTACGCGGCCAGGACGCACGGCTTTGCGCCGGGAGACGGTCTTCTTAGACTCTGAGGAATGCTTGCCTGTCCGCAGTGCGGCGAGGAGAACCCGGACCGCGCCAGGTTCTGCTTGTCGTGCGGCACGGCACTGACACGTGCGGCATCCACCGGCGCCGAGGAACGCAAGGTCGTCTCAGTGCTCTTCGTCGACCTCGTCGGGTTCACCGCCCGCTCCGACCAGGCCGACCCCGAAGACGTGCGTGCGACGCTGCGTCCCTATCACGCGCGGCTGAAACGGGAG
Source organism: Gaiellales bacterium (assembly GCA_038236705.1). GTDB lineage: Bacteria > Actinomycetota > Thermoleophilia > Gaiellales > Gaiellaceae > AC-32. The sequence goes on from JBBRZN010000031.1 coordinate 13,567, forward strand.
ATCGAGCACTTCGGCGGGACGGTGGAGAAGTTCATCGGCGACGCCGTGATGGCCGTGTTCGGCGCGCCGGTCGCGCACGAGGACGACGCAGAGCGCGCTGTCCGCGCTGCACTCCGCATCCTCGAAGCGATCGAGGACATGAACGCGACGGCAGGCGTCGAGCTCGCGGTTCGCGCGGGTGTCGCGACAGGAGAGGCGGTCGTGTCGCTCGATGCACAGCCGGAACAGGGCGAGGGAATTGCAACCGGGGACGTCGTCAATACCGCCGCGCGGTTGCAACAATCCGCCCCCGTCGGATCGGTCGTGGTCGGTGAAAGCACGTTCCGAGCGACCCGCGACGTCATCCTGTACGACGAGCTCGAACCGGCTTCGGTCAAGGGCAAGGCCGACCCGCTACGGATCTGGCAGGCCACACAGCCGCGCGGCCGCTTCGGTGTCGACGTCGAGCGGCGCGCCGACGTTCCATTCGTCGGACGCGAGCATGAGCTCGCGCTGTTGAAGGATGCGTATGCACGCGCGCTGCGCGAATCGTCCTTGCAGCTCGTGACGATGACCGGTGAGCCCGGGCTCGGGAAGACGAGGCTCATAGCCGAATTCCAGGGCTTCGTCGACGGGCAGGAGGAGATCGTCTGGTGGCGTCAGGGCCGGTGCCTGCCGTACGGGGAGGGGATCACGTTCTGGGCGCTCGGCGAGATCGTCAAAGCGCACGTCGGCATCCTCGAGTCCGACAGCCCGGAGAGTGCAGGCGACAAACTCTCGGCCGCCGTCGAAACACTCGTCGACGACGAAACCGACCGCGAGTGGTTGCGGACGCGGCTCGCACCGCTGATCGGAGTGCAGGGGGCCGAACAGACAGTCGCACGCGAAGAGTCGTTCACTGCGTGGCAGCGGTTCCTCGAGTCGGTCGCGGCGCAACGACCCCTCGTGCTCGTGATCGAGGACCTGCACTGGGCCGATGCGGCGCTCGTGGAATTCCTCGAGCATCTCGTCGACTGGTCGAGCGAAGTCCCGCTCGTCCTGCTGATCGCGGCGCGGCCGGAGCTGTACGAGCGACACTCCGGTTGGGGCGGCGGCAAGCGCAACTCGGTGACGATCTCGCTCGCGCCTCTGACGAACGACGAGACGGCTCGCCTCGTGGCCTCGCTCACCGGTCGTTCCGTGCTGCCTGCAGAAACGCAGACCGCGCTGCTCGAACGCGCGGGAGGCAATCCCCTTTACGCGGAGGAGTACGTGCGCATGCTGGCCGAGCGCGGAGCGCCCGACCCGGACGCGCCGTTGCCGGAAACCGTTCAGGCACTGATCGCGGCCCGCCTCGACACGCTGTCACCTGCGCGCAAGTCGCTGTTACAGGACGCCGCGGTGGTTGGCAAGGTTTTCTGGACGGGTGCGGTCGCGGCGATCGGCGGGGCCGAGGAGCCTGAGGTCAAGGAGAACATGCGCGACCTCGTGCGCCGCGAGCTCGTCCGTCCGGCCCGGACGTCGTCCGTCGAGGGTCAGGACGAGCTCGCCTTCTGGCACGTGCTCGTCCGTGACGTCGCATACCAGCAGATTCCGCGCGCGGCACGTGCGCAGAAGCACCGGGCAGCGTCTGAATGGATCGAACGCACCGCAGGAGACCGCGCGGGCGATCACGCGGAGATCCTCGTGCATCACTCGCAGCAGGCGTTCGACCTCGCGCAGGCCGCGGGAGCAAGCGGGCTCGATGTCTTGCAAGACCGCCTGCGCCGCTTTCTGCTCCTCGCGGGGGAGCGCGCGTCCCGACTGGACGCGGAGCAGGCATACGAATACACGTCGCGCGCCCTCGCTGTTACACCCGCGGAGCACGCGCAGCGCGCCGAGGTCCTCGAGCAGGCGGGCAAGGCGAAGTGGGAATTCGGACGTCTCGCAGAGGCCTTGCCCTTGTATGAGGAGGCTCTGGACAGATACAGGGAACGAGGCGACCTTCGGGGCATGGGCCGATCGCTGTCGGTCGTCTCACACCTCATGTGGGCTCAGGGACACACGGCCGAGGCCGGCAGGATCCTGGAAGAGGCGATCGCCGTGCTCGAGCGCGAACCCGCAGGGTCGGAGCTTGCTGTCGCCTACGGAAGACGTGCAGGCGCCTTCATGATCGCCGGCCGCACGCGGGAGTGCCTCGCGGCGGCCGACCAGGCCCTCGAGCTGTGCGAACAACTCGGGGACGAGGAGCGGGCGGTCTTTCCGCGACAAGCTCGGGCAATCGCACGTTGCGAGCTGGGTGAGCTCGACGGCCTCGACGACCTTCGCGAAGCGCGCCGCCGAGCGATCGATCTCGGATTGGGCCTTGCCATAGCGATCTCCACCAACAATCTCGGACATTTCGTCTGGCTCCTTGACGCTCCTCGTCCGGCGCTTGCGCTCAAGCGCGAGGGCATCGAGCTCTCGGAGCATCGCGGTTTGCTCGGGGCGGCGCTCTGGGGGCACATGGAGACTCTCTGGCTCCTCTTTGATCTCGGCGAATGGGACGATGTCCTGCGCGAAGCCGACGAGTTGCTCGAACGGGTCCGCACGGGTGATGAGAGTCAAGTCCCTGCCGTCGCGCCGGCCTTCCAGTCTCTCGTGATGTCGTTTCGTGGACGAGCGACCGAGGTGGCCGATTCACCCGCTGCCTTTCTTCGCGTTGCTCACGAGATCGCCGATCCTCAGATCCTCGTCCCGGCACTCGGCGCGGCCGCGATTGTTGCCCACGCACTCGGCAAGTCGGACGCTGCTTTGGCCAACATCAGAGAGCTCGACGAGCTCACAAGCAACAGTCCCGACTGGAGTCGCCTCCTCTATGCCCTGCCGATGCTCCGCATCTGCCGTGACCTCGGGGAGCTCGAGCTAGGCGAGCGGTTCTTCGACCGCCCGAACGCACGTGGTGCGCGACTGGAGCATGCGCTCGTTGCAGGTCGCGCCGTCATCGCGGAGGCCCATGGTGAGACGACACAAGCCGCACCCATCTACGCCGACGCGGCGCGCCGCTGGCGCGAGTACGAGCTGCCGTTCGAAGAAGGTCATGCTCTGCTCGGACACTGGCGGTGCACGGCAGACGAGACGAGCCTGCACGAAGCGCGCACCGTGTTCGATCGTCTCGGCGCGGTCGTCCCTCAGGCGACTGCGGAAGAGTCCCCTCGGGCGGCCAGGCGCGCGAAGTAACCCGGCGGAGCATCACGCAGCCCGAGGATCGACTGGTCTAGCGTCGCCACGAGCTTGACGCGGTCGCCGTGCAGCAGCGCCTCGACGAGCGCGCGGCGGACGACATCCGCGTCGGGATCGCCCGTCAAGCGGTCTTGCAGCTCGGCGCGGGCTCTGGGTGTCTCGCCGAGCAGGATCGCGCCGCGAACGGCCGCGGCCCACAGGCCGTCGTTGTCGCCGAGGAGAGCGGCCAGCGACTCGCGTAGCTGCTCGGCCTGGAACGCGTAGGGTGCGTAAATTCGCGCAGCCGCACCGATCTCTGGATTTGCAGGGAGATCGGGGTTGCGAACCCCTACGCCCTTCGCGAGTCTCGAGAAGGAGCGGGGTCAGATTTTACGATCGCGCGGAAACTCGATCTGCGGCGTAGGCAATGCGATGATCGCACGGTGAGCGCACGCGAGCTTCCGGCGGGCACGGTCACGTTCCTGTTCACCGACGTCGAGGGTTCGACGCGTCTGCTGCAGGAGCACGGAGCAGCGTACGCTGACCTTCTCGCGGAGCACCGGCGAGTCCTCCGGGAGGCGTTCGCCGCGCACACCGGCGTCGAGGTCGACACGCAGGGTGATGCGTTCTTCGTGGCCTTTTCGCGTGCCGCCGACGCCGTCGCTACGGCCGATGAAGCCCGCCGGGCCCTCGCGGGCGGGCCGATCCGGGTGCGGATGGGGATTCACACCGGAGAGCCCGTCGTCAGCGACGAGGGCTACGTCGGAATGGACGTTCATCGCGCTGCGCGGATCGCGGCAGCTGCGCACGGTGGACAGATCGTTCTCTCCGAGACGACACAGCGGCTGCTCGAGCCCGGCGTCCCGGTTCAGGACCTGGGAGAGCATCGCCTGAAGGATCTGGTCCGAGCCGAGCGGCTCTACCAGCTGGGCGAGGGCGTCTTTCCGCCGCTCCGTTCACTCGATGCGACCAACCTGCCCGTCGCGTCCAGCCCGCTCGTCGGGCGCGAGAGCGAGCTCGACGAGCTCGTCTCCGCTCTCTCGAACGGCACGCGCCTTGTCACGGTGACGGGCCCTGGAGGAACCGGGAAGACCCGCCTCGCGCTGCAGGTCGCGGCGGACCTCGTCGGGCGCATGCGCGACGGTGTGTTCTGGGTCCCCCTCGGCGGCCTCGCGGATCACGAGCTCTTGCACTCCGAGGTCGCGCAGGCGATCGGAGCACCCGACGACCTCGCTCGTTTCCTCCGCGGGAAGGAGTTGCTCGTCCTGCTGGACAACTTCGAGCACCTGCTCGACGCGGCGCCCGCGGTGAGTGCCGTGCTCGCCGCGTCGGCCGACGTGCGCGCGCTCGTCACGAGCCGCGCTCCGCTGCGCGTGTCGGGAGAGCGAGAGTTCCGGCTCGAGCCGCTCCACGCCCGCGACGCCTCGACGTTGTTCGTCGAGCGCGCTCGAGCGGTGGGCGAGGACGTCGAGCCCGATTCCACCGTCGAGTCCATCTGCGCGCGGCTGGACGGGCTTCCACTGGCCATCGAGCTGGCGGCGGCCCGAACGAAGCTCCTCCGACCGGAAGCTCTTCTCGAGCGCCTCGACTCGGTTCTTCCACTGCTGACGGGCGGCGCTCGTGACGCGCCCGAGAGGCAGCGCACGCTCCGCGCGACGATCGAGTGGAGCTACGACCTCCTCGACGCCTCCGGTCGGATGCTGTTCGCTCGACTGGCCGTCTTCGTGGGCAGTTTCCCTCTCGCTGCAGCGGAGGAGGTCTGCGACGCCGATCTCGACGGTATCGCCGCGCTCGTCGACCTCAGCCTGCTGAAGCCCATCGGCGCCGACCGCTTCCTCATGCTGCAGACGATCCGCGAGTACGCGCTCGAGAAGCTTGCGGGATCGGGAGACGCGGAGGATCTTCAGCGTCGGCACGCGGCGCTCTTCGCCGCGCTCGCCGAGCAGGGCTACAAGCACCGGTTCCACGCTGAGGCCGAGTGGTCGGCACGGCTCGAGACCGACCACGACGACTTGCGCGCCGCGCTCGACTGGCTCGCTGCGAACGACGCCGAGCGCGCGCTCCCGCTCGCGGGCGCGCTCGGATGGTTCTGGTTCACCCACGGTCACCTCTCGGAAGGACGAGCGCGACTCGGCGATGCGCTCACGCGCTCCGCACTCACCGGTGCTCCGAGAGCGCGTGCGCTCACAGCTTCTGGAGCCCTCACGGCCCGGCACGGTGACATGCAAGCGGGCCGATCGCAACTCGACGAAGCGATTGCCCTCTGGCGTGCGCTGAGTGATCGGGGCGAGCTCGCCTCGGCGCTCGACACGCTCGGTTGGCTCCTCATTTGGGGCGGAGACGACCGCGGCTCCCTCGATGCGTTCGAGCAGAGCCTCGAGCTCATGCGCCAGCTGCACGATCGAGCCGGCGAGACGCGCGCGCTCGTCGGCGTTTGCCAGGTCCTCGTGGCACAGGGCGATGTCGACCGGGCCGAGCCGCTCTCACGCGACCTGCTCGAGATGGCCGACGGCGAGCCGCGCTCGGAACACTTCGCCTTCCACTTCCTCGCCGATTGTGCGCTCGTCCGCGGCGATTCGGAGGAGGCCGGGAAGCGCTACCGCGAGAGTCTGGAGGCAGCCCTTCCGCTCGGCGACCTCATCGAGACGAGCTTCGAGGTTCAGGGCGCCGCGATGGCCGCCGCGGGAGACGGCGACCCGCAGCGCGCGCTCCGTCTTGCCGGCGCGGTCGAGGCGCTGTGGGAGTCCCTCGGCACGTCGATCTCCATCCCCTTCTGGGACGGGCTCCTCGCCCGCTATCTCGGCCCGGCGCGAGCGCAGCTGGGAGACGAGGCCGAGGCGATCTGGGCCGAGGGCAGAGCGCTCCCGTTCGACGATGCCGTCGAGCTCGCCCTGACATCCTGACTGCTGCGGGCTATTGCCCGAGCTGTCGGCCAGCCGCCCCTGATTCCCCCTGCGTCCCGAGAGCGGAGTCTCTCGACTGCCCCGAGTGTGGACTGTGATCCCGCCTGGCGATGTTTCTCCTTTCATCCACCCCGGATCGGCCGGTCGAGGTCACTATCGAGGGCGACTAGCTCCGCCTGTTACTCCTCGAGCGCGACGCGCTCAAGGCATTCGATGAGAACTGGGATGCTGTCGGCGTCTACTTGCTACTCGGAAAGCCGGTGACGGAGGGTGCCGTGCTGAGCGTCTATGTCGGCAAGGCGCAAGGCCTTCGGTCGAGGATCAGGACGGGCCACGCGATAAAGGAGTGGACACGCTGCCTCGTCATCCAACGCGAGGGACTGCATGCGTTCAACGCGTCTGACATCAGTTGGCTCGAGCGCCGCCTGCTCGACGTTCTCCTTGAAGCGCCTGATGTGGACGTGATCAAGAAGACGCCGCCGCCGCCAGAGGTCGTACCGGAGTACAGGGCAGAGATTCTCGAACGAACAGTCGTTGCGACGCTTGGCGTTCTTGGTGTGCTTGGCGCGCACATCACCTAGAGGCTTCCTATCGCTGTCTTATCGCCGTTCGCCACCGCTACTTTCCAACAGCTTTCCAAACGCGCTCGGTCCATCGCGTTTCGGATCTCGTCCGCGTGCCGGGCGTTGTCGAATTCCACGGCGTGTACAGGCATCACAATCGGTCGATGCGTTTTCGGGGCGGGTCAGGGGGGTTTTTCGGCTCTGCGAGGCGGTTCGCGTGCGAGTTGGGGCGGATGTCGTGCTCACATTCTGTGAAGCGTCCGAGCGCAGGTCTTTGTCGCCTTTCCACCAGAAAGCGACAGCTGCGCATTTGGGACCTGAGCAAGGGTGGTGCCGAGTCAGCCGCCGGCGCGTAACCTGGCTAGCTCTTCTTGCCCTGCCTCCGTCAGCCTCCAGTAGGCGACAGCGGTACCGACGTCGCCCTCGAACTTTGTCAGGGCGACCGCGTCGACGAGGCCACGCTCGCGCAGCGCCTGCTCGAATGTCGCAGAGAAGCGTCGCGTGAGGGACTGGACGAACCGCGACGACGAGGCTGCCGCGCGGCCGCAGCGCGAGCCCCGGGCAGTGGGTCACGACGCCGCGATGAGCCTGCGAGATCGCCGCGCGCACTACGCGAAGATCCGACTTCGGCGACCGGTCGACGTAGAACAGACCTGACTGCCAGCGGTTGAGATCGCGCTCGTCGATCGCGTGGAACAGGAACAGTCCGCGGACGTTCGGCTGGCAGAAGGCAAGCTCTACCGCCTGGCGGTAGTACTCGCCCTGAACAGCTTCTGGCACGGCTTCACCGTCACCGGCTAGGCGTTCGCATCGGTCGACGAGCCGGATAGGCTGAAGCCGTGCCTCGTCGGCTCCTCGTCGTCGCCACCGCCTCCGTCCCCGCGGCCGATCTGCGCACGTCTGTCCGTGCGCACGCGGGCGAGGATGCAGAGATGCTCGTCGTCGCGCCAGCATCCGGCATCTCCTGGCTCGACTGGTTGACAAACGCCGAGGACGACGCCCGCACTGACGCAGCCGAGCGGGCCGACGAGCTTGCGGAGGCCGCACCGACCGACGACGTTGAGTCCCGGGTCGGTGATTCCGACCCTGTGAAAGCGATCGAGGACGCGCTTCGCACCTTCCCGGCGGATGAACTCATCGTCGTCACACTCCCTGACGAGGACGCCGCCTGGCTTGAAAAAGGAAGCGCGGAAACCGCCCTCAATCGCTTCTCCCTTCCAGTCACACACCTCGTCGTCGAAAACTAGAGGTTGCACCGCGATCATGTCGCCGTGCCGACACAAACCACGACTCGACGGCGCCAAGCGTCCCCCTCCACCTCCAGCGGCCCTTCCCTCGACAGGCTCGGGGACACAAAGAAGTTTCCGTCGAGCGACATCTGCGGTGCCGCTTCATTTGGGTCGAATCGTCTGGTTCGGACTCGGTGTGCTGACATCTTGATGACAGGCTGGCAGCTCGCTTACGCAGCAGGTGCTCCGTCTTCGTCCGTGTCCCCACCCCGTCATCCGTATCGAGCAATCCGTCGAACGCGCCACCTGCTAACTCACCAGGCCATGCTCAAGCCGAAGGCTGGGTCCACGGCTCCTTGCAACCGTGCTTGGGATGGCAGCCCGTGGATCCTCGTGGCTCCGGTCGGTGTAGAGCGAACATGCGCTTTTCTTTCGTAGCCGGCTTCGTGATTGGGACGCTGGCCATGTGTGCGTCCGCCCCGTCCGCTTCGGTGCCTCTCGTCCACGAGTTAAAGGGCTGGCGGCTCGGGTACACGGCTGGGGGCGGCCGCGCAGGCTTTCACCTTCATGTCGCCGATCCAGACGGTGGCAACGCGCGTCAGATCGATCATCTAATTGGCGATAAACACCAGCCGAACTGGTCGCCGGACGGGAAGCGGATCGCCTTCCGATGGGTGCCTCACGATGAGGATCACACCCCGCTCGGGCTGATCAACGCCGACGGCTCGAACTTCGTAAACTTGACGAAGCGGAACGGACTTTACGGGTGGTCACCTTCCTGGTCACCGGACGGACGCCGACTGGTGACGGCGGCGACCAAGCGAGGCGGCGTGCCAAACAGCCTGTACATCATGAATGCGGACGGCTCAGGCACGCGTCGGATCACGCCCAGCGGACGTGAGGCGCAGTACGCGACGTGGTCGCCGAACGGGACGAGGATCGCCTTCACGTACGTCGTTGACGGAGGCTTCGACCTCTTCACGATCCGGCCTGATGGCACGGAACTGCGCCGCCTGACAAATGATGGCGGCGGCGGTCAGAACAACTGGGCAATGTGGTCGCCGGATAGCCGCCGTATCGCATGGGGACGAGGGGATGCGATCTGGGTCATGAACGTTGACGGCTCCGGCAAACGGCTGGTAACCCGGGCAGGAGGCGTACCCGGAGCCTGGGCTCCAGGCCCGTTCATCACGTTCGGTTGTTCCCTGGGAAGCGGCAAGATCGGACTCTGTGTCGTGCGCTCCGACGGCACCGGTTTGACGCACTTGCTCCGCGGCCGCGAGGCCAACTTCCCAGGCTGGCGGCCGCGGCCTCGGCGGTGATCGCGCCGCACATGAGACTGGTACGCAGATCGAAAATCGTGGTTGCGTCCCTTGTGACCTCACTCGCGGTCATCCTGGCTTCCGGCGCGTATGCGCCCGCCGCCTCAGGAGCGGGTAACGCTGTAACGGCCTTGCAAACTCGTAGGACCACGTAGACGATTCGCGCACGGCCGGGCACGCTCCGAGCGTTGCACTTCTTCCAGCTTGCTAGCCTACATGTGTAGGGTATCCGGTACTCCGGGCGGCGTACTGGTCGGCTGCGTCGATGTCTTCACCCGCGAAGAGAAACCCCGTGTGAGGACCGTAGACCCCGCAATCCTGACCTCTTCGACCCCGCCCGCTAGAAGCAGGGGCCGGCAGGCGGATTCAGGTTTCGCGGTCTCGTGAGAAGTGGGTGTCACTTCCCCCCGCTTCGTCTCGCCAAACGCGTGCGCGATGGCCTGGACCTCTTGTTGAAGAAACACGTCGACGCGAGCGCTGTCGCTTTCTGGTGGGAAGACGACAGTGGGTTCCGCCGCCGCTACGTTCTCCTACTTCCCGTCACGGAAGTATGGGGGAATGATGCCCGAGCGACGCAAAACGCCAAGCAATCCAGAGCTCAGCTCACGCGTGCGTTCGACTGGTCACCGCGATGGACCTCGGCCGATGCGGCCATCTTGGGCGGATTCGGATTCGCCATCCGCTCGGGCTTTCTCTCGCGCTAACCTAGGCTGTGAGCAGCGTCGCCTCAGCGGCCAACTGCCATGGCTTTTCGCTTGCAGCGGCCGTGATTCGGAACGGTTCCTGGTCGATTCGCAAGCTGCTCGATGTGCCGTCGTCCCACTTCACCAAAAGCTGGATGTGGTCCGCGTAACAGACACGGCCACGCCGAATGACTCCGGTGTATTGCACCTCAATCTGGTCCCCCAAACTGGGGACGACGTTCCCGTCACCTTGCTTCACTCTGCATCTCCCCTTTCAACGGCCGCCGGCCGTCGCCTCGTTGGTGCTACTCGTTACTCCTGCTGCCGGCCCAAACCTCCGAGCCGTGGTCGGGATTTAGGAGGCCCCAGACGAGGGCCCATTCGCGCGGTCGAGCGGCTAGGCGTCGACGGCAGACGAGCCCTCGTCTGGTTCTCTGGGGTCAGGCAGGCTCTCGCAAAATGATCCCATGATCGGTCCTGGCTAGGAATGGGCCGACCGGCGCACGCACCGTTGATCTCTCTCAACGCCGCTCGCGGGGATGGGGCGAGGACGAAGGGCGATCGAGGCGAGAGCCAGAGGTGCCCAGGGTGCTCGGTCGCCCAGCTCTCCCCGGGAAGACCGACTTACCGGCGTGAACCGCAGACGCCGGGCCCTGGGCGCCTCGCACAACGCAAGCCCGCTATTTAGTCGTGCATCTATTGAGAGGAGCCCGGGCTGCTTCTCGAGGCCTGGGGACTGACGGCCTCCATCGGGGGAGAGGGGAGCGGTCAGCTCGGGCTCTTATCCGCTAACCCCGTGCTCGTCAGGCGTATGCGTTCGGCGTATGACACAGCCGTCGCGATCGCCGAAGACCACGAACTCCGAAAACCCGGACGGGTTTGTGAACTCGAACGTTCTGGGAATAGGCGACAGGGATGGGCGGCAAGGTGGGCAGGACGCAGAGATCGCAGTGAAGGAGCTGCGGCTTTAGAGCGATCCAGCTACACGCGCACGCGCGAGTATCAGATCCCAAGCCGCCTCGCACACGCTCGACGCGAGCGCTGTCGCTTTCTGGTGGAAAGACGACAGAAGCCCTGCGCTCGCGCGCCTGCGACAGGAGATCGAGCACTACGGCGGTACCGTGGAGAAGTTCGTCGGCGACGCGGTCATGGCCGCCTTCGGCGCACGAGGACGACGTCGAGCGCGCCGTGCGGGCGGGACTGAGCATCCTGGAGGCGATCCAGGAGCTGAACGAAGTCGATCCGGATCTCGATTTGAAGGTGCGCGTGGGGATCAACACTGGGGAGGCGGTGGTCGCGGTCGGCGCCCGCCCGGAGCAGGGAGAGGGACTCGTGACGGGCGACGTTGTCAACACGGCCGCACGTATCCAGAGCGCAGCACCCGTCGACGGCGTGGCCGTCGCCGAACACACAAGGTACTGGAGCTGCGCCGGATCAGTTAGCGGTGATCGGGGCTCCCAGATCGCCGATGCGCCTGTGGGGGTCGGGATCGCCGATCGACGACCGGGTGATTTCTTATAGAGGGTCCGGAGGCTTTCGCCGGATAGGCCGTTCGGCCCATTGAACCGAGCGGGCGACGGTGGGAGGATGGTGCCGCGCGCATCGGCAGCCAGCCGATCGGGGTTCGGGGAGAGCATTCCGACTGCGGCCTAGCTTTGAGAGAGACAGTCGCCGATGCGCGCAGCCTTCTCGGCGGCGAAGAGGGAGCGGCGACTGCGGCGACGCCACCCCCTCCGGAGTTGCCGCCTTGTTCCGGAGCGCCGGGTGCGCGCTCCGTTTCCTGGTTTTGCACCTCGTATCGTTGCAGGTTCAGCGAGCGATCGTTTGCCGGCGGGATCAGCTGCCAGCCCGTGACGCTGCTCGTTGAGGGAGCGCGTCCGATTCGCGGCGGCTCGGTTGTCTTAGATGAGCCGAAAGGCGACACGGGACAGAAGCCGGTTCTGGCGAGGTCCCAGGGACAGAA
>JBBRZN010000032.1:0-24188 GCA_038236705.1 Gaiellales bacterium
AGTGCGGCTGCCTCGGCGGAGGTGATTTTGAGCCTCACCTCGCCCGGGAAGATCTCGGCAACCTGCTCGGCGGGCACGTACTGGCTAGAGGCGAACCGGTTGGACTTGATCGCGAGGCCGTCGAAGATGTCGGCGTTCTCGCGAGGCGATGTCCTTGGATCCCGGATGCGCGCCGCCAGGATCTCACGCATGGAGCTTTCCATCGGCTCGACACTCAGCTCGGTCTCAGACTCTTCCTCACGATCGCTCAGCTCTCGGAGACGCTTCGCTTTCCCAACATGCCGGGCGATGAGCGACGGAGCACAGCCATAACGGCGCGCTAGCTCGCGCTGGGAGACTCCTTCATCGACCGCTGCAAGCAGGTCGGGGTAGTCATTGGATGTGATCTTCGCGATCGTTTGCACACCAATGACTCTAGCCTCCTAATCACTTTTTCATCAAAATCAGATGTGTCACCCGCAGCCTCGCGAGGCTGCGGGCAATGAGTAATCGTCACAGCCGTCACACACAACCGCTCTATCTGCTCACACCTGCTGTGGCTGTGCTCACACCCCGGCTGGCAGAAGAGCACGCGACCTGGGTGGTGTTTGCATGAGAAATTGCACTTCGCAGATTCCCCTTGAATTGCCGAATCCAGCGCGTTTCGTGCCTTCTCGCGCCCTGCCAGAATTCGCCCCGCAAAGAGGCGTTCCACTGCCCGCTCACACTGCTCACGGGTTTTCGGTGATGCAGTCTCCGGACTCACTCGGCTTGGCCGGCCCGACTCTCTTACGAGTCCTAGCTCGCGAGCAGCCGCCGCAGGACGAACGGGAGGATGCCGCCGTGGCGCAGGTACTCGCGCTCCCGCGGCGTGTCGAGCCGGACCCGCGCGGGGAACTCCGTCCTGTCGGCCCGCACCGTCACCTCACTCGCCTCGCCGTTCTCCACGCCGAGGACGGCGAACTCCTCGCGCCCGGTTAGGCCGAGCGACTTCCGCGTGTCGCCGGGGAGGAACTGCAGCGGCAGGATCCCCGTCATCAGCAGGTTCGAGCGGTGAATCCGCTCATAGCTCTCGGCGATCACCGCCCTCACACCGAGTAGGTTCGGCCCCTTCGCTGCCCAGTCGCGCGACGAGCCGGAGCCGTACTCCTTGCCGGCGATCACGACGAGCGGCGTGCTCTCGGCGAGGTACCGCTCGGACGCCTCGAAGATCGTCATCTCCTCGCCCGAGGGGACGTGCACCGTCCAGGTGCCCTCCGAGCCCGAGACGAGCTGGTTCTTCAGCCGCACGTTTGCGAACGTGCCGCGCACCATCACCTCGTGGTTCCCGCGCCGTGACCCGTACGAGTTGAAGTCCTTACGCTCGATGCCGTGCTCGACGAGGTAGCGGCCCGCCGGCGAATCGGGCTTGATCGCGCCCGCGGGGGAGATGTGGTCGGTTGTGACTGAGTCGCCGAGGATCAAGAGGCAGCGGGCGCCCTCGATATCGCCGACCGCTCCCGGCTCGCGGGACATGCCCTCGAAGTACAGCGGCAGGCGCACGTAGGTCGAGCCGGGATCCCAGGCGAACAGCTTGCCCTCGGGCACGGGCAGCGAGCGCCACTGCTCGTCGCCGGTGAAGACATCGGCGTACGTGCGCTCGAACATCTCCTCGCGCACCGAGGCGGTGATCGTCTCCTGGATCTCGTGCGCGCTCGGCCACAGCTCGTGCAGATAGACGTCCTCGCCTCCCGAGTTCTGCCCAAGCGGCTCGCTCGCGAGGTCGATATCCATCCGGCCGGCGAGCGCGTAGGCGACGACAAGCAGCGGCGAGGCGAGGTAGTTCGCCTTCACCTCGGAGTGGATTCGCGCCTCGAAGTTCCGATTGCCCGAGAGGACGGCGCAAACAACGAGGTCGCCCTCGCTGACCGCCGCCGAGATCGCCTCGGGGAGCGGCCCCGAGTTCCCGATACAGGTCGTGCAGCCGTATCCGACCGTCTGGAAGCCAAGCTCGTCGAGGTAGCGGTCGAGGCCGGCGCGCTCGAAGTATTCCGTCACGACCTTCGAGCCCGGCGCGAGACTCGACTTCACCCACGGCCTGCGCTGGAGGCCGCGCTCGATCGCCTTCTTCGCGAGCAGCCCGGCACCGACCATCACCTGCGGGTTGGACGTGTTCGTGCAGGAGGTGAGAGCGGCGATCACGACCGAGCCGTGCTCGAGCTCGTAGTCCTCGCCCTCCACCTGGACGCGATGCCGCTGCGGCGCGGCGACAGCGACCGGCGCGCGCGCCTCTTCCGGCAGCGACTCGCCGCCCGGCGACTGCTCGACCGTCGGGTCGCTGGCCGGGAACGTATCGGCGACGGACTTCTCCGAGGTGCCGTTGGTGTAGTCGATCCCGAAGGTGCCGAGCGCCTCGAGGAACGACTGCTTCGCTTCGCTCACCGGGACGCGGTCCTGCGGGCGGCGCGGCCCAGCCATCGACGGCACGACCGTGCCGAGATCGAGCTCGACGACCTCCGTGTACTCCGGATGGTGCTCCGGGTCGTGCCAGAGCAGGTTCTCCTTGCAGTATGCCTCGACGAGCGCGATCCGGTCCGCGTCGCGCGCGGTCAGCCGCAGGTAGCGCAGCGTCTCGTCGTCGACCGGGGAGAAGCCGCACGTCGCGCCGTACTCCGGCGACATGTTCCCGATCGTCGCGCGGTCGGCGAGCGGCAGCGACACGAGCCCGTGGCCGAAGTACTCGACGAACTTGCCGACGACCCCGGTCCGGCGCAGCAGCTCGGTCAGGGTCAAGACAAGGTCGGTCGCGGTCGCGCCCTCGGGGAGCGACCCGGTCAGCCGCAAGCCGACGACCTGCGGGACGAGCATCGAGAGCGGCTCGCCGAGCATCGCGGCCTCGGCCTCGATCCCGCCGACACCCCAACCGAGCACGCCGAGGCCGTTCACCATCGTCGTGTGCGAGTCGGTGCCGACGAGCGTGTCCGGGAAGGCGGCCCCGTCGCGCGACACGACCACGCGCGCAAGGTACTCGAGGTTGACCTGGTGGACGATGCCGGTCCCGGGCGGAATGACCTTGAAGTCGCGGAACGCCGTCTGGCCCCAGCGGAGGAAAGCATAGCGCTCGCGGTTCCGCTCGAACTCGAACTCGACGTTGCGCTGGAAGGCGAAGCGGGAGCCGAACTCGTCCACCTGCACCGAGTGGTCGATCACGAGCTCGGCGGGGATCAGCGGGTTGATCTTCGCCGCGTCGCCGCCGAGGTCGGCCATCGCGTTCCGCATCGCGGCGAGGTCGACGACCGCAGGCACGCCGGTGAAGTCCTGCAGCAGTACGCGGGCCGGGGAGAAGGAAATCTCGCGGCTCGGCTCCTCGGCCGCGACCCAGTCGGCAACCGCTGCGACGTCGTCGGCCGTCCCGGTCCGGAGCACGTTCTCGAGCAGGACGCGCAGCGTGTAAGGCAGGCGCTCGACGCCGTCGACAACGTCGAGACGGTGGATGTCGTAGCTCCGGTCTCCGACCCTTAGCTCCGAGCGCGACATCGTCCTCATTCAATCAAGGGGTAGGCTCCGCGGATTGCTCGCTGGAGTTTGTCGTGGCACGTCGCCGTCGGACGGCAGGACGCGCTCGAGGTAGCACTGTACGAGCGCCGGCACCTGAACGTCGGAACCACGTGGCGCGGAACATCCGGCAGGGCGCGGGACTCCGGTCGTGCTCATGACTCGCTCCTTCGGCCGAGAGAGTCGGCGTCGCGATTTTCACTGCACACTTGAGGACTCACGGTCCCAGCTGTATGCGACGCGAGCGATTCTCGGCTGTCCGTCGATGATCGGCCGCCATGCATCAAACGCCTCGGAGGCCGTCCAGCGGTACGGCTCGGTTACGACACCATCGACGATCCACTCGACTTCGTGGCCCTCGAAGACGAAGACGACTTCGCCTGCGGAGATGTAGACGGTGTGGCGTGCAAGGCCTTCCGCGTCGGGATCGAAGGGCGCGCCGTTGGCGAGGAGCTCTTGGGCGCGTGGTTCGGTGCCGTCTTTCAGACGCGCGACGATGGCAAGCTGCTCCATGGTTCCTCCTTTGTGATTGGTGCAATCAAGCTGGCGGCGACGAGGAGCTCGGTGACAATGAGCGGCCAGCGCCGCTGGCGGCGCGTCCGCGAACTCGGCTGGTTGTGGATCGCAGTCATGGCTTGTCTGCCATGAGTGTGCGCTGCGCACGGCTGCACGCCATCCGCGCCAGCGCCGATTCCCGCTGCGGATAACTACGTGATCGAGTCGCGGCGACGCAACCTTTCGAGCAGAAAGGAGCGCTGGCCTCACCGGTGGCGGCTGTGAGCGCCGTCTAGCGAAGATCGTGCTCGCGCTTGGCCTCCTCCTCCATCCGTTCGAGGCGTGTGTAGTAGCCGGGAAACTCCTTCAGGTGCGCGAGCGCGATCTTCCCGGTCATGACGGACTCGTCGTCCGTGACGTTGGTCAGCAGGTCGTGAAGGCCCGTGCTCGAGCTCGACGTCCATCCCCTTCCGGAACTGCTCGACGTCAAACGGCGCCTGATCCCAGTCGATTCCGATTTGCTCACCGACCTGGCACGCCTCATCGGCGCTGAAGCTGGGACGGGCAGCTGCGCTCTGGTTGTTCATGATCGAGTCCTTCCGTGGCCTGGCTCGTGGATTGGTCCGCCGCCAAATCCGGGCTCAACGTTCCGCGGCACGCTCGCCGACCGGCGCGCCAGCGAAAACGTGGCGCTCAGCTCGCCCCCACCGGCACGGCGGCTAGCCCGCGGACGATGGCCACCGGCCGCTTCGACTCCGACAGCACTCCGCACGAGACGCTGCCGAGAAGCGCACTGGCAAAGGCGCCGTGGCCGCGCGAGCCGATGACGATCAAATCGACGTCCTGCGAGTCGGCGTAGGCGACGATCTCGTCGACGGCGTTGCCGACGAGCAGCTTCGAGCTCGCCCGCACGCCTTCGCGGGCGGCGATCTGCTCGGCCTCCTCGAGCGAGGCGCGGTCGGGGGCGTCGAGCTCGTGCGGCACGCGCGGCATAGCGCCGGTCATGCCAAACCCGCCGACCGGGATGACGTCGAGCGCGGGAGCGACGTGGACGAAGATCACCGCCGCCTCGTGCTCGGCGGCGAGTTCGACTCCGAAGTCGACGGCTTCTGCCGAGGACGTGGAGCCATCGGTGGCGATCAGGATCTTCTTCACGGTGGCCTCCTTTGAGCGAGTGTTCTCTTCGTCCATGATCGGGTCGCGCACGGCAGCGGTTATCCGGGCCAGCGCCGATCTCGCGTGCGTAGTTGGCCGTAGACCCGTCGCGCGCCGAGCGCAGACGACGAACTCACTAGTGGCGATCGTCGCCTCCCGCTCGCCCGTTTTGGCGCGCGATGTCTGCCAGCAGCCGACCGTCGCGCAGCGCCGGCCGTACCGCGAGCTGCGGCGTTTCAGTGCGTGCGGAGGCGCTCTGACAGCGAGCCGTAGCCAAGTCCGTTCTGGCTCATGCTGCGGCTCTCTACGGATAATGGCCGCGTGAACGAAGTCGGCACCGGACAGCGCGACCGCCTGCGGGCCCTCGTCGGTGCCGGTATCGCCCTGAGCTCCGAGCTGTCGCTCGACGAGCTGCTTCGGCGCCTGGTCGAGGCGGCGGCGGCCTTGACCGGGGCGCGCTATGCCGCGCTGGGCGTGATCGACCGCGACGGCAAGGAGCTGGAGCATTTTCTCACGCACGGCATCGACACGGACGAGGCCAGGGCGATCGGCGATCTTCCGCGCGGGCGCGGCATCCTCGGCGTGCTGATCCACAACGCTGAGACGCTGCGCCTCCACGACCTCAGCGAGGACCCCCGCTCGGTCGGCTTCCCGCCGAACCACCCGCCGATGCGCAGCTTCCTCGGCGTCCCGGTCATGCTGCGCGGCGTCGCCTACGGCAACCTCTATCTGACGGAGAAGGAGGCTGGCGCCGACTTCGACGTCGAGGACGAGGATCTCGTCGGACTGCTGGCCGCCCAGGCGGCGGTGGCGATCGAGAACGCACGACTCTACGAGGCCTCGCGGCGTTGGTCGGACCAGCTCGAGGCGCTGAACGAGGTCGGCAACGCTCTCGCAACCGAGATCGACCTGCCTCGCCTGCTGGAGCTGATCGTGCGGCGCCTGCGTGACCTGATCGACGCACGGGTGATCGCGATCGCCCTGCCGCGGGCCGACGGCACACTTGCAATCGAAGCCGCTGTCGGTGAGCGGGCCGAGGAGATCCTCGGGCTCGAGCTTGAGCGTGCCGGCTCGAAGAGCGGTCGCGTCCTCGAACGCCGTCGTGGCGAGCGGGTCGGCTCGCTGCTCGACGATCCCGAGGTCGACTATGGCATCGGCCGCCCGATCGGCGCGCGCACCGGCCTCTATGTGCCGTTGATCGTCCGCGATCAGGCAATCGGCGTCATCGTCGCTCACGACAAGTCAGGCGGCGACCCGCGCTTCACGAACGACGATTTACGGCTGACCGAGAATTTCGCCAGCCGCGCCGCCGTCGCCGTCGACCAGTCACGACGAGCCGCCACTGATGCGCTTCGACGGGTCCTCGAGGCGCAGGAGCTCGAACGGCGGCGGTTGGCCCGCGAGCTGCATGACCAGACCGGCCAGGAGCTGACCTCGGTCCTGCTCGGACTGAAAGCCGTCGAGGACGCGCCCGATCCCGAGGCGCGGGGGCAAGCGCTCAAGACCGTGCGTGAGCAGGTCGTCGAGACCTTGCATGACGTCCGGCGCCTGGCCGTCGAGCTGCGCCCGAAGGCTCTTGACGACTTCGGGCTCGTCCCGGCGCTCGAGCGCCTGGCAGAGACCTTCGTCGAGCAGACCGGCCTGAAGCTCGACCTCGAAGCCCAGCTCGGCGACGAGCGTCTACCAGGCGAGATCGAGACGGCGCTCTACCGCATGGTGCAGGAGGCTTTGACCAACATCGTCAAGCACGCCCAAGCGCGCAGCGTCAGCATCGTCCTCACGAATGCCCGCGGAGCGATCGCGGCCCTGATCGAGGACGACGGCCGCGGCTTCGATGTCGACGCCGCCCGCGAAGGGATGGGCCTCGACGGCATGCGCGAGCGGCTCGGCCTCATCGGCGGCAAGCTAAAGATCGAGTCGCGTCCCGGCGGCGGAACGACACTGGTCGCCGAGGTGCCCCTGTCATGACCATCCGCGTCTTGATCGTCGACGACCACGCCGTCGTCAGAAGCGGCCTGCGCCACGTGCTCGACGCCGAGGAGGGGATCGAGGTCGTCGGCGAGGCCGGCGACGCCCGCTACGCCGTCTTCGAGACGCGAGCCAAGAAACCGGACGTCATCCTGATGGACGTCGTCATGCCCGGCAAGAGCGGCATCAGACGATTCCCGACGTGCTCAAGGACGCCCCAGAAGCCAAGGTGCTCGTCCTGTCGATGCAGGACGACCCGCACTACGTGCGCGAGGCTTTCGCCGCCGGCGCCGCCGGCTACATCCTCAAGGAGGCAGCCGACACCGACGTCGTCGCCGCCGTCCGCGAGGTCGCCGCGGGCGGCCGCTACGTCCACCCGGCGTTGGGAGCGCGCATGGTCGCCGCCGACGCCGAAGAGCGGAAGCAGGCCGAGGCCGACCCGCTCTCGGACCGCGAGCGCGACGTCCTCCGCCTGCTGGCGCTCGGCCACACCAACCAGGAGATCGCCGGCATGCTCTACATCTCGGTCCGCACCGCCGAGACACACCGCGCACACATCATGCAGAAGCTGCGCCTGACTACCCGCGCCGAACTCGTCCGCTACGCGCTCGCCCACGGTCTATTGGGCGAGGACGCCGCCGATGCCTAGTGACTCATCGTCCCTTGACGTTGCCGACGTTCAAGAGGCCGACCTGGCCCTGGTCGACGGCGGCGAAGGCGTGCGAGACGAACGGGTAGAGACCGGGCTGGTCGATCTTGACGTCGAAGACGCCGCCGCCGCCGGCGGGGACGGTCACCGTCTGCACGTTGTGCAGCGCGTCGGCGGGGTTCATGTCGCCGAACGCGTAGGCGGTGTTCAAGATCGTCCCGACGATGTGGAAGTCGGTGTCGAGCGACGGGCCGGCGTCGACGACCCAGAAACGCACCAGCTCGCCGGGCTTCGCCGTCAGGGGATGCTTGACGTACTGGCCGGCGTAGCCGTTGAAGGTCATCCAGTCCGGCTGGCGCGCGTGCGCCTTGGCCATGTTGAACCGCGCCGGCTTCTTGAGACCGTCCGAGCCGAGGTACCACTCGCTGGAGACGAGGACGTAGTTCTTGTCGGCCTTCGGCAGCACTCCGGGCTTCGGTTCGACGACGATCGCCCCGTACATGCCGTTGGCGATGTGCATCAAGACCGGCTTCGTGCCGCAGTGGTACATAAACACACCGGGGTCGTTGGCGCGGAACGTATAGCTGACCGACTTGCCCGGCATGACGTCGCCGAACGCCTTGTCCGGGGCGATGCGGGCTGCGTGGAAGTCGATCGAGTGCGGAATTGCGCCCTTGTTCGTCAGCGTGATCTTCACCAGCTGCCCCTGGCGGACGTGGATCACCGGGCCCGGAGCGCCGCCGGCCCAGGCCCAGGCCGCGTACTTGATGCCGGGCGCGATCTGGACCGTCAGGTCCGTCAAGACGAGGTGGACGTTCGCCACCGGGCCGGCAGGGGCCGCCGGCAGCGTCGCAGGGTAGGCCTTGTGAGCGGCGGCGAGGGCGTCGGCGTTCGCCGGCGCGGCGGCGGCGAAGCTGGTCAGGGAACCTAGGTTGGCCGTCGAGCTCACGTCCACACCTGGCGTCGAAGCGCTGGCTGTGCCGGCCTTGGCCGCAGCGTGCCTTGCGTCGTCACGCGCGTTGCGGGCGTCGAGCCACATCATCACTGCGAAGAAGCCCAGAACCGCGACGAGCAGCCCGAGCAACAACGAGACGACGCCCAAGAGTGCGTCCTTGTAGCCGACGGTCTCGCTGGAGCGGTGCTGTTTCGTCACATACGGGCCGCTGCTCATCGCTAACTCCTTTGTCGAATCGGTAACTCGAAGGTAGGACGGGGCGCGCCCTTATTCGTCCCCGAAGACCCGCATCTCGATCGGGGCATGCCCGCAGAGTTCGTTGCGGCTTTCCCGCAATGACCGAGGGCGGCTTGCGCCGCCCTCGGTCGCCAGCGTTGAAGCTGATTTAAGCGGTGGCGGTCTCCGTGCCCGTCGCCTCGAGCGCGTGGATGCGCATGTAGCTGGCGAACGCCCGTGCCCGGTCACCGCTTGTTGATCGCCTTGCCTGCGAGGCGACCGTCGGCAGCTTGATGCTGGCCGGCCCGGGGCCACGATCTGCGCAAGCCGGCGACGTCTGCGGTTTCTCCGCAACGGAATCAGGGCCGGCGCGGAACCGGCGTCACCGCGCACGCGGCAGACTCGGGGCATGGACGCGACTGCTGAACGGCCCGACCTCGTCGACGTAATCCTCCGCGACGGCGCGACTCTGCGGCTGCGCCCGCCGGCGCGCGGCGACGCCGAAGCACTGCTCGCCTTCTTCGCCGGCCTCTCCGCCGAGAGCATGCACCTGCGCTTCCACGGAGCGCGCCGCGTCGACCGCGCCTTGGTCGAGCACTTCCTCACCGACTCCCGCGATCGCGGCGTGCTCATCGGCGTCGTCGCCGACGGGGCTGATGGCGAGCGCATCGTCGCCGTCGCCGAGTACGCCCGCCTCCGCGACCCGACGACGGCCGAGGTCGCCTTCGCCGTCGCCGACGCCCTGCAGGGCCACGGCATCGGCCCGCGCCTCTTGGAGCGGCTCGCGGCCCTGGCCGCGACGGCCGGCGTCGAGAGCTTCGTCGCCGAGGTCTTGCCGGTGAACCGGGCCATGCTGCGCGTCTTCGCCGACGCCGGCTTCGACATCGCTCGCGAGCTCGGCGGCGGCGAGGTCGAGGTCCGCTTCTCGATCGCGCCCACCGCAGACTTCCGCGCCCGCGTCGACGAGCGCGACCACGTCGCCGTCGCCGCCTCGCTGCGCCCCTTCTTCTCCCCCACTTCGGTCGCCGTCATCGGCGCCTCGCGCCGGCGCGGCTCGATCGGCGGCGAACTGTTCCGCAACATCCTCGCCGCCGACTTCACCGGCGCCGCCTATCCGATCAACCGTGGCGCCGAGCCCGTCGCCGGCGTGCGCAGCTATACCTCCGTCACCGACATCGGTGCGCCCGTCGACCTCGCCGTCATCTGCCTGCCGGCAGCACAGGTCGAGGCCGCTGCCCGAACGGCGCTCGCGGCCGGGGTACGTGCGCTCTGCGTCATCTCCTCCGGCTTCGCCGAGGTCGGCCACGACGGTGCCGCGCGCCAGGAGCGCCTGCTGGCTCTGGTGCGCGCGCACGGCGCTCGCCTGGTTGGCCCGAACTGCCTCGGCATCGCCGTCCCCGGCATCGGCTTGAACGCGACCTTCGCGCCGCGGGCGCTCCCGCCGGGGCGCATCGCCTTCTCGTCCCAGAGCGGCGCACTCGGCCTGACGCTCCTCGAGAGGGCCGCCGAGCGAAACCTCGGCTTCTCGGCCTTCGTCTCTATCGGCAACAAGGCGGACGTCTCGTCGAACGACCTGCTCGAGTGGTGGGAGGAGGACGAGGAGACGGGTGTCGTCCTCCTCTACCTGGAGTCGTTCGGCAACCCGCGCAAGTTCGGCCGCCTCGCGGCGCGCGTCGCGCGCAAGAAGCCGATCCTGGCCCTCAAGGCCGGGACGACCGGCGCCGGCGCCCGCGCCGCGAGTTCGCATACAACGGCCCTGGCCGGCGCCGAGAGCGCCGTCGACGCTCTGTTCCGCCAAGCCGGCGTCCTGCGCGCGCGGACGCTCGAGGAGCTCGTCGACGCGGCGGCCCTCCTGTCGAGCCAACCGCTGCCCAAGGGCCGCCGCACCGCCGTCGTCACCAACGCCGGCGGCCTCGGCATCCTCTGCGCCGACGCCTGCGAAGCGGCCGGACTTGAGCTCGAGGGACTGGGCGGCGAGATGCGTGAGCGTCTCCGGGCCGTGTTGCCGGCCGACGCCAGCGTGGCGAACCCCGTCGACCTGCTCGGCTCCGCAACCGCGGCCACCTACGAAGCGGTGCTGCCGCTCGTCCTGGCCGATCCGGCGATCGACAGCGTGATCGTCCTGTTCGTGCCACCGGTCGTCGCCACCGCCGACGACGTCGCCGCGGCCATCGCTCGCGCTGCGGCCGGCGCCACCAAGCCCGTCCTCGCCGTCATCGTCAGCGCCGACGGGATCCCGGCGCCACTACGCACGGCTGACTCTCCCGTCGCAGCCTTCACCAACCCCGAGTCGGCGGCACGGGCCCTCGCTCTCGCCGCTGAGCGAGCCGACTGGCTGCGCCGCGAGGCCGGCACCGTCCCCACCGTCGACGACATCGACGACGAAAGCGCGCGGCGGGTGCTCGAGTCGATCGCAGATGAGCGCTGGCTCGACCCCGCCGAGGCGCGGGCGCTGCTGACGGCCTATGGCATCCCGCTCGTCCCCGAGCGCACCGCCGACAGTGTGGAGGAGGCGGTCGCCGCCGCCCGCGAGCTCGGCTTTCCGTCCGTCGTCAAGACCGCCGCGGCCGGCGCGCACAAGACCGAGAGCGACGGGGTCGCGCTCGGGCTCGCCACAGAGGAAGAGGTGCGCGCGGCCGCCACACGTATCGGTACGCCGCTCCTGGTGCAGCCGATGATCACCGGCGGCGTCGAGCTCTTGGCCGGAGTCGTCCAAGACCCGGTCTTCGGCCCTTTGGTCGCGTTCGGGCCCGGCGGCGTCCTCGCCGAGCTGATTGGCGACGCCCGCTTCGCCGTCGCGCCCTTGACCGACGTCGACGCCGAGGAGCTCGTCCGCGGCGGCAAGGCCGGCCGCCTCGTCGCGGGCTTCCGCGGCCGCGCGCAGGCCGACGCCGCGGCCTTGACCGACCTCGTCCACCGCCTGGCGCGCCTGGCCGAGGAGAACCCCGAAGTCGCCGAGCTCGACTTGAACCCGGTCCTCGGCCTCGCCGAAGGCTGCGTCGCCGTCGACGCGCGCGTCCGGCTGCGTCGCGCCCAGCCTACGAGCGCCCTCAAGAGCTGGTAGCCGCTGCGGATAACCCGCAAGCAAAGCGCGGGAAGCATGCGGGCGAGTTCAGTGTCCCGACGGATGGCCACCGGCGTGCGCGGTCGCAGACTGGGAGGACCAAGAAGGGAGTGTCATGAAGATCAAGCGCACGATTCCACTGCTCACTCTGCTCGTGCTGGCCGGCGTCCTCGCCGCACTCGCATGCGCGGCGCCCGGCTCCTCCCGCGCGTCGCTCGTCATCCGCCATCAGCTGCGCGGCTGCCACTCGTGGTCGCTGAACGGTGGCCCCTACCGGACGAGCCGGACTGTCGTCATCCGCCACGGCGGCTCGATCAGCGTCACCAACAACGACGTCATGCCGCAGAAGCTCGTCGAGACCAGCGGACACGCCGTCGTCTACACGCGGCTCAACGTCGGCATGAGCGGCGGGATGGGCCTCAAGGGAACGTTCCCGCCGGCGATGCTGGCGCGCATGGGCGCCGCGAGCAAGATCACCTTCGCCAAGGCTGGCGTCTACCGCTTCACGACCAAGCCCGGTGAGGACTACATGGCCGGGATGAAGACTGTCGGCGCCGACAACGTCCTCCACCTGACGGTAAGGGTCAAGTGAGGCACGCAGCATCTAGGCTCGACGAGGGGCGCTCGCGCCCCTCGTCGTTTTGGCGGAGTCAAGTACGGAGAGAGCCAGACAAAGCAGCGAGAAAGGAAGACGATGACTGTGCCGGGGCAAGAAGTGCCTGGGCAGGCGCTCGCCGTCGCCCACGCATTTGACATCGAGGGCGCCAAGGCGCGCCTCGCTGCCGCCGACGGCGGTTACGAGATCGTCCACGAGTCCCCCGGCCTCGAGATCGGCGTCTACGTACTCGTCGCCCCCGAGCCGGACCATCAGCAGCCACACGCCGACGACGAGGTCTACGTCGTCCTCGAGGGCAGCGGCACCCTTGACATCGAAGGGGATCAGGTCGAGCTGCGCGAGGGGCATGCCGCGTTCGTCCCCGCCGGAGCCAAGCACCAGTTCATCGGCTACGAGCAGCTGAGCGTGCTGGTGATCTTCGAGAAGACGCCCCGATGAGCGAGACACGCTGATGCTTTAGCTCTTCCAGACCGAGTGGTGCCCCGCCTCCAGGCGTGTCCGCCAGCGGCTGACCGAGCTCAGTATCGACCTACGCCACGCGGCAGGTACCTGTTGCGAAGGAACGGCGCCACGTCCTCCAGCGTGCTGCCGGAACGGATGTGGTTCCAACCCTCGTCCTCGAGGATGCCACTGCGCTCGTCGGCGAGGATGCGATCCGCGCCTGGCTCGACGCGCACGCGGCGGAGACACCCGAGGCCGAAGCACACAGCCAGAAGGTGGCGAAAACCGCCGCCGTCAACTCGAGGAGGAATGCGAATGCTTGCGACCGGCTACACGCTGAGCACCACCACACGGCTTGGCTTCACCGCGGCCGTCGAACGCGTACGCACCGAGCTCCAGGAGGAGGGCTTCGGCGTGCCCTGTGAGATCGATGTGCAGGCAACGATGAAGGAGAAGCTGAACGTCGATAGCGAGCCGTACGTGATCCTTGGCGCCTGCAACCCGGCGCTCGCCCACGAGGCGCTGCAGGCCGAGCCCGACCTCGGCGTCCTCCTGCCGTGCAACGTCGTCGTCTACGAACAGAGGGGCCAGAACCACATCTCAGCCGTCGATGCCGAACGTATGCTCTCGATCGTCGGAAACGACGCACTCGGACCGATCGCAGCAGACGTGAAACGGCGGCTGGGCGCGGTCGTCGAGCGCTGAGCCGCCAGCTGACGTGCCTCCAGCCCGCTGACGTTCTCACCGACCACGGCCGCTCTGCTCGCTCTGGCCGGGCTCGCAGTCGGCGCGTTCGGCACCATCGTCGGCTCCGGCGGCGGCTTCATCCTCACGCCGACCCTGCTCGCATTTCCAGGTACTAGCCCACGAGCTCCGCGAGCGGCTGCTCGTCGTCGACGACGAGGACGCGGGCGAGGGGTAGCTTGGGGGCCGCCCGTCGCGAACAAGGTTTCCACGTCGTCGCTCATTCGGAGATTGCAACGAAGCGGCCATGCCACCAGTGCTCCCAGATCGCGCCAGAAGCCGCGTCCACCGACAACATCCCGACGATCTTGCCGTGTCGCTCGACCTCCATCGTGTAGTAGCCGGGGAAGGCGTCTGCGTCGGGCACCCTCAACGACGCCTCGTGCTGCGCCAGCCACCGGTCGGCAATCGCAATCGCCTGGCGGGCGGAGACTGGAACCGCGTCGGAGCCGGACGCGGGCGTCCAAGAGGAACCCCCGGCAGAGCCCATCATCCCACCGGACGGCCCGCCCATCATGCCACCGCCGCCCGAGCCAATCATCCCATCGCCCGAGCCCATCATCCCATCGCCGAAGCGGCCGCTCGTCATGCCGTAGCGGATGTTCCACATCATCGCGGGGCCGTATTCGAGCGAGGTGCGTCCCGTGGCGGGGTCGACGAGCACCTCTGTCGCCGGCGCGCCTGACTTGTCGTCGAGTCGCGCGTAGTAGTTGTTCGTGAACTGGATCACCTCGGCCACCTTCAGGTCGAGCCGGTCCGCGAACGACTGCGCTTGCCTGCGCGCCTCACCGATTGTTCGCACCGGCTTCACGCTGCCGCTGCGGTCGCCCATCTTCCAACCGCTCGAGCCACCGTTCATCCAGCCGTAGCCGTCCGTCGCCTCGCGGTTAACTGCCCAGGCGCCGAGCCGGCAAGGCCGGCGAGGGCGGCTACGAGAACGGCGATCGGAAGGATCTTCGTCCGCATCGCCGTCACACCCCCAACGCGTGCGCTGCGCGGAGCTTCGCCCGCAGCGCCTCGTAGGTATCGGCGTCAATCTCGCCGCTCGCCAGCCGGCGGTCGAGAATCTCCTCCGGCCGCTCCGCGATCGCAGCGGCACCGGGACGATCGGCGCGTCCGAAGAGGGCGGCCCCCGCCCAGACGACTGCGGCGATCAGGATCACCCACAAAACCGACATGAACACCCAGCCCGCCGCACCCATTCCTCCTGACCAGTTCATCATCGTCTAACTCCTTTCGATCGCGAGTCCGCGCAGAGCGCGGTGGTTAGAAACCGAGCCCAACCCCGCTCAGCTGCGCCGGGCGCTCCCAGGCGTAGACGACCTCGGCGAGGCGCGGAGCGCCGGCGACGAGGTCATGCCAGGCAGCGGCCGAGGCCCAGAGGTCGACCTGGCCGAGCAAAGCCTCGAGCGCCAGCTCCGAGTCGGCCTCGAAGACGAAGATCGCCTCGCTCGGCGTCAACAGCAGCTGGTGGCGCACCAGCAGCGTGCCGACCGGGTCGAACGGCGGGCCCTGGACCGCTAGCTTGCGCGCCTGCTCTAGTGCGCCTTCCTTGAGCGGGACTACAAGCGTCGCCCGCCGCGGCGCGAGCAGGCGGAGCTCAGAGAGGCGATGGACAAGCTCCTGCAGCACGCCGGCGTGCATAACCGTGCTCGTGACGAAGAAGTCGCCGCCCGAACGCTCAACGACGAGTGTCGGCTGCCCATCGAGACGGTCCTCCGCCTTCTGCCCAAGACGGAAGCTGCGCAGCTCATCAAAGTCGATCGTGCGCCGGATGACGCCCTCGCCTCCGTTGCGCCCTTCGAGAACGAGGGCCTTGGGAGCGAACTCGAGCTTGCCAAGGTAGATGTGGCCGCTCGGTTCGCGCCACTTGACGGCGTATGAAGTCTTCATAGGCCAAGGATTGCCTCGCGCGCGCGCTCTGCCATGAGGGGGAGCGCTGATCTTGCTGCGGGAAAGCCGCAGAGAGCGCGGGCTGTCGTGGACGCTGCGCGGCGGCGGCACCGCGGGCGCGAGGCCTCGCGATGGCTGCCGGTGGGCTCGTAGAATCAGCCGAGCATCGGCTACCGGTCGTAGCGGCCGTCATAGCCGTGGTCGACGAACCAGATCCAGCGATTCAAGTCCTCACGGCCCCCTGGCTCGTCGGGTGCGCACGGCTCCCAGCCGACGTCGGCGCGCCTCGCGTACCAGCCGCGAGCGCGGCAGCACTCGGCCGCCGCTCACTCCAGCTCGGGCGCATGGCCTCGACGAGCGGCGTGAGAAAGAGGCCCTCGACACGCACGGTCGGCTCCGACCATTGACCGAGCCGCGGCGGCGGCCTTCGACTTCGGAAAACCGCATCGGAAGCGAGGAATCCCCGCAGCGACCTTCAGCAGACGCCCCGATGAACATGGGGCCGCAGGAGGCCAAGCTGGATCCACAAAGGTCAGAGCTCGAACAAGGGAGACTCGGCCGCGACGGAAGGGAGTTTGAGATGCGCAAGGTATTCGAGATCGGTGGAATCGTCGCAGCGGCAGTCCTCGTCGCGTTCGGCGTCGCAGCGATAGTCATGGGCGTCAACGGACGGAGCACAGTCCGCGACAGCCTCAAGCTCGAGCAGATCGTCGGGTCGTCCGACATGACGCCGGCCGCCATCAAGTCCGAGGCACAGAAGGCCGGCCTCCCGGCCACCGTGAAGCTGCCGACGGTCGACGTCGCCGGCAAGAACATCACGACCGGCGCACGGGCCCGCGCGTTTGCGAGCTACATGCGGATCCACACGCTCGAGGCCACAGGCAACCTGACCTTCGCGCAGATGGGCCGCTACGTCGCAAAGCCCGGGACGCTCGCGAAGTTCACGGACGGTCACGGCGCGACGAACATCGACAAGTACGCGCTCCTCGACCCGAAGACGCAGCGCCCCGTGGACAACGGGCTCCGCAACCTCTGGGTCACCGAGACGGCACTGACGACGGCGCTCAACACGAGCTATATGGCAGAGCAGCTCTCGCTGTTCGGGATCGTCATGGGCGTCGCGCTCCTGCTGGCCGGGATCGGGTTCGCGATCCTCGCGATCGGCGGCGCGCTCCGCAACCCGGACACGGCCCTGAGCTTCCTCCACAGGTCGAAGAAGGCGAGCCGCGTCCAGACCCTCCCGACCGCGTAGCGCCACTCCTCCACCACCCACCAGCGAGCCGCCTTCTGGGCGGCTCGCCGGCATTTGGGATCACTGCTCAAGCACACCCTGCTCGAGCGCATAGCGGACAGCTCAGCCCGGCTCGAGAGTCGGAGCTTCTGCATGATGTGTGCGCGGTGAGTCTCGGCGGTTCGCACCGAGATAAAGAGCTGGGGCCGAGATCTCCTGATTCGTGTGACCGAGCGCAAGCAAGCGGAGCACCTCGCGCTCGCGGTCGGAGAGCGGGTCCTCCTCGGCGCGTCGCGCCCCGATGGGTCTCGGCTGTCACGAGCCTGGCCGCTCCGGAACGCTGCGGGAAACCCACGTCCCGCGTCCGGTCCGCCCCCGATGCCGTCGCCGACCGTCAAGCACAGAGTTGAGTGGACCGAAAGGAGTACGTCATGTTCAAGACAGTTCTCTGGGCAACGGACGGGTCCGAGACAGCAGCCCGGGCGCTCCCGTACGCGCTCGGCCTTGCTGAGCCGGACAAGGCGAAGCTCGTCGTCGCCCACGCGCGCGAGATCTTCGTGGGCCGCGGCGGCGGGTATCCGATCCTCGCCGACGAGAGCGAGTTGCGCGAGCAGATCGGCCGCCAGGTCGAGGACCTGCGGAGCGGCGGGCTCGACGCGTCTTTCATCGTTCGCACGTGCACCGCCGGCCACGCCGCGCGCACGATCGCGGAGATCGCCGAGGAGGTCGGAGCAGACCTGATCGTCGTCGGCACGCACGGCTACGGACGTGTCGCCGGCCTGCTCCTCGGCAGCGTCACGCAGGGCCTGCTGCACGCGGGCGTCTGCCCCGTGCTCGCAATCCCGACGGGCGCGCCCGCCGAGGCGGCAGAGCACGAGCTCGAGACCAGCACGACGCAGTAAGCCTGCGGGAAAGCCGCAGCACGGTTCCGTACTGGCGCCGATGCTGCGGCCCTTCCCGCGAGCGAGTCTCAAAAGACAAGCAAACAAGGAGGCTCGCGATGAAGGCGCTCGTCTATCACGGTCCCGGGCAGCGTTCCTGGGACGAGGTTCCGGATCCGGCGATCGAGGTGCCCACGGACGTCATCGTGCGCATCGACTCCTCGACGATCTGCGGCACCGACCTGCACATTCTGAAGGGCGACGTACCGGAGGTTCGGCCGGGGACGATTCTCGGGCACGAGGCCGTCGCCACGATCGTCGAGAAGGGCAGCGGCGTGACGACTCTGGAGGTCGGAGACCGCGTCCTCGTCTCGTGCATCACCTCGTGCGGCCGCTGCAGGTTCTGCAAGGAGCGGCGCTACGGCCTCTGCAGCGGAGGAGGAGGTTGGATCTTCGGACACCTGATCGACGGTCTCCAGGCCGAGTACGCACGCGTGCCGTTCGCCGACACGTCGGTCTACAAGATTCCGTCCGAGCTCGGCTACGAAGAGGTTCTCTTCCTCGCCGACATCATTCCCACGGCGTACGAGGTCGGCGTCCTCAACGGCCGCGTCGAGCCGGGCGACACCGTCGCGATCGTCGGCGCGGGCCCGATCGGGCTCGCGGCAGTGCTGACTGCCAGCCTCTTCACACCCTCACACATCGTCGCGATCGATATCGACGACGCCCGTCTCGAGCGGGCGCGCGAGCTCGGAGCCGACATGACGATCAACAACGGCAGCGGCGCAGCGCTCGCCGCTGTCATGCAGCTGACGGGCGGCCTCGGCGCGGATGTCGCGATCGAAGCAGTCGGCGTTCCCGAGACCTTCGAGCTTTGCACCGAGCTCGTCCGCCCAGGTGGGCGGGTCGCGAACGTCGGCGTGCACGGGCACTCGGCCACGCTGCACCTCGAGACACTCTGGATCCGCGACCTGACAATCACGATGGGGCTCGTGGACACGTTCACCACGCCACGCCTGCTCGAACTTGTCGCGGAAGGGAAGCTGAACACGTTGCCGTTCGCGACGCACCACCTCCCGCTCGGCGAGACGATGAGCGCCTACGACACGTTCGCCGACGCGGCGAAAACGCACGCGCTGAAGGTCGTGCTGGCGGCCGAGCCCGTCGCCGGAAAGACGGCGTCGGCGCGCGAGGAGGCCCTTGCCGGCGCCGCCTAGCACGGCGGCGGCCGTCGCGGTGGACGTGATCCTCCGCGACGGCTCGACGCTGCCGCCGCCGCCTTGTGGCGACGCCCCTTGGGCCGGACGGCGTAGGCGTCTAAGCGCAGCGCTACTCGAGCGGTCGCTCCTGTTCCGCGACGGCCACGCGCCAATGACGTGCTGAACCCGCCGTCCTCGGCGGCAGCGGCGACAAGATTGAACCTGCGACCTCCGGGTTTCGCTCAGCGGCGTGGATGGCAGCCGTTGCTTTGGTCAAGCGATGGGCGCGACTGGCGGAGGCGAGCGAGCGCGGCCTCAATAACAAGGAAAGTGGCCCATCGCCTTCGGGGTGGCGACGTAATTCTGCTCCATGACGCCGACTACTACAGCGCAGAGGGCTCGTGGCGCAGGACGGTCGCTGCGCTTCCCGGCGTCCTCGCGGCCGTTGAGGAGAAGGGTTGCGGCCATCTCTCTACCCCCACTAGCCCGTGCGACGAGTGAGCTCCCCGAGCAGAGCCCGGGCGACGCTCTACCCTAGAGTCGTGGAATGAAGCGGCACCCCGCCCTGATCCCGCTCTCGCGCGATCATCACAATGGACTCGTGCAGGCGTCGCGGCTGCGCCGTGCTGCCGCGGCCGGAGATGCTTCTGCTCGGCTCGCCGCGGCCAGGGAATTCGTGGAGTTCTTCGGGAACGAAGAGCGTGTCCACCTGCGCGATGAGGAAGAAGAGCTCTTCCCGCTTTTCCTCAGGCACGTCCGGTCGCAGCCTGCTCCCCTCCGCCAGGCACGCGTCCAACACGTGCAGCTCGAGGGGTTCGCCCGCAAACTCGGCATCGCCGTGGCGGCCGGCATCGTCGATCGAGAGACGCTGGCCGCGGCGGGAGAACTGCTTGACGCACACATCCGGCTTGAGGAACGACAGCTCTTCCCGCTGATCGAGCAACTCGTGCCAGACGACGAGCTGCGGAGGCTCGCGCTCGCCAGCAGAGACGTGACCTGCGCCGTTCGGCGCCCGTAAAAGGGTGTCAAAACACCGATTCGAGTTTCGAGCGGCGAGTTTGCCAACCTTCGCGCCTTCGCAGCCAGACTCGGTCCGGTTCGCGCCCGCTCTGTCCATTCGGTCGCATTCACCCCTTAGTCGACGCGCGTGCGCGAATAGCAGAACTCGAGCTGTTCGCATCACTCGACTCTCCGTAGTTGAGCGTCCGGGGAGCGCATCTTTCGCGAACGTTTACCTATCGTCACACGCCGCGCACACCGCCTAGCTCTGCTGCCTACACACCTGCGAGACGGCTAACGGCGTCCGGGCCTCCGGCGAGCCTTGGGGTTGTCGACGCCCCTGCTCGCAAAGGAGCCCCGGAGTCGCAACCGGCGGCAAGAGTTGGTCCCTCTGCCGCTCGGGTGAAGTCTGGTACGACAGTACGTACCCCCTTTTGCAGTAGGAAACACCTGCGACATCGCCGGGGACGCGGCGCTGAGATTCGTCGGAGCGCTAGTTCACTGGACGGTCATCTCGGTGGGCACCGAACAGGTCGAGGTAGTTCTTCATGCCGACCTCCGCCCTGCCTTCACCGAAGACGGCTTTGGTGAAGTTCATGCCGTAGAGCGAGAACAGCATCCGCTCGTCTTGACCGGGCGGCACCACCTCAGCGGGCCTTCCAAGAGCAGTCCACCCTTCGGGCACCACACGACCCGCTGGCAGCTCGGAGTTGATGTGCACAACCGCGTTTGCGCGCACGATCGCGCGCTCTCCTATATGCGCGGCGGGGAAGATCGAAGCGCCAGCGGCGACGAAAGCGTCGTGGTCGATCTGCGCGCCGTTCACGTTCGCTCCCGGCCCGATCATCACGTCACTACCGATCGAAACGGGACGCCCCGGCCATGCGCGGACGATGGCATTCTCCATGATCACCGTGCGCGGCCCGATCCGTACGGGCGCGTCTTCGGCGACGAGCACAGCGCCGAACATGATCCTGCAGTCCTCGCCGATCTCGACGTCACCGCAGACGACTGCCGTCGGCGCGACATACGCGGACTCGGCGATGCTGGGTGCGATTCCGCGGTGCTCGATCAACATGAGAGAGCCCCCCTTCGTTCCATTGGTGTTCCTCCTCCGACGGTCGGGTTCTCCTCAAACTTCGTCACCGTTCAGGTTGCCTCGATCTCGCTGCGCAGGTCGAGCAATCGCGCCTCGCCACGCTCAAGGGCCTGCCAGATCTCGCGCGGATCGATCGAACGGCTCACGCGAGCGCTACGACGTTCTTGGTGATCAGGAAGAGAGCGACGCCGACGACCAGCACGGCGAACACCTGGGTCAACCGTGCGCTCGAGAGTCGGCTGCCGAGCCGCGAGCCAGCAATCTCTCCGGCGATCGCTGCCGCGGTAAACGCAACGACAACGGCCCAGTCGACACGGCCGGTTGCAAGGTGCGCGACGAGCGCGGAGGCACTTGTCAGCGCGATCACGAGAAGCGAGGTGCCGATGGCAACCATCATCGGCAAGCCAAGCAAGAGGACGAGCGCAGGGACGATCACGAAGCCCCCGCCGACACCGAAGAAGCCGGTGAGAACGCCAGTGCCGATTCCGGCGGGGATGACGCGGAGGGCAAGCGTTCGGCCGCGCGCTTCCACCTCGTCGCCGCGCCCTTCTCCGCGGCCGCGAATGAGCGCATAGGCGGCAGCGAGCATCACGACCGCGAATGCGATCAGGATCGAGCTTCCGCTCGCGACTCGGTTCAGCGCCGTTCCCGCAAGCGCGCCGACGGCACCCGCGGCGCCGAAGGCAAGGGCGAGACGAACGCGGACGCCGCCGCTGCGGACGTGGTCGACGGCGCCGACGAGCGCGGTGATTCCAACGATCGCGAGCGACGCCGTCGTCGCCTCCTTCACCGGCTCTCCGAGCACATAGACGAGCACCGGAACAGCGAGGATCGAACCGCCGCCGCCGACGAGACCGAGCGAGACCCCGATCGCAAGGCCGAACGGCAGCGCGAGTAGCGCGTTGTGCATCTAGGCGACGACACCGTCGTCCGGCGCCATCGGCAGCCCGCTCTTCTTCCACCCTTTCGTGCCGCCTTCGAGATTCTCAACACGGAGCCCGGCTCGGCGTAACGATTCCGTTGCGAGCGCGCTGCGGTTGCCGCTGCGACAGACGGCGATCAGTTGAGTGTCGCGCGGCAGCTGATTGTGGCGCTGCGCGATCTCGCCGAGCGGCAAGTGGATGGCGCCCGGAATATGGCCGGCATCCCACTCCGCCTGCTCGCGCACATCGACAACGACCGCGCCTTCCTCGATGAGCGCTGAGGCACGGCCCGCGTGGACGCCTTTCTTGCGACCGAACAGTCCCATCACCTAGCTCCTTCCTTGACAAGCTCGACCTCATGCTCGGATAAGTCAGCGACGCCACCGTCGGCGACGTGCACAAGATTGCCGACGCCCGCCCGCTTGAGTAGGGACACGGCGAGCGAGCTGCGGTTGCCGGCTGAGCAGGCAACCGCGATGGGCTTGCTGTTGGACGCGAGCTCGGATGGCAGCCCGTCATGAAGCTCGTGGTAGGGGACGTGAACCGATCCCTCGACGTGGCCCGCCTCCCACTCGTCGTCTTCGCGCACGTCGAGCAGCACGACCTCCTCGCTCTTCAGCCGCTCGGCGAGAGTGGAGACGTCGATCGCCGGCGTCGTCTCGATCGGTAGACCCGCTCCCTCCCATGCGGCGATCCCGCCGGCGAGGTGGCCGGCGATGTTGCGGAAGCCGACCGCTTCGAGCATCCGCGCGAGCCGTCGCGCGTCCGCGTCGCTTGCCGCCATCACGACCACTTTGCTCTGCGGGTCGATCACCCAGGCTGCGCGCGTCCCGACTGCGGCGTTGATCATCGTCACGTTCAGGGAGCCGAAAGCATGGGTCGCGTCGTGCTCGCGCGTCGCGCGGCCGTCGACGAGTGTCGCGCCCTGCTCGGCGAGCTCGTGTACTCGCCGGGGCGTGAGCGGCTCGAGCGCCGTGGCCTCGGTGAGAAGCGGCCCTTGGTTGAGCGCGACGATCCGCTTGAAGTTCGGCGGCTGCGGCGCGAGCTCGCTCGTCAACTCGGCGACGAACGTGTCCTCGTCCTCGATCTTGAGCAAATGGTTGAAGCGGCGCTCGTACCCGAGCGTCGAGCCCGGCTTCTCGCTCATCCCGGCGCCGCCGCAGAGCGAGCCGCCGATGTGCCCCGGCCACACCTCCGCGTAGTCAGGGAGGTCCAGGAGCTTGCGCAGCGAGCGGTGCAGGTCGCGCGCACTTCCCTTCGGCTCGACCGCGAGATCTGGCCGTGCGAGGTCGCCGACGAACAGCGAGTCGCCGGTAATCAGCAGCCACGGCTCGTTGCTGCGACTCGCGTCCTCGACGAGGTACGCGAGATGCTCCGGCCGGTGCCCCGGCGTCGCCCGCGCCGTGATCCGTGCCTTGCCGACCTCGACCGTGTCGCCGTCGATGAGTGCCTCGTGGTCGTAGGCGACACCGGCGTCCTTCGACACGTGTATCGCTGCGCCGGTTGCCTGGCGCAGCCGGCCGTGGCCGGAGACGTGGTCGGCGTGGTTGTGTGTCTCGAGGATGTGCCGGATCTCGAACCCGTGCTCGTCGGCGAGCGTGAGGTAGTCCTCGATCTCCCAATTCGGGTCGATCACCACCCCTTCGCGAGCGTCGGCGATCACGTACGACGCACAGCCGAGATCCTCGTGCAGTACCTGTCTGAAAAACACGTGCTTCGTCCTCTCTGTCAGCTGTGGCTGAAGCGAACTTCGGGCAGTACACGGTGGAGCCAGCGCGGGCGTGCCCACGCCGCCCGCCCGAGCAGGCGCAGCAGCACCGGGATGAGCACCAGCCGGATCAGTAGGGCGTCGAGGAGGACGGCGACGCCGAGGATGATTCCCATCTCCTTCGGCGGTAGCGGCCCGGACAGGGCGAAGGTGAAGAAGACGGCAACCATCACGGCGGCCGCTGCGAAGATGACGCGGCCCGAGTGCGCGACGCCGCCGATCATTGCTTCCCGTGCGTCGTGTGTCTCGTCCCAGTGTTCCTTCGCCGCCAACGAGGAGAAGCAGGAAGCCGAGAGCGAGCACGACGCCGATCACAAGTGGCGTCTTCGCCGCGAGCGCACGCTCGAGGTCGTGGTTCTCGGACGCCGCTCCGCCGACG